>QHVM01000102.1 GCA_003223555.1 Acidobacteriota bacterium | reverse complement strand
TGCTCGCTCGCCTTCTCGACCGCTTCAGCAACTCCGCTGAGCGCTACGACCGAGATCCCGACGCCGATGAGCCAGGTGTTCCTTTGGACGAACCCGTGCCTCGATCCCCGTTTGCACATGGGCCCTTGCCTCCTCGAGCATGTCGATCCCAGAAGGTGCGTAGAAAGGGAGATGGAAGAGGAAGAAGACGGGGTCGAGCGGGAATCGTTCGATAATCATGCCTGATTCGACACTCATATGACCGTCGAGTGACGAGAGCATCTATTCATGGCTATCAGATCTACTATCTATTTCGAATGTAGGAACGCGGGGCGCAGCTGTCAAGGGGTCATTGAAGCTTCCCGGCCGGCACGCTCATGCGTTCCCTTGTACCTGCGCAAACAGTGGAAAGGACCGCCTACGTTTAGTAGCCGCGGGACGGATCGACGACGTTCTCGAGGGGCCGGCCCTCCAGGAAGCGCAGCAGGTTGTCGCGGAAGCCGTGCATCGCCAGCTCGAGCCAGCCCGGGACCTGATCGGCGCAGTGGGGGGAGAGCAGCACGTTGTCGAGGGTGTAGAAGGGATGGCCGGCCGGGAGCGGCTCGGTCTCGAAGACGTCCAGGGCGGCGCCGAGGATCGCCCGGCGGCGCAGGGCGTCCACGAGCGGCGCTTCCCGGACGACCGCGCCGCGCCCAACGTTGACGAGCACGCTGGTCGGCTTCATCGCGCCGATCTCGCGCTCGCCCACGAGCCCTCGCGTCTCGGCGGTGAGAGGTGTCGCCACCACGACGTCGTCCGAGAGGGCCATGAGTTCGGCCAGCCGTCCGGGCGGCAGCATCTCGTCCGGGGCCGGGCCGGACCCCGGCAGTCCCGCGCTGCGGCGCAGCGCGCGCACCCGCATGCCGAAGGCGCCGGCCAGCGTGGCCACGGCGCGGCCGATGTCGCCGTAGCCGACGATCCCCACCCAGCGCCCGGCCAGCATCTGCGGCGCGAACTGCTCCCAGCGCCCGGCCTCCTGGCTGCGGACCAGCCGGCGGAAGTCCTTGGCGAAGAAGAGCAGCGCGCCCATCGCCCATTCGGCCAGGGACCGGCTGAAGGCCCCGCGGCCGTTGGTGAGGACGAGGCCGCGGGCGGCGATCTCCGGAAGCGGCAGCCCCTCGACGCCGGCCGACCGCGTGTGGATCCACCGCGCGGAGGGAGCCTCGGCCAGGACGGCCCGCACCACGTCGCGCCCGATCGAGCAGACCAGGATCGCGTCGGGGGGCGGCTGGCCGTCGAAGGCCTCGGCCGTCTCGCCGCGGGCCAGACGCACGCCGGCGGGCAGCCCTTCCAGGACCTCGAGGCTGCCGTCGTCGGCCTTGGCCAGCACCCACAGCATGCAGGCATCCCCGTATTCCACGCGGCGTCCTCCTGCGGAGAGTGAGCGGCCGGCCCGCATTATGTAGTAAGAAGAGGGGATGCTGGCTGCTCTTCTCTTCCTGACGGCGCCGCTCGCGGCGCCGTCACCGGCGACCGCTCCGCCGCGCCCCCGCATCCTCGGCATCTCCCACGTGGCCTTCCGCGTGAGCAGCGTGACGGCCGCGCGATCGTTCTACGAAGGCTTCCTGGGCCTCCGGGTAGGCGCGCCGCCCGTCCAACCCACCGATGCGGCGGAGCTGGCCGTGCTCGTGAACCCGCGCCAGTACGTGGAGCTGCTGCCCGGGCTGCCGGAAGATCAGGATCGTCTGGAACACATCGCGCTCCAGACCGACGACGCGGAGGCGATGCGCCGCTACCTGGCGTCCCGCGGCGTGGAGGTGCCCGAGCGGCTGGCAGTCGGGGGAGACGACAGCCGGCGCTTCTCGGTCCGCGATCCCGAAGGTCATGCCGTCGAGCTGGTGCAATACCCGCTCGGCGCGCACGTGAGCGAAGGAATCGTGGCTCCCCTCATGCCGATCTCGCGGCGCATCCTCCACGTGGGGATCATCGTCGGGGACCTGGCGGCCGCCACGCAGTTCTACGACGGCCTCCTCGGCTTCTCGGAGACCTGGCGGGGCAGCCGGTCGGGGACCGAGCTATCGTGGGTCAACGTCAAGGTGCCGGACGGCGACGATTACCTGGAGTTCATGCTCTACGGCGAGAGGCCGGCGCCGGGCTCCCGCGGCACCGCGCACCACATCTGCCTGGAAGTCCCCGACATGGAGAAGGCCCGGGCGCTCCTGGAGGCGCGGCCCGCGCGCGTCTCCTACCCCCGACCGCTGGAGGTCCGGGTGGGCACGAACCGCAAGCGCCAGCTCAACCTCTTCGACCCGGACGGGACGCGGGTGGAGCTGATGGAGCCGGCCACCGTGGACGGCCGGCCGACGCCGTCGTCCACCGCGCCTCCTCCCCGCCGCGCCGTCCGGTGACGGTGGGCTGGCCGCCGCCCCGCACGACGAGCCGCACCGGCTCACGGCACAGGGTCCCGGCCGCAGCCCGTGGGCGGCCAAGGCCTGCTGGAAGCCGTGCAGGCGGTCACGGAAGGTCGTGATGTATACGGCGATTCGCCCGCTCAGGCCTTCGAGGCTGGCGCGAAGGTGTCGGCCGCGAACTGCTCCAGCGTGGTAGGGGTCGTCGTCTCGGGCCGGCGCCCCTGGACCGGCCGGACGCGGCCGTTGTTGAAGCCGTCGTACATCTCGACGAACAGCCGCGCCACGTCCGCCGAGAGCCCCGTCTGGACGAGGGCCTGGCGGGCGTCTTCGTAGGGAAACTCGACGTAGGCCAGGTCGGGCCGGCCGATCGCCTGGCCGAGGATCCGCGTCGTCTCGCGCATCGAGTAATCGCGCGGGCCCAGCAGCTCGCGGAACGAGCGGCCCGTGAAGGACGGCGCGGCCAGGACCTCGGCCGCGGCCGCGCCGATGTCGCGGGTGGCGATCATCGCGAACGGGCTGTCTGCCTTGATCGGGGTGCCGTAGATCCCCCGGGCCTTGATGAGGCCGATGCCGTGGAGGTGGTTCTCCATGAAATACGCCGGACGCAGATGCAGCGCGTGGAGTCCCGGCACCGCCTCCAGGCGCTGCTCCAGGTCGTGCAGCCCCGCGATCGGGCCGTTGCCGGAGTCACGCTCGGCCCCCACGCTGCTGAGGCTCACCACGCGCGGCACCCCGGCCCCCTGGACGGCGGTGGCGATCGCGTCGCCGACCCGGCGCTGGTAGGCGCGATGGTCCGGCGTGCCGTAGTCGGGAGGCACCATCGCGAAGACCGCCGTCGCGCCCGAGAACGCCTTCGTGAGGCGCGCTCCGCCCGATGGCGCGGACGGGGACGCCGCGCGCCCGCAGCCGGCGCGCGAGCGTCCCTCCCACGTGGCCGGTGGCCCCGGTGACGACCACCATCGGCTCAGACCTTGTCCGGAATCACGAACGGCTTGCGGTACTCCCGGGTCAGCAGCCGGCTGGCCTCGGCGTCGCCGACCACCGTCTCCGTCTTGCCGTCGAAGGTCAGTGCCCGCCCCACGCGGTACGAGATGTTCGCCAGGTGGGGCAGCGCCGAGGACAGGTGGCCCTCCATGATGTCGCAAGCGAGCACCTTCGGGTCGCCGGCGCGGATGGCGTCGATGAAGTTCTGGTAGTGGGGCGACTCGGTGCTCGTGAGCACCAGGGGGTCGCTGCCGCTCGCCGATTTCTCCTTGGGCACGTCGGCCCCCGGCCCCTTCTCCTCCTTGCGCCCCAGGTACGATTGCCACTTGCGGCCGTCGCCGTCGATCCAGACCCAGCCCTTGGTCCCGTAGAAGAGGTTGCCGATCTTCTGGGTTCCCTCGTCGTTGGTGTAGCCGCCCCGGGTGCCGAACTCGAGGATCTTGCCGTCGGCGTACTCGAAGATCGTGCTGTGGACGTTGGGCGTCTCCTGCGACGACTCGTGCTCGTCGAAGTAGCCGCCCCCGGAGCGGATCCGCACCGGGTGCTCGTTCTTCTGCAGGCCCCAGCGGGCGACGTCGAACTGGTGTGGTCCCTGGTTGCCGGTGTCGCCGTTGCCGTAGTCCCAGTGCCAGTGCCAGTTGTAGTGGAAGCGGTTGCGGTTGAACGGGCGCAGCGGCGCGGGGCCCAGCCAGATGTCGTAGCTGACGTTGGCCAGGTAGGCGTTGTCGTAGGTCGGCTCGTACGTGGTCGCCTCGACGTTGAGCTTGTACTGCTCCCCGGGCGCCATGGGGCCGTCGGGGTACTTGCCGATGGAGGGCCTCGGCTTGAAGCACAGGCCGCGGGCCATGTAGACCTCGCCGATGCCGCCGCCGTGGATGTACTTGATCGCCTCGACCACCACCGGGCGGCTGCGGTTCATGGTCCCGACCTGGACGACCCGGCCGTACTTGCCGGCGGCCTCGACCATCTTGCGGCCTTCCCACACGGTGTGCGAGGCGGGCTTCTCGACGTAGACGTGCTTGCCGGCCTGCATCGCCCAGATGCTGGCCAGGGCGTGCCAGTGGTTCGGGGTGGCGATGATCACCGCGTCGACGTCCTTGTCGTCGAAGACGCGGCGCAGGTCACGCTGGTAGCCGGGACGGAAGGTCGCGACGTCCTTCAGGTGCGGGTCCCGGGCCCGCGCCGCGAAGAGGTTCTCGTCCACGTCGCAGAGGGTCTTGACCTCCACGTTGGGCAGTCGGGCGAAGCCGCGCTTGACCGCGTCGCCCTGGCCGCGGATGCCGATGCTCGCCACCACCACGCGGTCGTTGGCGCCGATCACCCGCGCGCTCACTACCGGGCCTGCGCCGCTCTTCGGCCCGCCGAGGGCCGCCTTCCCCGCCGCGACGCCCGCCACCGCCATCAGGGACCGGGACGCGAAGTCGCGCCGCGAGATCTCCCTGCGCTTCGACATGTGTCACCTCCGGACAGCTTTGCTCGATTGCTACAGCGTACTGCGTTCCGGCCGGGATCTCCAGTGGTGTCGCGCGGGGACGGCTCCGACACGGGTTGGTAGTATAGGCCGCGACAAGCGCGATGAAGGATACCGGTCTCGACGATCAGGGCCGCAGGGCGGTCCTCGCCGCGACGCTCGTCAGCGGGCTGCTGGTGGCCCAGCAGACGGCGGGCCGCGCGGCGCGCGACGCGCTCTTCCTCTCGACCTTCCCGGTCGCGTTCCTGCCCGCGATGATGATGGCCTCCTCGGCCGCCTCCGTGGCCGCGGTGGGCGTGGTGTCGTGGGCGCTCGCGCGCCGGTCCCCGTTCCGGGTCGTGCCGCTCCTGGCGGGAACGTCGAGCGCGCTGCTGGTCGTGGAATGGGTCCTGTGCCTCGCCGCGCCCCGGCTGGCGGCGGTCGCGGTCTACCTGCACCTGGCGCTCTTCGGCGGGGTCGTCCTCTCGGGCTTCTGGTCGCTCGTCA
This sequence comes from Acidobacteriota bacterium, assembly GCA_003223555.1. Classification (GTDB taxonomy): domain Bacteria; phylum Acidobacteriota; class Vicinamibacteria; order Fen-336; family Fen-336; genus AA32. The sequence continues at coordinate 16,650 of QHVM01000102.1, read as the reverse complement.
ACGAGCGCTTCGACCCCTACACGGCCAAGCGCGTGGTGGGCCGCATCGGCTTCGGCGCCTCCGTCGGCGGCGTTGCGGGGGGGGCCCTCGCCTGGGGCGCCTCCCGCCTCTTTCCCGTGCCGACCATGCTCATCGTGATGGCGGTCCTCAACCTGGCCGCCATGGCGATCCTGTTCCGCCTCCGAAGCAGCCATGCTCCGGCCGCGGCCACGGCGGCCTCCGGCCCGGCCGCCGCCGCGCCCTCCGGCTTACCCGCCGTCGCGCCCTCCGCCCTCGGCACGCTGCGCCGGGTCTCCTACCTGCGGGACCTCGCCCTGGTCGTGGCCCTCGGCGCCGTCACCGACAGCCTTCTCGACTACGTCCTCAAGTCGCAAGCCGCGGCCACGTTCAGCCGCGGCTCCCAGCTCATGTCGTTCTTCGCCATCCTCAACACGGTGTTCGGCCTCCTGAGCCTCGGGGTCCAGGCCCTGCTCTCACGCTCCTCGCTGCGCACCCTCGGCCTGGCCGGGACGGTGGCGGTGCGCCCGGCGACGGTGTTCGTCGTGGCGCTGCTCGGGCTGCTCGATCCTCGGATCTGGGTCGCCGTCCTGGCTCGAGCCGGCCATGACGTCAACACCAGCTCGCTCTTCCGCTCCGGCTACGAGCTGCTCTTCACGCCGTTGCCCGAGGCCGAGAAGCGCCCGACCAAGGCGGTCGTCGACGTGGGCTTCGACAAGCTCGGGTCGCTCGGCGGGGCCGCGGTCGCGCTGCTGGTGGTGGCCGTGGCGCCCTCGCACACCGTGCGGGTCCTGTTCGCGCTCGCCGCCGCCCTCTGCGTCGGCTCCCTGGCCTTCACCGGCCGGCTGCACCGCGGCTACGTGCGCACGCTCGAGCAGAGCCTGCGCGCGGGCCGGATCCGGCTCGACGCGTCCGACGTCCAGGACGAGTCCACGCGGCTGACCATCGCCCGGACCAGCGGCGCCCTCGACCGGCAGACGCTGCTGCGCGAGATCGCGGCGCTCCGGGTGCGGGAGGGCGGGGCAGCGGAAGCGCCGGCCGGATCCGAAGGAGCGGCTGGCGCCGCCGGATCCGATGAGCTGCTGGACGCCATCCGTGAGCTGCGGTCGGGCGACAAGGACCGGGTGCGCGCCGTCCTGCGCGAGCCGCCGGAGCCCTTCGCCGCGCTCGTGCCCCACCTCGTCCCGCTCCTGGGGCGGGACGACCTCTTCCTGGACGTGTTGCGCGCGCTGCGGCCCGCGGCCACCGCCGTCACCGGCCAGCTCCTCGACGCGCTCCTCGACCGGCGCCAGGACCCTACGGTGCGCCGGCGGCTGCCCCGCGTGCTCAAGGCCTGCCCGACGCGACGAGCGGTCGAAGGGCTGCTGCTCGGCCTCCAGGACGAGCGCGTCGACGTCCGCGAGCAGTGCGCGATCGCGCTGGCCGGGATCACCGGTCGGCACCTCGACCTCGCCGTACCGCGCGAAACCGTCTTCGCCGCGGTGCGGGCCGAGCTGAGGAACGTGGACGGCGGCCCGGAGCTGGAGCATGTCTTCACCTTGCTGTCGCTTGCGCTCGACCGCGAGCCGCTCAACATCTCCCTGCGCGCGCTGCGGGGCCCGGACTTCGCGCTGCGCGGCACCGCCCTCGAGTACCTCGAGAACGTGCTGCCGGAGCGACTGCGCGAGGAGCTGTGGCCGCTGCTCGGCGAGCGCGGCCCGGCCCGCCCGGCCCGGCCCCCGCAGGACGTGGTGAACGAGCTGCTCAGCTCGTCCCCCGCGATCCCCTTCAGCCGGGCCGCCCTCCGGGCCCGGCTGCCGCTCGGTCCGCGCCCGGCGGGCAAGCCAAGGCCCTGAAGGACTACTCCGGCTCGACCACCACGAAGCGCAGCTCGCCGCTCCGCTCGACCTGGAGGACGACCGGCGAGCCGGGCTTGAGACGGGCCAGCGCCGCGCGCAGGCTGTCGATGCCGCTGACGGTCTCCTGGTTCACCGAGTAGATCACGTCACCGGGCAGGAGGGGATCGGACCCCGAGCGGCCGTCCGCGGTCGCCACGACGGCTCCCGTCCGGGCGCGCAGCCCCGGCAGCATCAGCGCGAGCGCGTCGTCGAGGTCGAGGGCGAGCACGCCGAGGCTCTCGACCGCGTTCCTCTGCGGGCTCACGTGGTCGGCGAAGCGCTCCGGGTCGCCCGGACGCTCGACGATGCGGACCCCGAAGGTCGGACGCTCGTCCCCGCGCCGCACCTCCAGGCTCACGCTGCCCCCCGGCGCGCGCGGGTAGAGGTCGACCTCGAGCTGCCGGGCGTTCTCGATGAGCTTCCCGTCGAGCTTCACGACCAGGTCCCCGATGCGCAGGCCGGCTTCGGCGGCGGGACCGCCGGGCACGACGTCCGCGACGACGGCGCCCCAGTCCTGGCGCAGGCCCAGGCCGGCGGCGAGGGCCGGCGTGACCGTCTGCACGCGGACGCCGATCTCGCCGCGGTGGACCCGCCCGGTGCGGCGGACCTGGTCGAACACGTTGCGCACGATGTTGCTGGGCGCCGCGAAGCCGATCCCCTCGTTCCCTCCCGACTGCGAGTAGATGAACGTGCTGATCCCGACGACGCGGCCCTGGCCGTCCACCAGCGGCCCGCCGCTGTTGCCGGGATTGATGGAGGCGTCGGTCTGGACGTAGATCATCCGGTCCTCGGGCCGGAGCTGGCGGGCGACCGCGCTCACGACGCCGAGGGTCACGGAGTTCTCGAGGCCCAGCGGGCTGCCGAAGGCCAGCACCAGCTCGCCCGGGTGCAGGGCCTCCGAGTCGCCCAGGGGCAGGGACGGCAGGCCCTTCTCCTCGAGCTTGAGGACGGCCAGGTCGGTCTCGCGGTCGGTGCCGACGACGACGGCCCCGACGACGCGGCCCGGCGCCTTCAGGATCGAGCGGGCCCCCGGAGGGCCGCCGGCCAGTCCGGCCAGCGCCACCTGCACGCGCCGCGCCCCCTGCACGACGTGGGCGTTCGTCAGCACGTACCCGTCGGGATCGAGGATGACCCCCGAGCCGCTGGCGCGTTGCTTGACGAGAAGGCCGTCGCCCGGCGCGTAGCCCGTGGTCAGGACCTGGACGACCGCGGGCTTGATGCGCTCGCTGAGCGCCTCCAGGTCCGAGCTGAGGCGGGCCAGGCTCGGCACCTCGCGCGGCGGAACCGGGACCTGGGCACCGGCGGTCGGGGACCACAGGGCTCCGGCGAGCGCCAGCCAGACCGCGGACCTCATCGCACGGCGCCCGTTCCCCGCCCTCAGCGGCCGATGTACTGCATCAGGGCCGGGGCGTAGCGGTCCCCCGCCGCCGCGCCCTTCGGCGCGACCTGCTCGATCCGGCGCAGGTCGCGCTCGTCCAGGCGGAACTCGAGCGCGCCGAGGTTCTCGGCCAGGTACTTCCGCCGCTTCGTCCCGAAGATGGGAACGATGTCCTTCCCCCGGGAGAGCACCCACGCCAGCGCGAGCTGCGAGGGCGTGCACCCCTTCTCGGCCGCGAGCTGCTCGACGTGGCGCAGCATCTCCATGTTCTTGTCGAAGTTCGCGCCCTGGAAGCGGGGTGAGCCGCGGCGCCAGTCGTCGGGGGCCAGGTCCTCGAAGCGCTTGATCTGGCCGGTGAGGAAGCCGCGGCCGAGCGGGCTGTACGCGACGAAGCCGATCCCCAGCTCGCGGCAGGCGGCGATCGCCCCGTCCTCCACGTCCCGGCTCCACAGCGAGTACTCGCTCTGCAGCGCGGTGATGGGGTGCACCTTGCAGGCGCGGCGCAGCGTCTCCGGCCCCGCCTCGGACAGCCCCAGGTAGCGCACCTTGCCCGCGCCCACCAGCTCGGCCATCGCCCCCACCGTCTCCTCGATCGGCGTGCTCGGATCGACCCGGTGCTGGTAGTAGAGGTCGATCGTCTCGACGCCCAGCCGCTTCAGGCTCGCGTCGCACGACGAGCGCACGTACTCGGGCCGGCCGCTGACGCCGCGCTTGGCCGGCTCGGCCGGGTCGCGCACGATGCCGAACTTGGTGGCCAGCACGGCTTCCGGGCGCCGGCCGCGGATGGCCCGGCCGACCAGCACCTCGTTGGTGTGGGGGCCGTACACGTCGGCGGTGTCGAGGAGGTTCACGCCCGCGTCGAGCGCGGCGTGGATGGTGGCGATCGACTCCGCGTCGTCGCCCGGCCCGTAGAACTCCGACATGCCCATGCAGCCGAGCCCGACCGCCGACACCTCCGGCCCGCGGCGTCCCAGCCGCCGCTTCTCGACCGGCGAGCCCCGGCGCGCGGTGCGGGCACTCATCGTACGGGAGGCAGCGTCTCCGAGCCGGACGTGTTCAGGCACGTCGGATGGCCGAAGCCGCCCGCGCTGTTGCCGGTGCCCCCGAAGGGGTTGGGAACGATGTCGAACACGATGTTGTCGGGACGGGCGGGATCGCCGCTGACGCCCGCGACCCCGGCGAGGTGGTCCAGCGCGAGCGCGTGCCGCACCCGCCAGACGATGTTGTGGTCCGCGCAGGAGGTATCGCCGCTGGCGCCCACGCCTCCCACGACCTGCTTTGCGGAGTCATAGAGCCCGAGGCCGCCGCCGAACACGTTCACGCCGCCGACCCTGTGACCGACCATCGGGTCGTTGGGGGTGCCGTAGCTGGACGAAGGCCCCTGGTAGGCGTCGTCGGTGTCGACGGGATTGCTGTGCTGGAGGCCGTAGAGGCTGCCTCCGGGCTGGACCGCCGAATAGAGGTTCGCGGTGGAGAGGGCCAGGCCACTGGGTTGCCCCGACCCGTTGCTGAACGAGTGGCTGTCGAGGTTGAACGCGTTTGCGGTGTTGGCCTTCTGAGCGGAGATGACGCGGCTGCCCGGCCACTGCGCGGAGCGGTCCACGCCGGAGAAGGCCACCGCACACACGATGCCGTCCCGGTTCACGATCGTGGCCCACATGTGGTTGTTGAGCCCGCTGGTCTCGGCCTGGACGGCGGCGTCGAGGGCGGACTTCAGCTGCGGCTGGCTCGGCAGGCCGTGGCAGCGGCTGTCGTCGTCCGACCAGGCGGGCGATGCCGGCAGGAACAGGACGGCCGCGCCGAGCAGCGCGGCGGGGACTCCGGGGCCGACCGTGACCTTCATGATTCCCTCCTCATCCAATGTGAACGGCTCGAGGGAGCGGCCGCCGGCGGCAAGACCGCCACCTAGCTACCACCCGACCGGCGCGGGATGTTCATGCGCTGGAAGCCGCGCGGGTTCTGCGGGCCTTTCCAGGGCTGGCGGGTGTTGTGCTTCGGGGCGGGGGGCGGTGCCTTGGGCGTCTCGGAGGCGCCGGCTTCCTTCGCCGCCGCCGACTCGGCCTGGGCCCGCGCCTTGCGGGCCTTGGCCTCGTCCTTGTCGAGACAGCAGTTCTTGTACTTCTTCCCCGAGCCGCAGTGGCAAGGCTCGTTGCGGCCGGGGATGCGGGCGGCATCGGGCACGGGAGTGGTCCTCCTCCTTGCGTACTCTACTACGGCCGCGGCGGCTTCACGCGCGGGCAGGTTGACGGCCCCCGCGGGCCCGACGTAACCTGCGGTCTTGCACCGAGAAAGGAAGTGTGCCCATGCCTGAGCCCAAGGTCGGAGACAAGGCGCCGGACTTCTCGCTGAAGTCCACCTCCGGGGAGACGGTCGGCCTCTCCCAGTTCAAGGGCAAGAAGAACGTGCTCCTCGCCTTCTTCCCGCTCGCCTTCACCGGCGTGTGCACCGCCGAGAACTGCGCCTTCAGCGAGGACTACTCGAAGTTCGAGTCGAAGGACACCGTGGTGCTGCCGATCAGCGTGGACTCCACCCCCACCCACAACGAGTTCCGGGCCAAGCACTCGATGAAGCACCACATCCTCTCGGACTTCAAGCGCGAGGCGAGCCGCGCGTACGGCGTGCTCGACGAGGACAAGTTCTTCTCGAAGCGGGCCTACTTCCTGGTCGACAAGAACGGCGTCATCCGCTGGAAGCACGTCGAGGCCGAGCTGGGGCACAGCCGGAGCGACGCGGAGCTGCTGGGCCAGATCGAGAAGGCCACCGCGACGATCTAGTCAGGCCGTCGCGCCGTCGTGGTGGCCGGCGAAGAAGCGCTCCAGGGCGACCCTCTCCCCCGCCAGCCGCTCCCGCAGGCGGTCCATCTCGGCCGGCGGCATCGGCCCGAAGCCGTGCGCGGAGGCGACGTTCGACTCCACGAACTCCGGCTTCGGCATGCCGCACACCACGGTGGAGACAGGCAGGCTCCAGGCGTAGCGCAAGAGCGCCGCCGTCTCCGCCTTGCCCGCTCCGAGCAGCTTCTCCTGGGCGGTGACCTTCATCAGGATCACCCCGAGGTTCTTCGCCCTCGCCGCGGGCAGGGCCAGCTCCTCGAAGCGGTTGGCCCGCGCCGGGTTCATGGCCATCTGCACGCAGTCGAGGTCGTTCCGCTCGATCGCCTTCGCCATCACCGCGCCGTCGGTGTGGCTGGTCATGCCGATGAACCGGGCGGCCTTCTGGTCGCGCAGCTCGTAGAGCGCCTTCAAGACGCCGTCCGGCGCCTCGATCCTCGCCAAGTCGTCCTCGCCGCCCAGGCTGTGGATGTGGAGCAGGTCCACGTGGTCGGTCTGCAGCCGCTTCAGGCTCGCCTCGACCTCCCGCAGGGCCGCGTCGCGCGCGCGGGCACGGCCGGGAATCTTGGTGGCCAGGAAGACCTCCTTCCGCCGCGTCTTCATGACCATGCCCACGCGGGTCTCGCTCTTGCCGTCTCCGTAGTCGATGGCGGTGTCGAGGTAGGTGATGCCGAGGTCGATGGCGCGGTTGAGGGCGGCGAGGCCGGCCTCCTCCGCCTCGTACATGAGGAAGCGGCTGCCGCAGCCGAAGGCCAGGATCGGCACCTCGACGCCCGTGCGTCCGAGCACCCGGTGGGGCAGCTTCGTCCCCGCGGCGGGAGCCATGGCGGGCAGGGCGGGCAGGGCGGCAACGGCGCCCAGGGCCAGACCGCTCTTGCCCAGGAAGTCTCGGCGGGAGAGGGTGTCTTTCTTTGCCATGGAGCCCTTTCAGGCCTTGACGCCGGCCTCGGTCAGGTACTGCGACATCACCTTCGCGTAGTGCGGGAAGGCCACCTCGGGCTCCTCGATCTCCGGGTGCCACTTCTTCTCCCACTCGAAGCAGTAGAAGCCCTTGTAGCCGCTGGCCGCGAGGATCTTGACCTGTTCCTTCACCGGGACCACGCCCGTGCCGGTGAGCACGTAGCGGTGGTCGCCGCCCTCCGGCTTCGAGTCCTTCAGGTGGGTGTGCCGCACGAAGCGGCCCAGGCGCTTGAAGGTGTCCGCGGGCGCCTCGCCCCCGGCCACGAAGGTGTGATGGGCGTCCCAGAGAAGCGCGAAGGCCTCCGACCCGACCCGGGTGAGGACGGTCTCGAGGTCCGACGAGTGCGTGAAGTCGCCGTGCGACTCGATGAGCACCGTCACGCCCGCCGGCTTCGCCTGGGCGGCCATCTGCTGGAAGCCGTCCACGACGCGCTTCAGCGCGTCCTCCTTCGGCTCGTCCGGCGGCATCTTGTCCCCGAACATGCGGACGTAGGGAACGCCGAGGGCATGGGCGAGGTCGATGAAGCGGCGGCCCTCGTCGAGCTGGGCCGCGCGCACCGCGGGGTCCTTCTCGTGCATCCGCGCCGACGCGCCGAGGTCGGTGATCACGATCCCGAGGCCGTCGAGGTCGCGGCGCGTCTGCTTCAGGCCGTCGCCGGCAAGCTCGGGCCGCTTGGTGAGGTCCATCTCCCCCTCGATGCCACGCACCTCGATCCCGGCGTAGCCCAAGCGATCGGCTTGGGCCAGGACCGTCTTCCACGTCCACCCCGGGCAGCCGAGGGTGGAGAAGGCGATCGGCAGGCGCCGCGAGCGCCCCTGACCGCTGAGCAGGGCGGGGGCGCCGAGCCCGGCGGCCAGGCTACCCAGCACGTGACGGCGTGAGACGGTGGACAAGGTCTTTCCCGGGGTCCGTCTCGCATTATAGGCCGCCGACGGCGGGCGGGGCGGCCCGGATCGAGCCTCGCTACTTCTTCCGCGTAAACTCGAAGCGGCCCACGTGCTCCTGCGCGCCCTGGGTCGAGGTCCACTCCTGGACCAGATGGCTGGAGTCGGGGAAGCTCAGGATCAGCCGCCTCATGTGCGGCGCGGCCGGAGAGGCCAGGCTGGCGGCGTCCACGTGGGAGAAGGCGAGCCGTGCGTCATGAGCAGGCTCGCTCCGTCCGGGTGGTAGAGGGTGACCATCTGGCTGGCGTCGGACGTCTCCATCGTCTCCATCAGCGCAGTGCCGCTGGAGACGAGCCGGTAGGAGACGGTCGAACGCTTCCCTTCATAGGTCCCCTCCCAGTCCCCCACCAGCGACTTGAGCTTCGCTCAACACCTCACTGCGTCGACAGTATGAGAGAACCATCGAAAGGCTTCCTGACACCGCGAGGTTGTTACCTTTCGTACTTGGTCCAGAACAAGTTGCTTCAAGTAGTACTTGAGGCCGCATCCTGGCTCGCCCGCCACGCTTCAGGATCGCGCCCATCTGCTCAGCCAAGGACCGAATGACCTTCATGGGCGGTTTTCCGCCTCCTCCTAGCGCGGGCGGCGGGTCAGGCCGAGGGCGAGGCCGAAGCCGAAGAACGCTCCCTCGTAGGCGGCGATGACCGCGCGGCTGAGGGGACCCAGCTCCGGCTCGCCCAGCATCCGCGCCAGCGGGGCCAGCCCGACGTGGGAACCCTGGAAGCTACGGGCCATGAGGTTGAGGCTCGCCCCGGCCAGGTGGCCGCCCAGCGCCGTGATCACGACCGCCGCCACGGCGCAGCTCAGCCCGGTGAGTGCGGCCGTCCAGCGGCGCTCCGCTCCCCTCGGCGTCGCCATGCCGCCCTCGCTCCGCGGGGTCGCCAGCGCGTAGCCGAGGCCGGCCGCGGCGCCGATCGCCAGGCCCTCGAGCCCTCCGCCCATCGCGCCGAGGTCCCGTCCGAACAGGCCCTGGAGCGCCCACCGTCCGACGAGGTTCGCGACGGCCCCGATAGCACCTCCCCCGACCGCGCCGAAGAGCACGAGCGCGGCACCGCGGCGGGAGCGGATGACCGCCTCCGCCGCGGCCAGTCCGGCGCCGACGCCGGCTGCGCCGAGGCCGCCCACGATCGCGCCCACGAGCGCGAGCGTCACCGCCACGCTGGCCGGCGCGTGCGAGTCCGGGGCCAGGCGCAGGGCGAGGCCGCCGAGCGCGCCCGCCACCGCGCCTGCGGCGGCTCCGCCGCCCGAGGCGGCCGTCCACCGCTGCCGGGCGAGCCCCAGCGCGCGGCTCAGGCGCATCGTGGCCAGGATCCGGGCCGCGGCCAGCCCGCCCGGCTGGCCGAGGAGCGGGACGGGGCCGGCCCCGGGCACCTCCCAGCGCGCGTCGCGCAGCCGGGCCCGGGCCGCCTCGTGTCCGGGCCGGCGGTCCAGTCGCCGCAGCGCCTCTTCGGTGCCCAGCGCGTGCAACGCCTCGGCGGCCTCGGCCTGCTCTTCGGGATCGCCGTCCCGCAGCAGCTTCTCGAGCGCGCGCTCGAACGCGTCGGCCGGGGGCGCGTCCGCCGCGGCTGCGGTCGAGACCGGCGCGACGGCCGCGGGGGCCGGCCGCGCGGGCGGGAGCGGATCGTCCTCGGGCTCCTCGACGACGCCGTCGTAGGTGAACCGATAGCCGTGACGCGAGACGGTGCGGATGTAGACCGGCTCGCGTGAGTCGTCGCCCAGCGTCCGGCGTAGCGTGCGCACGGCCTGGCTGAGCGCGCCGTCCGAGACCACTACGTCACTCCACACCGTCTCGAAGATCTCCCGCCGGTGGACGGCCTCCCGCCGGCGCCGGAGGAGGAGGATCAGCAGGTCGAGGTAGCGCGGGATAAGCGGGACCTCGCGGCCGGAGCGGAGCAGCACGCGACGGGCGGGCGAGACGCAGAACTCGCCGAAGCGGTAACGGACGCGGCGGTCCAACGGGGCGTCCGTCAGGCTCCCGCGCGCGGCTCGAAGCAGAGGCGCGCCAGCTCCGCGGCGCGCTCGGCACCGACGAACGCCACCAGGCCGCGCCGGATCGTCTCCTGGAGAGCGCGGGCCTTCTCCGGATCGACGGGCCCCTCGCCGACCTCGTGCTTCGCGCAAAGATGGTGGGCGACGGCATCGGCGGTGGCGGCGCCCAGATGGGGCGAGAGCACGCGGGCGATGTGCTCGGGCAGCGTCATTTCGGCCCCTTGTATCACCATTTCGCGTCAGCGGCGGTCGAGGGCCGGCCGCCAGCCGGTGCGCACGGCCACGCGGAGGATCTCCCCGACGCTCCAGGCCTGGGCGATCGCGCCTCCCGGCGCGTGGGGCGCGTCGCCGTCGAAGACCTCGCTCACGGTGCCGAGCCCCGCCTCCTCGAGGTGGGCGGCGAAGCCGTCCAGCCATTCGCGGGCCTCGGCCTTGCCCGCCTCGCCGTGGACACGCGTGACCGCGTCGAAGTATGCCCCGGCCAGGAACGGCCAGACCGTGCCCTGGTGGTACGCGGCGTCACGCTCGGCGGGCCCGCCGGCGTAGCGCCCGCGATAGGCGGGATGCTCGGGGCTCAGCGTCCGCAGTCCCACCGGCGTCAGCAGGTGGCGCCGCACCGCGTCGAGCACGCGCAACGCCCGGTCGCGCGGGAGCAGCGCGTGGGGCAGCCCCAGGGCGTAGAGCTGGTTCGGCCGGAGGGCATAGTCGGGCTGGCCATCGGCGCCGACCACGTCGGCGAGGTAGCCGCGCTCCTCGGACCAGAAGATCCGCAGGAAGCTCTCCCGCGCGCGGCCGGCCAGGGCGGTCCACTCGCGCGCCCGCGCGGGCTCGGCGGCCTCCCGGGCCACGTCGGCCCCGATGAGGAGCGCGTTGTACCAGAGCGCCTGCACCTCCACCGCCCGCCCGCGGCGCGGGGTGACGCACTCTGTCCCGATCCGGGCGTCCATCCAGGTGAGCTGCAGGCCTTCCTCGCCCTGGACGATGAGGCCGTCGTCGTCCATCCGGATGCCGTGGCGGGTGCCGTCGCGATAGCCGGCAAGGATGGAAGCCACGGCATCGGCCATCCGCATGCGCACGAAGCCGGCGTCGGCGGTCGCCTCGAGGTAGCGGCCGACCGCCACGACCATCCACAGCGCGGCGTCGACCGCGTTGTACTCCGGCTCCTCGCCGCCGTCCGGGAAGCGGTTGGGGATCATCCCGCCGTCGAGGTGGCGGGCGTACTCGGCGAGCACGGCCCGGGCGTCGTCCGGGCGCCCGGTGGCCAGGCACAGGCCCGGCAGCGAGATCATGCTGTCGCGGCCCCAGTCGGCGAACCAGGGGTAGCCGGCGATGATGGTCCGCCCGGCGAGGCCTCGGCGGACGATGAAGGCGTCGGCGGCCCGCCGCAGCTCGGGCAGCGCGCCCTCCCCGCCCCCCCCGCAGACGCGCAGCCGCCGCCGCTCGACCGCCATCAGCCGCTCCGCGTTGACCGCGGGGACCAGCGTGCCCGCCGAGGCGAGCAGGTGGACCGCCCGCCCGGGCAGCAGCTCCACGCGGAGGACGCCGGGGCTGAAGAGGTCCTCCCGGAACTCCAGGCCGCGCTCCCGCTCGCGCTCGTACTCGAAGGCGCGGTACCAGAGGCCGTCCGGGATCCAGGTCGAGCCCGGCAGCCGGAGGCGCAGCGGCGGGCAGCCGTCGTAGGGACGCAGGACGACGTCGGTCCCCTCGCGGTCCCCGGCGGCCCGGACGGCCGCGTTCTCGCGCTGCAGCGCGTGGTGGTCGCGGTAGGCGAGCAGCGGCCTCAGCTCGAGGACCGGCGAGCCCGCGCCGTCGTAACGGTACGCCACGGCGGTCAGGGGCTCGTCGTGGACGCGGCACACGGTGCGGGAGAAGATCCCCCCCTCGACCTCCCACGTCAGCGTGGGCAGCGGGTCCAGCTCGAACGAGGCCGCCCATTCGAAGCCGCGGGGATGGATCGCGCCCGGATAGGCGTTGGTCCCCAGGTCGTAACGGCGGCCGCCCACGCCGAGGGTCTCCTCGAGCTTCGAGAGGAGCACCATGCGGCCCACCGGCGGCCGGGTCGCCACCACCAGCAGCCCGTGGTAGCGGCGGGTGTTGAGGCCCACCGCGGTGGACGAGGCGTAACCGCCGAGGCCGTCGGTGTGCAGCCACTCGCACAGGGAGGCCCGCGCGGGGTCGCGGAGAACGTCCGGTCCCAGCCTCATGCCCGCCCTCCGCGCATCCCACGGGGATTATAAAGTCGGTATCATTCTGGGCCCCGTGCCGAACCCCGAGACGCTCGCGCGGTACCAGATCCAGGGCGAGATAGGGCGCGGCATGATGGGGGTCGTCTACCGCGCTCTCGACCCGGCCCTGGGCCGGATCGTCGCCCTCAAGACCGTCCAGACCGTGTTCCCGCTGCCCGAGGAGCAGAAGAAGGCGTTCGAGGAGCGGTTCCTGAGCGAGGCGCGCGTGGCGGCGGGCCTCTCCCATCCGGCCATCGTGGTCGTGCACGACGTCGGCCGTGATGCCGAGACGGGCGCGCTCTTCATCGCGTTCGAGTACCTCCAGGGTCAGACGCTGTCCGAGCTGGCCGCCACCGGCCCCCTGGAATGGCGGGAGGCGCTGCGCATCGGCGGCCGCCTGGCCGAGGCCCTGCATCACGCCCACGCGCGCGGCGTGATCCACCGGGACATCAAGCCCGGCAACGTCATGGTGCTGCCCAGCGGCGACCCCAAGATCATGGACTTCGGCATCGCCAAGCTCGCCACGTCGCAGCTCACCGCGGCCGGCGAGTTCTTCGGCACCCCGTCCTACATGTCGCCCGAGCAGGCGCTGGGCGAAGCGGTGGACGGGAGGAGCGACATCTTCTCCCTCGGCAGCGTGATCTACCTGATGCTGACCGGGGCGAAGGCCTTCGACGCATCCACGGTGCCGGCGGTGCTGAACCGGGTGGCGCGTCACGATCCGCCGCCGCCGTCGCAGTTCGCGCGCGAGCTGCCGGCGGCCGTCGACCAGGTCGTCATGCGCGCGCTGGCCAAGCGGCCTTCCGACCGCTACGCCGACGGCCGCACGATGGCCGAGGACATCGAGGACGCCCTGGCCGGCCGGCCCTTGCGCCACCGCCTGACCTCGCCGCCGGAGTGGGCGGGGCCGCCCACCGCGCCCTTGAGCCTGGACGAAGACGTCCCGCGGAACGCCCCGGCGGCGCCGCCGGCGGCCGTGCCCTGGGGCCGCCGGGAGGCGATCGTCCTCGCCGGCCTGGTCCTGGCCGCCGCGCTGGCGCTGCTCACGATCTCCAGCCGCCGCCCGGCCTCGTCGCCGGTCGGCGAGGCGGCCGCGGTGACGGCACCCTCGCCGGCGCCCTCGCCGTCCCACCTCGTGCTCACCCTCGAGCACCCCTTCAAGAGCGGCACGCTGAAGGTCTGGGTCGACGAGAAGAGCGTCCTCGCGCAGGCGCTCGAGAGCCGGGTCACGAAGAAGCTGCTCGTCTTCCGCAGCCGCCGGGGAAGCGAGGCGGCCGTCCTGGACCTCGCCGCCGGCACGCACAGCGTGCGGGTCCAGGTCCAGGGCGAGGGCCTCACGCTCTCCCGGCGGTTGCGGGCGGCCTTCCGGCCCGGGGAGACGCGGCGGCTGGGAGCGCGGGTCGACGGCAAGGAGCTGGCTCTCGAGTGGGGCTCGGCCGCCCGGCCGTGACCGCCGCCGTCGAGCTGGTCGACGTCCGCAAGCGCTTCCCGGCCGGGGCGGTCGCCCTCGACGGCGTCTCGCTCGCCGTCCCGGAAGGCCGCGTGCTCGTGCTGCTCGGCACGAGCGGCTCGGGCAAGACGACCGCCCTCAAGACGATCAACCGCCTCGTGGAGCCCGACTCGGGCGAGGTGATCGTCCTCGGCCGCCCGCTGCTCGCGTGGGACCCGATCGAGCTGCGCCGCCGCACCGGCTACGTCATCCAGGAGGCGGGGCTCATCCCCCACTTCACCGTCGAGCGCAACGTGGCCCTCGTGCCGGAGCTGCTGGGCTGGCCCGAGGCGCGCCGCGCGGCCCGGGCCCGGGAGCTGCTCGCCCTCGTCGGCCTGGATGCGGCCCGTTTCGCGCCGCTGCGGCCGGCCCAGCTCTCGGGCGGTGAGCGCCAGCGGGTCGGCATCGCCCGCGCCCTCGCGGCCGACCCGCCGCTGATGCTGATGGACGAGCCCTTCGGCGCGCTCGACCCGCTCACCCGGCGCCGCCTGCAGGAAGAGTTCCGCGGCTTGCAGTCGCGGCTGGGCAAGACCGTCGTCCTCGTCACCCACGACGTGAGCGAGGCGTTCCGGCTCGGCGACGAGGTGGCGGTGATGGACCGCGGGCGCCTGCTCCAGCGGGGCGCGCCCGGACAGATCCGCGAGTCGCCCCAGCCCGGCTTCGTGGCCGACTTCATCGCCGCCGCGCTGCCGTGAGGCGCTCCGCGTGAGGCTGCTCCGCTTCCTGGCCGAGCGGCGAGCCGAGCTGGCCCTCCTCGTCGGCCAGCACGTACTGCTGGTCCTCGTCTCGGCCGGCATCGCGGTGGCGGTCGGCGTTCCCGTCGGCATCGCGCTGGCCCGCCGGCCACGCCTGGCCCGGCCCGTCCTCGCCCTGGCCAACCTCGCCCAGACGATCCCCAGCCTGGCCCTTTTCGGCTTCCTCATCCCCGTGCCGTTCATCGGCGGCATCGGCGTCCGCACCGCCATCGTGGCCCTCGTGCTCTACGCGCTGCTACCCATCCTGAGAAACACGTGCACCGGCATCCAGCAGGTGGACCCGGCGGTCCTGGAGGCGGCCACCGGCATGGGCATGACCGGCGGCCAGCGGCTGCGCCTGGTGGAACTGCCGTTGGCGCTGCCCGTGATCCTGGCCGGCGTGCGGGTGGCCACGGTCGTCTCGGTGGGCACGGCCACCATCGCCGCCGCGATCGGCGCCGGCGGCCTCGGCACGTACGTCTTCCGGGGCCTCGCCACCGTCGACACGCGGCTCATCCTGGCCGGGGCGATTCCGGCCGCGGCCCTGGCCCTCATCGCCGACGGCCTGCTCGGGGCCGTGCAGAGGAGCGCCCGGCCGGGGCGGGCGGCCGCGATCCTCGCCGCGGTGACCGTCGCGGCGGCGGGGGTGGCGCTCCTGGCCCGCGCCCCCGGAGCGTCGCGAGCGGTGGTGGTGGGCTCCAAGAATTTCACCGAGCAGGTGGTCCTCGGGGAGATCCTCGCCGCGCGCCTCGAGGCGCTCGGCTTCGCGGTCGACCGCCGGCTGGACCTCGGCGGCACTTCGCTGTGCCACGCCGCGGTCCGCCAGGGACAGATCGACCTCTACGTCGAGTACAGCGGCACCGCGCTCACGGACATCCTGAAACGGCCGGCCACTTCCGACCCGGCGGTCGTCCTCCGCACCGTTCGGGACGCCTACGCGGCAATGGGCCTGCGCGTGGGCTCTCCCCTCGGCTTCAACAACACGTTCGCCCTCGTCATGCGGCGTACCGACGCCGAGGCGAAGAGCGTCCGGCGGATCTCGGACCTGGCGCCCCACGCCGCCACGCTGCGCGTGGGTCTCTTCGGGGAATTCCTGGAGCGGCCGGACGGGATGCCCGGCCTGCTGCGCGCCTACGGCTTCCGCTTCGCGCTCCCGCCGCGCGAGATGGACCTGGGCCTGCTCTACCAGGCGCTGGCCGAGGGCAAGGTCGACCTCGTGGTGGGAAGCGCCACCGACGGCCTCATCGCCGCCCTCGACCTGGTCGTGCTCGAGGACGATCGCCACTATTTCCCCCCCTACGACGCGGTGCCGGTGATGAACGAGGAGTCCCTGCGTCGACACCCGGGAATGCTCGAGGCGGTGGAGTCTCTCGCCGGCCGCCTCGACGAGAAGGCGATGCGGCGCATGAACTACGCGGTGGACGGCGAGCACCGCCGCCCCGCCGACGTCGCCCGGGAGTTCCTGGCCAGCGCCGGCTTGTTGTCGCGCTAGGTTGAGCTGACGGCCGCCTCACACGGCGACGGTGACGACTCTTCCCGGGAAGAGTTCGACGGCCCGCGGGATACCCGTCAGCCCACTCAATGGAGATCACGCAGTTCGCGAGATCCGAAGCCCAAACGCGTTCCCAATACTCGCGCTGCCTGGCGTCGAACGGAGCGATCACCCAATACCTTGGCAAGTGCGTCTCTTAATCGTTGCTATTGCCGTCTAACACTGCGCATAAGCTGCGAGCGCGCGGCTCCGAGCATGGCGCGCGCTCGTCAGCTTCATGCGCTTGTTAGATGCCGCACTGTCAATGTACCGACTTGTTACTTCTTAGGAGCTGCTCAATTTGCAGCCAAGCCGGCGCATCCAGTCTAACTGTTTCGGCAAACGGTGTATGGAAGTCCGAAGGCGCCACGGCGTTCAGTACTTTGAGGATGAGCAATGGTGTAGTGACGCCAAGCGCCATTAGGAGCGGCATCAGCGGCACTCCTTCGACGCGGAGGTCCTCAAGGTTCTGAGCCTCGGCTGCGGGGTCAAAACGCACAGTGCAGTCGGAATCTTCGTAGCGTGCGAAACAGAGAACAGACATTGCATTTGGATGGGTGATCTCGCACAGCTTCTGGTAGTACTCGGCGACCCGTGGGTCTGCTTTCTTCAGCTTGGCGAGGTATTCCGCAGCCGTTCTGGCACGCAGTTCCCTTGCGAGTTCACCGCTCCCTGGTTACCGGCGTCGGGCATGAGT
>QHVM01000101.1:15818-24191 GCA_003223555.1 Acidobacteriota bacterium | reverse complement strand
GCGGTATGGGGCCCGTGGACGATCGCGCTCCTGCTCGGCACCGGCGTCTTCCTGACGATCCGACTCCGCTTCGTCCAGGTTGTGCGCTTTCCCGACGCGGTACGCGCCATGGTCCCCGCCGCCCAGTCGGGCGCCCTAGGGGCCCTGACGCCCTTCCAGGCGTTCATGACCGCGCTCGCCGCCACCATCGGCACCGGCAACATCGCCGGCGTGGCCACGGCGGTCGTCACCGGCGGGCCGGGAGCGGTCTTCTGGATCTGGTGCTACGGCTTCGTCGCCACCGCCGTCAAGTTCACCGAGGCGGTGCTCGGCATCCGCTTCCGCGTCCTGTCGAGCGAGCATCTCTCGGCCGGGCCGATGCATTACCTCCGGGACGGCTTGAAGGCGCCCTGGCTCGGCTGGACCTACGCCCTGGTCGCGGGAGTGGCGGCGCTCACCACCACGCCCTTCACCCAGCCCAACTCGATCGCGGTGGTGTGGCAGAGCCAGTTCCACGTCCCCACCTGGGTCACGGGCATCCTGGTCGCGGTCTTGACGTGGCTGGTGGTCATCGGCGGCATCAAGTCCATCGGCCGCGCCGCCGAGCGGCTGGCGCCCCTCAAGGTCTTCCTGTACCTGGCCGGCGGGATCATCGTCATCCTGACCCACGCGGGCGCGGTGCCCGGCGTCTTCGCCCTCATCTTCCGCGAGGCGTTCTCGACCCGGGCCGCCGTCGGGACCGCGGCCGGCATCGGGATCCGGGTGGCGATGCGCTACGGCCTGGCCCGGGGGATCTACGCCAACGAGGCGGGCTACGGCACCGCGGCGGTCGCCTACGGCACGGCCCGCAGCCAGGAGCCGGTGCAGCAGGGGCTGAACGCGGTGATGGAGGTCTTCATCGTCTCGTTCGTCACTTCCTCGATCAGCGCCCTCACCATCCTGGTGAGCGGCGTATGGCGGTCGGGGCTGACCAGCACGGCGGTGGTGGCGGCCGCCTTCGACACGTCCATACCGGTCGTGGGCGGGTGGATCGTGGCCTTCTGCGCGTTCCTCTTCGGCTACACGACGCTCATCGGCTGGGCCTACTACGGTGAGCAGTTCCTCGGATACATCATGGGAACCCGGGTGACCCTGCCCTACCGGTGGGTCTACTGCGGCCTCATCGTGTTCGGGGCGGTGAGCAAGGTCGACACGGTGTGGGCGTGGGGCGACCTCATGAACGGTCTGCAGATCTTTCCCAACGTCGCCGGCCTCATCGGGCTTTCCGGGGTGGCCGCGTCGGCGCTGCGCGCCGAGGGCCGCCGAACCTGAGCATGCCGGGCGGCTTCCAGCGCCAAGGCGGCGCGCTCGCCTGCGACGGCGTCCCTCTCGAGCAGGCCGCGGGCCGCTTCGGCACGCCGCTCTACCTCTACAGCCGGTCGGCGATGGAGGCGGCCTACGCCGAGTACGACCAGGCGTTCGCCCGCGTGCCCCACCGCATCTGCTATGCGCTGAAGGCGAACGGCAGCGGGGCGCTGCTGCGCATCCTGGCCGGCCTGGGCGCCGGGGCCGACATCGTATCCGGGTTCGAGCTGGAGGCCGCCCTCCGCGCCGGGTTCCCGCCGGACCGCATCGTGTTCTCGGGCGTCGGGAAGACGGAAGCCGAGATCGTCCAGGGCGTGGAGGCCGGCATCGGCGAGTTCAACGCCGAGAGCGAAGAGGAGCTGGAGCGGATCAGCCGCGCCGCCTCCGCGCGGGGGCGGACCGTGCGCGTCACGCTCCGGGTCAACCCCGACATCGACCCCAAGTCGCACGCCTACATCTCGACCGGCCTCCGCCAGAACAAGTTCGGGGTGGACATCGCGCTCGCCCCGGGCATCCTGGAGCGGGCGCGGGCGCGGCCGGGCCTCGAAGTCTCGGGCGTGCAGTGCCACATCGGATCGCAGATCACCGACCTGGAGCCGATGGAGCAGGCGGTGCGCGACCTCGTGGCTCTCTCCCGCCGGCTGCTCGACGCCGGGTTCGCGCTGCGGACGATCGACGTCGGGGGCGGGCTGGGTATCGACTACGAGGGCGAAGGCGCTCCCGCGCCGGCGGCGCTGGCGGCCCGAATCCTGCCGCTGCTGGCCGGCCTTCCCCTCGCGCTGATCCTCGAGCCGGGCCGCTCGATCGTCGGTCCCGCCGGAGCGCTGCTGACCCGCGTCCTCTACCTCAAGGAGAACCGGGGCAAGCGCTTCGTGATCGTGGACGCGGGGCTGAACGACCTCCTCCGCCCGGCCCTGTACTCGGCGTTCCACCGCGTGGAGCCGGTCGTCTCGAAGGGCGGCGACACGCGCCGGGTGGACATCGTCGGTCCTGTGTGCGAGACGGGGGACTTCCTGGCCCGCGACCGGAACCTCGAGCACGTGGACCCGGGCGACCTGCTGGCGGTGCGCGACGTGGGCGCCTACGGCTTCGTCATGTCCTCCAACTACAACATGCGCCCGCGGGCGGCCGAGGCGCTCGTCGAGGAGGGCCGCGTCCGCCTCATCCGCCGGCGGGAGACGTTCGAGGACGTGGTGCAAACGGAGCTCTGAGTTGCCTCTCAAAGCAGAGGCCGCAGAGGCCGCAGAGGACGGAGAACAACTTCATTTCTCGCTGATCACCCGTCCCAGGTCGCTGGAGCGGGCCAGGCGGTCGAACGTCTCGTAGAGGGCGGACGAGATCTGCTTGATGGCCGCTTCGCCGTCGGCGTCATGCCGCAGGTAGGTGGTCATGATGGAGACCGCGTAAGGGCGGCCGGGCAGGTCTACGATCGCGGTCACGCAGCGCACCGCCTCCAGGCTCCCCGGCTTGTCGGCCACGACCAGGTCCTCCGGGAGCGGCACCCGGAATGGCGAGTCCTTGGGTACCGCCATGACGGCCAGGAGGTCCTTCACCCTCTCCTTCGACAGGCCGGCCCCGGCGTACATCGCCTCGGCGAGCTGCCGCATCTCGGCCGGTGTCGAGACGTTCTCGTCGCCCCGGCGGGCCGCTTCCAGGTCCATCATCTTGCGCCGCAGGCGGGTGGCGCGCAGGCCGAGCGAGTCGAGGCGCCGGTTGACCGCTTCCATCCCGACCCGGTCGATGAGCACGTTGGTCGCGGCGTTGTCCGACCACCCCATCATGAGCACCGCCAGGTCGCGCCAGGTGAGGCTCAGCCGGTCGCCCAGCTCCTGGAGCACGCCCCCGCCGCGGACGCGCGGCAGGGGCGGTCGCGTCAGCTCCCGGAGGTCGACGCGGCCCTCCTCCGCCTGCCGGAAGAGCTCGTACAGCACGGCCAGCTTGATGGAGGAGGCCTGCGGGAAGGGCTCCTGAGGCCGGATCTCGAGCGTCATCCCGCCCTTCAGGTCCTTGACCGAGAGGCCGAGCACGCCGTCGAGACCGCGATCGACCGTCTCGATGCGGGAGCGGAGCTTGTCCCAGAGCGCGGCCTGCTTCCCGGCGGGCGCGCCGGGAACGGCGAGGCCCGCGACGAGGAGCGACAGGGCCGCGGTCATTCTTGCTTCCATGCCTTGTCGTACCTCAGCAGGCCCGTGGAGTCCACCGACACGCCGTGGACCGCCCGCCGGAAGGCGGTGAAGAGCGACACGTGGTAGAGCGGCACCCATGGCATGTCCTTCTGGAACAGCTCCTGGGCCGTGCGATAGAGGGAAGCGCGCTCGCGGTGGTCGCCGCGCTGCCGGGCCTGCTTCAGCAGCGCGTCCATCTCCGGGCTCCGGTAACGGCTGCGGTTGGTGGCTCCCACCGAGTCGGAGGCGAGCAGGGCGGAGAGGAAGTCGTTGGGGTCGGTCGTGTCGGCCTGCCAGCCGAGGATGGCCAGGGCGTAGCTTCCCTTGGTGGCCCGCTCGAGGTAGTCCTTCCAGCTCCGGGCCTGCTCGAGCCGGGCCCGCACGCCGACCTGCGCCAGGTCGTCGCGCACGCGGGCGGCCAGGCGCAGCGGCGACGGAAGGTACGGGCGGGCGGCGTCGACGGTCATGAGCGTGGTGTCGAAGCCGTCGGCGTAACCCG
This sequence comes from Acidobacteriota bacterium, assembly GCA_003223555.1. Classification (GTDB taxonomy): domain Bacteria; phylum Acidobacteriota; class Vicinamibacteria; order Fen-336; family Fen-336; genus AA32. The sequence continues at coordinate 20,204 of QHVM01000101.1, read as the reverse complement.
CTTCGGCCAGGAGGCGGCGGGCGGCCGCCCGGTCCAGGACCAGCTCCTTGGTCCGCGTCGCGTAGGCCCACAGCGTGGGCGGCAGCGGGTTCCGGGCGGGGACGCCGTGGCCGCCGAGGGCCTCCCGGACGAGGGCCCGCCGGTCGACGGCGCGGGCCAGCGCCTGGCGGACCCGCGGATCGTCGAAGGGCGGGCGCCCGTTGTTGGGGCAGAGGAACACGATGTTGGGACCGGTCTGCGAGTCGAGGGTGATCCCGGGTTGGCCGCGCAGACGGCCCACCGTGTCCTGCCCGACGGCGGTCGTCACGTCGACCTCGCCCGCGGTCAGCGCGGTCACCAGGGACTTCTGGTCGGCCAGGCGCCGGAAGACGACATGGCGCAGCCGGGGTGCGCCTCCCCAATAGTCGGGGTTGGCGACCAGTTCGATGCGCCCGGGCTGGGCGGAAGCCAGGCGGAAGGGCCCCGTGCCGACCATGGGCCGGGAAGGGCGCGAGCCCATCTGGCGCGGGCTCTGCAGCGCATAGAAGGCCTGCGAGAGCGTGGCCAGCAGCGCGGCATTGGGCTGGTCGAGGGTCACGGTGACCACGAAGGGGCCGGCCGGCACGGCCCGGCCGGGAAAACCCCGCCGTCGGCGGAGGTCCTCCAGGTTCCCCACCACCGCCGCGGCGTCGAGCGGCGCCCCGTCGTGGAAGCGCACGCCCTGGCGGAGCGTGAAGGTCCACGTGCGGTTGTCGGTGGTCGCCCAGCTCGTGGCCAGGGCGGCCTCGGGCCGGCTGCCGTCGGGTCGGTAGCGCACCAGAGGCTCGCACACGTTGGCCGCCACCGCGGCGGAGACGAGGTCGGTGGCGCGGTGGGGATCGAGCGACACCGGATCGGATGTGAGGCCGACGACCAGCGTGTCGGGAGGAGCGGTGAGGAGGGCCAGGAGGAGGAGCGCGCTCACGTGGCCAGGCCCGAGAGCGCCTGCGCCACCAGCAGGCCGGCGTAGGTCCCGATGACGTTGCCCAGCACGGCCAGCAGCAGGCCCACCGGCGCCATCGCGGGCTGATATATGGCGGCCACGATGGGAGCGGAGGAGTATCCGCCCACGCAGGCCTGGCTGGCCGCGCCGAAGAAGAACAACGGCGCGCGAAGGAGGCGGACCGCGCCCAGGGTCAGGAGCGCGTGCACGACGATGACGATCACGCCGAAGAGCACGAACTGCGGGTGGGACGCCACCTTGCGCAGGTCTCCCTGCGCGCCCACCGAGGCCAGCAGCAGGTAGAAGCCGGCGTAGCCAAGCGTGGAGGCGCCCGCCTCCTCCAGGCGGGAGAGCGGCGTGAGCGAGAGCAGGAGGGCGACCGTGGTGAGGATGATGATCGCCCACGAGAACTGGTTGAGGACCTTGCCGACGGGCGGGAGCAGGCCGCCCACCCACAGGCAGGCCGCGGTGAGGACGACCGCGAGGCCGACCATCAGCGTTGCGTCGGCGACGGCCAGGGGTCGGGACGACTTCGCCTTCCGATCGGCCAGACGCGCGCCCACCCCGTCCACCGCGGAGCGGTCGGCGCCGTTCCACCGGTCGAAGCGGTCCTGGTGGCCGGCGAGCGAGATGAGTATCCCCATCCAGGTATAGCCGACCACGGTGTCGACGATGATGATGACGCCCTGCAGCTCCGGCGAAAGGCCGAGGGTGGCGCCGACCGCGATCAGGTTCGCGCTGCCCCCGATCCAGGTCCCCGCTAGGGCTCCCGCCGCCTTCCACGCCTCGGAAGGCAGCCAGGGGCGCAGGAGGACGAACGCCGCCATGCAGCCGAGCGCCACACCCAGGCAGCCCGCCGCCATCACCACGAGAGCGGTGCGACCCAGGCGGGCGATGGCCTTCAGCTCGGACGAGAGCAGCAGCAGGACCAGGCTCGCCGGCAGGAGGTAGCGGGCCAGCGCCCGGTAGAGCGGGCTGTCGTCGGGGATGAGGCCCGCGGAGGTCGACAGCATGGGGATGAAATAGGTCCAGACGAGCGCGGGGAGGCGGTCGAAGAGGCCCCGCAGGGCCGGGAGGCGGGCGACCTGGAACACGAGGCCGACGACACCCGCCAGATAGGCCAGGAGGAAGACGGGGTCCTTGATCAAGCGGCGCCATCATTCAACACGGCCGGGAAGGGGTCAACCGTGCGCCGCGGGCCGGCCACCTATAATGCCGCCATGGTGTGGCCCCCCGAAGTCTCCCGCCGGCAGGTCCTGGAAGGCGCCCTCGCCTCCTGCGGCCCGCGCCTCTGGCCGGCCCTGCTTCGAGGATCCGGAGCCGAACCGAGCGCGAGCACGGCGCCGCGGCTCGAGTTCGCCAGCGCCCTCGAGGCGGCCGAGGCGATCCGGCGGCGCCGCATCTCCTCCGTCGAGCTGACGCGGCTGGTGCTCGAGCGGATCGACCGCTGCAACCCGTCCCTCAACGCGATCGTCAACCTGCTGCGCGGCGAGGCCCTCGCCGTCGCCCGCGCCGCGGACGAGCTGCTCGCCCGCGGGGGCGCCCGCGGGCGCTTCCATGGCGTGCCGATCACGGTCAAGGAGTCGTTCGAGATCCGTGGCGTCCCGGCGACGGTGGGCCTGGAGGAGCTGAGGGGCCGCCTGCCCGCGCAGGACGCGGACGCCGTGGCCCGCCTGCGTTCCGCCGGCGCCATCGTCCTCGGCAACACCAACGTCCCGGTGAGGCTCGCGGACTGGCAGAGCGACAACCCGATCTACGGCCGGACGAGCAACCCCTGGGACCTGGCCCGCACTCCGGGCGGATCGAGCGGCGGCAGCGCCGCGGCGCTGGCGGCGGGCCTCGGGTACCTCTCGATGGGCAGCGACATCGGGGGATCGATCCGCATCCCCGCGCACTTCACCGGCGTCTATGGGCACAAGACGACGATCGGCGTCATCTCGCGCACCGGCCACATCCCGCCCCTGCCCGCGACCGGCCCCCAGCCGCCGAACGACCTCGCGGTCCTGGGGCCGATGGCTCGGAGCGCACGAGATCTCGCCGCCGCGCTCGAGGTCGTGGGCGGGCCTCCGGCCGAGGACGCGCTGGCCTACCGCTGGACGCTGCCCCCGGCCCGGCGAGACCGGCTGGCGAGCTACCGGATCGGATACGTGCTCGACGACGTCCACTGCCCGGTCGTGCCGGCGGTGAAGGATGTGCTGGCCCGGGCGGTCGACGCGCTCGGCAAGGCGGGTGTCGAGCTCGCGGAGGGCTGGCCGCCCGGGGTCGACGTGGAAGCGCAGTACCGCACGTACCGTTACCTGCTGTGGGAGGCCACTCCCCCCGCGGGCGAGGACACCGAGGCGCTCCGCTCCGCCGCCACGCGCACGGACGACAGCCTCGAGTCGCTCCGCGCCCGCGCGCTCACCGATCCCATCGCGCGGGTCACGGAGGTGAGGGCCGCGCGGCTGCGCCACCGCGCCGCCTGGCAGCGTTACTTCGGCGAGCACGACGCGTTCCTCATGCCCGCCGCCTTCGTGGCCGCCTTTCCCCACGACGCGAGGCCGATGGCGGCGCGCCGGCTGGCCACGCCGGAGGGGCAGCGAGCGTACGACGACCTGCTCTTCTGGATCGGGTTCGCGAGCATGACCGGGCTGCCGGCCACCACCGCGCCGGTCGGCCTCACGCGGGAAGGGCTGCCGGTCGGCATCCAGATCGTCGGGCCCTATCTCGAGGACGCCACGCCGATCGACGTGGCGGCGCGGATGGCGGACGTGGTCGGGGGGTTCGAGAGGCCCCCGGCCTACGGCGGGAGCGGGTCATGAGCGTGACCCTCCGCCATCGCCCGCTCGATCTCCGCCTTCGCCACACCTTCCGCATCGCCCGCGGCGCCTCCGACGTGCGCGAGAACCTGCTGGTCGAGCTGGAGGAAGGCCGCCTCGTCGGCCGCGGCGAAGCGGCGCCCATCCTCCGCTACCACGAGGACCGTGCCTCGGCGGCGCGGGCGGTGACCGCCATGGCCGAGGGCCTGGGCGACCCGCGTGCCTTCGCGGAGGCCGCGGGCCGGGCCGCCGTGGCGGGACAGAGCGCGGCGGAGGCGGCGGTGGACATGGCGCTGCACGACCTGGCCGGCCTCCGGCTGGGCGCGCCGCTGTACGAGCTGTTCGGCCTCGATCCCCGAGGCGCGCCGGAGACCTCCTTCACGATCGGCCTCGACGCGCCCGAGGTGGTCGTGCGGAAGGTGAAGGAGGCCTCGGGCTATCCGGTCCTCAAGGTGAAGATGGGCTCCGACGGCGACCGCGAGGTGCTGGCCGCGGTCCGGGACACGACGCGCCAGCGCATCCGCGTGGACGCCAACGAGGGTTGGACGCACGAGGCGGCCCTCGAGCGGCTGGAGTGGCTGGCGAGACTCGGCGTGGAGTTCGTGGAGCAGCCGCTTCCCGCCGACC
>QHVM01000101.1:15165-15804 GCA_003223555.1 Acidobacteriota bacterium | reverse complement strand
CGCCCTGCGCCGGCGCAGCCCGCTCCCGTTCTATGCCGACGAGAGCGTGCACCGGGCGGCGGACATCCCGCGCCTGGTCGGCGCCTTCGACGGCATCAACATCAAGCTGATGAAGTGCGGAGGGCTGGCCGAGGCGCGCCGCATGATCGCGGTGGCCCGCGCGCACGGAATGAAGGTCATGCTGGGCTGCATGATCGAGTCCTCGCTGGCCATCACCGCCGCCGCCCACCTCTCCCCGCTGGTGGACACCGCCGACCTCGACGGCAACCTGCTGGTGCGGGACGACCCCTTCGAAGGGGCGACGGTCGAGGAGGGGCGGCTGGTGCTCCCGGAGCGGCCGGGCCTGGGGGTGGTCGCGCGGGACGCTCCGGTCAGCGGCTCGCGGCCGGGCTCTCCATGAAGGTGCGCTCGAAGTAGTCGCCCGTCGCCGCCAGCACCGTGCGCCAGCTCCTCCAGAGCAGGAAGTCGTGGATGTCGTCGGGGATGACCAGCTCCTCCGCCGCGACACCCTTCGCCGCGAGCCGCTGCCGCAGGTCCACCGTCTGGTGGAACTCGACGTTGCGGTCGTCGTCGGCGTGGATCAGCAGCACCGGCGATCTCCACGTGGGCACCGCCGACACCGGCGACGACTCGTACGTG
>QHVM01000101.1:4653-15077 GCA_003223555.1 Acidobacteriota bacterium | reverse complement strand
AGTTGCGCCCGAGCGCGAGCGCCGTGAGATAACCGCCGTACGATCCGCCCCAGATCCCGATCCGACCGGGATCCACGTCGGCGCGCGTCCGCAGGTAGCGTCCCGCAGCCAGCACGTCCTGGTACTCCGCGGCCCCGCGGGGGCCCGTGCGCTCCGGGTAGTGGAACGCGTGGCCGTACCCGATGCCGAGCCGGTAGTTCACCGACAGCACGACGAAGCCCCGGCGGGCGAGGTACTGGTTGGCCGCGTAATCGTTCGCGTAGTAATACATGTAGTGCCAGCCCAGCAGCATCTGGCGCGGCGGGCCGCCGTGCACGTAGACGAGCGCCGGCCGGCGGGCCGCGCCCGCCGCGGCCTTGAAGAGCTGAGCGTGCACGTCCACGCCATCGCCCGACCGGATGACGACCGGCTCCGGCGTGACGAGGGCGGCGGACGGGTAGCCGGCGGGCAGGCGGTCGGCGGCGAGCGTCTTCGCGGCCCCGCCGGCGAGCGGCAACACGGCCGGCAGCGGCGGCCGCTGCGCGTCCGCCGCGAAGTACGCCACGAACCTCCCGTCGGAGGTCACCGCGGGACTCCACTCGATCCCGCGTCCCGCCGTCAGCGAGGCGGGCGTCGCGGCGTCGACGGGCACCCGGAAGAGGTGGCGGCGATCGGCGTCGTCCCGGTCGGGGCCCGTGTTCGCGTTGTAGACGATGAAGCGCCGGTCGGCGGAGATCGCTGCATACTCCACCATGAAGCGCCCGGGCGTCAGGAGCAGCGCGGGGCCGCCCGCCGCCGGCACCGAGTAGAGGTGCGGCCACCCGTCCTGGTACGACAGGAAGGCGAGGCGATCGCCGGCGACCCAGTGCAGGTTGACGCTGCCGTGGACCCGCGGGACCGAGTCGACGAGGGTGTCTCCGCTCTTCCAGACCTCGCGCGCGGCGCCGGACGCGGCATCGCCGACCCAGATCGCCCACGGCGCCGGTTGCGGCTCGAGCGGCTTCGCCGGCACGCCTCCGCGCCCGGGCTGCCGGACGAAGGCGATCGCCTTGCCGTCGGGCGACCACGTCGGCGCCGAGTCGCGTGACGTGGAGGGGGCCAGGTAGCGGATCGGCCGGTCGGGGCCGCCGTAGAGGCCGATGAAGGCGTGATCGTCGCGGTTCGACACGAATGCGAGCGTGGCGCCGTCGGGCGACCACGCCGGCGACTCGCTGGCCCCCTTCGCGAAGACGGCCGCCTCGGCGGGCTTCGATCCGTCCCGGGGCGCGATCCAGACCTTGCGATCCTTGACGAAGGCCACTCGCCCGGCATGGGAGGCGATCGCCGGCTCGTCGCCCTCGCCGAGCAGGACCGGGGCGCCGCCGGCGGCCGGCACCGCCCATACCTGCATCTTCGGCTGGATCGGGCTGCTGGCCGGGTCCGGCATGAGGCCGCCTTCCGCGGGCCAGTTGGCGCCGTGATCGCCGCCCCGCACGTAGACGATCGTCTTCCCGTCCTCCGAGAAGGAGAGGTGGGTCAGCTCCTGCCCGTCGTCATCCCCGTACGGAGTGAGGCGGCGCGCCTGGAAATCGGGCGCGTCCGCGGCATAGACGTTGCGCACGCCCCGCTCGTTGAACGTCCACGCGACGGTCGAGCCGGTGGGCGCGGCGACCAGCTCGTCCGGGAAAGGATAGCCCAGCACCTGCTCCAGGCTGAAGGCGGGCGTCGATTGCGCTCCCGCCGCGCCGCTCCGCCCGACCGGCGCCGTGACGCCGACCCCGGCCAGGAGCACGACCGCGGCCCAACGTCGACTCATGGCGCTGGTGTTGCTTTCGAGCATCGTTGATACCCTTCTCCGGCGCGAGCGTTCGGCGCGCGGAGCGGACGCGCCGCATCCGGTTATTCGTAGCGCAGCGCCTCGATGGGATCCAGGTTGGCGGCCTTGCGGGCGGGGTAGTACCCGAAGAACACCCCCACCGCGCCCGCGAACGCGAAGGCGACCAGGATCGAGGTGGACGTGATCATCGTGGGCCAGCCGAGCTTCCAGGTCATGCCCTGGGAGACCAGCACGCCGAGGGCGATGCCGGCCACGCCGCCCACCACGGACAGGCTCACCGCCTCGGCCAGGAACTGCCGCAGGATGTCGCGCGTGCGGGCGCCCACCGCCATGCGAAGCCCGATCTCCCGCGTCCGCTCCGTCACCGACACCAGCATGATGTTCATGATCCCGATCCCGCCCACGAGCAGGCTCACCGAGGCCACGCTCATCAGGAGCCCGGTCATGGTGTTGGCCATCTGGACCCGGGTGGCCGCCATCTCCTCGACCGTCCGCACGGTGAAGTCGTCCTCCTCGGGGTTGGTGATCCGGTGGCGCTGGCGCATGAGCCGCGTGATGTCGACCGCCACCCTCTCGACGTCGTCGCTGTTGTCCGCCGACAGGTAGACCTGCTGGATGTAGGTGATGCCCAGCAGCTTCTTCTGGATGGTGGTGTAGGGGGCGATGATGAGGTCGTCCTGGTCCTGGCCGAACTGGCCCTGGCCCTTCGGCACCAGCACCCCGAGCACGCGGAACGGGAGGTTCTTCACCCGGATGACCTGCCCCACCGGGTCCTGGTCGGGAAAGAGGTTGCGCACCACGGTGTCCCCGAGCAGGCAGACCTTTTCCGCCACCAGGACGTCGCGGGGGGTGAAGTTCGCCCCGGACGCCAGGGCCCAGTTGCGGATGGCCAGGTAGTCCTCGTTCCCGCCTTCCACCGACGTGTTCCAGTTCTGGTCTCCGGCGATGACCTGGGCCCGGCCCCGGACCATCGGGCTCATGCGCGTGACACCCCGGACCTCGCTGATGGCCTTGGCGTCGTCGAGGGTCAGCGTGGTCACCGAGCCGGCGCCCCCGCGCACCGCGCCGCCCCCCGGCCGGCCGAAGCTGCCCGACGAGACGAAGATCACGTTGGTGCCCTGGGCCTGGATCTGCTGGTCGATCGAGGCGCGGGCCCCGGAGCCGAGGGCGATCATGGCGATGACGGAGGCCACCCCGATGATGACGCCCAGCATGGTGAGGGCGGAGCGGATCTTGTTGCGCTGGATCGCCCTGAGCGCGATGCGCAGCGTGTTCTGGATCCTCAAACCGCGGCCTCCTCCTGGAGCGCGGGCAGCGCGGCCAGCTCGGCCGCGGCGTCCCGCCGCGACTCCACGGCGCGGTCGCTGACCACGCGCCCGTCGCGGAAGGCGACGACCCGCTGGCCGTACTCGGCGATGTCGTGCTCGTGGGTGATGAGGATGATGGTGATCCGCTTCTCGCGGTTGAGGCGCTGGAGGATCTCCATGATCTCGACGCTCGTCCGGCTGTCGAGGTTACCCGTCGGCTCGTCGGCGAGCAGGATCTCGGGGTCGTTGACGAGGGCGCGGGCGATGGCCACCCGCTGCTGCTGGCCGCCCGAGAGCTGGTTCGGCGTGTGGTGGGCGCGCTCACCGAGGCCGACCGCCTGCAGCAGGCCGAGCGCCTTGCGGTGGCGGTCCTCCCCCGAGCGCGCGTGGCCGTCGTAGAGCAACGGCAGCTCGACGTTCTCGAGCGCGCTCGTGCGCGGGAGCAGGTTGAAGTTCTGGAACACGAAGCCGATCTTCCGGTTCCGCAGGATGGCCCGCCGGTCGCGGTCGAACCCCGAGACGTCCTGGCCCTCCAGGAAGTAGCGGCCGCCGCTCGGGCGGTCGAGCAGACCCAGGATGTTCATGAAGGTGGACTTGCCGCTGCCGGAGGCGCCGACGATGGCCACGAACGAGCCGGCGCCGATCTCCATGTCCACTCCCCGCAGGGCGTGGACGGTCACGTCGCCGAGGACGTAGCTCTTGCGCAGGTCCACGACGCGGATGAGCGGCTCGCCGGAGACAGGCGCGGTGGACATCAGGACCGCCTCAGCGCTGGCGGCGCTGGAATTGCGGGCTGAAGGGGTTGTTGGAGGGAGAGCCGCTCGGCCGGGGGCCCGATGGGCGCGCGCCGGCCTCGCCCTCGACCCCGACGACGGCGCGGGCGCCCTCGGCCAGGCCGTCCTTCACCTCGACGTACTGCCCGTCGGAGATGCCGAGCCGCACCCGCACCGGTTGGGGCTGGCCCTTCTCGTCGAGCACGAACACGAGGCTGGAGCGGCCGCTCCCTCCGGCACTCGCGGCCGCCGTCGGCGCGGCGCCAGGCTGTCCGCCGGTCCGCCGGAAGCCGCCGCCCCCTGGACGCCCGCCGCCCGCTCCCGGCGCGCCCGCCCCGGGGGCGATGGCCGCCCGAGGCCCACCGGCCCCGGCCCCCGCGCCGGCGCCGGGCGGCGCTGCGCTGGGCCGTGCGCCGCGGCCGCCGGGCTCGAAGCCCTCGGGCCGGAAGCGCAGCGCCGCGGCCGGGATCCGAAGCACGTTGTCCGCCTTCTGCACGATCACGGAGACCGTGGCGGTCATGCCGGGCATGAGCTTGCCGTCGTCGTTGTCGACGCTGATGATCGTGTTGTAGGTGACGACGTTCTGGACGGTGGTGGGCTGCAGCCGCACCTGGTCGACCCGCCCCCGGAACGTCTGGTCGGGGTAGGCGTCCACGCGGAAGGTCACTCCCTGGCCGGAGCGCACGCGTCCGATGTCCGCCTCGTCGATGGACGCGTTGACCTGCATGTGCTTCAGGTCGTTGGCGATGACGAACAGCACCGGCGCCGTGAAAGAGGCGGCCACCGTCTGCCCGACGTCGACGTTGCGCGCGATCACCACCCCGTCGATGGGGGCGGTGATGATCGTGTGGTCGAGGTCCACCTTGGCCTGGTTGACGTTGGCTTGCGCCTGGTTCACCGCCGCCTGGTTGGCCTTGTGCTGGGCCACCGCCCCGTCATAGGTCGCCTGGGCCGTGTCGAGGTCGCTCTGGGGGATCAGCTTCTGGGCGGCCAGCTCCTTGGCCCGGCCGAGCTTCTGGTGGGCGTCGTCGACCTCCGCCCGGGAGCGCTCGACGTTGGCCCGCGCCGCGATCAGGCTGGCCTGCGACTGCCCGAGCCGGGCCTGAAAGGACGACGGGTCCAGCCGGGCGATGACCTGACCCTTGTGCACGACGCTGTTGAAGTCGGCGTAGAGGTTCTGGATGGTTCCCGACACCTGCGAGCCCACCTGGACCGTGATGACCGCCTGGAGCGTCCCGGTCGCACCCACCACGTCCATCAGGTCGCCCCGCTCGACCGGGACCGCGGCGTACTTGACGTCGTGGTCGTGGCTGCGGAACGCCAGCACCACCGCCACCACGGCCACCGCGGCCGCAGCGAGGATGATCCGGGATGCACGAGGCCGCACCATTTCACCCAGTTTAGACCGGAAGACAAGGGGGGTGTTGGGCCTCCCTCCGGTCAAACCGTGTGAAATGGCGTCAGGACGATCCGCCGGGATTCTGACCTGTCGTGCCCGTTCCGGTGGTGCCGGTGGTCCCCGTCGTCCCGGTGGCGCTGGAGCCGGTGGCGCCCGTGGCCGCGCCGGTCGCGCGCGACGCCGCGCTCGTCAGGGTGGTGACGCCGCCCCCGGCCAGCTGGACGCGGTCGAAGTCCACCAGGCTCTTGCGGTAATCCGCCACCGCGCGCAGTTGGGCCACCTCGGCCAGGGCGAGGTCGCGCTGGGCCTGGGTGACCAGGAAGTTCGTCGACATCCCGGCCGCGAACTTCTTCTGCTCCGCGTCGAGACGCTGCTCCTGGAGCACCCGGGCGGCCCGCGTCGACTCGACCCGCTTGTAGTTCGTATCCACGGAACGGCCGGCGCTGCGGACCTCGGCGGCCACCTGCATCTCGAGCCGGCGCAGGCTGGCCTGCGTCTGCTCGCGGGAGATCTTCGCCCGGGCGGAGCTGGCTTCGGCCTGCCGGTTGAAGATCGGGTAGGTGAAGTTCACGCCCAGCGTCCAGGTGGGATAGTCGCGGCCGAAAATGTTGCTGAGGGCGTCGCTGTAGCCGCCGGGGATGGTGGCGATGATGGGCCCGCCGAGGCCCTGTCTCTGGATCACGGTGCCACCGAGACCGGACGTGCCGTAGGCCGCCACCAGGCTCAGGTCGGGAAGCTTCTGGTTGGAGGTGTACTGCACGTTGTAGTCGGCGTTCTCCAGGGTCTTGCGGGCGGCCACGACGTCCGTGCGCGCTTCGAGGGCCTTCTTCATGGCCGCCGGGACGTCGACCGCCACCGGCTCCGCGGTGGGATGGTCGGTGGGCACGATCCGCAGCGCCCAGGTGGCCGGATCGTTGCTCGGGAAGATCGCACGCTTGACCGCGTCCTCGGCGTCGGCCAGCGCGGCCTCGGCCTCGATGACGCCTTCCTCCCGGCTCGCCACCTCGGCCTGCGCGGAGACCACGTCCAGGGGCGCCATGGTGCCCACCCTGACCTTGATCTGGTTCTCTCCGAGCAGCTTCTGGGCCAGGCCGAGGCTCTTGCGCTGGGCGTCGAGGTTGTCGATGGCGTAGAGGAGGTCGTAATAGAGGTCCTTCACCCCGGCCACGGTGTTGGTCACCGTCTGCTGGAACTGGACGTCGGAGATCTCCCGGTTCTTCTTGGCCACCTTGAGCTGGTAGCGGTTGGAGTCGATCCGGAAGTTCCTCATGAAGGGCTGGGAGAGATTGGCGTTGAGGCTGGAGTTGTAGGACGGGTTCACGGTCGTGAAGATCGAGTTGGTGTTTCCGCGGTTGTTGGAGAAGTCCACCCGCAGGTTGCCGCCGGTGTACAGCGACTTGAGAGCGCTGAAGTTGTAGGTGAACGTCTTGGTGTCCACGTTGGCGGCCCCGGCGAAGGCGTTCGAGGCCGGAGTGGTGCGGGAATTGTTCGCCACCGTGGAGAGCAGGAGCGGATCGTAGTAGCCCCGGTAGACGCGGATCACCTCGTCGCTCAGCTCGGGGTTGTACTTCTCGACCGCGATGTCGACGTTGTTCTCCAGGGCCCGCTTGACCGCCTCGTCGAGCGACAGCTCGAGGGTCGGGCGCTCCGGCGCGGGCGGGGCCGCCTCCTGGGCCCGCGCCGCGGCCGGCCGGGCGAGGAACAGGGCGATGACGGCCGTGGCAAGCATGCGGCTGGTTCGAATCATGTCTGAAGCGTCCTCCAGCTTTTGCGGGACGAACGTCCCGAGCTCCCGATTATAGCCGAGCCGGACGCAGGCTCCGCCGGCTCCCAGGTCTACAAACGAGACCCGCGCGTCAAAAGATTCCAAAATCTCGCCTTCAATCCCTTGGATGGAGCGGGGGAGCGCGAATGCGCGCGGGGGTGCCTTCATTAGATCTGCAGCCCCCCGTTACTCCGATCAGAACTGAAAGCGCACGCCCAGCTGGACCTGCCGCGGAGGTCCCGGGTTGTTGTTCAGCAGGTATTGCCCCAGCCGCGACGACGACGGGTTCTTGTCGCGCAGCGAGAGGAAGTTCGGGTTGGTGGGAGCGCTGAACCCGCAGTCGAGCGGCACCGGCGCCGCGCAGTAGTTGGTGACCGTGCTGCCGGCGTACTGGATGTTGTCGAAGTTGAAGATGTTGAAGGCCTCGGCGGTGAGGACGATCTTCTGCCGGTCGCCTAGCTTGAAGCTCTTCTGCGCGCGCACGCTGAGATCCTTCACCGCGCGATTCCGGAAGGCGTTGCGCTTGAAGGGCACGCCGGCGGCGCTGTACGGCCGGTCCGGACCTCCGCGGTCCTGGTTGGCGTCGGAGCCCACCCCGACGTCGATGGGGATCCCGGAGCGGATCGCGAAGGCGCTCGACACGTCGAAGCCCCACGGCAGGAAGAACAGCACGTTGCCGTTGAACTGGTGACGCCGGTCGAGCCGGGCGTCGGCGTACTCGGGATCGAGGTTGTAGGCGTTCTCGTAGGTGAAGCCGCCCGCGTCGCGCTCGTTGTCGTCGTCGGACTTCGAGTGGCTGAGGACGTAGAACACGTTGGCCTGTCCCCATCTCCTTTGCAGGCGCGCGCTCAGGGTGGCCGCCTGGTAGAGCGAGCGGGCGGTGGACTCGCGGACCGTCACCTGGCCGAGGGCGGGGATCGGCCGGTTCGCCCCGCTATTGAGGCCGAAGAAGGGACGCTGGGCGGGATCGTTCGCCCGGATGGTGGGAAGCGGCTCGTTGAAGTCGCGGTTGCGCTGGAGGTGATCGGTCTTGACGACGACGCCCTCCACGCCCAGGGTGACGCCGGTCGCGACCTGGCGCTCGTAGCCGAGCCCCGCCTGGTAGGCGCGGGGGTTCTTGAAGTCCGTGTCGATGACCGTGGGGTTCGCGCCCCGGAACGGGTCGATGGTGAGGCCGAGCGCGCTGGCCACCTGGGTGAGCTGGGCCGGCGTCAGCTCGGGCAGGCTGCCGAGCGGCGACTTGTTGAGGTCGACGCCGATGAGCAGGAGCTGCTTGTAGACGGTGTTGTTGGGGTTGCCCGCCGGGACCGCGAAGGGCAGCGTCACGGAGAGATCGCCCGGCGTCGCGCGGAAGTTGTTGAACGCCCCGGCCCACAGCAGCGCCGGGGTCCGCGCGTAGTAGATCCCGCCGTAGCCGCGCACCACGCTCTTCGCGTCGTTGCCCGGGTCCCAGGCGAAGCCGAGCCGGGGCCCGAACTGGCTCCACTGGCCGGGGATCTGGGTCGGATCGATCTGGCGGCCGTTGGGGAACGTGAACCCCGCGACCCGGCCCACCAGCACCGCGTTGTCGGCCTGGGGGGCGGGGTTCTTCGCCCCCTCCCAGCGCAGGCCGTAGTTCACGGTGAGGTTGGGCCGGATCTTCCAGGCGTCCTGGGCGAACACGGCGATCTCGTCGGTGCCGTACTCGGCGAGCAGGTTGCCGATCTGGCGCAGGTACGTCACGCTCGTGTTGTCGAAGCGGTTCGCGATCGGCCCCGCCACGGACAGGATGTCCAGGATCGTGGCGGTGTTGGTGCCCGACACGCTGAACAGGCCGTGCTGGTTGAAGCCGAAGGTCTGGTTGGCGAAGACGTGGTTGTACTCGGCCCCGAACTTGGCCGTGTGCGTGCCGCTGATCCAGGTCAGGTTGGCCGCGCCCTGCCCGCGCCAGTCGTACTGCGTCGTGGAGAGGAAGTTGACGGTGCCGAAGCGGCCGATGTTCGTGGTGACGTTGGGCGCCTCGACGTTGGCGATGCGGGGCCGCGTCTCCTTCGAGTACTGGCCGCGCACCTCCAGGAGCAGCTTGGGCGTGAGGACGCTGGTGAACTGGCCGACGACCGTGTTCGTCGAGTCCTTCTCCGTGCCGTTGTTCGACAGGGCCGTGGTGAGGGTGGGGAAGAGGCTGTTGCCGACCGAGGTGGCGTTCAGGGCCTGGTTGGAGCTGTGGCTGTAGCGGACGCTCAGGCGGTTGGCGGTGTTGAGCTGGAAGTCGAGCCGGCCCAGGAAGGCCCGCGCGTCGTTGGTCGCGTCGAAGGGCGTCTCGAGCGACTTGTAGTAATCGAAGGCCTCCCGCTGGTCGGCGGTGGGGTTGAACCCGACCAGCGTGTCGAAGAGGACCGCCCGCGGGTCGGTCACCTTCTGCTGCTCGTAGGCGGCGAAGAAGAAGACCTTGTCCTTCTGCACCGGACCGCCGAACGATCCCCCGAACTGCTTCTGGGTGGGAGCGGCGTTCTGGTTGAAGACGTTCTTGCTGGCCAGTCCCTTGTCACGGTCCACGAAGAAAGCGGATCCGCTGAACTGGTTCGTGCCCGACTTGGTGACGGCGTTGACGATCCCGCCCGACGAGCGGCCGAACTCCGCGGTGTAGCCGGAGGCCACCACCTGGAACTCCTGGATCGACTCCTGCGGGATCGTGAATGCGAAGTTGGAGCGCTCGCCCCCGCGGATCCCCCCGAAGAAGGGCTGGTTGTAGTCGGCCCCGTCGACGCTGATGTTGGTGTTGATCCCACGCTGTCCCGCGAGCGAGATCTGGCCCCGCGACGTGTCCACCTGCGCGGTCGGGGTCAGGATCACGAAGTCCTGGAACCGCCGAGTTCAAGGTCGCGGTACGGATGTCGGTGCCGGTCTCGACCTGGGCGCCCGCCCCCTCGACGGTCACGGCCTCCGCAACGCCGGCGACGCCGAGATGCAGGTCCATGTTGACGTTCGACCCGACCGTGACGACGATCTGCGTCCGCCGCACCGTCTGGAAGCCGTTCAGCTCCGCGCTCATCTCGTAGTTGCCCGGCGGCAGCAGGGGAAGCGAATAGAGCCCTTCGGCGTTGGTGGTCACGCTGCGGCTGAAGCCGGTGGCGGGGTTGCTGACGGTCACCTTCACCGCGGGGAGCGCGCCACCTTGCGAGTCGACGGCGCGGCCGGTGATCTGGCCGGTCGTGGCCTGCGACTGGGGGAACACAGAGGCGGCGGCGAGGGCCGCGAAAAGGGCCAGGGCCGCCGAACGGGCGCTGTTCTTCAAGTTCACTCTCCTGCAGGGGGATTAGGCGGCGATCGTACCGCCGGCCTCTTTCCCAAGTCAACGGCGGCGCCGATATAATCGCGGCTCCCAGGAGGTTCCCGTGAAGGTGCT
>QHVM01000101.1:0-4646 GCA_003223555.1 Acidobacteriota bacterium | reverse complement strand
GCGAGATCGCCAAGGACTACGCGGGCCGCGACCCCCACCTCGTGGGTGTCCTCAAGGGTGCCTGCACCTTCATGACGGATCTGTCACGATCCGTCGACCTTCCCCTGACGCTCGACTACATCGCCGTTTCCTCGTACGGCGCGGCCACCAAGTCGTCGGGCGAGGTGAAGCTCGTCAAGGACCTCGACCAGGGACTCGAGGGCCGCGACCTGCTGGTCGTGGAGGACATCGTCGACACGGGCCTCACGCTCAACTACCTCCTGAACGTCCTGAAGGCCCGCGGGCCGCGGACGCTGAGGGTCGCCGCGCTGCTGTCCAAGCCGTCCCGGCGGCTGGTCGAGGTGAAAGTGGACTACGTCGGCTTCTCGATCGACGACCACTTCGTCGTCGGCTACGGCCTCGACTACAACGAGAAGTACCGGAACCTGAAGGACATCGTCATCTATGGGGCGGACTAGCCGGCCCGTTCAGCTAGACTTTCTTTCATGCGTTACGTCCTCGGTATCGACGCGGGCGGGACCAAGACCGTCGGCCTCCTCGCCGACGAGCAGGGCCGCCTCGTGGCCGAGGCGCGGGAAGGTCTTCGACGGGATCATAGAAACCCTCGGCCGCGACCACACGATCTCCGCGGTCTGCCTCGGGATCGCGGGCGTCGACCGGCCGCACGACGAGGCGGTCATCCGCGGGATCCTGCGGCGGCTCGGCCACCGCGACGGCGTGCGGGTCGTCAACGATGCCTCCATCGCGCTGGCCGCGGGCGCGCCGGGTCGCGTGGGGATCGTGGTGCTCGCCGGCACCGGGTCGATCGCCTTCGGCGCGGACCGCGCCGGCCGTACCGCCCGCTCGGGCGGCTACGGCTTCCTCCTTGCCGACGAGGGATCGGGATACTGGCTCGGCCACCAGATCCTGCGCGCGGCGGTGCGGAGCGCCGACGGCCGCGGACCGAAGACGCTGCTCGAGCCGCTGGTCTTCGAGGCGTTCGGCGTCGGTGCGGTCCCCGACCTGATCCCGCACGTGTACGAGAAGGGACTGCCCAAGCACCGCATCGCGGCGCTGGCTCCCCTCGTCGAGCGGGCGCGGGAACGCGGCGACACGTTGGCATCGGAGCTGGTCGAGAGCGCGGGCCACGAGCTGGCCCAGGCCGCGCGGGCGGTGCACCGCCAGATCGATCTCGGCCACGAGCCCTTTCCGGTCGTGATGGCCGGCGGGGTGTTCAAGGCCTGCCCTACCCTGGCCGAGACGATCGCCCGCCATCTGGACCTCCCGGGGGCGCAGGCGACGCTGCTCGCCGCGGAGCCCGCCACGGGCGCGGTCGCGCTGGCCCTGGACCTCTTGAGATGAGGGGGCGGTGAGCGCAGCCAAGAGGCTCATCGTCAACGCCGACGACCTCGGGCGCACCGAGGGCGTCAACGAGGGGATCTTCGACGCCCACCGCCGCGGGATCGTGACGAGCGCGACCATGATGGTGAACTACCCCGCGGCGCGACGGGTCGCGGCGCTCTCGCGCGACTGTCCCGCCCTCGGCATCGGCCTCCACGTCGCGCTCAGCGGCGGCGTGCCGGCGCTTCCGCCCGAGCAGCTCCGCAGCATGGTCGACGCGAAGGGGATGCTGCCCGCAAAGCCGGCCGGCCTCGCCGGCGCCGACCGCACGGAAGTGCTGGCCGAGGCGCGCGCCCAGCTCAACCGCTTCCGCGAGATCATGGGCCGCGATCCCACTCACTTCGACAGCCACCACCACTCGCACCGCGAGGTGCCGGCCGTGTTCGAAGCGATCCTCACGCTCGCCTGGGAGACCGGGCTTCCCGTGCGCAACGCGAGCCCCTCGATGGCGGAGCAGTTGCGCCGGGAAGGGGTGCCGACCCCCGACCACTTCGTGGAGGAGTTCTACGGCGAGGGCGCGACGCTGAACGATCTCATCGGCCTCGTCGAGGATCTGCCCCTGGGCACGAGCGAGCTGATGTGCCATCCCGCGGTGGTGGACGACGAGCTGCGGGCCACGAGCGGGTACGCGGAGCCCCGCGCCCGCGAGCTGGACCTGCTGACCCAGGCGGCCGTGCGCCAGGCCGTCCAGCGCTCGGGGGTCAAGCTCATCAACTTCGGGCAGCTCTAGTGCCGTTCCAACTGTTCGCTTTTCGAGGCCATCGTCGGTCCATCAAGTTGGAACGGCACTAGTTGAAGACCCGGATCCTCGACAGCGCGGAGGCCGTGGCCCGCGCGGTCGCCGACGACGTCGCCGCCTTCGCGGGGAGACGGCCGGACCTCGTGCTCGCGCTGCCCACGGGGCGGACGCCGGTCCCGCTCTACGACGAGCTGGCCGCGCGTTGCGCCCGCGGCGAGTGCGACCTGTCGCGCGCGCGCGGCTTCAACCTCGACGAGCTGGTGCTGCCGCGCGCCGATCCCCGAACGTTCCGCGCGTTCATGGAGCAGCACGCGTGGGGCCGCACGGGCCTCCGCCGCGACCGCGGCGACATCCCCGACGGCGACGCTCCCGACCTGTCCGCCGAATGCCGGCGCTACGAGGAGGCCATCGCCGCCGCCGGCGGCCTCGACCTCGCCCTGCTCGGCGTGGGTGTCGACGGCCACGTGGCCTACAACATGCCGGGCCCGATCAGCCTGCCCACGCACGTGACGCGTCTTCCCGACGGCCTCGCGGCGTCGCTCCAGGTGCCGCCCTCGTCGTGGCCTCTGCGCGCGCTCACGATGGGGATCGGGACCATCCGCGGCGCGCGCGCGATCCGCGTGATCGCGACCGGGGCGAGGAAGGCCACGGCGGTGCGGATGCTCGTCCAGGGGCCGGAGAACCCCGACTGGCCGTGCTCGTTCCTCCAGTCGCACCCCGAGATCGAGGTGCTGATGGACGCCCCCGCCGCGGCGGCGCTCTAGCGACGGGCGCGCTTTCCAACGCTCCGCGCTCTCTCATGGATCTGAACCTGCCGTCGGCTCACGCGGCCGGTGCCGACGGGGCCCGAACAGCAGTTCCGCTTCGTACTGGTTGTGGCGCCAACAGCGCAACGCGATGTTGTCAATCGTCGGCGGACCTTGGTGCGCGTACGCCTTTAGGTGGTGGAACTCGATGAACGTCGTCTCGGTGCATCTCCGCCCGTCGGGCGCGACGTAGGCGGCCGCGATCGCGGGGCCAGACCATCCTCTTGACCTCTCGCGGCGGATCGCGTGGAGGCTCCGCGGGTCTATCCGTCCTGGGACGGATAGACCGCGGTCGTGGCTTGACTGCCATCCCGAGCTTCTTCTTCTCGACCTCCCGCAGAAGCAGGAGCGTGGCGCGATCGAAGATCGCTCCAGGGTCGCCATCGGGGATCTCCCTGCGAAGAAGCGCCGGGAGGCGCCGAAGCCGGTCATGGGTCTGCTGGCCGATCGTGAACTGCACGCGGTAGCGCTGCGGGGCCGTCGGCTGGATGACCGGGCGCGGCGCCGGTACGAACGCCGCCGCTGAAGGGCGAGATGCCGGCCGAGCAGCCGCACCGCGGTCAGATTGAGCTCTCCAGTTGTCTCGGGTTCCTTGCCCGCGAGAGACTTGACGGCGGCATCGAGCTCAGCATCTGACCTTCATGCCTCTTCATATCATTTCAGGATGCCAAATGAGGTCCGCTCGAAACGCGCATGACGAAGCGTGGAGTGCTTCTGTTAAATTTGATATGAACGCGGCTCGGACCGGACCGAGGTCAGCGTCTGAGCGCGCGCCGGACGTGGCCCTTGGCCGCGGCCAGCCGGGCGCGGGCCTCTTCGGCGGAAGCGCCGCGCCGGCCCATGACGATGGCCGTCTTCACCTCGTCGCCCGCGAGCGCGAGGAGCCGCGCGGCCTGGTCGCGATCTACTCCGGCCGCGGCCGCCACGATGCGGCGCGCGCGGTCCCGGAGCTTCGCGTTGGTCGGCCGCATGTCGACCATCAGGTTGTCGTAGGCCTTGCCCAGGCGGACCATGGCCGCGGTCGTGATGGCGTTCAGTGCCGCCTTCGTGGCCGAACCGGCCTTGAGCCGGGTCGAGCCCGTCAGTACCTCGGGACCGCTGGCGATGGCCACCACCGTGTCGGCCAGCCGTCGCAGGCCCGGCCCCGGCGCGCACGTCAGCAGGACCGTATCCACGGCCTTCTCCCGCGCCGCGGCCAGCCCGAGATCCCGATGAGGAGGTCCGGCGGCCGCAGCGCCGAGCCTTGCCGCCGGCCGTCCTGCTCGTCGTCCTCGGCCCCTTCCACCGCCCGGAACACGGCGCCTTCGCCGCCCGCCATCACCGCTCGCACCCGGCTCGGAGCCAGGCCGAAGGTCGGAGGGCATTCCGCCGCTTCGAGCACACCCATGCGGCCGCTCGTGCCCGCGCCGAGAAACACGACGCTGCCTCCCCCTTCCAGGGTGCGGGCGGCGCGCACCGCCGCGCGGCTGATGGCGCCGCGCTGGCGCCCGGCGGCCGCCACCGCGCGCCGGTCTTCGTCGACGAGGAGGGCGACCACGCGAGCGGTGCTCATCGTGTCGAGCCGCTTGCTGCGCGGGTTGCGGCCTTCCGTGAGGAGCCCCGCCCAGCGGGAAGCCTTTGCCGATCGCTGACCGCCGATCGCTGACCGCTTCAGTGGGCGACGCTCCGCCGCACCTGGTCCCGGAGCCGGTCCGCTTCGGCCACGACCGACTTCTCGTCGA
>QHVM01000100.1 GCA_003223555.1 Acidobacteriota bacterium | reverse complement strand
TCCCCGAGCACCTCCTCGGTGTGCTGTCCGAGCAGCGGCGGAGGCCGGCGCGAGCCACGGCCGGCGCCGTCGAGACCGATGGGGCTGCCCACGTAGCGGCCGCGGCCGGCGCGGGCGTGCTCGACGTCGAGCAGCAACCCGCGGGCGGCGAGCTGGGGGTTGTCGAGCGCCTCCGCCACGGTGCGCACCCGGCCGCAGGGGATCCCGGCCTCGCCGAGCGCGCTCATCCACTCGCCGACGGTGCGGGAGCGCAGGATGGGGGCGAGGACGTCCCGCAGGGCCGCGTAGTTCGACACGCGGCGGGCGTTGGTGTCGAAGCGGGAATCGGCGGCCAGATCGGCCCGGCCGAGGACGGAGCAGAACGAGCGCCACAGCGGCTCGCTGCCGACGCCGACCACGACGTAGCCCTCGGCCGCCTCGAACGTCTCGTAGGGAGCGAGGTTCGGGTGGCGGTTGCCGAGCCGGGCCGGGACCTGGCCCGCGAGCAGCCAGGTCGCGGCCTGGTAGGTCAGGGTGGCCAGGAGGCTCTCGAGCAGCGAGGCCTCGACCCGCCCGCCCTCGCCGGTCGTCTGCCGGCGCAGGAGCGCGAGCAGGATGCCCTGGAATGCGGTCATGCCCGCGAGGACGTCGACGAGAGACGCCCCCACCTTGAACGGCGGGCCGTCGGGGGAGCCGGTGATGCTCATGAGGCCGCCCTCGCCCTGGAGCACCGCGTCGTAGCCCGGCCGGCCGGCCCACGGGCCGCCGGCGCCGTACCCGGAGATGGAGGCGTAGATCAACGAGGGGCGCCGGCGGCGGACGTCGTGATGGGAGAAGCCGAGACGGTCGAGCGTGCCCGGGCGATGGTTCTCGACCAGCACGTCGGCCCGCTCGAGGAGCCGCCAGAGGAGGTCCCGCCCGCGGGCGTCCTTCAAGTTCAAGGTGATCCCCCGCTTCCCGCGGTTCACGGAGAGGAAGTACGTGCTCTCTCCCTCGACAAATGGCGGTCCCCACCCCCGGGTGTCGTCTCCCTTGGCCGGCTCTTCGATCTTGACGACATCCGCCCCCGCGTCGGCCAACGCCTGGGTGCAATACGGACCGGCCAGGATATGGGTCAGGTCGATGACCTTGATCCCCGCGAGCGGACTCACTTTCGAAGAGCTAGGTCTTGGCCGGCGCCAGGTCGCCGTCCCGCACGACCACCTGGCCGTACTTGCTGTAGAAGGTCAGCTGCCGGCGGTAGCATCGCCGGTTCTCGAGGTCGAACGCCACGCAGGAGTCGATGGGCCGGCTGTAGACGTGGAGCGAGACGACCGGTTCCTTGCCCTGCACGACCACCTGGTGGATCGTCTGCACCTTGTCCACCGTGTTCACGGGCCCGTCCGGGTAGCACTCCTGCACCTCGCGGCGGTCGAGGTCCAGCTCGGTCGCCCCGGCCAGGCAGTCCATCCCGGCCACGTTCTGGTTGTCGGCCGCGTTGCAGCCCAGCCACTTGTAGTTGACGACGGCCAGCGCGCCCTGCTCGACGCTCATCCACCCGAGCTGGCCGTTGTGGGTGTGGATCACGGTCCGCTGGCCCGGCGCCCAGCAGACCGCCATCAGCTCCACGAGGCCGTCCCGGTAGATGAGGTTCCGCGTGTACATGTCCGAGCGGAAATGCAGGTACGGCGCGAGCGAGGATCGGTCGACCGTGGTCTCCCTGAAGTAATTGAGGAGGCGCTCGCGGGTGATCGGCTCCGCCTCGAAGGCGCGCAGCGTGTCGACGAGGCCTTCGAGAGCGACGCTTCTGCGGGCCATCCGTATCATCAGGGGGGACCGCTGCGTCGCGTTCCCCCCTAGAACCCCCCTCACTCGCTCCGCGGGAGTGAATCCCGCTTCGCTCGCAGTTGCTGTGGCCAGTGTCTCGCCACGCGGGGGCGAGAGTCAACCGCCTTATGCACGTGCTTTCCCTTGTCTCGGCGAGCGAAATCCCGTACCCTGATCCCCGCAGTCGAGGTCCGCGGCGCCGCGCCCTGACCGGTCCACGGCGACCCCGGGCGGGGAGAGTGAATCCATGGGCGTCGCCGGAGCGGACACGCTGCTCAGCCTCATCAAGCAGAAGCAGGACCTCCTGAGCTATCGGGAGCGGCACTGGAACGGGACCGTCCAGGACTACATGGAGATCGTGATGGCGAGCGCGCGGGTGGCCCGCAACGCCTGCCAGCGGCTCTACGACATGATCCTCTCCTACGGGTTCACCGAGTACACCCGGCACCACGAGCGCTACGTCCACTACCGCCTCTTCGACGATCCCATCGATCACGGCCGGGACGCGGTGTTCGGGCTCGACGCCTCCCTGATGCGGCTGGTGCACAACATCAAGTCGGCCGCCTACGGCTACGGCACCGAGAAGCGGATCCTGCTGCTGCACGGCCCGGTGGGCTCCTCCAAGTCGACGATCGCCCGGCTCCTCAAGAAGGGGCTGGAGCTCTACTCCAACACGGCCGAAGGGGCGCTCTACACCTACGGCTGGAGGCCCGACCTCGGCGCCAGCGGCCCCGACGCGGTGAACTGGTGTCCGATGCACGAGGACCCGCTGCACCTGATCCCGCTCGAGAGCCAGGAGGCGGTCTACGCGGAGCTGAACCGCCGGATGAGCTCGAAGGACTACCGGATCGTCCACACCGGGAGCCTCTGCCCGTTCTGCCGGAAGACCTACCAGGACCTCATGACCACCTACGACGGGGACTGGGAGAAGGTGATCCGGCACGTGGTGGTGAAGCGGCTCGTCCTCTCCGAGAAGGACCGGATCGGCATCGGGACGTTCCAGCCGAAGGACGAGAAGAACCAGGACTCCACCGAGCTGACCGGCGATCTCAACTACCGGAAGATCGCCGAGTACGGATCGGACTCCGATCCGCGGGCGTTCAACTTCGACGGCGAGCTGAACATCGCCAACCGCGGGATGATCGAGTTCATCGAGATCCTGAAGCTCGACGTGGCGTTCCTGTACGACCTGCTCGGCGCCTCCCAGGAGCACAAGATCAAGCCCAAGAAGTTTCCCCAGACCGACATCGACGAGGTCATCGCCGGGCACAGCGTCGCGGGGCACGAGCCCATCCTCTATAAGTTCCAGGGCGTCGTGGGCTGGACCACGATGGAAAGCCTTCACGAGCGGTTCTCGGCAGGCTGCCAGGGCGTAGAGGTGCTGGCCCACGACTTCGAGACGAACATCACCCGCTGGACGCCGGTCCGCGCCGCCATCCGCCACCGCTTCACCGGAGAGATGCTGACCACCGACCAGAAATGGGGCATCGTCGAAACGACGCCGAACCACTCGATCTACGACCGCTTGGGCGCGACGTTCTATCCCGAGGAGCGCCACGAGATCCTGGCCGCCCGTCGCATCGAGGCGTTCGCGCCTTCGGGGGCCCTCGTCGTCGATGTCACGGGAGCGATCGCCGGCTTCGTGACCTGTGAGACGCGCATCGCCGCCGGCGGCGGACCGATGACGCGGCCGAGCCGCCCTGGCTGGGCCCGTCTCGATCTCCCGCGCCACGCCACCGAGATCCAGTCGATCTATGACGTCGCAACGGACGCGGCGGCGCTCAAGGACCTCATCACGGTCCTGGTCTGGTACGCCACCGAAGGGCACGTCAACGGCCGCAACGGCGGAATCGTGATCAGCCAGGCTGATCCAGCGGAACTGGAGCGGGTCCGCGCCGCGTACGCACGCGTCACTTCGGGCCACGGTTCGATCGACTCGGGGGCAAACACCGACTCGGCCTGGCGCCTCTACCTGGGCTCACCGGCCATCGCGCGGCTGGTCCAGCACCATTGCGGGGAACACTCCCTGAACAAGAGGCTGCCCGACTTCCTCTTTGGCTTGCCGGAGGAGTTCCTGCGGCACGCGTTCGACGAGCTCATGCGGACGGACGGAACGCGGCGTCTGTCACGCAAGATGGATCGTGCCGCGGGCGATAGGTATCGCGCCTGCTACTTCGAATACAAGACGATCTCCCCCACGCTGGCGGCCCAGGTGGGGACGCTCGCCAGTCTCCTCGGGCACGACTACAGCGTCTATCGGGCGCCGCGGCCAGGTCGTACGCCCGCCTATCGGGTCCGCTTCTGCTCGGGCGAGGGAAAGCGGGGCGGCCGGCACCGGACCTTCCAGGCGCGCCTTCACCGCCGGACGGTGTTCGGAGAGTGGGTCTACGACATCGAGTGCGAGCGCCTTCACAACTTCGTCTGCGGTGTGGGCAACGTCATCTGCCACAACACCAACGAGCCCGAGTACCGGAAGCTCCAGAACAACGAGCTGATGGAAGCGTTCCGCGACCGTACGGTGAAGATTGATATTCCCTACAACACCGTGTGGCAGGAAGAGGTCAAGATCTACGCGCGGGACTTCAACGACCGGCAGATCACGGGCAAGCACATCGCCCCCCACACGATCGAGATGTCGGCCATGTGGGCGGTGCTGACCCGGCTCGAGGAGCCCAAGAAGGCGCAGATCACCCTCCTCCAGAAGATGAAACTCTACGGGGGGAAGACGCTGCCCGGCTTCACGGAGGACAACATCAAGGAATTCCACGAGGAGGCGCCCCGCGAGGGCATGGACGGCATCTCCCCCCGCTACATCCAGGACAAGATCTCCAACGCCCTCGTGCGGGACGACAGCGGGACCTGCGTCAACCCGTTCATGGTCCTGAACGAGCTGGAGGCCGGCCTGCAGCACCACAGCCTCATCACCCGCGAGGAGATCCGCAAGCGCTACCGCGAGCTGCTGGCGATGGTGAAGCAGGAGTACGAGGACGTCGTGAAGAACGAGGTCCAGAAGGCGATATCGGCCGACGAGGAGGCGATCGCCCGCCTGTGCGGCAACTACGTGGACAACATCAAGGCCTACACCTTCCGGGAGAAGGTCCGCAACAAGTTCACCGGCCAGGAGGAGGACCCCGACGAGCGGCTCATGCGCTCGATCGAGGAGAAGATCGACATCTCGGAGAGCCGCAAGGACGATTTCCGCCGCGAGATCATGAACTACATCGCGGCCCTGGCCCTGGAAGGCAAGCAGTTCGACTACAAGACCAACGAGCGGCTGCAGAAGGCGCTCGAGCTGAAGCTGTTCGAGGACCAGAAGGACTCGATCAAGCTCACGAGCCTCGTGTCGACCGTGGTGGACCGCGACACCCAGGAGAAGATCGACATCGTCAAGGGGCGGCTCATCAAGAACTACGGCTACTGCGACGTGTGCGCGACGGACGTACTCAACTACGTGGCCTCGATCTTCGCCCGCGGCGACACGAAGCAGAGGTAACGCGGCGCCCGCACGTGCAGCGCGCCACGCCAAACAGTTCGAGCGAAGTGGCGGCAGGGGCCGCGTGGCCGGACCAGGCCTTGCTCGACGAAGTGGTGCGCAGGGTCGTCGAGGTGGCGCAGCCCGATCGCATCATCCTCTTCGGTTCGGCCGCGCGCGGCGAGGCGGGACCCGAGAGCGACCTCGATCTGCTGGTCATCAAGAGGGACGTGCCTCACCGCGGACGGCTGGCGGAGAAGATTTACTTGAACTTCTTCGGTCTTGGCGTCGCGGTCGACGTCCTGGTAGCGACGCCCGAGGACATCGAGAGGTTCCGCGACAAGATTGGCAGCGTTTTTCGCCCTGCGTTGCGAGAGGGCAGGATAATCTACGCCGCCTGAACTGCGGGATTCCACCGACCCGCGGGAGTGACTGCGGCGAGCCCACAGCAACCTGGCTCGCGCCCGGGCGGATCGTCACCTGCCAGAAGTTCTGTACGACGACCTCTGCTTCGATGCGCAACAGGCCACGGAAAAGGTCATTAAGGCCATCCTGATCAGTCGCGAGATCGAACCTCCCAGGAGCCACGACATCACGAAGCTCCTCACCCTGGTGACGTCGTGTGGCTTGGACGTGCCGTTAGAGGTCCGGGAGGCAAGCCGTCTTACCCGCTACGCTGCGGCGGGGCGTTACCCTGGTCTGTGGGAAGACACATCGGAGGCCGAGTACGCCGACATGGTCCGCCTCGCCGAACGTGTTGTGCGCTGGGCCGAGTCGGTGATCGCGGCCGGCTAACCGGCTGCTACGCTGCCCCCGGCCGTCCCCTCCGCTTCCTTCGCTCGTGACATAGCCAAAACGTGGTCAATCGCGAGTCCCTCGTCGACCTTCATACCGTCGTAGGTCACGAAGGTCGGATATCATCGGGTCCTTTGAATCGAGGAGGTCATGATCCACGACAGCATCCTGGGCACGATCGGCAACACGCCGGTCGTCCGCGTCAACCGCCTGGCCCCGCGCAACACCACCATCTACGTGAAGTGCGAAGCCTTCAACCCGATGAGCTCGGTGAAGGACCGCCTCGCCATCGCCATGATAGAGGACGCCGAGCGGCGGGGCACCCTCAAGCCGGGCCAGACGGTCATCGAGCCCACCTCGGGCAACACCGGCATCGCGCTGGCGATGGTGTGCGCGGCCAAGGGCTATCCCTTCGTGGCCGTGATGTCGGACAGCTTCAGCGTGGAGCGCCGGAAGCTGATGAAGGGCCTGGGGGCGAAGGTCGTCCTCACGCCGGCCGCGGAGCGCGGCTCGGGAATGGTCCGCAGGGCGGAAGAGCTGGCGAAGAAGCACGGGTGGTTCCTGCCCCAGCAGTTCGAGAACCCGTCCAACCCGGAGTACCACCGAAACACGACCGGCCCCGAGATCCTGCGCGACTTCGCCGGCCGGCGGCTCGACTACTTCGTGAGCGGGATCGGCACCGGGGGGACCATCACCGGGGCCGGGGAGATGCTGAAGCTGGCCCGGCCGGACATCAAGATCGTCTTCACGGAGCCCGAGACCGCGCCTATCGTCTCCAAGGGCCAATGGGTGCCCCACAAGATCCAGGGCTGGACTCCCGACTTCGTCCCCGCGGTCTTCAACCGGAAGGTCTACGACGAGGCCGTGCTGGTGAGCGAGGTGGAGGCGCGGGACGCGGCCCGCGCGCTCGCCCAGAAGGAGGGCATCTTCTGCGGCATCTCCTCCGGGGGGACCTTCGCCGCCGCCCTCAAGGTCGCCGCCCGGGCGAAGGAGGGCTCGGTGCTACTCGCGATGCTGCCCGACACCGGAGAGCGCTACCTGACGACGTTCCTCTTCGAAGGAATCACCGAAGCGTCGGACGAGCTGTAGCCCCCCGCGCCGTCCGGACGGTCAGGTCGTTGGCGTCGGGCATGAACGTCTTGAGCCCGTGGCTGGGCGTGTTCTTGGAGTAGCCGGCCACGAGCTGGTCGTTGTAGCGGTCGAGGTTGAAGTCGAAGGGGTCCTTCGGGTCCTGGTCGATGAGGGCCAGGTCGGCGTCGGCCATCGTCAGCTTCCCGAAGCGCAGGTTTCCACCCCGGAAGTACATGTAATTGCGGTATCGCGGATAGGGAAAGAGCTGGCGGCCAGGGGCGGGCCCGGAACCGAAGACCTGGATCACCTGCTCGCCTTCGATCCGGACCGAGGTCACCTTTCCGCGGATGCGCGGCGGAGGCAGCATGCGCTGGGGATCGAGGATGAAGTCGTTCCCGTCGACGACGATCCCCCGCCCGGCCTGGATCTTCACCATGTCGTCCATCTCGATCCCCAGCAGGCCCATGAGGCCCTTGACGGGCACTCCGGCCGCCTTGATCGACTTCGCGTGGACCCGGATGCGGCCGTCGGGGGTCGGCCCCAGCTCGGCCTTGACCTTGAACGGGATGTCCACCGCCTTGTCGAGGACGCCCTCCTGCCGGAGCTGCCCCTCCGGCGTGGTCGTGATCTCCAGCTCCTTGATCGGGGCCTTGCGGTAATTGAGGACGTAGTCGTTCATGAGCGCGGTGAGCGACGCCGTGCTCATAGCGATCTCCCCCGCGTCGATCCTCATCACGAAGGACTCCTTGTCGTCGAAGACGGGCGGACGGTTCCTGGCCGTGCGGAGGAGCGCCCCGCGTACGCTGTGGATCCTGAGGACCACGCGGTCGGTCATGTGGAGGTTCACGTTCTTCATCTCGACCCGCACCGGGCTGCGGTCGGAGACCGCCGGCAGGGGCGGGGGGGACGGCTCCGGGGCGGCCAGCCAGGGCGCGGACGGAGCCTCCGGCGACGCTGAGGCCACGGCTGCGGTCGGCGGTGCCGGCTCGGGGGCGGAAGCACCGGCGGGCGCGACAGGCTGAACGTCAGCCGAGCGCGACGGCGGCGACGAAGCGGTCGAGGGCGCGACCTCGTCCGCCGGCCTCGACGGCGCGTGCCGCGAGGCGTGCCACAGGCACGCGCAGAGGCTGCCGGCGGCGACGGTGACCCCGATGGCGGCAACCCGCGGACGGCGCATCGCCAGATGTGGCAGCATCAATCGTGCCACCGCCGGGGAGTCTTCGGCCGCGGCCTCGTCCCGGCCCCGAGCGGACACGCTCCTTCCCCAGAGCGTAATCCGCTTACGAACCCCGTCGACCTTGTCAGTCCCTCGGAAATCCCGTACCCTCGTGCCCAGCCCCGCCACTGCCGGGCGACCGATGACCCCGATGCTCCGGAAGATCGACCGTGACGTGAAGAGATTCCGGCAGATCGTCCGCGGCGTGATCAAGAAGGAGTTCCGGAAGTACCTCACCCAGGGCGAGCTCATCGGCCGCCAGGGCAAGCACATCGTCTCGATACCGCTCCCCCAGGTCGAGATCCCGCGGTTCCGGTTCGGCCAGAAGGAGATGGGCGGCCTGGGCCAGGGAGAGGGCGAGGCGGGCGAGGCGCTCGAGCCCCAGCCGGGGACCGAGCCGGGCCAGCACATCCTCGAAGTGGAAGTGAGCCTCGACGAGCTGGCCGCGATCCTCGGCGAGGAGCTGGAGTTGCCGCGGATCATGCCCCGCGGGCGGCGCACGATCCCGGTGGAGAAGCTCAAGTACTCGAACATCCGCAAGGTGGGCCCGGAGACCCTGCGCCACTTCAAGCGCACGTTCCGCGAGTCCCTGAAGCGCCAGGTCGCCACCGGGCAGTACGACCCCCAGAACCCCGTCATCGTCCCCATCCGCGAGGACCGCCGCTACCGCTCCTGGCACGTGCGCGAAGTGCCGGAGTCGAACGCGGTGATCGTGCTGTGCATGGACGTGAGCGGAAGCATGGGCGACCAGCAGAAGGAGATCGTCCGCATCGCTTCCTTCTGGATCGATACCTGGCTGCGCAGCCAGTACAAGAACCTCGACAACGTCTACGTCATCCACGAGGCGTTCGCCAAGGAGGTCGACCCCCACACCTTCTACCACCTGCGCGAGAGCGGGGGCACCAAGATCTCCACCGCCTACGAGCTGATCAACCAGGTCGTGGACACGCGCTTCAGTCCCGAGTCGTGGAACGTCTACCTCTTCCACTTCTCGGACGGCGAGAACGGCGACAGCCGGGACACCGAGCGCTGCATGGAGATCCTGCGCGACGACCTGCTGCCCAAGCTGAACCTGTTCTGCTTCGGCCAGGTCCGCTCCTCCTACGGGGGCGGCCGCTTCAAGACCGACGTCGAGGAGGCCTTCCCCGGCGAGACGAAGATCGTCACCTGCGAGATCCGCGACAAGGACGAGATCTACGACGCCATCAAGAGGTTCCTGGGCAAGGGGCTGTGAACCTTCCCCCCGAGATAGAGAAGGCCCGGCGCCAGATCGAGGGCCACGCCCGCGAGTACGGGCTCGACTTCTACGACGTCGTGTTCGAGGTCCTCGACTACGACCAGCTCAACGAGGTCGCCGCCTACGGCGGCTTCCCCACCCGCTATCCGCACTGGCGCTTCGGGATGGAGTACGAGGAGCTGTCGAAGACCTACTCGTACGGGCTGTCCAAGATCTACGAGCTGGTCGTCAACACCAACCCCGTCTACGCGTACCTGATGAAGGCCAACGCGGCGGTGGAGCAGAAGCTCGTCATGGCCCACGTGTTCGGCCACGCCGACTTCTTCAAGAACAACCTGTGGTACAGCAAGACCAACCGCCGGATGATCGACGTCATGGCCAACCACGCCACCCGGGTGCGCCACCACATCGACCGCCACGGCGTGGAGGCGGTGGAGGACTTCGTCGACGCCTGCCTGAGCCTCGAGAACCTGATCGACTACCACTCACACTTCATCGAGCGGCAGGAGAAGAAGGAGAAGACGCCCGCGGGGGCGGAGGACGAGGAGGAGACGCCGGAGGTGCCGCGGCTCAAGAGCAAGCGATACATGGAGACCTACATCAATCCGCCGGCGTACATCGAGGAGCAGAGGGCCAAGATCGCCGAGAAGCGGAAGAAGAAGCGGATGGTCCCGGAGGAGCCTTACCGCGACGTGCTGGAGTTCCTGCTCGAGCACGCGCCGCTCGAGAACTGGGAGCGTGACATCGTCGCCATGGTGCGCGACGAGGCGTACTACTTCGCGCCCCAGGCGATGACGAAGGTGATGAACGAAGGATGGAGCTGCCTGGCGCCCGACTCGCTGATCTTCTCGGATCGCGGCGTCGTGACGATGAAAGAGCTGACGACGGGACCCGACGTCATCGTGTCGGATGGCGACGTGCCGCGACGCGTGGAGGACCGCCACGTCGTCCCTGACCATCCCACGGTGACCCTTCGGACCCGCCGTGGTCTCAGGTTGTGCGGATCCAACAACCATCGAGTGATGACTTCGGACCGCGCGGGGTGGGTCCGCCTCGATTTGCTGAAGGTGGGGACTCGGATCGCCATCTCGGGCGGCAACGAGTGGTGGCCCGACCGCGAGCTCGCTCTCGATTGGCAGCCACGGCGACCCATTACGATCGCGGAGGTGGCCGATTGGGCCGCCATACCCATCCAAAGGGTTCACGACCATCGGCGGGGGCGGCTCATCCGTGACCCGCGCACGGCCAACGCCGTCGCCTTCGCGTTGGAGCTCTACAACTCCCCTGGGAATCAGACCCTCGCCGTCCAGCCCAGGCTGCGAAAGCCGGTCCGGATACCGGACCGCGTCGACGCCGACCTTGCCGCATTTCTCGGTTTCCTCGTCGGCGACGGGCACGTGAGTCGGGTCAAGCACCACTTCGGTCTCACCACTGGCGATGAGCCGCAAGCGCTCGAGTTCGCCCGTCTGGCCAAGCGGCTCTTCGAGCTGCTGGCCCGCATCAGATGGGATGAGGGTCGGTGGCGGGTCATCCTCTCTTCCGAGACGGTATCCGAGTTCCTGGTGGAGGCGCTCGGCATCACCCACGGCCCTGGCGCGCGCCAGAAGAAGGTTCCGGACGTCATCTTGCGATCACCTCGCTGGGTCGTGGCCGCCTTCCTTCGCGCCTATTTCGACTGCGACGGGTATGCCGGTCGCCAGGGGGTGATCCTCAGCACGAGCAGCGAAGTGATGTCTCAGCAGGTCCAGCTTCTGCTCTTGAACTTCGGAATCCTGAGCCGGCGTCGTCCGCACAAGGACGGCTGCTGGCACGTGCACGTCATGGGCCGGTCGGCGCAGGTCTTCGCCAAGAAGATCGGATTCGGCCTCGAGCGCAAGCAGCGAGCGTTGGAAACGTACGTCGACGGCCACCGCTGGTTCCTGGAAGAGCGCTGGGAAGACGAAGTCGTCTCGCTCGAATACGGCCGGTCCGACGTCTACGACATCTCCGTGGCCGAGACCCACCGCTACGCCGCGGGCGGGTTCATCAACCACAACTCATATTGGCACAGCACGATCATGACCCAGCGGGCGCTGACCGACTCGGAGCTGATCGACTTCGCCGACCACCACTCGGGCACGCTGGCCATGACGCCGGGCCGGATCAACCCGTACAAGGTCGGCATCGAGCTGTTCCGCGAGATCGAGGACCGCTGGAACAAGGGCAAGTTCGGCAAGGACTACGACGACTGCGACGACCTGGAGGCCAAGAAGAGGTGGGACCGCAAGCTGGGCCTCGGCCGGCAGAAGATCTTCGAGGTGCGGAAGATCTACAACGACGTCACCTTCATCGACGCGTTCATGACCGAGGAGTTCTGCGAGCGGCTCAAGCTCTACGTCTACGGCCACGACACGCGGACGGGCCGCCCGGTGATCGTGAGCCGCGACTGGCGCAAGGTTAAGGAGCGGCTGTTGTTCTCGCTCACCAACCTCGGCCAGCCGATCGTCCACGTGGTGGACGCGAACTACGGCAACCGCGGCGAGCTCTACCTCCGCCACCGCTACGAGGGCATGCCGCTCGACATCGACAAGGCCCGCGACACCCTCAAGAACCTCCATCGACTCTGGCGCCGTCCGGTGCACGTGGAGACGATGGACGACGACCGCGCGCGGCTGCTCTCCTACGACGGCGCCGAGCACAAGACGACCAGGCTCTAGTGGGCGATCGGGGCCGGGTGGGAGCACGGGGCAAGATCGCGGCCGCGGTGGCGCTCGTGGCCGCCGGCGCCCTGCTCTCCATGGGTCCCCCGCGGCTGACCCTGACCAACGCAGGGCTGAGCGTCGAGTACCCGTGGTCCCGCAGCCTGGGCGCGCTGGGCGCGACCCTCGGCGCCTCGCTGCTCGCCGCGGCCGTGCGCCGGACGTGGGGCCGGGTCGCCGCCGGCGCCCTGGCCGTCCTGGCCCTGGGGGTCGGTGCCCACCTGCTTGCCTACCGGGTCGAGGCCGACGCAGCGGGCTTCTCCTCGAGGGGGCTGGCCGGGCGGCGCACCGTCGCCTGGCCGGCCGTCAGCCGGGTCGATGCGCGCCCCGGCGCTCTCGTCGTGGTCGGCGGCGACGACACGCGCATCGAGGTCGACACAACGGATTTCCGGCCGGAGCAACGGGCGAGCCTGGAACGCACCATCGCCCGCCGCCTGCGCGACACCAGCACCGCCCGCTAGCGAGCGTCCGGCGCGCGAATCGGAGCGCCTACCCTCATCCAGCACGAGCGTCCGGCGCGCGAAGCAGAGTGTCTCCGGCATCGTCTCGCGTCGGATTCATTCCGACACGAGACGCTTGGATGAAGACCTACGCGTAGCGGAGCGCGCCGCATTCGGTGTGAAGGTAGCGCG
Organism: Acidobacteriota bacterium; assembly: GCA_003223555.1. Taxonomy (GTDB): domain Bacteria; phylum Acidobacteriota; class Vicinamibacteria; order Fen-336; family Fen-336; genus AA32. The sequence continues at coordinate 1,845 of QHVM01000100.1, read as the reverse complement.
CCGCATCCAGACTCAGATAAACAGATGCTCGTCGTCTCTATAGCGCCGGGTCGTGCCGCGGCCCTGCGCTTCCAGCCCCCCCAGCCGCAGGTAGACGTCGAGCCCACGCTGGAAACCCTTGATGAGGGCAGAAAGCTCCGCCAGGCCGCCGAGGGGGACGGCCGCCACTTCTCGGATCTGGGCCCGCGTCTCCTCCACGCGGTCGAGCGTGTGGCTGACCAGCCCCTCCATCCGCTGCGCCTGGACGGAGACGGCCGCGGAGACCTCCGAGACGTTGCTCGCGATGCGGGAGACGCTGGCCAGGGCCGGCTTCAGCTCGCGCTCGACGCCGACCTGCACCTGCTGGATGCGGCGCATCAGCTTGAGGCCGCCCCAGCCCAGGCCGACCAGGAACAGGCCCTGGACGAGGGAAGCCAGCGCGATCAGGCCGAGAAAGACGAGCCCCAGCGAGTCCATCCCGGCCTAGACCTTCTCCTTCGCCTTCTCCTCCCGATAGGCCTGCCGGCCCGCCTCGACCGCGGCCGCGAAGCGCTCCTTGCGCTCTTCGACCGCCGCCTTCTGCCGCTCCACGTAGCCGCCGGCCTCGTCGAGCAGCTCGCGGCCGCGGCTCAGGAGCTGCTCCCGCGCCTCGCGTCCCCGCTCGGCAGTCTCGCGCAGCTTCTCGCTCAGCAGCTCCCGCGTCTCCTGCCCGGAACGGGGCGCGTAGAGAAGGGCCAGGACCGCAATAATCCTCGTCGTCACGCATGGAAAGCTCTCCTCGCTGCATTAGAGCACATTCAGAACACGCTCAGTTTGACCCGCAAGTACTTGCGGGGATCCTTGCGCACGTCGCCGATCAGTCCCCGGAGGTCCCGCGCCGCCGCGTTGAGGTTCTCGTAGAGCTGGGGGTCCTGCACGATGCGCCCCGCCGTCCCGTCGCCCTTCTCGACCTTCGAGACGAGCGCGTCGAGCCGCGTGGAGAGGCTGTCGATCCGGCGGTAGAGGGCGTCGTCGTTCAGCAGCCGTCCCGCGGAGCCTTCGCCGTGCTGGAGCCGGCCCGCGATGTCGTTCATGCTCCGGGTGAGGCTCTTGAGATCGCGGGCCAGGTCCTCGTCCCTGGACAGGATGCCAAGGTTCCCCTTGCCTTCCTCGACGCGGGAGACGACGCTGTCGATGCCCCTGACGGCCGAGGAGAGCTGCCGGGACATCGCCTGGTCGTTCACCAGGCGCCCGAGCGGGCCGGAAGGCGACTCGAGCTTGTTCATCACCTGCTGCAGGCGCAGGCTCACGTCGACCATGCGCGCGTACAGCTCCTCGTCGCGCAGCGCCTTGCCGATCGTCCCCTCCCCGGCGTCCATCCGCGCGAGGATCTTCTTCAGGTGGGTCGTGGAGTCGGACGCGTCCGACAACAACCCCTTGAACGGGTCCTCGGCCACGCCGGCCAGCAGGCCGCCGTCCTCGATGGGCACGCCCTTGCTCGAGGGCGTGATGTCGACCGCCTTCTCCCCCAGCAGGCCCAGCGCGCCCAGGGTCACGCTGCTCTGGGTGGTGATGCGCGACTTCACCCGCCGGTCGAGCCGCATCGACACCTCGACCATGCTGCCGCCCCCCTCGGGGGCGAAGTCGACATTGGTCACCGTCCCCACTTCTACCCCTCCCAGGCGCACCGGCGCTCCGGGCTTGAGGCCGTTGACGTCCGACATGAGCGCCTTCACGTGGTAGGTGGGCGCCCAGGGCGAGCCGCCGGTGCTGCCGATGTAGAGGATGGTGACCGCGAGGATCACGAGGCTGGCGATGACCACGACGCCCACCCGTACCTCGGTCCAGCTCAGGGCCTTCTTTTCCATGGCTCTCCTCAGAGGATAG
>QHVM01000062.1:35997-37623 GCA_003223555.1 Acidobacteriota bacterium | reverse complement strand
CCCTTCACGATCTCGGTGAAGCGCCGCAGCATGTGGTCGAGGACGAGGAAGCTGTCGGGAACGATGACCCGCTCCACCGACGAGTGGCTGATGTCCCGCTCGTGCCAGAGGGCGACGTTCTCCAGGGCGGCCAGCGCGTTGCTCCGCACCAACCGAGCCAGGCCGCTCACCTGCTCGGCCCCGACCGGGTTGCGCTTGTGGGGCATGGCCGAGGAGCCCTTCTGCTTCTCCCCGAACGGCTCCTCCACCTCGCGCACCTCCGTCCGCTGCAGGGCCCGGATCTCGGTCGCGAACTTCTCCAGGCCGGCCGCCACGATGGCGAGCGTCGTCATCACCTGCGCGTGCCGGTCGCGCTGCAGCACCTGCGAGGAGACGGGGGCGGGCGCCAGCCCCAGCCTCGCGCAGACCGCCTCCTCGATCTCGGGCGGCAGATGGGAGAAGGTGCCCACCGCGCCCGAGAGCTTGCCCACCGCGATCGTCTGCCGCGCCTGCTCCACCCGCGCCAGGTCGCGCTGCAGCTCGGCGTGCCAGAGGGCCATCTTCAGGCCGAAGGTCATCGGCTCCGCGTGCACGCCGTGCGTGCGGCCGATCATCGGCGTGTCCTTGTGCTGGAAGGCGCGTTCGCGGACCGCGTCCATGAGCGCCGAGACGTCGCGGGCCACGAGGTCGCACGCCTCGCGCATGAGGAGGGCGAGCGCGGTGTCCACCACGTCGGACGACGTCAGGCCGTAGTGGAGCCAGCGTCCCTCCGGGCCCACGCTCTCCGCCACGTCGGAGACGAAGGCGATGACGTCGTGCTGCACCTCCTTCTCGATGGCGTCGATGCGGGCGACGTCGAAGCGGGCCTTGCTCTTGATGGCGGCGAGCGCCTCGGGGGGCACGACCCCGGCCTCGGACAGCGCCTCGGTGGCGGCGATCTCGACCTTCAGCCAGGTGGCGAACCGGTTCTGGTCCGACCAGATCCGGGCCATCTCCGGCCGCGAGTAGCGAGGGATCATCGCTCGGGAGGCCCTCAGTCTACCACTTGATGCTGGCCAGCCTCGACGCGGCCGTCGCGGCCGATGATGTAGATCCGCTCCGGCCAGGCCGCGAAGGCCTTCTCGGCCCGGCGGTCGACGGGGTCGAGGGCCACCGGGATGCGGTAGTGCAGGCGCTCGACGAGGATCCGGGCCGCCGTCCGGCGCTCGTCGTCGGTCCTCGGCTGCTTGAACACGAAGCCGTCCTTCCGGTTCGACTCCATCTGCCACTCGTCGTCGGGATGGGCCTCGGAGATATAGACGGTGAGGAAGCTGGCGCGGTCCTTGTACGTGTCGTAGATGCGCTGAAGATCGCCGATCTTCTTGCGGAAGGGCGGTCAGGTGCAGCTTCCGAAGACCAGCACCAGCGGTCTTTCCGCCCACAACCGGCCGAGCTTCACCGGAACGCCGTCGTAGCCGACCAGAGCCAGGCTGGGCGCGTAGTCGCCGACCCGGATCGAGCCTTCCTCCCGCCGGTCGTACTTGTTGTAGCGCAGCCAGCCCTGCCGGACCGCGAACATGTACGTCCCCGCCCCCAGCGCCGCCGCGGCCAAGGTCATCCCGGCCGTGATCATGGCCTTTCTCCGCACCATGCGACGAGTCTACTCCA
>QHVM01000062.1:30980-35935 GCA_003223555.1 Acidobacteriota bacterium | reverse complement strand
GGGCGGCGGGCCACGGCTGAAGGTCCCCTACCGCGGACGCCGGTGAGGCGCGAAGCGGCGGCGAGGCCGGCCACCGCCACCGCCGCCGTGCCCTGGATGTCGTCGGGAGCCTCTCTACGCGGAGCTCGAGCCGGCCTGAGACCCCTTGACAGGCGCACCCTTCCTCCCGAAACATGGATCCAGTCGCTCGACTGGCCGCCACGCAAGCGCCCGGGAGGGGTCCGGTGCGTTCGTTGGTCCTGATGCCGCTGCTCGCCTCGGTCACGGCCGGCGCGCCCGCCCGGACCGCGCCGCCATCGCCGGAGGCCGCCGCGTTCGAGACCGTGGTCAAGCCGTTCCTGGCCAGGAACTGCTACCTGTGCCACGGCGCCCGCCTCAAGAACGCCGACGTCGACCTCCAGGCGTTCGAGACGGCGGCCTCCGTCGTCCGTGACCCGCCGACCTGGGAAAAGGCCGTGATGAAGATGCGCACCGGCCAGATGCCGCCTCCGCCCCTGGGCCGGCCGGACGAGGCGGAGATCGCGGCCATCACCGGCTGGATCGAGAACGAGCTCGAGCGGGCCGATCGTCTGGCCGGGCCTGATCCCGGACGCGTGACCGTCCGGCGCCTGAACCGGACCGAGTACAACAATACCGTCCGCGATCTGCTGGGCGTGACGCTCCGCCCCGCCGACGACTTCCCGCAGGACGACGCCGGCTACGGCTTCGACAACATCGCCGACGTCCTGTCGCTGTCGCCGGTGCTGATGGAGAAGTACATGTCGGCCGCGGAGAGGGTGGCCCGAGCCGCGCTCGGGGGGCCCGGCGACCTCAAGCCGACGCTGGTCCGCCTCCAGCCGCCGAGCGCGAAGATCGAGCCGAGCGTGACGCCGCTCTTCGACTACGACGTCACCGGCCTGAGCCTCCCCAACGCGCTCCACGCGATGCATCGGTTCCCCGTCGATGGCGAGTACCTCTTCCGCGTCGTCCTCGGAGGTGTCCGGCCGGCCGGGTCCGAACCGCTGCCGGTCGGCCTGTGGATCGACGGCCGGCCGCTCCAGGTGCTCGAGCTGGATCCGGAGGGCGGCGCCTCGTTCTTCGTCGACAAGCAGGACTTCTCGGGCAAGACGCGGGAATTCCGCGCGAAGCTCTCGGCGGGCGAGCACTGGATCGCCGCTTCGATCGTTCGACTGTACGAGGGGCTGCCCGTGGGCTACGGCGGCCCGAACCCGTCGAAGCGGCCGGTCCCGCGGCCGCCGGAGTTCAAGCCGCGCGAAGGGCTCGCGCCCGAGAAGGTCGCCGAGGCGAGGAAGCGCTTCGCGGCCGCGCTGGCGGAGAAGACGTCCGTCAACGAGGTGCGCGTCCGGCACCTGGAGATCGTCGGGCCGTTCGACCCGGTGAAGGGTCCCTCGCGCGCGAGCCTGGAGAAGGTCTACGTCTGCGGCCACCTGCAGGGGGGGCACGGTCCGGCCTGCCTGCGCCGGATCGTGACGAGCCTGGCCCGCCGGGCGTACCGCCGGCCGGTCTCGGCGGCCGACGTCGCGCCGCTCCTGCGCCTGGCTTCCCGCGCCCGCCAGCAGGGCGATTCGTTCGAAGAGGCGATCGTCCTGGCCGCGCAGGCCATCCTGGTCTCGCCCGATTTCCTGTTCCGCATCGAGAGGGACCCCCAGCGGGCCCCCGCCGCCGGACACTTCATCGGCCCGCACGAGCTGGCCTCGCGCCTGTCGTATTTCCTGTGGGCCAGCATGCCGGACGAGCAGCTGATGCGCCGCGCGGACCAGGGCGTCCTGGGCCGGCCGCAGGTGCTGGCCGCGCAGGTACGGCGCATGCTGAAGGACGAGAAGGCGAACGCGCTCGTCGAGGCGTTCGGAGGCCAGTGGCTCCAGTTCCGGGCGCTCGAGTCGGTGACGCGCGACCGCGACCGCTTCCCGGACTTCGACAACGACCTCCGCCTTTCGATGCGGCGGGAGACCGAGCTGTTCCTGCAGACGATCGTCCGCGAGGACCGGAGCATCCTCGACCTCGTCGACGGCCGGTACACCTTCCTCAACGAGCGCCTGGCCCGGCACTACGGCATCGCCGGGGTCGCCGGCCCGGAGTTCCGGAGGGTGGACCTGCCCACGGCCGGCCGGCGGAGCGGCGTGCTGACCCAGGCCAGCGTCCTGACCGTGTCCTCCTACACCACCCGGACCTCGCCCGTGCTGCGCGGCCGGTGGATCCTCGAGAATTTCCTGGCCGCGCCTCCCCCCGAACCGCCCGCGGGAACGCCGAGGCTCGACGAGGCCAAGATCAGCTCCTCGGGATCGCTCCGGCAGCAGATGGAAGCCCACCGGACCGGCCCGACTTGCGTGGCCTGTCACTCGAAGATGGACCCGCTCGGTTTCGGCCTCGAGAACTACGACGCCATCGGCGGCTGGAGGAGCGAGGACGGCAAGTACCCGATCGACGCTTCCGGAAAGCTTCCCGACGGACGGTCGTTCCGCGGACCGGAGGAGATGAAGGTGATCCTGAAGGGGGACCGCGAGGCCTTCGCCCGCTGCGTCACGGAGAAGATGCTCACCTACGCGCTCGGTCGCGGCCTCGAGCGTTACGACAAGCGGACGGTGAAAGCGATCGCGGACCGGCTGGCCGCCCGCCGGTACCGCTTCTCGGCCCTGGTGGAGGAGATCGTCAAGAGCCCGCCGTTCCGGATGCGGAGAGCCGATCGGACGAAGTCATGACGCCGGTCACGCGCAAGTACCTGTCTCGCCGCACGGTCCTCAGGGGGCTGGGGGCGACGGTCGCCCTGCCCATGCTCGACGCGATGACGCCGGCCTTCGCCGGGCCCGGCCGCCCGGGCCGCGCGGTCCGGCTCGTGTTCACCTACATACCGAACGGAGTGACCCTGGCCGACTGGACGCCCAGGGGCATGGGCCGGGAGTTCGAGCTGTCGCGCATCCTGAAGCCGCTCGAGCCCTTCCGGGAGGACCTGCTCGTGATGACCGGCCTCGCGCACCACAACGCCGAGGCGCTGGGCGACGGCCCCGGCGACCACGCCCGGGCCGGGGCGTGCTTCCTGACCGGCGTGCATCCCCGGAAGACGGCGGGCGCCGACATCCAGAACGGCATCTCGACCGACCAGATCGCCGCGCAGGCGGTCGGCTCGGAGACCCGCTTGCCGTCGCTGGAGCTGGGCTGCGAGGAGTCGCGCACCGTCGGCAATTGCGACTCGGGCTACAGCTGCGCCTACACGAACAGCATCTCCTGGCGCTCGGCCACCACGCCGATGCCGCCCGAGACCAACCCGCGCTCGGCGTTCGAGCGGCTCTTCGGCATCGAGGACGTGCCCCTCTCGCCGGAGGCCCGGAGCCGGCGCGCGCGCCAGCGCAAGAGCATCCTCGACCTGGTCGGCGAGCGCAGCCGCCAGCTCGTCTCGCGCCTCGGCCCGTCCGACCGGCGCAAGATGGACGAGTACCTCTACGCGGTCCGGGAGATCGAGCGGCAGCTCGAGCGGGCGGAAAAGGACGGCCCCGCGGTCCCGGCGGGGGTCGAGAAGCCCGCCGGCATCCCGGCCTCCTTCGCGGACTACGTCAAGCTGATGTTCGACCTCCAGGTGGTCGCGTTCCAGGCGGACCTCACGCGCGTGGCCACGATGATGATCGGCCGCGAAGGAAGCCTGCAGGCCTATCCCGAGATCGGCGTCCCCGACTCGCACCACCCGCTCACCCACCATCGCGGCAACCCGGAGCTCATCGAGAAAGTCACCCGCATCAACGCGTTCCACGCGGAGCTGTTCTCGTATCTCGTGGGCCGGCTCAAGGCCACTCCCGACGGCGACGGCACGCTCCTCGACCACTCGATGGCCGTCTACGGCAGCGCGATCAGCGACGGCGACCGCCATACCCACTACGACCTGCCCGTGCTCGTCGCGGGCGGGGGCGCGGGGGGCCTGAAGCCCGGCCGTCACCTCGTCTATCCGAAGGACACTCCGCTCACGAACCTGTACCTCACGCTGCTCGACCGCATGGGCGTGCACCCGGAATCGATCGGCGACAGCACCGGCCAGCTCGAACACCTCTCGGACGTGTGAGACCCGCAGGCGGCGTCTCAGTTGCGTCCGAAGCGGGATCCATTCCCGCGAGGACGCATTGACGAAGGACGCGCCGCCGAGGACGCGACGATTGATGAGACCCGCAGGCGGCGTCTCAGTTGCGTCCGAAGCGGGATCCATTCCCGCGAGGACGTATTGACGAAGGACGCGCCGCCGAGGACGCGAGAATGATGAGACCCGCAGGCGGCGTCTCAGTTGCGTCCGAAGCGGGCGGCCGCGCTTCAGTCGCGGGTCAGCCACGCTCCCGGCCCGGCCAGGAACTCGTCGAAGTCGGCCAAGGTGAAGTCGGGCGCGGCTCCGGCGGAAGCCAGGGCGGAAGCCGAGAAGCTGGTGGTCACGCCCGCGCACGTCATGCCGGCCGCCTTGGCGGCCGCCACCCCCGCCGGCGAGTCCTCGAAGGCGAGGCAATCCGCGGGTGGCAGGCCGAGCACGCGGGCCGCGGCGAGGAACACGTCGGGGTACGGCTTGCCCCGCGGAACCTCGTCGGCCCTCACGATACGGTCGAACCGCGCCGAGAGGCCCAGCTCGGCCAGGGTGTGGCGCACGTTCTCGGGCGGGGCGGAGGTGGCGACCGCGACCGGGATGCCCCGCGCGTGGAGGCGCTCGAGCAGGCGCTCGAGGCCGGACAGCGCCACCAGCCGGCCGCGGGACAGCTCGCGGTAGAGGCCCTCCTTCTCCTCGGCGAAGCGCCTTTGCTCGTCTTCCTCGAGCTGCCGCCCGAAGAGGACCGGGAAGATGTCGCGGTTGCGCTTGCCGTCGAGCTGGGCGCGGCGCCGTTCGTCGTCCGCTCGCGCGGAGTCAATCCGCGCTCGCTCATCAAGCTGGGGGGACCCTGCGGTCCCCCCAAACCCCCCCGCCCCGAGCCCGTGACGCCTCATGAAGATCG
>QHVM01000062.1:516-30730 GCA_003223555.1 Acidobacteriota bacterium | reverse complement strand
CGACGGACTTCCGGCTCAAGGTCGACGGCAAGGTCGTGCCGCTGGAGTCCGCGCACTGGGTCGCGGCCGCCCGGACGGATCCCGACCCGGACCCGCCGCTGGAGGGCGCGGCGACGCCGGCCTTCGTGGTCACGCCCGAGCCGGTCGAGGGCGAGAACGCGCCGGGGCGGCTCATCGTCTTCTTCTTCCAGAAGGACTTCGAGGAGTCGCGGCTGACCGGGCTGCTCCGCATGCAGAAGACCGCTCTCTCGGTGATCGACGACCTCGCCCCCGGCGACCGGGTCGCGGTGGTCTCCTTCGACCACCACCTGAAGCTGCGGCTCGACTTCACGAACGACCGGGAGGCGCTCCGGTACGTGATCGGCCACGCGATCCTGCTCGGCGACGCGCGCTACATCCCGCCCGGGCCGGCCCCGTCCCTGGCCGAGTACTTCGACCGCGAGCGAGCGAGGAAGGCGGCCTCCCCGGAGACCGCCCTCCTCGTGCTGGCCGACGCCCTGAAGGAGCTGCCGGGCCCCAAGACCATGGTCTTCGTGGGATGGGGCATGGGACGCTTCGACGCGCGCAGCGGCAGCGTGACGCTCGACCACGACTACGGCCTGCCTCGACGTGACGCAGGCCGACTACCACTCGCTCGAGGTGGGTCTCCAGCAGGTGGCCGAAGACACGGGTGGCTTCTACGCCCGGACCCATCTCTTTCCCGACCAGGCGATGCGGCGCCTGGAAGCGGCGCTCTCCGGCTTCTACGTGCTGACGTTCGAGAAGCCGCGGCTGCGGCCCGGCACGCACCGGATCGAGGTCGACCTCGTGGGCCGCCGGGGGACCGTGCTGGCGAAGAGCTCCTACGAGGGCTGAGGAGGGCTCACCAGAGCCGGAGCTGCTGCGGGCCCCGCGACGCCCCGGCGGCGGGGGCCACGTCCATCCAGTCCGTCCCGTCCGCGCCGGTCAGCTCCAGGCGCACCTCGGTCCGGCCGCGCCGGCGCAGCGCCGTCTCGGCCGCCATGCGCGCCAGCTCGGGGTGGTTGTTGTTCTGGGAGATGTGGGCCAGCAGCACCATGCGGCAGGGCGCCCCCAGGTCGCGCAGCAGATAGCGGGCGACGTCGTCGTTGGAGAGATGGCCGCGGGAGCCCAGGATGCGCTCCTTGACCGGCCACGGGTACGGCCCCTCGCGCAGCATCGCCGGATCGTAGTTGGACTCGATGAGGACGGCGTCGCAGTCCTGGAACCCGTCGGCGAGGCCGCGGCTCACGTGGCCGAAGTCGGTGCCGTGGCCGAGCGAGCAGCCGTCGGCCTCGATCACGAAGGCCAGCGGCCCGATCGCGTCGTGGGGCACGGGGACGCCCCGCACGCTGAGGGCTCCGACGGCCCGGGGCATGCCCGGCTCGAGGACGTCGTAGCCCGCGGTGTCCTCCGCGCCGAGCCCGGCGGCGGCGTACGTGCCCCGGCTGCCGCAGATCCGCGCGCCCCACTTCCTGGAGAAGGCCGCCGCCCCGCGGGCGTGGTCCTGGTGCTCGTGGGACAGGAAGATCACCGCGATCGAGGCCGGGTCGACGCCCGCCGCGTCGAGCCGCTCCGACAGCTCGCGACAGCCGAGGCCGGCGTCGACCAGCACCCGCACGCCGGCCGACTCGACCAGGGTGGCGTTGCCCGAGCTGCCCGACCCCAGGACCCGAAGCCGCATGGCCGAGGGAATGATAGCCGAAGGCGGGAGCGCGCATTCGCACTCCCCCGGCGCGAGCGTCCGGCGCGCCCAGCGGAGCGCGCCGCATTCGGACTCAGATGCGGAGCTGGGAGGCCTTCGGGCGGTAGCGGCCGAGGTTGCCGAGCACGCTCATCGTCATCTCGCCCGCGAACAGGTCGCTCGCGATGCGGGGCACGTCCTCGGCGCTCACCCTCTCGATGCCGGCGAGGATCTCGTCGAGCAGGAACGTGCGGCCGAAGTAGATCTCCTGCCGGGCGAGGTGGCTCATCCGGCTCCCGGTGTTCTCGAGCGAGAGCATGAGGCTGCCCTTCAGGTGGTCCTTGGACCGGCGCAGCTCTTCCGCGGGGAGGGGCTCGCTCTTCATGCGCCGCAGCTCCTCCAGGCTCAGCCGGACGACCTCGTCCACCGAGTCGAGGCTCGTGCCGGCGTAGATCGTCAGCGTCCCCGCGTCGGAATAGGCGGAGACGCCCGACGAGATCGAGTACACGAGACCTCGCTTCTCGCGCACGTTCTGGAAGAGACGGGACGACATGCTGCCGCCGAGCACCGTGTTGAGGATGTAGACGCCGTAGCGGTCGCGGTGGGCCTGGGGATAGGCGGGCGTCCCCAGGCAGACGTGGACCTGCTCCAGCTCCTTCTTCGACCGCGTGACGATGCGCGAGGCGGGCCGGGGCGGCCCGCCGTCCCGGGAGCGGCCGCCGGGAGCGAGGTCGCCCAGGTGGCGGCCGACCAGGCGCGCGGTCGCCTCGTGCTCCAGGTGGCCGGCGGCGGCGACCAGGATGTTGCCGGGGCGATAGACGGAGCGGAAGAAGGCGGCCAGCTCGTCGCGCCGGAACCCGGAGACGCTGCGCTTGGTGCCGAGGATCGGGCGGCCCAGCGGGTGGTCGGGCCAGAACGCCCCCGTGAACAGCTCCATGACCAGGTCGTCGGGCGTGTCCTCGACCATGTTGATCTCCTCGAAGATGACCTTCTTCTCCTTGGCCATCTCCGCGGGGTCGAAGAGCGGGTTCATCACGATGTCGCCCAGGATGTCGACCGCCAGGGGCAGGTGCTCGTCGAGGACCTTGAGGTGGAACGACGCGTACTCCTTGGCCGTGAACGCGTCCATGTGGCCGCCGATGGAGTCGACCTCCGCTGCGATCACCTCCGCCGAGCGGTTCTTGGTGCCCTTGAACACCATGTGCTCGATGAAGTGGCTGATGCCGCACTGGGCCGGCGTCTCGTGGCGGCTGCCCCGCTTCAGCCACACCCCGACCGCCACGCTGCGCACGTGGGGCATGGTCTCCGTGAGGAGGGTGAGGCCGTTGGGGAGGATCTCCTTGACGATCATTCCGGACCGTTGTTAGCACGGGACGCCGCCCGGGGCAATCCGGTCACCGGCGAGCCTGATTGGAGGGAGGGGGCCCTTGAAGGTGGGCGCCGACTTGGTACCATGTCGCAGCCGATTCCCCAGACCCTGGCGAGGTAAGGAGCCCACGATGAAAGCCCGCCTGACGCTGGCCGCCGGACTCGTCGTACTCGGCGCCGTTGCCCTCCGGGCCGAGAAGCCCGCCCCCGACTTCCGCGCCGACTTCGAGCAGACGTTCCGCAAGGGCCGCACCTGGGCGGTGGTGGTGCAGGCGGGCGTGCCCACCACGTCCATCTACGGGGTCAAGGGCGACAGCAAGGGCACCGCCCACTTCTCGATCGACGTCGTGGACGGCCGGTGGAAGGCCTCGGAGGGCATCCTCGACTTCGACCAGACGGCGGCCGACGCGTTGAACCTCGGCGAGGTCATGGAGCTGGACTCCATCAGCTACAAGGACAACCGGATCGACCTGCGCATGGTCTCGGTGGAGGCGCACAAGGTCACGCGGGGGAGCTGGCTCCTCAAGCAGCGCAAGCCGGAGCCGGTGGCCACCAACTTCAAGTTCTTCTTCCCCTTCCGCGCCTACAGCGCGGCGGACGTGGCGCGGGCGGTCGACTACGTCGGCCACTACCTGAGGCCCTTCCCGACCCAGGACGAGGCGCGCGTCTTCGCGGCCCGGCTGGTGGCGGGCGGCCCGGAGCCCGCCCGCATGGGCGAGTCCGGCGGGCCGGGCTCGCATCCGGTCGCGAGCGGCGGGACCTCGAAGAAGGAGATCAAGGCCGGCATGACGCCGCTCGAGGTCCTGGACATCCTGGGCAAGCCGCAGAAGGAAGTCACCTTCGAGAACAAGTCCCGCTGGACCTATCCCGACCTGACCGTGGTCTTCGAGAACGGGCGGGTGAAGGAGGTCCGGTTCTAGATCGGGGCCAGCTCCTCGGCTTCGCCGAGAGGGAGAGGGCCCGCTTCGAGCAGCTCCTCGAGGCCTTCGTCGCCCTGCCCACGGTCTCGGCCGACCCTGCGCGGGCCGTCGACATCCAGCGCGGCGTGGAGATGGCGGCGGAGACCATCCGAGCCTTCGGCGGACGGCCCGAGGTCCACCGGCCCCGCGAGGGTTACCCGGTCGTGCACGGCGCCTTCGACGAGTCGCCGTCGCTGCCCTCGGTCACGGTGTACAACCACCTCGACGTCCAGCCCGCCTCCCGCGACGACGGCGTGTGGCGCAGCGACCCCTTCGTCCTCGCCCGCGACGGCGACCGCTACTTCGGCCGCGGCACGACCGACGACAAGGGACCGGCGCTCTCCGCGCTGTTCGGCATCCGCGCCGCCCGCGAGGCCGGCCTCCCGGTCAACCTCCGCGTGCTGTGGGAGTTCGAGGAGGAGGTCGGCTCGGCCGGGTTCGAGGAGGTGATCCGCACCGCGTCCGGCCGGCTGCGCACGGACTCGATCCTCGTCTCCGACACGGTATGGCTGACGCGCACGCAGCCGGCCTGCCCGACGTCGCTGCGCGGCTTCCAGGGCTTCCGCTTCGTCCTGCAGACCGGCGAGGAGGACCGCCACTCCGGCGACGTGGGTGGGCCGGGCCGCAACCCGATCGCGGAGCTGATGGGCCTGGTGTGCCGGATCCACGATCCGGTCACCGGCCGGGTCAAGGTCCCCGGCTTCTATGACGACGTGGTGCCGCCCACCCGGAGAGAGCTGGAGGACTTCCGGCGCTCCGGCTTCTCGCTGCGCGCCTACAAGAAGGACTACCGCCTCCGCTCGCTACGGACCGACGACCCCCTCGAGGTGATGAAGCGGATGTGGGCGCAGCCGACCTTCGAGGTGCACGGCGTGGCCGGCGGCTACGCGGGCCCGGGGCTGAAGGCCATCGTGCCGGGGCGGGCCGAGGTCTTCGCCTCCTGCCGCCTGGTGGCCGACCAGACGCCCGAGAAGATCAGCCGGCTCGTGGGGTCCTTCGTGAAGAAGGCCAACCCGGACGTCGAGGTCCACGCCGAGGGCGGCGCGTACCCGTACCGCGGCCACACCACCGGACCCCTGGCCGACGCGATCCGCGAGGCGATGCGCTTCGGCTTCGGCCGCGCCCCGGTCTTCGTCCGGGACGGGGGGACCATCGGCGCGGTGGTCACGATGGAGAAGGTGCTGCGCTGCCCGGTCCTGTTCCTGGGCATCTCGCTGCCCGAGCACGGCTACCACGCTCCCAACGAGAACTTCGACTGGGTCCAGGCCTCGCGGGGGATGGCGGCCTTCGCCCGCTATTTCGAGCTGGTGGCGGGTATGGCCCGCCGGCGCTAAGGCAACGCCTCACGCACGTTCAAGCTCGACACCCGGGCGAGGCCGTCGAAGTCCCGGTCGTGATGGAGCACGGTCAGGCCGTGCCGAAGCGCGCAGGCCGCGATCAGGCAGTCGACCCCGGAGCGCACGGTGAGCCCGACGCGGCGCGCCGAACGATACAACGCGACTGCCTCCTCGACCAGCCCCACCGACAGAGGCGACTCGACGATCGGCAGGGCCAGCATCGCCTCGCGCGCGATGCGGAAAGCTCGTTCGTCGGCAAATCCCTGGAGCACCTCCTGGACGACGGGCAAGCAGGTCACCGCCTCGTCGAGCTCGAAGGCTGTTTCGAGTCTCCACCGGCCGGCCTTCCGGAAGGCCTCGACCCACACGGACGTGTCAACGAGCAGCATGGGATCGCGCGCGCGCGCGGCGGCGCGGGGCGTCCCGCCGCATCTCGGAGAGCTCACCTTCCCAGAGACCGGAGCCGGCCAGCTCGAGGATCCGCCGCGCCTTGATCCGGCGCACGTAGTCGGCGAGCGCTTTGCCGACCACGCCCGAGTAGGTGCGCTCGCCGCTCAGACGGACCGCCTCGGCGAGCAGTCGCTCATCGAGCACAAGATTTGTGCGTTTCATGTGTATAGTATGTCTCAGCCGCTCGGTTTCCGTCAACTTGGGCAGATCTCCAGCCGAGCGCGATTCCTCCGGCGCGGGCGTCCGGCGCGCGCAGCGGAGCGTCTCCGCTGCCGTCTCGCGGCGGATTCATTCCGCCGCGAGACGTTGGATGATGCTAGACGCGGAGCGTAGCGCGCCGCATTCTAGAAAAAGAACTTGACGACCAGCTCCACGTTGCGGGGCAGGCTCACCGTGTTCGTGATGATGCCGAACGTGTTCGCGGCCGCGATGTCGCGCCCGGACGGGGCGAAGCTCGGCGTGTTGGTCAGGTTGAACGCCTCGGCCCGGAACTCGAGGTAACGATCGCCCCCCACGTCGAAGCGCTTGGAGAGGACGGCGTCGATGTTCCGGTAGCTGGGCGCCCGCGCGATGCCGATGCCGCAGTCGCCCCACGTCCCCAGGGGCGCGCGCGCGAAGGCGTTGATGTCGAGCCAGTGGGTGATGCTCTGGTCGGACGGGGTGGGGTTGCCGACGCAGTTGGGACGCTCGTTCCCGCGGACGGCCTGGAGCGAAGAGCCCCGGCCGTCGACGACCGTGATCGGGACGCCCGTCCGGGCCTGGAAGATGCCGCTCAGCTTCCAGCCGCCCAGGATCGCGTTCATGGGCCCCGACCACCCGCTTCCCCACTTGCGCCCCCGGCCGAACGGGAAGTCGTAGTTGGCGGAGAGCACGAAGTTGTGCCGGACGTCGTGGAAGGCCGGGCCGTAGTTCCACTCCGGCTGGTAGGCGTTCTGCCAGTAGGCCCCTTCGCCGGCCACGAAGCTCGATCCGTAGTAGCCGAGGTTGTTGGTGAGGATCTTGCCGAAGGTGTACGAGGCGACGTACTCGAAGCCGTGCCGGGGCCGCTGGCGCACGCTGACCTGCAGGGCGTTGTAGTTGCTGCGGCCGCGGGAGGCCGTCGTCGAGATGTTCGTGATCAGCGGCGCGGTGGCGAAGAGGGGGCGCCGCTGCTGGAGGGGCGCCCACGTCGAGGGGTCGCCCACGCCCGGCAGGGGCTGGTTGCCCTCGACCGGGGTCACCAGGTACTTCGCGTTGTGCCCGACGTATCCCACGTTGACCGACATCGCCGAGGTGAGGAGGTACTCCGCGAACGCGTTCCACTGCTGCGTGAACTGCGGCCGCAGGTTCGGGTCCCAGGCGCGCACCTGGCCCGACGGCTTGTCGAGCGGCACCAGGTCGGCGAAGCCGCTGGCCAGGCTTCCCGGTCCGGTCGTGCGGTCGTAGTTGACGTTCGACTCGAAGAAATACGGCGGGTTCAGCGGCAGCCGCAGGTTGGCTCCGGTGCCTTCCATGTACTGGGAGATCCCGTAGCCGCCGCGCAGCACCCAGCGGTCGCTGGTCCTCCACGCAAAGCCGAGCCGCGGCTCGAAGCCCTTGTAGTAGGGCTTGTACAGCGCGCGGTCTTCGATGCTTCCGTCCTTGGCCAGCGTCTGGTGGCCGTCGATGAGCGAGAAGTTGGATTCGCGGTTGTCCTTCTCGACGACCGGCTGCGTGTAGGCCCACCGCATCCCCAGGTTGAGGGTGAGGTCGGACTTGACCTTGAAGTCGTCCTGGACGAAGAGAGCCATCCGGTTGTGGAGGTGGGTCCAGGGGGCGGACGCGCTGCCGCGGCCCTTGCTCGAGACCTGGTCGAGGAGGAAGTCCGAGAACCCGAACCCCGTGAACGCGCCGCCGTAGTTGAAGTTGCCGAGCAGGCCGTTGTTGCCGGCGTAGAAGCGCTGCTGGACGTAATGCAGGAGCTGCCCGCCGAACTTGAGCGAGTGGCGGCCCTTCAGCCAGGTGAGCTTCTCGTTGACCTGGTACGTCTTGTCGAGGGTGTTGGAGTCGGTCGCCGAGGCCCCCAGGCTGGTCAGGCCGGAGTTCAGCACGAGGGAACTGAGGCCGGCGATCGGCTGGCCGCCGGGGATCCCGAACGTCGAGTTCGCGTTCCCGATGCCGTTCCAGTCGAGCGTGTTGCTGACGGCGCTGATCTGGTTGTAGCCGAGCAGGACCTCGTTGACCAGCGTGGAGCTGAAGACGCGGTTCCAGTTGAGGGCTGCGTTGCGGAACGGCCCGGTCTGGCTCAGGCCCAGGATGAGGGGGAACGCGCGCGTGTTGTTCTCGGAATCGAACTCGGAGAACGAGAAGCGGCCGAACACCTTGTCGTTCGCGGAGGCGTTCCAGTCGAGCCGCAAGTCGCCCTGGTGGGCGTGGATGTTCGTCAGGGTGGGGCCGACGAAGTTGCCGCTCACGCCGCTGACGCCGCGGTTCGGCAGGGGATACAACGCGGTGTTGTTGAGGATCGCCCGGGCCACGGGGCTGATCCGGCTCGCGGGGACGACGTTGCCCGGGAAGGGCTGCCCCGTCAGCGGGTCGCGGATGACGGTGCTGATGCCCGAGAAGTCCCCGTTGCGCCACGACGCCGGCGCCACCGACAGGACCTCGGTTCCGGGCGCGTTGAACCGCGTCCCCTGGTAGTCGGCGAAGAAGAAGAGCTTGTTCTTCATGACGGGTCCGCCCACGGTGGCCCCGAAGATGTCCTGCCGGCGCTGCTGCCGCGGCGCGCCCGAGCGGTTGTTGGCCCAGGTGTTCGCGTCCAGGCTGCTGTTGCGGTAGTACTCGAAGGCGTTGCCCCGGAAACGGTTCGTGCCGGACTTGATGACGTTGCTCAGCACCGCGCCCGCCACGTTGCCGGTGTCGGCCGCGTAGTTGTTGGTCTCCACGCTGATCTCGGCCAGCGCGTCGGGGCTCGGCTGGTAGGCGACCAGGTTGTCGATCGACTCGTTCATGTCGACGCCGTCGATCATGTAGTTGTTCGTCTGCTCGCGGTTCCCGTTCACGTACGGCCGGCCGCCGCTGAAGTTCCGGCTCTGGTTCACGAACGACTGCGGGTTCGGCGTGACCACTCCCGGCAGCAGCAATGCCAGCTGCCCCGTGTTGCGGCCGTTCAGGGGAAGCGAGTTGACGGTGGTGCCCGAGATCACCTCGCCCACCGTGGCGGACTCGGTCTGCAGGACGGGCGCCTCGGCCGTGACCTCTACCGTGTCTTCGAGCGAGCCGACCTGGAGCTTGAAGTCGAGCCGCGCGATCTGCTTCGCTTCGAGTTCGATCGGCTTCGTGGTGGCGGTCTTGAAGCCGGACAGAGCTGCCTTGACCACGTAGGTTCCCACCGGCACCGAGGTGACGGTGTAGTTGCCGGCGTCGTTGGAGACGGCGGTGTACTCGACGCTCGTGGCCTGGTTGGTCGCCGTCACGGTGGCTCCCGGGGCGGCCGCGCCGCTCTGGTCGGTCAGCAGGCCGGTGATCGACGCCGCGCCGGTCTGCGCGACGGCGGGCGGCTGCGCGCCGAGGACCAGACCGAGGACGAGGAAAAAGAGCAGTCCGACGACACGCATGCGGGAAATCGGCATCGATCGCCTCCAGGGAATCGGCCCCATCCTAGACCTATGGGGAGCGGAGTCAAGCGACTCTAGGGCCGGCCTTGATCGTGGGGCACCGTGCAGGTCGTGGTCACCGTCGCGACGTTGTCGGCGAGGTCCCTCGCCGTCGCGGTCAGCGTATAGGTCCGGCCCGCGCCCTCGCCCAGCCGCTCGGCCCGGAGCCGAACCGTGAACCCGCCCGAGCCGTCGGGGGCGATGACGACGTCGGGATCGCCGGGATCGGACGGCTCGTTGCTGCTCGCCGTGACCTGAAACGAGCCGGGAGCCACGCCCGAAAGCGCGTCCGCGGCGCTCACGGTGGCGACCTCGACCATCTGGTGGTTGGGCGGCCATAGAGTGCAACGGTGGACCGGCAGGCCCGAGATGACCGGCGCGGCTCCGTCGAGCCGGACGGTGAGCGTCTCGGCCGCCTCCTCGTTCCCGGCCGCGTCGGTGGCGAAGTAGGTGACGATCGTGACTCCCGGTGTCATGACGTCGAACGAGGTCGTGTGCCCGGCCACGACCTGCGGGTCGCTCTTCTGCGCTCCGTCCAGCGAGTAATGGACCTGGTCCACCCACCCGCCGGGATTGTCGGCGGCGTCCAGGGTCACGGTGACGTTCGTGCGGTTCCAGCCGTTGGCGTTGGGGCCGGGCGAGGCCGTCGCCCTGGTGGTGGGCGCCACGCCGTCGGAGTACACGGCCAGGTTGCTGCCGCCCGACCGGCCGTTGAGGTTGTCGGAAGACACGTTGACGATCCAGCCGGCGTGGGTCGCGGGATCTTCCAGGGCCATCGTCGTCGAGCCGCCGCCGTCCAGGTTGAGGGCCTCGTACACGTGGTAATCGCTGATCAGCAGGTCGGCCACCTCACCGACCCGCATGCCGGTGCTGACGCCCGTCGGTCGCACGTCCACCGTGAACAGCACCAGGGTCTGGGCGTCCTGGGTCAGGCCGATGGCGGTGCGGGCGTTCAACAGGTTGTACCAGGAGTTGCGGTTGGAGTAGTTGGCCGGCCCCGGCGGGATGAGCTGGCCATCGGGATGCGTGGCGTCGAGGTAGACCGGGATCGTCTTCACGCCGTCGGTGACGATCTGGGCCGACCCGGCCAGGGCGTTCCACAACTGCACGTTCTCCAGGACGTGCTTGCCGTCGGCGAAGCTGGTGTCCGCGTGGACGACGCTCGCGTGGTTCGACGCGTCGATGTTGATGGCCGGCGAATCGGTGACGAGCGCATAGTTCTGCACGGGCGCCTCGAACGCGGAGTAGACGCTCCCCCGGGAGGCGGCCAGCCCGATGAGGTACGCGTCGGGGAGGCTCGAGGGGAACGGGAGGAAGAAGTGGCCGTTGATGGCCGCCTGGGCATGCGACGCGTTGAGGAAGTCGAGGGTCGTCTGCCGGACCGTCTCGAAAGGCGGCGTGAACGGCGGGAGGTTCGTGCCCGGAGGGGTCAGCTTGAAGTGGATCTCGGGGGCGGTCAGATCGACGAGCACGATGTGCATTCGCAGGTTTCGCGGGGAGGTGTCGGTCCGCGTGATGTACGTGATCCCCGGAAACGGATGCTCGACGAACTCGGCGCCGCGCAGCTCGGCCGACCACAGGCAAGCCGCCAGCAGCGCCGCGACGAGGATCCGACCGGCTCGATTGCGCATTTGTCCCTCCCGGGACCGGATCCTACCCCAACGAGCCGGGGCCCCGCAGCCGGATTCGGGTCAGGGCGTGTCGACTTTCAGGACGAAGTAGGTGAACTCCTTGCCCGCGGGCACCAGGAGCTGGTGCGGGATCCTGGCCGGGATGTGGACGACGTCGCCCGCCGCGAGAGCCTTCTTCTCCCCGCCCTTGATCGACGGCCCGCGCACCTCGTTGGGTTCGGTCGTCTTCGGGCTCACGACCTCGCCGCCGAAGACCAGGGTCGCCTCCCCGCTGGCCACGACGAACAGGTCGGCCTGCTTCTCGTGCAGCTCGGCCTGGCCGTCGCCCTCGCGGTGGGCGACCATCGCGAAGTGGTTGGGGAACGTCGCCAGGCGCTCGGTCGCGACCTTTCCCTCGTTCATCTTCGGGGCCAGCTTCCTGCCGTAGCCCTTCAGTTCCGACCCGGACCAGATGACGACCCCCGTCGGCTCGGCGGCCACGAGCGGCAGCACCGCCGACATCAGCACGGCGAGCGCGGTCTTCTTCAATGTGCCCTCCTTCGTTGATGGCCCACCCCATTTTGACCTGACGCCGCGGCAGGAAGTAGTGTCTCTGGTCGGATCAGGGGGAGGCTCCCATGGATCGTCGGTCCTTCGTCAGGTTGCTGGCGGCGGCCCCGCTGGCTCCCGCCCTGCCGGAGGCGCTGCCCAGGCTGCGCGTCGTGACGAGCTACCGCGCGGCCGCCGTCCCCGGCATGCCGGGACCGTACCCGGGCCGCGTCGTCGCCGTGAAGTCGGAGAGGTCGGTCGACACCGCCAGCAACGCCGCGAACGACGACGTCGTGCGCGAGATGATGGCCCGCGGCCTCTGCGCGCTCACCGGCGCCAAGACCGCGCCGGAAGCGTGGCGTCGCTTCTTCATGCCTGCCGACGTCGTGGGGATCAAGGTCAACTGCGGCGGCCATCCCTACGTCGTCTCCTCCTACGAGATCGTGGCCGAGGCCGTCCGCCAGCTCATGGCCCTCGGCATCCCTCCGGCGCAGATCTACGTCTACGAACGCTTCCAGAACCAGCTCGACGAGGTGGACTACGCTCCGCACCTCCCGGAGGGGGTGTCGATCGTGGCCGCCGAGACCGCGAACCGCCACGCCGAGAACCGGGGCTACGACCCCGCCACCTACGTGGAGGCCGACCTCTTCGGCGAGGAAGACACCCGCTCGAACATGATGCGGCTCGTCTCCCGGCGCTTGACCAAGATCATCAACATCCCCAACGTCAAGGACCACGGGGCGACGGGGGCCACCGGCTGCCTGAAGAACGTCGCCTACGGCAGCTTCTCCAACGTCGCCCGCACGCACCACCGCGGCAGGTCCCATACCTACTCGTTCGTGGGAACGCTCGCCTCGGTCGAGCCCCTGCGCTCCCGGACGGTCCTGCAGATCATGGACGGCCTGCGGGGAGTGTGGCACGGCGGCCCGTTCGCGCGCACGCGCCGGTACGTCTTCTATCCGAAGCAGATCATGTTCGCGACGGACCCGGTGGCCATCGACCGGCTGCTCCTCGACATCGTCGACGACGAGCGCAAGGCCCACGGCGCGATCTCGATCTGGGACCGCTCCCCGGAGCACTTGAAGGTCGACGACGGAGCCGCCCGCGACGCGGACCCCGACGTCAACATCATCATCCGCGAGCCGGGGCACGTGGAGTACGCGGGCAAGCTCGGCCTGGGCGTCGCCGACAAGGCGCGGATCACCGTGCAGGACCTCGAGGTATGAGCCTGCTGCTCTGGCTGGCCGCTCTGCCCTGCCTGTATTGGACGGAGGGGGTCGAGGGCGCGCCCTCCCTCAAGACGGCGGGGATCGAGCGCCTTTGCGTGCCCCCCGATCAGGCGGAGGCCTGGCGCAAAGCCGGCTTCTCCGCGGTGGCGCTCGGCGGGGCGGACCTGGCCGTACGCGAGCCGCTGCTCGTCCCCGGCATCCGGGTCCGCGCGGACCGGGCTTCCGCGACGCGCAGCCCGTGGATCGACGCGAACGGATGGCGCTTCCTGCGCGACCCGGCCGGTGCGTACGCCTACGACCTGCCCGCGGGGAGGGCCGCGCTGGCCGCCGCGGAGGCCTACGTGTACGGGGCGGACGCGGTGCTCAAGGTCGACCCCGCGGACCTCGAGAGCCTGGGACGGATGACGGCGTTCCTCTCCCGGCTCCCCGCGAGCGCGCTTCCCGACGTCGCCGACCTGGCGGTGGTCGACGACGGCTCCGGGCCGCTCGGCGAGGTGCTGAACCTGCTCGTCCGCCGGAACCTGCTCGTCCGCGTCGTCAAGGCACCCTCCCCGGCCTTCCGCATCAACGTGCAGCTCGGCACGAAGGAGTATCCGCTGCGGGAGGCCGGCGAGCCGAGCGCGCTCGCCTTGAGGATACGCCGGCAGCTCACCGACGAGCAGCGGGCGCTGCGCATCTTCGGCAGCGAGGTGGTGATTGGCCGGCTCACCGGCGACGCGGCGCATGCCCGCCTGCACCTGCTGAACTACGGCGGGCGCGACGTCGACGGCCTGCGCATCCGCCTGCGCGGCGCCTACCCGGAAGGAGCGGCGTACGTGGCCGGCCAGGGACGCCGGGCGCTGGAGGAGCAGGTCGTCGCCGAAGGAGCGACGGAGTTCACGCTCCCCACCCTCACGGCCTACGGGGTCGTCGACCTGTCCGCGGTGAAGTGAGCCTCGACCGGCGCTCGGCTCCGCAGGTGCACCACCCTCCAATGGCTTTCCGCCGCGGGCAGGAAGAAGTAGGCCTCCGTCGCCGGAAGCCGCTGCAGGTAGGCCCGGCTGCCTTCGACGCCCTGCACGAAGAACGCGTCGTCCAGGGCGTCGCCGGCCGTGCCGCTGCCGCACAGCACCGCCACGCTCAGCACGCCCTGCACCGGCCGGGCGGACCGCGGGTCCATGATGTGCGAGTACCGCACGCCGTCCCTCTCGAAGGACTTCTCGTAGCTGCCGGAGACGGAGAGCGCGCGGTCCCGCAGCCGGAGGCGGACGGCGACGCGGCCGGGATCGCCGGGATCCTGGACCGCGACGTCCCACGCCTTCCGGCCGGGCGGCGCGCCCAGGCCGTAGAGCGTGCTGCCTCCGGCGCTCACCAGGGCGGCGGCGATCCGGCGGCTCTTGAGCAGTGAGACAGCGCGGTCGACCGCGTAGCCCTTGGCGATCCCGCCCAGGTCCAGCTCCATTCCGGGCCGGTCGAAGCGGATCGTCCTCGCCCGCGCGTCCAGGACCACGTGCTCGTAGCCGACCCGCCGCCTCAGCTCGGACAGCTCGTCCTCTCCGGGAACGCGCCCTCCCCCGCGAAAGAAGCCCCAGGCCTTCATCAGCGGGCCGACGGTGATGTCGAAGGCCCCGCCGGAGTCGCGGCCGTACTGGAGCGATGCGGCGATGAAGTCGAACAGCTCCGGCTCGACCGCGACCGGGCCGCGGGAAGCCTCGCGGTTGAGGCGGGAGAGCGGGCTCTCCGGCCGGTAGTGGCTCATCAGCCGGTCGATGCGGTCCACCTCGTCGAAGGCGGAGTCGACGATGCCGGGCAGCGCGCCGCCGTCGGGGCCGTAGGCGACGATCGCGTACGCGCAGCCCATCGACATGCGGCTCGCCTCGTGGCGGAAGAGCGCGCCCGCCGAGCCGGCGGAGGGCGCCGGTGAAACCGCCAGCAGCGAGCCGGCCAGGAGAGTTGCGCCGCGGCGCGCCCGAAGCATCGGCGCAGGGTACTATGCAACCGCGGGAGGACATCTCATGACCAACAAGCTCGTGCCGGCCGCGCTGGCGGTCCTGACGATCTGCGCCGCGCCGGCGTCGGCGCAGGACGCGGCCGGGTTCGTGTCGCTGTTCGACGGGAAGGACCTCGCCGGATGGAAGGTGCCACCCGGCGACAACGGCCACTGGAAGGTCGTCGACGGCGTGATCGACATCGACGCCGAGAGCGAATCCAAGGCGGAGGACAAGAGCCTGTGGACCGAGCGGGAGTTCGGCGACTTCGTCCTGCGCGTCGACTGGCGGATCAAGGAGACGCCCTACACCAACCCCAACGTCCACATCGTGAAGCCCGACGGCACGTCCAAGCGGGACGCCCAGGGCAAGCCGATCCTCATCGCCGTCCCCGACTCCGACTCGGGGATCTACCTGCGCGGGTCGTCCAAGGCCCAGGTCAACATCTGGTGCTGGCCCGTGGGCTCGGGCGAGGTCTACGGCTACCGGACCGACGAGAGCATGCCAGCGGCCGTGCGGGCGGCGGTGACGCCGAAGAAGCTGGCCGACCACGACATCGGCCAGTGGAACACGTTCGAGATCACGATGAAGGGCAGCCGGCTCAGCGTGCTCCTCAACGGCGAGCGGGTGATCGAGAACGCAGAGCTTCCGGGCGTGGCCGTGCGCGGCCCGGTCGCCCTCCAGCATCACGGCAGCAAGAAGGACGGCCGGTGGGTCTCGCCGCCGGCGCTGGTGCAGTTCCGGAACATCGAGATCAAGGACCTGAAGTAGTGCGCCGCCGCGCCCCCGTCGTCGTGCTGCTGATGCTGCTCGCCGGCGCGCCGGCCGGCGCGAAGGAATCGAACGTCATCGTGAGCCGTCGCGCGGCGTCCGACTTCGCGCTCACCGCGGATCCCGCCGCGGCCGCCTGGAAGGGAGTCGCGGGCGTGATCGCGGATCACGACCGTTTCGGGGGGGTCGTGCCCGGCCACCGCACCGAGGTCCGCTCGCGGTGGACGACCCAGAACCTCTACCTGCTGTTCATCTGCCCGTACGAGGAGCTGTACCTGCATCCGGATCCCTCCACCACCACCGAGACGAACAAGCTCTGGGACTGGGACGTGGCGGAGGCGTTCATCGGCGCGGACTTCAAGGACATCAAGAAGTACAAGGAGTTCCAGGTGTCGCCGCAAGCGGAGTGGGTGGACCTGGCGATCGACCGCGGGGCGCAACCGCCCAGCCACGACGTGTCATGGAACTCGGGTTACGAGGTGAAGGCGCGGCTGGACCAGGAGCATCACGTCTGGTATGGCGCGATGCGCATCCCGATGCAGGCCATCGGCGTCGCCGCCCGGCCCGGCGTGGAGACCAGGATCAACCTGTACCGGTGCCAGGGGACGCCCGACCACCGCAAGTACATCAACTGGCAGACCGTGAAGAGCGAGACCTTCCACACGCCCGAGGCCTTCGGCCGGCTCCGCCTGCGGGACTGAGACCCGCCCCTCACCCGCTCACCCTGGCCTCTCCCCATCAGGGGGAGAAGGCGATCGGCTACCGTCGGCGCGATCGTGGTATCTTCCGCGGCCGTGCGTCCAGCCACGGCGGTTCTCGTCGCGCTGCCCTGGACGGCGGCCGCCTTCGCCCAGGCCCCCGAGGCCGGCCGCCGCCAGTTCGAGACCACCTGCGCCTCCTGCCACGGCGGAGACGGCAACGGTGGCGAGCGCGGGCCGGCGATCGTGACGCGGCTGGCCCTGCGCCGCGACGACGAGCTGGCAACGTTCCTCCGCGAGGGGTTGCCCGCCGCGGGCATGCCCGGCTTCCCGATCCCGGATCGCGAGATGCGCGAGCTGATCGCCTTCCTGCGCACCCTGCGCCCCAAGGAGGGATGGCCGCCGGCTCCGATCACGGTCCAGACCACCGACGGGGGCACGCTGGCCGGAGTTCCACTCAACCGTTCCTCGTTCGACCTCCAGCTCCTCTCGCTCGATCACGACCGGCGCGTCCACCTGCTGCGGAAGGAGGGTGAGCGGTACCGGGCGGTGACGTCGCAGGCGGACTGGCCGACCTACCACGGCCGGCTCGACGGCAACCGCTACAGCGCCCTCGACCAGATCAACCGGACGAGCGTGGCCCGGCTGGCCCCCCGCTGGTCGTATGCCCTGCCGAACGCCTCGCGGCTGGCGGTGACGCCGCTCGTGGTGGACGGGATCATGTACGTGACGGCCGCCAACGAGGTCCACGCGCTCGACGCCGGGAGCGGCCGCCGCATCTGGACGTACCGGCGCACGCGCACGAAGGGCCTGGCCGGCGATGCCGCCGGGGGCACCAACCGCGGCGTCGCGGTGGCAGGCGACCTCGTCTTCATGGTCACCGACCACGCCCACATCTTCGCGCTCGACCGCTTCACGGGCGCGTTGCGATGGGACACCGAGATGGCCGACTGGCACCAGAACTACGGCGCGACCTCGGCGCCGCTCGCCGTGGGCCGCCTGGTGATCTCCGGCACGTCGGGCGGCGATGAAGGCGCGCGCGGCTTCCTGGCCGCCTTCGACCAGGCGACCGGCAAGGAGGCGTGGCGCTTCTGGACGGTGCCGAAACGGGGAGAGCCGGGATCGGAGACGTGGCAGGGCAAGGACGTGGAGCACGGCTGCGCCACCGCCTGGTTCACCGGGACCTACGACCCCGAGCTCGACACGCTCTACTGGCCGACCGGCAATCCGTGCCCGGACTACGACGGCAGCGAGCGGCGGGGCGACAACCTCTACTCCGACTCCATGCTGGCCCTCGACCCGAAGACGGGCCGGCTGAAGTGGTTCTTCCAGTACACGCCGCACGACGTCTGGGACTGGGACGCGCACCAGCCGGCGGTCCTCGCCGACGCGGAGTGGGAGGGCCGTCCCCGCAAGCTGCTGCTTCACGCCAACCGCAACGGCTTCTTCTACGTGCTGGACCGCGCGAGCGGCCGGCTCCTCCTGGCCAAGCCCTTCGTGAAGAAGCTGACCTGGGCGCGCGAGATCGGGGCCGACGGCCGTCCGGTGCTGCGGCCCGACCAGGACCCGACACCCGAGGGACGGACGGTCTGCCCCTCGGTCGAAGGGGCCACCAACTGGTTCTCCACGTCATTCGACGCCGCGACCGGCCTCTACTACGTGCAGACGCTCGAGAAGTGCACGATCTTCACGAAGAGCAACGGCGAGTGGCAGCCGGGCAAGTCCTACTACCACGGCACGACGAAGGACACGGAGGAGGCGGGCCAGAAGGTGCTTCGCGCGATCGACATCAAGACCGGGCGCGTCGTCTGGGAGCTGCCGCAGACGGGCGAGGCCGGATCCTGGGGAGGCGTGCTCGGGACGGCGGGAGGCCTCTTGTTCCTGGCCGAGGACGGTGGAGCGCTGATGGCCGTCGACGCGTCGAGCGGTCGCCCGCTCTGGCACTTCCAGGCCAGCGCGAACTGGAAGTCCTCGCCCATGACCTACATGTTCGACGGCAAGCAGTTCGTCGCCGTGGCCGCGGGGCCGAGCATCATTTCTTTCGCCCTGGTCGAGTAAGGAGCGGACTTGGGGCTGGCCTCCCGGTTGCGGTATCCTGCGGATATGCGTGCGGCGCTCGACGGAGCGCGCTACGGGGGACTCATGAAGCGTGTGCTGGTGGTGATGGCGGTGATCTCGATGGCGGGAGCGGGCCGGTTGAGCGCGGGAACGCGGCCGCACGAGCAACGTCCGAAAGCCGATGAAGACGCCCCGCGGCTGCTGGTCGAGGCGCTGAAGAGCGGCACCGCCGATCCCGCCGCCATCGGCACGATCGTCCGTTGGGTCCTGGAGGAGAAGGAGGAGAACGTCGCGCCCGCGCTCGCCGAGGCGCTCAAGACCGCCAGCCCCGCCGGCGACGCCGAAGCCGCACGGTGGAACGCGGCCGCCTCCAGCGTGATCACGGTGTTCGGAGGCCTCCTGCACGATGCCGAGATACACCGCCGCCGAGACGGGGCGTCGGTGTTGCGCGACCTGGAGCCCGCCATAAAGGTCGCCGTGCCCGCCATCGTGGAGGCCTTGGCCGGGCCGACCTCCCCGGAGCGGAAGCGCGAGTAGCTCGTCCAGTGGCCGTCCGACGAACCCGCGGCGGTCCACCCGGGCCGCGACCACGACCCTCGTCCCCGTCGTAGCCGCCGCGTTCGTCGCGGCCGCCGCCGGAATGGCCGGCCCCGAGTCGCCCCATCGGCCGGCCGCGGACGGGCGGGGCCGCGACTGGCGGACCTACGGCGGGGATCCGGGCGGCGGCCGCTTCTCGACGCTCGCCGACATCGACCGCGGCAACGTGGGCGGTCTGCGACGGGTCTGGACGTACCACACGGGCGACGTCGATCCTCGGGTGGATGCTCAACCGCCCGCATTCGAGTGCACGCCGCTGGCCGTCGGTGGCGTGCTCTACGTCTCGACGCCGTCCGGCCGAGTGATCGCCCTCGACGGCGACACCGGCCTGGAGGTCTGGTCGTTCGAGCCGCCGCCGCGGGCCGGCGCCGCCGTGAAGCGAAGGGCGCACCGCGGGGTCTCCTACTGGGAAGCGGCCGACGGCCGCGAGCGCCGCATCGTCTACGGGACGCCCGACGGCCGGCTCGTGGCGCTCGACGCGCTCACCGGCCGCCGGCGGTCCGACTTCGGCCAGGGCGGGATCGTCGACCTCCGCGACAGCGTGGCCGACGGCTGGCCGCAGGCGCAGCTCGAGGTCTCCTCGCCGCCGGCGATCTACCGCGACCTCGCGATCGTCGGGACGCACCTGCAGGAGTTCCCCGCCCTGGGTCCCGCGGGCGACGTCCGCGCCTACGACGTCCGCACCGGCGCGCTCGTCTGGCGCTTCCATACCATACCGCGCGCGGGAGAGCCGGGTCACGACACCTGGGAAGGCGCGAGCGGGAAGGACCGCTCCGGCGTCAACGCCTGGTCGGTCATCAGCGTGGACGCCGAGCACGGGCTCGCGTTCCTGCCCCTGGGCTCCGCTACCTACGACTTCTACGGCGGAGACCGCAAGGGCGCCAACCTCTTCGCGAACGCTCTGGTGGCCCTGGACGCGGCGACAGGCTCGCTCCGCTGGCATTTCCAGACGGTCCATCACGACCTCTGGGACTACGACCTGCCGGCGGAGCCCGCGCTGGTCACGGTGAAGCGAGACGGACGCGACGTGCCGGCGGTGGCCCAGGTGACCAAGACCGGCTTCGTGTTCGTGCTGGACCGCATGACCGGCCAGCCGCTCTTCCCGGTCGAGGAGCGCCCGGTGCCGGCGAGCACGGTGCCCGGGGAGGCCGCCTGGCCCACCCAGCCGTTCCCGACGCGCCCGCCGCCGCTCGTGCGGCAGGCGATCACCCGCGACCAGCTCAGCACCGTGACGCCGGAGTCGAGCCGCTATTGCCAGGAGCTGTTCGACTCGGTGCGGACCGGGCCGCTCTTCACGCCGCCCGGCCTGTCGCTGACGCTCACGTTCCCGGGCACCCTCGGTGGAGCGAACTGGTCCGGCGCGACCTTCGACCCCGTGCGCCATCGGCTATACGTCAACGTCAACGAAGTGGGGGCGGTCGGAGGAATGCAGCCCGCCGGGCCGAGCGCGCCCCTGCCGTACCGCCGCGGCAGCCCGTGGGGCGAGTACGCCCGGTTCTGGGACGAGAACCGCTGGCCCTGCCAGCAGCCGCCGTGGGGGACGCTCAACGCGATCGACCTCGACTCAGGTTCGACCACGTGGACGGTGCCGCTCGGCGTCGTGGACGCTCTCGTCGCGCGCGGGCTGCCGCCCACCGGCACGCCGAGCCTCGGCGGCGCGATCGCGACCGCCGGCGGCCTGTTATTCATCGGCGGGACCAACGACGCGCGCTTCCGGGCCTTCGACGCCGACACCGGCCGCGAGCTGTGGGTGGACCGGCTGGAGGCGAGCGGCCACGCCACGCCCATGACGTACCGCGGGCGCAGCGGCCGGCAGTACGTAGCGATCGCGGCCGGCGGGGGCGGTTACCTGAGCCGCACCACGTCCGACGTGGTGGCGGCCTACGCGCTGGCGGCGCCCTGACCGCCCTTTAACCCGCAGTGAACGGTAAATCGCTGGTGGCAAATCCCTTGACAGCCGCCGGGGCCGGCGCTAGGCTCGAACAGCTTTTCTCCCGGTCCCATGGACTTTTCGCGGAGGCGCGTGATGCGAAGCAGCATGACGGGCAATCGTCTGCGTTGGCTTCTGCTCCCGGCACTGGTCCTGGTCCTGGCGGCGCCGCGCGTCGGCTACGCCCAGCGGTTCACGGGCGAGCTGAGCGGCACGGTGGTGGACGAGTCGGGGGCGGCCGTGCCCGGCGCCAGCGTGACGGCCACCAACGAGGCCTCCGGCGACCAGCGGCGCACGGTCACCAACGCCGACGGCTTCTTCGCCTTCGCCGCCGTCCCGGCCGGCACCTACACGGTCGGCATCGAGCTACCGGGGTTCAACAAGAGCGAGATCAAGAGCATCGTGCTGCGGGGCGGGGACAGCCGGTCCCTGCGGACGATCCGGCTGGCCGTGGCAGGCCGGACGGAGGCGGTGTCGGTCACCGCCGAGACGCCCATCGTGCCGCTCAACTCGGGCGAGAAGAGCGCGACGCTCGGCGCCGAGCAGATCGAGAACATCCCGATCGTCAGCAGCAGCGCCGCCGAGCTGCTCCGCATCCTCCCCGGCATGACCCCCGTCACCCAGGGCGTCACGAACCGGCCCGGCTTCACCGGCGAGGTCATCGGCATCAACGGCAACGGCGAGTACCAGGGCGGCGGCGGCAACAACCAGAGCGCCATCGGGAACTTCAGCGCCAACGGCACACGCACGCAGTCGCTCGACATCACGCTCGACGGCGCGCCGGGGGCCGACCCCGGCTGCAACTGCGCGACGTCAGTCAACCCCAACACCGAGTTCGTGCAGGAGTTCAAGGTCCTGCAGTCGAACTTCGGGGCCGAGCACGCCAAGGGACCCAACGCGATGTCGGTCGTGACCAAGGCCGGCGGGCGCGAGTTCCACGGCTCGCTCTTCACCTACTTCCGCGACTTCCACCTGAACTCCAACGAGTGGTTCGCGAACAAGGTGAGCCGCGACCGGGTCCAGAACAAGTTCATCTATCCGGGCGGCACCCTGTCCGGTCCGCTCAAGCAGGACAAGATCTTCTTCTTCGTCGGCTACGAGTACTACCGGCAGCGGCTCGACACCGGCTTCATCAAGTCGTGGGTGCCGACCTCGGCGATGAGGAACGGCGATTTCAGCGGCGCCGCCCAGGTGGGCAGCGGCGGCTTCGTGAACACGGTGCCCAGCGGGTTCCCGGGGGGGATCATCCCGGCCAGCCAGATCGACCGCGGCGGACGGGCGCTCCTCAACACGCTGCCCCTGCCGAACGTCGATCCCGCGGTGTCCGGCGGTTTCAACTACGTGGACGATCTGCTCGTCGACCAGCCCAACCACCAGGCCCTGGCCCGGCTGGACTTCAACCTGAGCGAGAACACGAAGATGTTCCTGCGCTACAACCTGCAGCGCGAGACGCAGCCGTTCGTGATCGGGTTGTGGTGGCGCAACCGGCCCGACCAGGTGCCCTATCCCTCGTCGATCTCCGCCGCCAACGCCTCCGACTCGGCCACGGTCAGCCTCACCCACGTCTTCGACCCGACGCTGACGACCGAGTCGATCTTCGGCATGACCTACATCGACTTCCCGAACGCGATCGACGATCGCACGAAGGTGTCGCGGCAGGCCCTCGGCTATCCCTACCAGGGCGTCTTCGGCCAGAGCAACGACCAGATCCCCTCCTTCGACCTCGGGGGCTGGGGGTCGAACGGTCCGATCCTCTTCAACCCGGGCGGTTTCGACCCGGTGCTCTTCGCCACCAAGTGGCAGTTCAACACGGCCCAGAACCTGACCAAGGTCTGGGGGACGCACACGGCCAAGGCCGGCTTCTACTTCGAGCGGATCACGAACAATCAGCCCGGCAACGGCAACAGCAATGGCTACCTGGAGCTGAACACCTGGGCCGGCGGCTCGACCGGGAACACGTTCGCCGACCTGCTCCTCGGCCGCACCAACTACTACCAGGAGCAGACGAAGAACGCCCTCCACAACATCGGCTGGAACCGGTGGGAGTTCTACGCCCAGGACTCCTGGAAGGTCAGGCCGAACCTGACGCTGAGCTACGGGGCCCGGCTGTCCGACCTCGGCCCGTGGACCGACCGCGAGGGCATCGGGCTCGCCGCCTTCGACATCAGCCGGTACAGCGCCGCCGCGTCGGCGGGCGCGTTCCCCGGTGTCGTCTGGCACGCCAAGGACTCGAACGTTCCCCTGACCGCCGTGACCAACCCCTGGTTCTTCCAACCGCGGGTGGGGTTCGCGTGGGACCTGAAGGGAAGCGGCGAGACCGTGCTGCGGGGCGGCGCGGGCGTCTACTACAGCCATGACGCGCAGCAACCGTACGCCGACCTCATCGACATCGGCGCCGGAGTGAAGAGCTTCAGCCAGGGCGATACCTCCTCGTTCCAGATCAGCAGCCTCGAGCGCCTCGGCGGTGGGAACATCGTGTTCAACGGGTCCACGATCGACATCACCGACCGCAAGCAACCCAAGACCTACTCGTGGAGCCTGACTCTGAACCAGAAGCTGCCATGGTCGACCAACATCGAGGCGAGCTACGTGGGCAACACCAGCAAGGACCTGATGAACTTCGGAGTGGCCAACTACAACGGCATCCGGGCCGATGGCACGCGGCCGCTGCCGCAGTACGGAGACCTCAACGTCTTCCGCCACAGCATGTCCCAGAACTACCACGGCCTGCAGGCGTTGCTCGCGCGACAGCGGGGCGACCTCAACTTCACGCTGGCCTACACGTTCTCGAAGTCCCTGGGCTTCCGCGGCGATGCGCAAGGCCCGGCGGTCGGGTCCGAGTACATCCTGACGCCGTACCACAACTTCAACTACGGCATCCTCAGCTACGATCGGACCCATGTCGCCACGTTGGCGTACAGCTGGAACGTTCCTGGTCCCAAGAGCGGCGGCGCGCGCGAGGCCGTGCTCGGCGGGTGGGAGCTCGCCGGGATCACGAGCTATGTGAGCGGCGCCCCGCTCCCCATCGCCGGCGCGGGGACGAACTTCAATATGCAGGGCACGCTGGCTGACGGGCGGGACATCGGCAACGAGCTGATCACGGGCTCTTCGCAGATCCCGGCCCAGCCCGTGCTGACCTGTGATCCCACGCAGAACGTGCCGAGCGGGTACCTCTTCAACAACGCCTGCTTCGCGGCGCCGTCACCGGGGCACAACGGGAACTACGTCCTGCCCTACATGAAGGCGCAGCCCTACTGGAACATCGACCTGTCACTCTTCAAGAACTTCGCCCTGGGCGGGGCGAAGAAGCTGCAGTTCCGCACCTCGGCCTACAACGTGCTGAACCACCCGCTCGCGTTCCCCGACGTCGGGACGAATCTGACGCTGAAGTTCGACCACGGCAAGCTCGCCAACGCCGACCAGTTCGGCCGCCTGCCGGAGGACAACAAGTT
Source organism: Acidobacteriota bacterium (assembly GCA_003223555.1). Classification (GTDB taxonomy): domain Bacteria; phylum Acidobacteriota; class Vicinamibacteria; order Fen-336; family Fen-336; genus AA32. The sequence goes on along the minus strand of QHVM01000062.1, from coordinate 6,460 downwards.
CGGGCGGCGGATCGTGCAGCTCGCGCTCAGGTTCACGTTCTAGGCGAAGCGCACCCGCGGGCGCCGCCGGAGCGCGGCGCCCGCTTATAATCCCGGTCTCGCCCCCCGAGGCCGACCGTGATCCCTTTCGCGCCGCTCGCCCTGCTCGTCGTGCTTTTCCAGGCCGAGCCTTCGGCGGCGGCGCGGGCGCGGAGCGCGGACGAGCTGCGGGCGCTCTTCGCCGAGGCGGTGCGGCTGCAGCAGGCCCACGACCTCGACGGCGCGGCCGACGCCTATGGCCGGTTCCTGAAGGAGCAGCCCCGCAACGTCGAGGCCCTGTCCAACCTGGGGGCGGTGCACGCGGCCCAGGGTCGATACGAGGAGGCGATCGCCCGCTACCGTGACGCCCTCGGACTCGACGACCGCCGCACCGCCGTCCGGCTCAACCTGGCGGTCGCCCTCGAGAAGGCCGGCCGTCCGGCCGACGCCGCGGCCGAGCTGGAGCGCGTGGTGGCCGCGACGCCGCAGAGCCGCAACGCGGTCGTGCTGCTCGCCGAGTGTCGCGCCCGCCTCGGCGAGTACGGCAAGGCCGCGGCGCTGCTGGGGCCGCTCCACGACCTGAGCCCCGACGACCGGGCGGTGACGTACCTGCTCGGACTGTCTCTCGTCCAGGACGGGCAGATGGAGCGCGGCCAGGTCCTCCTCGACCGCGTCCTGCGCGACGGCGATTCGGCCGAGACCCGCCTGCTCATGGGCGCGGTGAAGCTCGGGGCCGGCGAGTATGCCGGCGCGCGCGACGACCTGCAGCGGGCCGCGGAGCTGAACCCCGGCCTGCCCAGGGTCCATGTGTTCCTGGGCCGGGCGGTCATGAACATGGGCGACGCGACGGCCGCCACCGAGGAGTTCCGCCGGGAGCTGGCTGGCAACCCGAACGACTTCGACGCCAACCTGCTCCTGGGCGTGATGCTCAAGGAGGACGGCGCGCTGCCCGAGGCGATGGCCCGCTTCGAGACGGCGGCGTCGCTGCGGCCGGGCGACCTCGCCGCGCTCTACCAGGTCGGCGCCCTCCGCCTGCAGCTCGGCCAGACGGAGGGGGCCCGCGACGTGCTGGAGCGGGTGGTGGCGGCGGCGCCGGACTTCCTCGAGGCGCACGTCTCGCTCGCCCTCGTCTACTATCGGCTCAAGCGCAAGGCCGACGGCGACCGCCACCGGGCCATCGCCGAAGAGCTGCAGCGCCAGCTCCAGGCGCAGCAGCCGGGGGCCAAGGTCAGCGGCGAGGCCTATCGAGGCGAGCCGCGGGTGCCGGCGCCGGCCAGGAAGCGCCCATGATCCCGCTCGTCGCCGGCGTGCTCTTCTCCGCGGCAACGGCCACGTCTGTCCCCGCCCCGTCGTTCGCGGACGTGTCGCGCCGGGCCGACCGGGCGCGGCAGGGCAACCACCTCGAGGAGGCGATCCGCCTTTACCGCCAGGGCGTGAAGCTGCGGCCACGATGGGACGAAGGCTGGTGGTACCTGGCCACGCTCCTCTACGAGACCGACCGCTACCCCGACGCGCGCGCGGCCTTCCGCCGCTTCCTGGCCCTCAAGCCGGAAGCCGGGCCAGGTTGGGCGCTGCGCGGCCTGTGCGATTTCCGCGTCGCCGACTACCAGGGCGCCCTCGAGCACCTGGACAAGGGTCTGGCCCTCGGCGTGGGCGGCCAGCCGGAGATCCTCCGCGTGGCGCGCTACCACCAGGCGCTGCTGCTCGTCCGGGCAGGGCAGTTCGAGCTGGCGATCGAGCCCCTGACCGTGCTCGCCCGCGGCGAGGCGGAGAGCGAGGGGCTCGTCGACGCGGTTGGCCTGATGATGCTGCGCATGCCGCTCTTCCCCGCCGACATTCCCGAGGCGAAGCGCGACCTCGTGCGGCAGGCCGGCCGGGCCGGATATCTGCACCTGGCGCGCAAGGGGGAAGAAGCGGCCCAGGCGTTCGCGGATCTCGTGGCCGCGTTCCCGAAGGAGCCGTGGGTGCATTATGCGTACGGGGTCTCGCGGCTGACGAGCGATCCCGAGCGGGGCCTGGCCGAGCTGCGCCGCGAGGCCGAGCTGCAGCCCGACGCGGTCTATCCCCACCTCGAGATCGCCTTCGAGCTGCTGCGCAAGGGGGACAACGCGGGAGCGGAGACGGAAGGCGAGCGGGCGGTGGCGCTGGCCCCCGGCCTCTTCGCCGCGCACAACGCGCTGGGCCGCGCGCTGGTCGAGCGGGGTGAGATCGAGCGGGGGACGAGCGAGCTGGAGACCGCGGCGCGGCTGGCCCCGGACAGCCCCGAGATGCATTTCTCCCTGGCCCGGGCCTACGCAAAGGCCGGTCGCAAGGAAGACGCCGAGAAGGAGCGGGCGACGTTCGCGGAGCTGGAGCGCAAGCGGCGCATCCAGCGGGGCGAGCCCGGCGTGGAGGGCGGGACAGACAAGGAGCGGCCGCGGTGAGTCGGCCCGGAGGTGGAGCGCGCGGTTGACCCGGCCGGCCGGGGCGGCCCTCGCCGTCGCGCCGCTGGCCGCGCTGTTCGTCGCGCGCACGGCCGCCGCTCCCGAGGCGCCGTCCCTCAAGCCGGTCTTCGTGGACGCGACCGCGGCGGCCGGGATCCGGTGGACCATCGGGCGGATCGCGTCCCGCGGCTGGAACCTGGTGGAGACGATGGGCGGCGGGGGCGGCTTCGTGGACTACGACCGGGACGGGCTCCTCGACATCTACCTCGTGTCCTATACGCTGGAGCCGCAGGCGGACGGCCGCGTCCCCCGCGACGCGCTCTACCACAACAACGGCGACGGCACCTTCACCGACGTCACGGCCCGGGCGGGGCTCGGCGGTCCCATGCGCGGGATGGGCCTCGCGGTCGGGGACTACGACAACGACGGCTGGCCCGACCTCTACGTCTCCGGCTATCGTAGCCACCACCTGTACCACAACAACCGCGACGGGACGTTCACCGACGTGACCGCGGCCGCCCTGCCCGCCGAGACGCGCTGGGGCACAAGCGCGGCCTTCTTCGACTACGACGGTGACGGCGACCTCGACCTCTTCGTCTGCCACTACCTCGACTTCGACCCGGAGGGCGCGCTGCCCTGCCAGATGATCGGTGACCGGCCGTTCTGCTCGATCGACCGCTTCCGCGGCTCGCGCAGCGTCCTCTACCGCAACGACGGCGGGCGCTTCACCGAGGTCGGAGCGGCGGTCGGGGTGGCCCGCGCGGACGGCAAAGGGCTCGGCGTGGTGGCGGCCGACCTCGACGGCGACGGCCGCATCGACCTCTTCCAGGCCAACGACACCGTCCCGAACTTCCTCTACCGCAACCGCGGCGACGGCACGTTCTCCGAGGTGGCGCTGGGGGCCGACGTCGCCTTCGACCCCGCGGGGCGGGCGCGGGGCGCGATGGGGGTCGACGTCGGCGACTATGATCGAGACGGCCGGCTCGACCTCTTTGTGACGAACTTCACGCATCAGGGCGACTCGCTCTTCCACAACTCCGGTGACGGGGTCTTCCGCGACATGGCGCGGGAGATGGGGCTGGCCGAGGCGAGCCTCCCCATGAGCGGGTTCGGGGCCCGGTTCCTCGACGAGGACGACGACGGCCTCGTCGACCTGGTGGTGGCGAACGGCCATCCCTTCGAGCCGGTGGCGACGGTGTGGCCGGGGATCACCCATGCCGAACCCGCTCTGCTGTTCGAGAACACGGGGCGGGGATTCCGGCGCGCGGCGGCGGAGCGGGCCCAGGGCCTGGCGCGACCGATGGTCGGCCGCGGCCTGGCCGTCGGCGACGTCGACAACGACGGCGACCCCGACATCCTGCTCCTGGGCGTGGGCGAGCCTCCGCGCCTGCTGCGCAACGACGGCGGCAACCGCAACCACTGGCTCGGCGTCCGGCTCGAGGGCACGCGCGGCAACCGCGACGGCGTGGGCGCCCTGGTGCGCGTGACCGCCGAGGGCAAGGAGCGCGTGCAGGTGCGGGCGGGAGGGACGAGCTACGCGTCAGCCTCCGATCCGCGCCTGCTCTTCGGCCTGGGCTCGGCCGCCGAGGCCCAGCGCCTCGAGGTGCGCTGGCCCGGCGGTGAGGTCAGCGTCCTGACCGGGCTGCCCGCGAACCGGTACGTCACCGTTCGCGAGGATCGCGAATGACGCGCCCGGGCGGCATTCCGTGCTTCGCGCTGGCGTTCCTGGCCCTGGGAGCGGCGCCTCCGGATCCGCAGACGCCGGTCTTCCCGGCCGGCGCCGACGTGGTCGTGCTCGACGTGGTGGTGCGCGACCGCAAGGGCCGCACCGTGCGCGACCTCCGGCCGGACGAGGTGACGGTCTTCGAGGACGGCGTGCGGCAGCCGGTCGCGTCGTTCCGGCTGGTGGCGGCGGCGAGCGACGGCCCGGACGGCACGACGACCGCGCCCACCGAGCCCGCCGCCGGTCCGGGCGATTCCCGGCACGTCAACCTGGTCACCGTCGTCTTCGACCAGCTCGGGCCCGAGGGCCGGCGCATCGCCCGGCAGGCCGGCCTCTCGCTCCTGAAGCTGGCCGACCGGCCCGACCTGCGGGTGTCGGTCTTCCAGGTCCGGGAGAGCCTGCGTCTCGTGCAGCAGTTCACGGCCGACCGCGACGCGCTGGAGGCCGCCGTCCGAGAAGCGACCGGGCAGGTGGACACGCAGTACACGCGGGCGACCGAGCAGCTCGAGCAGGCCGGACGAGAGGCCGAGGCGGCCCAGCAGCGTGTCGAGTCCGCGGCCACGGTCGCGAGCAGCGGCGGCGCCTTGTCGCTGGCCCGGCTGGGGCGCGAGGCGGCCATGGCGCGCATGGCGGTCGACGCCCTGCGGCTCACCGAGACGCTGCAGCGCGAGCAGCAGGGCCACTCGTCGCTCTATGCGATCCTGGCCCTGGCGAAGCAGCAACAGCGGCTGGCCGGACGCAAGACGATCCTGTTCTTCTCCGAGGGCCTGCAGGTGCCGCCGGCGCTCGTCCACGTCCTCGAGACCGCGATCAGCGAGGCGAACCGGGCCAACGTCAGCGTCTACGCCGTCGACGCGCGCGGCCTCGCCGACGCGCCGAGGCTGGAATCGACCCGGCAGGCGCTCCTGGAGGCGGCCCGGGCCGGCGAGCGAGGCATGAGGAGCCGCGGCGTCGGGCCCGTCACGCGCGAAGAGGTCCTCGCCTCCGACACCGCCGAGGCCGCGCTGCGGCTGGACGCGCAGGGCGCCCTGCGGGACCTGGCCGAGAGCACGGGCGGGGCCCTCATCGGCGAGAGCAACGACGTGCGCCGGGGCATCGAGCGCGCGGTGGGCGACCTGCGCGGCTACTACGAGCTGGCCTACGAGCCGCTGCGCAAGCAATACGACGGCCGTTTCCGGCGGATCGACGTGAAGGTCGGCCGGCCCGGCATCACCGTGCAGGCCCGCCGCGGCTACTTCGCGATCCCGCCCGGCGAGGGGAGCGTGAACTTCGCCTACGAGCTGGACCTGCTGCGTGCGCTTCGCGCGACGCCCGCTCCCGAGGAGGTCCCGCTCCGCACCAGCGTCTTCCGCTTCGGACCCGACGGTGACGCCGTGCGCTACACCGCGATCGTCGAGATCCCCCTCTCGGCGATGCTCTTCGAGCCCGACGGCCGGCCGGAGACCGACCGCGCCCACTTCTCGATCATGGCCCTCGTCCGCGACGCGGCCGGCGCAGTGGTGGAGAAGTTCAGCGAGGACTCGCCGGTCTTCCTCCCGCGGGCCCGTCGCGACGCCCTGAAGCAGGGCAACGCGGTCTTCAGCCGGTCGTTCCGCCTCGCGCCCGGGCGGTACGCCCTCGAGCTGGCCGTCGTCGACCAGCTCGGCCACAAGCGCGGCGTCGCGCGCGTTCGCCTGGACGTCGCCCGGCCGACGACCGCGGTCAGCTTGAGCGACCTGGCGCTCGTCAAGCGTACGGAGCCCGTCCCCGACCGCGCGCTTCCGTCGGAAGACCCGTTCCG
>QHVM01000062.1:0-502 GCA_003223555.1 Acidobacteriota bacterium | reverse complement strand
CTGTTCGTGGTGGCCTATCCGCGTCCCGCCTCCGCCCGGTCCGAGCTGCTGGTCGAGCTGGTGCGCGACCACCGGCTGGTCGGCCAGAGCCTGCTCGAGCTGCCGGCGGCCGATCCGAAAGGACGGATCCCCTACTTCGCCCACGTCCCCGCCGAGGGCCTCGCCCCGGGTCGCTACGAGGTGCGGGCGCTCCTGAGCCAGTCGGGCGCGACCGCCCAGGGCCGGACCTTCTTCACCGTCACGCCCTGAGCGCCACCGCGGGCCGCCGAGCCGAATTCACTTCGGCGAGGCGGTGGGGGGTTTGGGGGGTGCGCCGCTAGCACCCCCACCTCAGGCACCACCGGCGAGCGGAGCGGGATTCACTCCCGCGGAGCGAGTGGGGGTTTGGGGGGTGCGCCGCTCTAGCGCGACTTGCAGCCACAAGCTGCGCGCGGAGGCGAATTCACTTCGCCGGAGCGCGCGGGGGTTCAAGGGGGCGCGCCGCAGCGCCCCCTTGCTCAAT
>QHVM01000099.1:15484-22777 GCA_003223555.1 Acidobacteriota bacterium | reverse complement strand
CTCGAGCTGGCGCTCTGGCTGGAGAGCGACCGGATGGGCTTCCTCCTGGAGCGGCTCGACCAGGCCAAGCTCGCCAACCAGCAGGACGTCGTGCGCAACGAGCGGCGGCAGAGCGTCGAGAACCAGCCCTACGGCCTGGTGGAGGAGGAGCTGTTCCACCGGCTCTTCCCCAACGGCCATCCCTACTACGCCAACGTCATCGGGTCCCACGAGGACATCCAGGCCGCGAAGCTCGAGGACGTGAGGGAGTTCTTCCGCCGCTACTACGCCCCCAACAACGCCAGCCTCGCCATCGTCGGCGACATCGACGTGGCGCGGACGAAGGCGCTCGTCGAGAAGTACTTCGGCACGATCCCCCGCGGACCGGCCGTGCCGCCGGTGGAGGCGACCACCCCGGCCATCACCGGCGAGCGGAGGGCGATGGTCAAGGACAAGGTGGAGCTGCCGCGGGTGTATCTGGCCTGGATCACGCCCCCCATCTTCCAGCCGGGGGACGCCGAGGCCGACCTCACCGCCCGCATCCTGGGCGGGTCGAAGGCCAGCCGCTTCTACCGCTCCCTCGTCTACGACAAGAAGATCGCGCAGAGCGTGAGCGCCAGCCAGCAGTCGCTGCGGCTGGGCTCCGTCTTCCAGATCGCGGTCACGGCCAAGCCCGGCCACACCGCGGAGGAGCTGGAGAAGGCGATCGACGCCGAACTGGCCGCCTACGCGGCCAGCGGGCCCACCGCCGACGAGCTGGCCGCGGCCCAGAACGCCATGTACTCCTCGACCGTGCTCAGCCTCGAGAGCCTGGGCAGCATGAACGGGGTCGCCAACCGCCTCAACCTCTACAACCAGTTCGTCCATGACCCCGGTTACCTCAACCAGGACCTGGCCCGCTATGCGGCGATCACGCCCGCCTCGCTGAAGGTCTTCGCGGCGGCGCAGCTGCGGCCCGACCACCGGGTGGTGGTCTACGGCGTGCCGGGCGAGAAGGTCCTGCCGCCCAACCCGCCCGCCGCCCCTGTGCCCGCCATCGCCGAGGCGCCGTCGGTGTCGAAGGAAGCGTGGCGGAACGAGGCGCCCCGGCCGGGACCCGCGCCGACCGCCTCGCTGCCTGCGGCGCGCTCGTTCCGGCTGCCCAACGGCCTCACCGTCTACTGGGTCGAGTCGCACGCGCTGCCCGTCGTGGCCGGCCAGCTCGTCGTCCGCTCGGGCAGCGCCGCCGACCCTGCCCCGTTGCCCGGCCTGGCCGCCTTTACCGCCGCCATGCTCGACGAGGGCACGAAGACGCGCGACGCGCTGGCCATCGCCGCCGACCTCGAGGGGCTGGGGGCCAACCTCTCCACCGGCTCCAACTTCGACGGCAGCTTCGTGACCTTCGACGTCCTCAAGCCGAACGCGGAGCGGGCCCTCGCGATCGTCTCCGACCTCAGCCTCGCTCCGGCCTTTCCCGGCGCGGACATGGAGCGGGTCCGGGGCGACCGCCTGACGTCGCTGCTCCAGCTGCGCGACTCGCCGTTCCAGATCGCCCTGCGCGTCCTGTATCCGGCCCTCTACGGGCCTGGCCACCCCTACGGCCACACGCCGCTCGGGAGCGAGGAGGCCCTCAAGAAGATCTCCCGCGACGACGTCGCCGGCTTCTACCGCTCTTCCTACTCGCCCGGCAACGCCGCCCTCGTGCTCGCCGGCGACCTCACGGAGGCCGAGGCCCGGCGGCTGGCCACCCAGGCCTTCGGCGGCTGGGCCGGGTCGGCCGTGGCGACGCCCGCGCCGCCCACGCCGGCCTCGATTCCGGAGCGCGTGGTGCTCGTGGACACCGCCGGGGCGCCGCAGACCGCGCTCCTCATGGCCCAGCTGGGGGTGAAGCGGGCCGACCCCGACTTCGAGCGCCTGAACGTGATGAACACGATCCTGGGCGGCCTGTTCTCGAGCCGGGTGAACCTCAACCTGCGCGAGAAGCACGGCTACACCTACGGCGCCTTCTCGAGCCTCAACGAGAGTCGCGGCGTCGGCCCGCTGTTCGTGGGGTCGGCCGTCCGCACCGACGTGACCGGCCCCTCGGTGCACGAGATGCTGAGCGAGGCGCAGGGCATGACCCGGGCCGAGGTGAGCGCGGATGAGCTGGCCCTGGCCAAGGACTCGATCACCCGCTCGCTGCCCGCGCTGTTCGAGACGACCCGCAGCGCGGTGGGCACGGTGGGACAGCTCTTCCTCTTCGACCTGCCGCCGGACTACTACGCCGGCCTGCCCGCGCGGCTGGCGTCGATGACCGCGGCCGAGGTCTTCGCCGCCACCCGGCGGCACCTCACCCCCGACCGCATGCTGGTGGTGGCGGTGGGCGACCGCGCCCAGGCCGAGCCGCAGATCGCCGCCCTCAAGCTGGGGACGGTCGCCTACCGCGACCGCGACGGCAAGCCGCCGGCGGGCGGCAAGTAGCTCACGGGCTGGACCACCGGAGCCTCGGCCCGGTCTCGGGCCTGGCCTGTCCGCACCACGTGCTACGTTCCGGGCGGTGGGAAGCGAGTTCTCCTGGTCGGTCTCGCGGCACGACGCGTTCGCCCGCTGCCGCCGCCGCTACTTCTACTCCTACTACGCGGCCAACGAAGACCCGGAGGTGCTGCGGCTGAAGCGGCTCTCCGCCCTGCCCCTCTGGGCGGGGAGCGTCGTCCACGAGACGATCGAGGCCATCCTCAGGTCCCGTGACGCCATCCCCTCCCCCGACGAGCAGGAGGCCCTCATCCGCGCCGCCGTCCACTCCCAGATGCTCACCGACTGGCGAGAGAGCGAGGCCGGCTCGGCCCGCTTCCGCCTCTTCGAGCACGAGTACCGGCTGCCGGTCGACCCGGAGGACAAGAAGATCCTGGTCGGAACGGTCATGCGCTCGCTGCGCAACTTCTTCAAGAGCCCGATCCTCGCCGAGGCCTACGGGGCGGGGCGCGGGCGGTGGCTGAGCCTGGAGGAGCTCGTCTCGTTCGACGTCGGCGGCGTGCCCGTCTACCTGCGCATGGACCTTGCGTTTCGCGCCAGCGACGGGCGGGTGGTGATCGTGGACTGGAAGACCGGCCGGGGAGAGGGGAAGTTCTCCGAGGTGCAGGTCGCGGGCTACGCCCTCTACGCGGCCGCGCAGGGCTGGGCCGCGCCCGAGGAGATCCAGACCGAGCTGGCCTACCTGGCCATCCCGCGCTACGTCCGGCGCTCGGTGGACCGGCGCAAGCTCGACCACGCCCGGTCTTTCGTGACGAAGAGCGCGGGCACCATGAAGGCGCTGCTCCTCGACCCTCTGTCGAACCTGGCCCGGCGCGAGGACTTCCCCATGATCGACCGTCCCCAGGTCTGCCGCCGCTGCAACTTCCGCCGGCTCTGCTTCCCCCGCTTGGAGGACACCCTACCCGCGCCCGCGGCTGTCCCCGCTCCGGCCTGACCGATCGTCGCCGGCCAACACGTCTGCCGCGCGCAGCGGAGCGTTTCCCTTGCGGCGGACGCGAGGATCCATTCCCAGCTCCCGCCCTCGACGACGTCGGACGCGCAGCGAAGCGCGGCACATTCGGACTAAGATGGAGGCTTCGGAGAATCCTCCATGAACCACAAAGCCTCGACCGAACTCCAGACCCTCGAACGCGAATCTTCCCGGAACGGTCACCCGCGCGCGCTCGACCGGTGGATGCTGTCGCTCCTGCAGCGGGGCTTCGGCCGCGCGCCGGTGGGCTTCGTGCTCTGGGACGGGACCCAGACCTCTCCCCCGGAAGGACCCGTGGCCGGCCGGCTGCTGGTCAAGGACCGGCGCACGCTCGTGAGCCTCCTCCTCGACCCCGAGCTGAACTTCGGCGAGGCCTACACCACGGGCCGGCTCGAGGTGCTCGGCGACCTCCCGTCGATGCTCGAGGAGACCTACCGGGCCTGGGAGAAGGATGGGCGCAGCGCGCGGCCGGCGCCGCGGCTGGCCGTGCGGCGGCCCAACACGCTGCGGCGGGCCCGGGAGAACATCCACCACCACTATGACATCGGCAACGAGTTCTACCGTCTGTGGCTGGACGAGCAGATGCTCTACACCTGCGCGTACTTCCCCGTCCCCGGCGAGACGCTCGAGCGGGCCCAGGTGGCCAAGATGGACCACGTCTGCCGCAAGCTGCGGCTGCGGCCGGGGGACAGGGTGGTGGAGGCGGGCTGCGGGTGGGGGGCCCTGGCCCTGCACATGGCGCGGCACTACGGGACGGAGGTCAAGGCCTTCAACATCTCGACCGAGCAGGTCCGCTACGGGCGGGATCGGGCGCGCTCCGAAGGCCTCGACGGCCGCGTCGAGTTCATCGAGGACGACTACCGCAACATCCGCGGAAGGTTCGACGTCTTCGTCTCGGTGGGGATGCTGGAGCACGTGGGCAAGGAGCGCTACTCGGCCCTGGGCGAGGTCATCGACCGCTGTCTGCGTGCCGACGGAGGGCGCGGCCTGCTCCACTTCATCGGCCGCGACCGCGTCCGCCCGCTGAACGCGTGGGTCCGGCGCCGCATCTTCCCGGGCGCCTATCCGCCCACCCTGCGCGAGGCGCTCGGAGACGTGCTGGAGCCGCGGGGGCTCTCGGTGCTGGACGTGGAGAACCTGCGCCTGCACTACGCGCGCACCCTGGAGCACTGGCTGGCCCGCTTCGAGGGCGCGGTGGGCCAGGTGCGAGCCATGTTCGGGGAGCCGTTCGTGCGCGCCTGGCGGCTGTATCTGGCGGGCTCGCGGGCCGCGTTCGCCACGGGCTGGATGCAGCTCTTCCAGGTGGTGTTCGCCCGCCCGGGCGACAACGAGATCCCCTCGACCCGCGACCACCTGTACGGCGAGAGGGCCTGACCGGCCGGCCATGCGCCGCTGCGACGCCGTCGTCGTGGGGGGCGGCCCCGCCGGCTCGAGCTGCGCGTGGGCCCTGCGGCGCGCGGGCCGGGAGGTGGTGGTGCTCGACCGCGCCTCGTTCCCCCGCGACAAGGTCTGCGCGGGCTGGATCACCCCCGCGGTCGTCGCCGCGCTGGAGCTCGACACCGAAGAGTACCGGCGGGGCCGGACGTTCCAGCCCATCACCGCCTTCCGCACCGGGCGCATCGGCGGCCGGGACGTCGTGACCCGCTACCCGCGGGCGGTGAGCTTCGGCATCCGGCGTTGCGAGTTCGACCACTATTTGCTGTGCCGCGCGGGGGCCGAGGTGCGGCCGGCCACGCCGCTGGCCGGCCTGCATCGCGCAGACGGCGTCTGGACCGTCAACGGCGAGATCACGGCGCCGGTGTTGGTCGGCGCCGGCGGGCACTTCTGCCCCGTGGCGCGCCACCTCGGCGGAGGCGGGGCCGGCGAGCCGGTGGTCGCGGCGCAGGAGTTCGAGGTGGCTCTCGAGCCGGGCGAGGACTGTCCGGTGGAGCCGGAGGCGCCCGAGCTGTACTTCGCTGGCGATCTCAAGGGCTACGGCTGGGTCTTCCGCAAGCAGGGGGTGGTGAACGTCGGCTACGGTCGCGTAGGAGGCGAGCGGCTCTCCGCCCACGTGGCCCGTTTCATGGATTTCCTGCGCCGCCGGGAGCGCCTCCCGGAGAGCGTGACGGGCCGGCTCAAGGGCCACGCCTATCTTCTTTATGAGACCGCCCCCCGGCCGCTCGTCGGCGATGGGGTGCTCCTCGTGGGCGACGCGGCGGGCCTCGCCTACGCGCAGAGCGGCGAGGGCATCCGGCCCGCGGTGGAGTCGGGCCTGCTCGCCGCGCAGACGATCCTCCAGGCGCGGGGCCGCGGCGGGGCGGCGGACCTGGAGCCCTACCGGCGGCGGATCGAAGCGCGGTTCGGCCGCCGGCCATCCGGCCGTGGATTCGCCGGCCTTCTCCCGTCACGCCTCGTCGAAGGACTGGGCGCGGCGGTGCTGGCCTCGCGCTGGCTCACGCGCCGGGTGGTGCTCGACCGCTGGTTCCTCCACGCCCACCAGCCCGCGCTATCGCTGCCGTGAATTGCCTTTAAACGCAGAGGATGGGGAGAACGAACGGAGAGGACGCAGAGACGCCAATTAATTCAGTCTCCTCCGCGTCCTCTTCGTTTTCCTCTGCGTCCTCTGCGTTAAGAGCCGGTCTAGGCCGTTCTCTTGAGATGCTTCGCGAAGAAGTCGACCGTGCGGGTCCACGCGTCCTTGGCGGCCGCCTCGCGGTAGCCGCGCCAGGGGTTGTTGGGGTTGGCGAAGGCGTGGCCGGCCCCTTCGTAGAACTTCACGTCGATCGTCTTGCCGGCTTTCTTGAGCGCCGCCTCGAAGGCCCTCACCTGGTCGGGCGAGGGGCCCTTGTCCTCCGCGCCGTAGTTGCCGAGAACGGGCGCCTTGATCCGGGCGATCGCGGAGGGGTCGGTGGGAGGCGCCCCGTAGTAGGCGACCGCCGCGGCCAGCCGCGGCTCCTCCGTCGCCAGCTTCAGCGAGTACTTGCCGCCCATGCACCAGCCGATGACCCCGATGCGGTCCTTCTTCACGTCGGCCCGGCCTTGCAGGTAGGCGAAGGCGGCCTTGAGGTCCCGCGCCGCGCGGTCCTCGGGGAGCCCGCTCATGAGCTGGTGCGCCTCGTCCTGCTTGCTCGTGACCTTGCCCCGGTAGAGGTCCACCGCGAGCGCCGCGTAGCCTTCCCTGGCCAGGGCCCGGGCCTGTGACTTCACCCAGTCGTCCAGCCCCCACCACTCGTGGATGACGACGACGCCGGGGAACGGCCCCTTGCCGTCGGGAATGACCAGGAGGCCGGAGACGGTCTCGTCGCCGCTCTTGTAGCTCACCGTCTGCTCGGCGGCGAGCGCGGGCGAGACCGGGACGGTGAGGACAAGGCCGGCGAGGAGCAGGCGCGTCATGATGACCTCCAGTTCTCCCGATGATATCCCCAGCTGCCGCCCAGAAACTCCTCCGGCGCAAGCGTCCGGCCCGCGGAACGAATCTCCTCCGGCGCCAGCGTCCGGCACGCGCGGAGCGAATCTCCTCCGGCGCCAGCGTCCGGCGCGCGCAGCGGAGCGTCTCCTTTGACATCTCGCGGCCGATTGACTCGGACGCGAGATGCTTGATGACGCCAAGCGCGCAGCGGAGCGCGCCGCATTCGCGTTACGACGCGGGCTGCAGCTTTCCCGGAGCGGGCACCTCGGGACGCTTCTTCGCCTCCTCGGCCCGCCGCCGCAGCAGGGCGGCCACGATCACCAGCACCTCGAAGGCCACGAATCCGCCGACGTAGACATAGCCCCCGGAGCCGAAGCCGTAGGAGTGCAGCCCGGTGCCGAGCACGAAATTCACCCCGTACCAGGCCATGAGCACGAGCAGGAAGCCCAGGATGGAGCCCACCGCC
>QHVM01000099.1:0-15466 GCA_003223555.1 Acidobacteriota bacterium | reverse complement strand
AGCCGAGCAGGGCGATGAAGGCCCACGTCTCCTTCGGGTCCCAGCCCCAGAACCGTCCCCACGAGTAGGACGCCCACACGCCGCCCAGCATGGTCCCGGTGGCGAGCAGCAGCGTGCCGACCTGCAGGGCGCGGTAGAGGAAGAGCGAGAGCGTCTTGAACAGCGCGGTCTTGCCGGGGGCGAAGAAGTACAGGCCGAGGTTCACGTGGCCGAGGCCCATGGCGAGCAGGAACGCGGCGTAGCCCAGGGTGATCGTCAGCACGTGCACGGTCAGCCACATGTTGTCGCGCAGGACGGGCACCAGCGGCTCGATGGAGCCGTCGAGGATGGGGACGTTGTCGGCCAGGATGAGGCACAGCGTGGCCAGGCCCGCCGCGGCCACCGCGAAGTAGCGCGCCTTGTAGACCGCCTCGAAGACGAGAGCGAACAGCATCGCTCCCCACGCCACCCAGACGACCGACTCGTACATGTTGGTGACGGGCGGCCGGCCCGAGATGTAGACGCGGAGCCCCATGCCGCAGGCGTGCAGCGCGAAGCCGAGGAGGACCAGGCCCAGGCCGCTCCGCCCCGCCCAGCGCGCGCCGAGCGGGAAGCTCGCCAGCAGGAGGAGGAAGCCGAAGAGGTAGGCGATCCAGGCGAGCCGGAAGGGCTTGATCCGGTTGTACTGGACCTCGACGCCCAGCTCCTTCGCCGGCGGGTACGTCGCGGGGGCCAGCTCGGCCAGCCGCCGGCTGAGGGCGGACGCCGCCGCTCCCAGGCTGGCGCGGTCGTCGCTCTGGTAAGCGGCGATGAGGGCGGCGGTGAGCGTCTTGATCCGCTGGATGGGCGGTTGGGCCACGTCGTCGAGGTCGGCCAGGGAGAACCAGGCGCCGTTCTTGTCGGTCGGATGCGGCACGATGCGCAGCGCCTCTCCCGAGAAGATCCCGGCCATCACCGCGAGCGTGTCGTAGAGGCTCGAGACCTCCCGCTCCACGGGGTCCAGCTTCGCCTCGCGGTCCTGGCGCAGCTTCTCGTGGACCTTGTCCGCCGCGGCCAGGAAGCCCGCGTGGGTGGTCAGCTCGGCGAACGAGTAGCGCTGGTCCGCTTTCGGCGGCAGGCCGGCCGAGGCGCGCACGCCGGCATGGGAGACCTTGACGATCGGCTCCTGCCGCCAGCGGGCGGGATCGGCCATCATGGCCAGGAGCCATTCCATGGGATCGAGCCCGCGCACCGACTCGCCGCCGGTGAAGGGGACGGCGCCGGAGACGCGGCGGGCCGTCTCGCGCGCGAACGTGTCGAGGGGCTTGAGGCGTCCGCCGTCCTGGATGGCGATGGTGCGGAGGGGACCGAGCTCAGGCCCCGCTCGAAGCGGGCTCGGCAGCACCAGGACGGCCGCGAGCAGCATCAGCGGACGGAGCTTCATGGCGAGACTCCCGCTCTTTGTGCGCCAGCAGGGCCCGCGCGGCATCCCGCCGGGCCAGCATCGGCTTCAGGTAGAACATCCAGAGCACGCCCATCGAAATGAGGCCCACGCCGACGTAGACGAGGGGCAGCCCCGGCGAGCGCGCGACGGAGAAGATCGACATCATCGGCTCTCCTTCGACGAAGGATGCCTGGAAGAAGATGTACCCGCGGTAGTGCAACGGGTGGTTCATGGAGATGTGGTGCTCGGAGACGCCGCGCTCGGGGTCGTCCACCCTGACCCAGCTCTCGTAGGTGGCGGCCATGCTGGAGCCCGGGTACTTGTCGGAGTTGAAGCGGAGGAGGCGGACCTGGAAGGGGAGCGCCACCTCGGGAGCACGGTAGGCGACGGTCGCCGTGCCGCTCTCCCACGCGACCTTGCGCGCCTCGGTCCAGACCACCCACTCGGGGTTGCTCCGTCCCCGCGGCCCCTGGAGCCGGACCTTCACCGCGGAGAGCCGCCGCTCGTCCTTCTCGGGCGGGGGGGCCGGGCTCACCGTCCGATGCGGGGCGGCTCTTTCCAGGAATCGGTCCACGGTGACCTTCATCCCCATCCACGGCGTCTCCACGGGACGTCCCGTCACGACCTCGCCCTGCGAGACCTGGCCCCGCGCGGTCGTGAGCCCGTAGAGCAGCCGGCCGCCGGGAGCGAGCACGAACGAGAGGCTGTTCTTGCCCGGAGCGCCCCGCGCCCGCGCGGCCACGTCCTGGCCCTCCCGCGCGAGAAGGAAGGCAAAGGCGGCCGGACCGAAGTCGATCCGGGAGCGCGCCGGGTCGGCCGCGGCCAGCCAGGAATCCTGCCGCGCGAAGGGAGCCTCGAGCACGAAGTGGAGGGCGGGCCCTCCGGCGGCCGCCTCCTCGTAGGACTCCCGCAGCGCGACGTGGGGCAGGAACTCCTCGGCCACCAGGACGACGCCGGTGCCGGGAACGGAGAAGCGGCACTCGTGGCCCGGGCGCGGCGGATCCTTCTCGAAGACCACCGGGAAGCTGGCGTAGGACCCGCCGGGCAGGGCGACCTGCAGGGCCTTGTCGAGCAGCGCCACCCGGTCTCCCGTCTCCCCTTCGAACAGGGCGAGGTTGCCGTCGAGGCCGAAGTGGAGGGAGACGAGCGAGCCGGCCAGGAGCGTGAGGATGCCGATGTGCGCCATCACGAACCCCGTGTGGTGCTTCTTCCACGGGTAGCGTTTCATCATCGCGCAGAAGATGTTGGTGCCCAGGGTGGCCAGGATGAGGGCGAACCACCAGGTCCGGTACACGTCGCGCTGGGCGGCCGCGGTGCCGTGGTTCATCTCGTAGAAGGTGCCCGTGGTGCAGACCGTGCCCAGGGTCACCATCGTCACGACCGCGAGGCGGAGCGAGGCCAGGGCGTCGAAGAGCCGGGACGCGAACATGAGGAACATCGATTCTAGCCCCGCCGCCCGGCGAGTCAAAGCGCCGCCGCTTTGTTGACGATCGCGCGCCCGCC
The DNA here is from genome assembly GCA_003223555.1 of Acidobacteriota bacterium. Classification (GTDB taxonomy): domain Bacteria; phylum Acidobacteriota; class Vicinamibacteria; order Fen-336; family Fen-336; genus AA32. The sequence goes on along the minus strand of QHVM01000099.1, from coordinate 12,561 downwards.
CCTCTAGAATCGGCGCGGGCGCGGTCCCCCCGACAGCGTAAGCACCACCCGAGGAGGAGCTCGACCATGGCCAACCTGCGGCTCATGCCCGCCGCCGGCGGCGGACCGGTGGAGGTCGCCAAGGACCAGACCCTCGTCGGCCGCGATCCGACCTGCGACGTCGTGGTCGGGGACGGCTCGGTCTCCCGCAAGCACGCGCGCGTCGAGCGCCGGGGAGCGAGCTGGTACGTGGTCGATCAAGGGAGCGCCAACGGCACGTTCCTCGACTCCCAGCGCGTCGCCGAGGCGCAGCTGCACAGCGGCCAGGAGGTGCGCTTCGGGGCCGTTGCCTACAAGGTGGAGATCGAGGGCGAGGACGCCGCCACCACGATCCTCACCACCGGGCCCGAGGCGACCGTCATCGCTCCCACCCCCATCGCGCCTCCTTCCCGGCCCCAGCCGCCCGCTCCCCCCGCGCCGCCGAGGCCCGCGCCCCCCGCCGCGGCTCCGCCGGCCCCGGCGGCTCCCCGGCCACCGGCTCCCCCGGCTCCCCGTCCCGCGGCTGCGCCGCCCCCGGTCCCGCGGCCGGCTCCGACCGCCGCGCCGCCTCCGATCCCGCCGCGGCCCGCTCCTGCCGCCGCGCCGCCCCCGGTTCCCCCGCGCCCCGCGGCGCCTCCTCCTCGGCCGGTCGCTCCTCCACCCCGGCCGCCCGCGCCGGTCCGGGCCGGAGGGCCGCCGCCACCACCGCCGGCGGCGGTGCCCGGCGAAGCGCCGCCTCCAGCCCGGAAGGGCCGCGGCCCGATCTTCTGGGGCCTCACCGGCTGCTGCGGATGCCTGCTCCTGGTGCTGCTCGGGATCGGGCTCATCGGCGGCGCGGCCTTCTACATGACGGGCGACGCGGTGGCGGTCGTGCGCGCCCAGCTCAAGGACCTGCGCGGGGGGGACGTCGACGGCGCCTACGCGCGGCTCAGCCAGAGCTACCGGGCCCGCATGTCGCGGCCGGCCTTCGAGGCCTTCGTGTCGCGTCACCCGGGCCTGAAGGAGAACAGCGACTCGACCTTCTGGAACCGGTCGGTCAAGAACCAGACCGCCGAGCTGTCCGGTCTCCTGAGCGCCGCGTCGGGGACCCGCGAGCGGGTGACCTATCAGCTCGTCAAGGAAGGCGGGACGTGGAAGATCTCCGGCATCGAGGTCGACGGTGACACGGGGGGCGAGTCGAGCACGTCCGGCGGAGACGGGGGGATGAGCCTCGAGACGACCGGCGTCGAGAAGGCCGGAGTCACCGGCGGGACGGCGGTGACGATCAAGACCCAGGTCAGCGGGTTCAAGGTGCGGCCCGAGGGCAGCACCTACGCGATGGACCTCGTGGAGGACGTGGAGACGGTCGGCCCTACCGGCGAGGGCGTGCCCGGCCTCCAGCAGAAGGAGGTCGAGCACCTGCGCAGCACGACCTCCATGGAGCAGGGAGCCATCGCCAACTTCACGACCAAGCTGACCCTGGCCGGAGACAGCGCGGCCGGGCGCTACCTCGTGCGCCTGACGATCCGCGACCAGGTGGGCGGCTCGGCGAAGACGCACGAGGTCGCCTTCGACCTGCCTTGACCCCCGTCCCTCCCTACCCCGAACCCCTCGAAGTCCGCCACGAAAAAGCCGCCCGACGCCTCGTCGTCACCTGGGACGACGGCCACGTCTCCACCTATCCCCTCGATTACCTGCGGAGCTGGTGCCCCTGCGCATCCTGCCAGGGACATGCCCCCGCCGCCCGGTACCTCGACCTGACGGGCGCCGAGCTGGCCCACCTGGAGCCGGTCGGCAACTACGCGCTGGCCCCGACCTGGGCCGACGGCCACAGCACCGGCATCTACAGCTTCCGCCTGCTGAGGGGGCTCTGTCCGTGCGAGGACTGCGGGGGGGAGAAACGGTAGGGCCCCGGGGTCACTTCATCCGCGCGCCCTGCTCCTCGGTGGCAAAGATCCAGCCCACCACCTTGCCGGGCTGGATGACCCCGCCCTCGCCCCAGAACTGCCGGTCGCGGAGGAAGCGCGACGACGTGTCGCGCTCGGGGATGGCCTCCATGTCGGCGTGAATGCGGGCGAAGCGCTCCTTCCAGCGGACCATGTTCGCCTCGCGCAGGTCCACCCAGCCCGCCCACGCCCAGGCCTCGACGCGGTCGGCGCTCACCTCGTAGGCCTCGGCGCCCGCGACGACGGCCGGGATCTTGGTCTCCGGGCCGCGCAGGAGCCGGCCGTCGGGCAGGAGGATCGGAATGCCAATGGAGACGATCTCGCGCCGCCGCGACGGATCGCGGGAGACCTCCTCCCCCAGCCGGCGCGACATCTCGGAAGGCTGGCCGGCGCGCACGCTGTCCATCGTGCCGTAGGTCCGCCGGAGCAGGTCGGCCTCGTGGAGGAGCTTCGACAGGCGCGGAGGCCCGAGGTTCTCGAAGGCCACGCTCTGGACGGCGTGCTCCTTCTCGAGCGCGCGCAGCTTCTCGAGCGCCCAGTGGCGCATGAGGCCGGCCCGATAGGTCGGGCCCATCACCGCGTTGTCGAGGGCGTTGATGACGTCGTGACCGGTGTTGCCGCCCACGATCTCCCGCGCCACCACGTCGGCGATCTCCTCGGGGGTGACGAACTCCATCTGCTCGCCGTGTCGATGAAGACACTCTTCAGCGTCTCGCCGGTGGGCGCGCCGCGGGCAGGATCGAGGGGGCGGAAGGAGGCGCCGGGGACGAGCGTCTCGGGCTCCCCGGGGTCGTAGAGCACGACCGGCCGCCCGCCGCGCAGGATCTCGCCGAAGCCGATCCGCTTCCAGGCGATGGCGGCCGCGGGCTTGATCTCCTTGGTGATCGGGCCGCCGGGCGTGCGGGCCATCAGGAAGAGCAGCAGGGTGTGGGCGCCGGCGAGGGCGCTCTTGGAGAGGAGCACGCGGGAGGGCTTCTCCTCGGAGTGCGTGTAGGGGATGTTGAGGCCCATCCCGCCCGTGCCCGAGGTCCCGATCTTGACGTAGGCGCCGGTGCCGGCCTTCACCATCGCCAGGTAGAGCACCTGCACGTGGCGGATGAGCTGGGGGACGTAGTCGGTGACGAGCAGCATCTCCAGGCTCTCGCGCAGGTCGGCGCCCTCCCGCAGCGCCTGGTAGGCGAGCCGGCTCGTCTTGTAGATGTCCTGGTAGGCGATGCCGGTGGCGGTGTTGACGCAGTCGACGATGAGGTCGGGACGCTTGGCGGTGACGAGCTGGTAGAGGAAGTAACGGGCGGCCGCCGCCTCCGCGAGCGGCTCGACCAGGCTCTCGATGAGCCGGGCGCGCTGGGCGGGCTCGGCGTAGACCTCGCGCCGCGGCCGGTCCTTGATGTCGGCGAAGGTGAACACGTCGCCCCAGGCCGGCTCCAGCTCCACCTCGCCCGCCTCGGCGGCGAGGACCCCCGCCACCTCCTCCGCCTCCTCGCGCTTGAGAGACAGGAGCACCAGGCGGCGGGGCGACTCGCGCAGCAGGCGGCGGGCCACGGCCTGTCCCACCAGGCCGTAGCCACCCAGGATCAGGACGTCCTTGCCGCCCAGGTCCAGCTAGGCCTCTTGCTCCCGGACGAGGTCGAGCTTCCCCACGCCCTGGAAGAGCGACATCATGGCCGCGTAGAGGAAGCCGGCCTGGAAGAGGAAGATGAACGGCAGGGGGCCGAGGATCGCGTTGCTGGCCGCATAGTAGGCCATGAGGCTGAAGTAGGCCCCCAGCATCAGCTCGACGAAGGGCACGAGGCTGGGCGTCCCGCGGTAGCGCTTCTGCTTCCAGTCGTCTCCCGCGCCCTCCACCCGGTACTTCGGCGTGCGCGTGAACTCGGAGTCGAGGCCGAGGAGCGCCTCCAGCACCGCCTTGGCGTTGTTGACCGAGAGGCCGATCCCCACCGCGAGCACCGCCGGCAGGTACTTGACCCGCGATCGCCAGTCCTCTCCGAAGACCTCCCGCTGGCTCATGAGGTAGAACGAGCACACGCTGAGGGTGGCCCCGATGAAGAGCGGCACGTCGACCACCATCATCTCGTACCAGCCCATGTTGTAGCGGATGACCATGGCCGGGAACATGAGGAGCGACAGCAGGATCATCAGGGGGTAGGCGAAGTTCGCCGTGAGGTGGAAGGCGGCTTCGACCTTGATGGCCAGGGGAAGCCGGGAGGCGAGGATGCGGGGCAGCAGCTTCCGGCAGACCTGGATGGAGCCCTTGGCCCACCGGTGCTGCTGGCTCTTGAACGCGTTCATCTCGACCGGGATCTCGGCCGGGCACACGACGTCCTGCACGAAGACGAACCGCCAGCCCCGCATCTGGGCCCGGTAGGAGAGGTCGAGGTCCTCGGTGAGCGTGTCGTGTTGCCAGCCTCCCGCGTCGGCGATGGCCTGCCGGCGCCAGACCCCGGCGGTCCCGTTGAAGTTGAAGAAGCGGCCGGAGCGGTTGCGGCCGCCGTGCTCGAGGATGAAGTGGCCGTCGAGCAGGACCGACTGGACCTGGGTGAGGAGCGAGTAGTCGCGGTTGATGTGCCCCCAGCGGACCTGCACCATGCCGACGTCGGGGTCGGTGAAATGGCCGAGGGTCGCCTCCAGGATCTCGGGCGGAGCGACGAAGTCGGCGTCGAAGATGAGCACGAACTCGCCGGTGGCCGCCTTCAGGCCGTCGGCGAGCGCGCCGGCCTTGAAGCCTCTTCGCTCGTCGCGGCGGACGTAATGGATGTCGAAGCCGTGCGCCCGGTGGCGCTCGACGGCGGCCTGGGCGATGGCGCAGGTCTCGTCGGTGGAATCGTCCAGGACCTGGATCTCGAGCCGGTCCTTCGGGTAGCGGATCCGGGTCACCGAATCGATCAGGCGGTCCACCACGTACATCTCGTTGTAAAGAGGGAGCTGGACGGTCACCCGGGGCAGGCGGTCCGGCAGCGGGACCGGGCGTGCCCGGCGCCCGCCGTTCCGGAAGTACAGGTAGACCATGATGTAGCGGTGCAGGCCGAATACCGCCAGGATGACGAGGGTCAGGAAATAGAGGCCCAGGACGGCCGATTCGAGTGGACTCATGTTCTCTTCGGGTCCGCCTCCTCCGTCACAGTTGCAAAAAGCCCGCCCTCGACCTCGAGGGCAGGCCCGGCCGCCGCATTTGCCGCTTGTCTGAACCCTTGGGGACCCGCGGCCGCTCGACGTCGCAGCCGCTCGCGAGCCCGCCGACGTTCGGGGGGCGTTGTGCCGCGAGGGCACAAACTCTATAGTCTATCGGAGCTTCCCCCTTCGTCAACGGGGGCCTCTCTTTTGGATAAGGATGGGGGGGTTCGATCATGGATCCCCGTGATCTGGGCGCGCTGCTGAGGGCGGTCCGGGACGGCCGGACGACACCCGACGAGGCCGCCGAGCGCCTCAAGAGCCTGCCCTACGAGGACCTCGGCTTCGCCAAGGTCGACCACCACCGTGCCCTTCGCCGCGGCTTCGCCGAGGTCGTCTTCGGCGCCGGCAAGAGTCCCGAGCAGATCCTCGGCATCGCCGAGAAGATCACCGGACGCGGCCAGAACCTCCTCGTCACGCGCACGACACCCGACGTGCATCAGCTCCTCGCCGCCCGGCACGCGGAAGCGCAGTGGCACGAGGCGCCCGGCTGTGTGACCGTCATCCAGGCCCCGCCGCCGCCGCTGCCCGGGCGGGTGGCCGTCGTCTGCGCCGGCACTTCCGACGTGCCGGTGGCCGAAGAGGCGGCGCTGACCGCCGAGTTCCACGGGGCAGAGGTGGACCGGATCTACGACGTGGGCGTGGCCGGGCTGCACCGCCTGCTCGACCGGGCGGAGGCGATCCGCCGCGCGCGGGTGGTCGTGGTGGCGGCGGGCATGGAGGGGGCGCTGCCGTCGGTCGTGGGCGGCCTCGTCGAGGCGCCCGTCATCGCCGTGCCCACCAGCGTGGGATACGGTGCTTCGTTCCAGGGCCTGGCCGCCCTTCTCGCCATGCTCAACTCGTGCGCTTCGGGCGTCGCCGTCGTCAACATCGACAACGGCTTCGGCGCGGGTTACATGGCCTGCGCCATCCTTCGCAGCGCCCGAACCGCAACGCCCCTGGCCGAGGCCGTGGCCGCGGCACCTGCCAAGCCATAGGCCGGGCCGTCCGGCCGTCTCTTCCATCTCCGGGAACTTGACAAAACCCTTGATGCTTCTCATTTTGTACTCAGTCCTGGCCCGGCTCCGGTGGGGAGAAGAGGAAGCGGGCGGACCGAGTGGTGGGACAGGACCCCTGCGTGTTGGTGCTTCAGCTTCAAAACCAGGAAAGATAGGTACTTGCTGGTGTGAACGGGCATAGTTTCCGAACTCTGGAATTCGAGGCGATCCGGTCCTTCGTCCTGGCTCATGTGGGCTCAGGACCCGGACGACGGCTGATCGGCCGCTTGCAACCGCTGACCGAGCCAGGGAGGGTCCGCGAGGCCCTCGCCCGGACGACCGAGGCTGTCCTGCTCCTGAGGGGGCTCGGCCGGCAGCCCTATCACGACCTGCCCGACGTGACGGAGCTGATTCCGGCCGCCCGGGTGGAGGGGATACACCTCGATCCCAAGGCCCTGGCCGATGTCGCCTCCTTCATCGACGGAAGCGTGGAGATCTCGCGCCAGGTGGCCCAGGCGGAGGGGGTCCCGCGCCTGGCCCGACGGGCCTCCGAGGTGGCCGACGCCACCGACCTCGCGGCTGCCATCCGCCGGGCCATCCAGCCCTCGGGCGAGGTGGCTGACGATGCCTCGCCCAAGCTGGCGGAAACGCGGCGGGCGCTCGCCCGCTCGAGGTCACAGCTCCAGTCGGTGATGGAGTCGTTCCTCAAGGGCAAGGACGCCGAGCGCGTGCTGCAGGACCGGCTCATCACGACGCGCAACGACCGCTACGTGCTGCTGCTGAAGGCCGAGCACCGGAGCGCGGTCCCAGGGATCATCCACGGCAGCTCGGGCTCGGGGGCGAGCCTGTTCGTCGAGCCGATGCCGGCGGTCGAGCTGAACAACGACATCGTATCGCTGCAGGACGAGGAGCGGCGCGAGGTGGTGCGCATCCTGCGCGAGCTGACGTCGCGGGTGGGCGAGCGCGCCGACGAGCTGTCCCGCACGGCCGACATCCTGGGCGAGCTGGACGCGCTCCAGGCCATGGCCCTGGCCGCGAGGGACATGGGCGCCACCGCGCCCGAGGTTTCCGAGGACGGCGAGCTGGAGCTGCTCCACGCCCGCCATCCGCTGCTGGTTCCCGCCGTCGTCGAGCGGCTGGGCATGCCTCGCCGCACCAGCCGGGAGCCGGTGCCGGTCAGCCTGAGGGTCGGGGGCGACGAAAAGGTACTGGTGATCAGCGGACCCAACACGGGCGGGAAGACGGTGGCCCTCAAGACGGTAGGTCTGCTGAGCCTCATGGCGCAGTGCGGCCTCCACGTCCCCGCGGCGCAGGGAAGCCGGCTCCCCGTCTTCCGCCGGATCCATGCCGACATCGGCGACGAGCAGTCGATCGCCGCCGACCTGTCGACCTTCTCCGCCCACCTGGCATCGATCGTCGAGATGACCCGCGACCTGCCGCTGCCGGCCCTCGTCCTCCTCGACGAGGTGGGCGCCGGCACCGACCCCACCGAGGGCGGGGCCCTCGGCGTGGCGATCGTCGACCACTTCCGGGGCCGGGGAGCCACCGTGGTCGCGACCACCCACCACGGTGTGATGAAGGCCTATGCGCAGTCGACACCGGGTGTCGCGTGCGCCTCGTTCGGCTACGACCCGACGACCTACGAGCCCACCTACCGGCTGGCCCTCGGCACCGCCGGCCGGAGCCTGGCCCTGGAGATGGCCGAGCGGCTGGGCCTGCCGGGCGAGGTCGTGAAGGAGGCCCGGAGACGGCTCGACCGCAAGGAAGCCCAGGCCGAGGCGCTCTTGAAGAAGCTCGAGGAGGGCGAGGAGCGCCTGCGCCAGGAGGAGACGCGCATCGCGGACGAGCGGCGCGAGGTGGAAGCTTCGCGCGCGGCGCTGGGGCAGGCGCAGGCCGAGGCCGAGCGCCGCAAGCGCGCCGAGCTGGAGGCCTTCCGGCGCGAGCTGGAGAAGCGGGGCGAGGAAGCGGCTCGCCGCGCGGCCGACGCGATCCACCAGGCGGTCCAGAAAGTCGAGACCGGTCGCCGCTCGGCGGCCGCCGCGGGAGCGAAGGCACGGGGCGAGGCGCTGGCGGGCATCCGCGCCGCGCAGATGGAAGCGTTGAACGCGCCCGAGCTGGGCCTCGCTCCCGAGCCCGGGCCGCCGGCCGCGGCGCTCGCGGTGGGCGGGCGCGCGCGCGTGAGGGAGCTGGGGGTGGTGGGCGAGGTGATGAGCTTGCAGGGCGGAGAGGTCGAGCTGGCCGTGGGCGGCAAGCGGCTGCGCGTGCCGCGCGGCGAGCTGGTCGGCGTCGCGGCACCGTCGCCGGCGCGCGGGGCGGTGAAGATCAGCACGGTCGCACCCGGACGGTCGCCCGGAGCCGGTACGTCGGAGGTCAACCTGGTGGGGCTGACCGTCGACGAGGCGCTGCCGCGGGTCGACAAGGCGCTCGACGAGGCGCTGCTCGCCGACCGCCACGAGGTGAGGGTCATCCACGGCTTCGGCGAGGGCAAGCTCCGCAAGGCCGTGGCCGGGTTCCTGGAGGGCCATCCCCACGTCGCCGCCGTCCGCCTCGGCGCCGAAGGCCGCGGCGGCGTCACGGTCGTCGAGTTGAAAGAATGATTAACGGAATCAACGCAGAGGCCGCAGAGGCACGCAGAGGACAAAGGGAAATCAGCCACAGCTGCGAGCGGAGCGGGATTCACTCCCGCGGAGCGAGCGGGGGTTCAAGGGGGCGCGCCCTCAGCGCCCCCTTGCTCAATGAAGTCCTCTGCGTTGAAGAGCAACGCTAGCCATGGCCTTTCCGGACAGCTTCGTCGAGGAGGTGCGGCGGACGGCGGACATCGTCCGCTACATCTCCGAGCACGTGCCGCTCCGGAAGACCGGCGCCTCCTGGAAGGGCCTCTGCCCCTTCCATCACGAGAAGACCCCCTCGTTCAACGTGCGCCAGGAGCCACCGCTCTTCCACTGCTTCGGCTGCGGCGAGGGCGGCGACGTCTTCAAGTTCGTGATGCTCCACGAGCGGGTGGGCTTCCCGGAGGCGGTGGAAACGGTGGCCCGCCGCTTCGGCGTGCCCGTCCCCGAGCGCGGCTTCGACGCCGGCCCGGACCGCAAGCACCGCGACGAGATGCTGGCCCTGCTCGAGGCCGCCGCCGCGCATTTCTCCCGCAACTTCTGGTCCGCCCCCGGGGCCCGGGCGCGGGACTATCTGCTCGGACGGGGCTTCAAGAAGGAGACGCTGGAGAGGATCCGCGCCGGAGCCGCGCCGGACTCGTGGGACGACCTGCTCGGCGCCCTGCGCAAGAAGTTCGCGCCGGCCCTGATGCTGTCGGCCGGGCTCGTCCTGGAGCGCCAGGACGGAAAGGGCCACTACGACCGCTTCCGCGGCCGCGCCGTCTTCCCGATCCTGAACGAGGGCGGAAAGGTGGTGGCCTTCGGCGCGCGCAGCCTCGACGGCTCGGAGCCCAAGTACCTGAACTCGCCGGAGACGCCGGTCTACCAGAAGAGCCGGACGCTCTACGGCCTGAGCTGGGCCAAGGACGCCGTCCGCCGCGAGGGCCGCGTCGTCCTCATGGAGGGCTATCTCGATGTGGCCCGGGCCATCGAGTCCGGCGTCACCGAGGTGGCGGCCACCTGCGGCACCGCGCTCACCACCTCTCACGCGCGGCTGCTGCGCCGGTTTGCCGACCGCGTCGTGATGAACTTCGACCAGGACGAGGCGGGGCAGAAGGCCTCGCGCCGCAGCGCGGAGGTGCTGGTCGAGGAAGCCCTGCCGGTGCGGGTGGTCGAGCTGCCGGCCGGAGAGGACCCCGATACGTACCTGCAGAAGGCGGGAGCGGACGCCTACCGGAAGCGCCTCGCCGAAGCGCCGGTCTACATGGAATGGCTCATCCGGCGGGCGGCGGTGGAGCACGACACCGGAACACCCCAGGGCAAGGCGGAGTACCTGAACGCGCTCCTGCCGGCGGTGGTCCGGATCGAGAGCGCCGTGGAGCGCGCGGCCTGGCTGCCCCTCATCGTCTCGTCGGCCGGCCTCGACGAGCGGGCCGCCGAGCAGGAGCTGCGGCGGGCGGTGGCCAGCCGCCGCTCGTCGGTCAGCCTGCCCGCCGCGGCGTCCGAGGCCCCGGCCGAGGCAAGGGCGGGCCTGCTGCCGGCCGAGAAATGGCTGTTGGCGCTCATGCTCGAAGGCCGGGAGGGCGTCGGCGGCGCGCTCGACGCGCTGCAGGACGCGGACCTGCAGGGCCTGCGCTCCGAGGAGGTGCTCCGGGCGGCCAAGGGGCTGGCCGCCGCCGGTCGGGCCGTGGCGCCCGAGACGCTGGGAGACGCGGTGGGCGAGGAGTCCCGCCGGATGCTGAGGGAGATCGCGGTCGACGGCCCCCCCACGACGGGGGTGACCCCGGCCGACTGCGCACGCGAGCTGAAGTGCCGTCCGCTGAAGGCGCGGATGGCCGAGATCCAGCGCGACCTGGGTCGCGCCTCGGGCCCCGACCTGGAGGCGCTTCTGGCCGAGAAGCTCCAGCTCAAGCGGCAGATGGCGGCCCTGTGGGCGTAACGTTTCCGCCCTTGCCGCGTCAAAGTCAGATGGGTGTCCCTGGGACACCTGAAAGGAAGTAGCGATTGGCGCTGTCGATTCCCGGAGCGCCCGCAGGGCGGGCCTCCCTTACGCCCGAAGCGGGATTCACTCCCGCGAGGGCGGAACTCGATGACGGGCCCGCCCGAGGACGCGGCTCTTCAGAGCCCCGAGGGCGCGTGGCAATGTTTGAGGAGTAACTAAGAGCAATGGCTCTGTCGATTGAAGAGAAGTACGACGAGGTCCGCCAGCTCATCACCATGGGCAAGGAGAAGGGCTACCTCCTCTACGAGGAGGTCGGCGACATGCTCCCCGCGGAGATCACCTCCGCCGACGAGCTGGACGACATCTTCTCCATGTTCGGCTCCATGGGCATCGAGGTGGTGGACTCGGAGCAGAAGTACCGGGAGAAGGCGGAGGGCGAGGAGGGGGCCGAGCTGGACCTCACCCCGGGCGCCCTCGACAAGACGAACGACCCCGTCCGGATGTACCTCCGCGAGATGGGGACGGTGCCCCTGCTCACCCGCGAGGGCGAGGTGGAGATCGCCAAGCGCATCGAGCGGGGCAAGAAGGCGGTGATGAAGGTCATCACCCGCACGCCGATGTCCGCCCAGGTGGTGGCCGGGCTCGCCGACCGCCTCCAGAAGAGCGAGATCACCGTCCGCGACGTGGTCGTCTTCAACGAGGAGGAGGTCACCGAAGAGAAGCTGGAGGCCAAGATCCGCGAGACGCTGAAGCTGGCCGACAAGGTCGCCCAAGCGCACAAGGACTACCTCGGCTATCGGAAGAAGTTCGTCGAGCTGTCGAAGCGCTCGCCTCGCTACCCGCGGGCGCGCTGGAAGCTGGGCCGGCTGCGGATCAAGGTGTCGCAGTCCATCCGCCGCATTGAGTTCTCGGAGCCGGTGAAGCGGCGGTTGGTCGAGCGGGTGCGGGAGGCGGTGGACCGGGTGCGGGACGCCGAGGACAAGATCTCCAAGCTCGATCCGAAGCTCCGGCACAAGGTCTCGGACGACTACAAGAAGGTCGTCCGCCGCCAGATCTACGAGCAGCGCGAGTTCGTGCGCGCGATCGAGGACGAGTTCGACACCCGCGCCGACGAGCTGAAGCGCACGCTCGTCACGGTCGTCGAGGGCGAGCGGCAGGCCGAGAAGGCCAAGAAGGAGCTGGTGGAGGCCAACCTCCGCCTGGTCGTCTCGATCGCCAAGAAGTACACCAACCGCGGGCTGCAGTTCCTGGACCTGATCCAGGAGGGCAACATCGGCCTCATGAAGGCGGTGGACAAGTTCGAGTACAAGCGGGGCTACAAGTTCTCGACCTACGCCACGTGGTGGATCCGCCAGGCCATCACCCGCGCCATCGCCGACCAGGCCCGCACGATCCGCATCCCGGTCCACATGATCGAGACGATCAACAAGCTGATCCGGACGTCGCGGGCGCTGGTGCAGGAGCTGGGCCGGGAGCCGACCTCGGAGGAGATCGCGAAGCGGATGGACATCCCGGTCTCCAAGGTGCGCAAGGTGCTGAAGATCGCCCAGGAGCCCATCTCGCTGGAGACGCCGATCGGGGAGGAGGAGGACTCGCATCTGGGCGACTTCATCGAGGACCGCAACGTGGTCAGCCCTTCGGAGGCGGTCATCAACATCAACCTGAAGGAGCAGACCGAGGCCCTGCTCAAGACCTTGACGCCGCGCGAGGAGAAGGTCATCAAGATGCGCTTCGGCCTGGGCGACGGCTCGGAGCACACGCTGGAGGAAGTCGGCCAGAACTTCGCCGTCACCCGCGAAAGGATCCGCCAGATCGAGGCGAAAGCATTGCGCAAGCTGCGGCATCCGTCGCGGTCGCGCAAGCTGAAGGCCTTCCTCGAAGGGAGCCGGATCTAACTGCCGTCAAGCCGGCGCAGCCTGCGCCGTGCACGTGACCCGACGTTG
>QHVM01000098.1:518-15460 GCA_003223555.1 Acidobacteriota bacterium | reverse complement strand
GTGCTTGGCCGCCCGAATTCCGTTCTTCTTCAAACAGTGGGGCGGAGTCCGTAAGAAGAAGAACGGCCGCGAGCTCGACGGCCGCACTTGGGACGAGCGTCCGCTCCGCGAACCCGCGGCAAGCCAAGAGCTCGCCTCAGGGTGACCGACAAGTGCCGGTTCGGTGGAGAGACGAAGGCAAACCACAACTGCACAGTCCCTGCGCCTGATGACGGGCTCCCAGTGCAGTGCGTCGGCAGTTGGAGCCGGGAGAAGCACGATCTCCTCCGACGCTACCTTTCAGCCTCGGGCGGCCCGCGCCGCCGGTACCTACCGCCTGCTCCTGGCGGGGCCGCGTTCATAGACATCTTCGCCGGACCGGGCCGCGCCCGCATCAGGACGACGGGCGCGCTCGAGGACGGGAGCCCGCTGCTCGCGCTGAAGCAACCGGTCGGTTTCACGCGGCTCGTGCTGTGCGAGATCGAGCCCGAGAATCTCGACAGCCTCCGTCGCCGCGTCGCTGGCGCGCAAGTACCCGTGTCGATCCTGGAGGGCGACTGCAACGACCGAATCGCCGACGTCGCAGCGGCGATCCCGCAGTGGGGCCTAAATGTGGCGCTCGTCGACCCCTACAGCCTCGAAGGTCTGTCCTTCGACACGATCGCAACGCTTGCCCGCTTCAAGCGCATGGACCTCGTGGTGTTTTTTCCGGTGGCGGAGATCAAGCGGAACCTCGAGCGGAACCGCGTAACTTACACGGCGCTTCTCGATCGAGCTCTCGGCACCGACGAGTGGCAACGGACCGTCGCCAGGAAGGGCGACGTACTCAAGCTCGTCGAGGTCTTCCGGCGGCAGCTACAGGAGCGCTTCGGCTACACGACAGCCCGGGCCCGGACGGCGCCAATCAAGAACGACAAGAATGTCCCGCTCTACCACCTCGTGTTCGCATCGAAGCACGCGCTCGGCGACAAGATTTGGGAGAGCATCACAAGGCGGACGGTGGGTGGACAGGGGGAGCTATTCTGACGCCCGGCTTCGGCCACCCTGCCGCCGCCCCACGGAACGCTTGTCACCGCTCGGCAGGTCATCGACGTATGAATCACCCCCAGCGCACGGTGGCGCCGGGCAAGCTTTCGCACGTACCCCTTCACCGACTCGTAATTGTGGGCGTAGGCGTACTCGTCGTTCGTTCGCTGGCTGTCCTGCCGCGATAGATGTCGGGAACACGGTGGTTTGACCCCTCAGTGGCACAGGTACTCGGCAGTGAAAATCAGGTCGTCGATCCATTCGATGAGCACTGGCTCAGGTCTGCCCAAGGCGCGACTGAGAAGGATCTCCGCCGGGGTGAGTGACGCGGCGATGCCGTACCTCGGAGCTAGGTCGCGCGCGGCCTGCTTCGTGCCTTGGTTACGGTGGGCGAAGTAGTTCCGGAACACCACGAGGTCGGTGAATACAAGGGTCCCGGATGAGAATGCCGCCTCCACGTCCGCTAGGTTCGTTGCGTGAAGATCCCGGCACAGTGTCAACATGGTGCTCGTGTCGTGCCACGCGGGCTCTTCTCGACGGTGCCATGAACCGTCCGCCTTGGGCGCGGCCTTGGCGCGCCATCGCTGAACGGCAAAGCCGATGGCATCGTTCATGGTGCGGCGGGGCGTCAATGTCGTGAAGCCTCCGTCCTCCAGGCGGACACCGTCGGCCATGGACACGTAGAGCGCACGGACGAAGTTGGACCAGGTGTTTTCGACCTCGATGGCGAGATAGGCGGTCCAAACGTCGCGCCGACGCGGCTCCACATATCCCGCCGTCGTGACTACCTTCGCCCGGAGGCAATGCAGCCGATGGCATGCAGACTTCCGGAGCCGGAACGTCCGCCGGCACGGTCGCACGTTTATATCAGTTCTGGGCCCAGCGCGCGGAAGAACCAGCGGAAGCGCACGCGCCGAGGTTCCAGTCGGTTTGTCGCCTTTGCGCACGCAGCCACGAAGGGAGAGACTGCGACGTTTGGCTCCTCGTCCACCAACGCCGCGGCGAGTGTCCCGAGATTCGCCAGGGCGATCTCGGGGTTGAGTGGCAGCGGCTCGGCCGCCGGAGCTAGCTCCTGAAGTGCTAGCACCGGCTGTTGCGCATGCGTTAACGCAAGGAAGCAGGTGTAGAAGTTGTATGGCTTCATCAGCGCTGTGCTGTGGATCTGCTCCCAACCGAATAGCGTGCCCATCGCTTGCTCAAAGCGGTGCTCGACCTGGGCCTGCTCAGGGAAGCTGGCCTCGTTTCCGGTATAGAGGCCGTCCAACTTTGCCTCCGAGGCGCTTTGGATCCCCGCCAGAATCGCGAGCGTAATCTCGGTGAACAGAGAGTGATCGGCCATCCGACTAAGGTTCGCCTCCGAGAAAACGCCCATACTCTTCAGACTCTGCGCATACTGTTCGCCCAGAGCCACGATGAACCACTTGAAGGCGCCCTGGTGCGTCGCGTGGCGCTTCTCTTGTGGATTCAACGGCACCGTGTAGGAGTTGATGCGACGGAAGACCTGGCGGATTTCGGTCTCTGCCGCACCAACGAAAACGTCGGCACTGAGCGGGTACTCCACGAACTGGCGTTGTAGCGGCTCCTCGAGTGTCGAGAATGTCATTCCGGAGAACTCTGTCTTGCCCGATAGGCGCAGCTTGTCTACGAAGAAGTCGAGTATCGCTTGGCTCCGCTGCTGCCCGTCGACGATCTCTTTGATCGTCTTGCGGCTCTTGAGGTCCGTCTTTTGATATAGGCAGAGCTTTGGGATCGGATATCCGTGCAGGATCGTGTCGATCAGGTACGACCGGGCGGCGGGCGGCCAGACTTTTGGGCTCCTTTGGTACTCACGGTTGATCGTGATCTCGCCTCTTTGAAGCTGACCGCAAAATTCGGCGATGGTGTACGTCGTCGGCGTGACCTGCACGCGCTCCTCCTCTGAAACTGACTCGAGTCTGGCGAAGCTATCCGGCGCGGGCGCCGCGGTCAACCAGCAATGAGCACGGCTGCGGTCTCTCTGAGCGAGCTGCGCGCGGCCGCATGTCGACCATGGCGGGTCGCTACTCGGCCATCATGATGGCTGGCCACCGGCGAGACGATGTTGCAGCATGATTCGTTGGGCCTCGCGCTGGATGATGTCATCGTAGGTGATGAGTTGAACCTCGAGTGGCTCGAGCATCGTCTCTTCCCGGTGGCGTAGATCATCGGGATCGTAGTCACGTCGGAGACCGATAACAACTGACATTAGTGGCTGCCGAAGGACACACCCCATTCTTTGGAACTGAGCCGCCGCGACCGCTGGATCTCCACTGTCGAGGCGGTCCCGGTAATCCTGCAACTGAGCTACGGCACGGAAGATCTCTGCGCCCAGACTGCTGTGGCGTCCCTTCGTTAGGAGGCAGGCATCGGGGCGTTTCAGGTCTAGCACACCGCCGCGGGAGCCAAGAGACGACAATGGCCGTGAGCTTTGCAGGTAGTCAGGCTGCAGAGGTCGGCGTCCCGGAACGGGCAGGGGAACCTTGGGATAGTTGGCGGTGAAGAGGCCCTGATACAGCATGTGAGCATGTCGTGGCTGGTTGAAGAAGTCCTGGAAGATTGTCTCGGGCTGCTTACGTAAAAGCTTCGCCCGTTCCTTGAAGGTTCTCAAGAGGTCATCGAGTTCTAGAAGCCCCGGGATGTCCCTGGCGAGTACGTCCGCAGGAAAGATGTACCAATGCGCTTGCGTTAGCCCCGCTGCAGAAGCCGGTGCGGCAAGCATTCGACCGTCCCGGGGCGAGCGAATCGCGGCGTGTCCGACGCTATACTCGCCCTCGCTGTCCTTGGTGATTGCGAGGCCGACGTAGGCCACTTCTTCCATTAGGTCCCGACGCCAGTCGCGGATAGCGCCTTCAACCGTGTTTACGACCGTTCCAAGACGCCGACATTCGCGGAACCATCGGGGCGAGGGAAATGGACGGCCATCGGGATGGTAGAAGAGGAGGTTCCGGCCATAAGCCGCTAGGATGATTGGTATCGTCTTCGCACGGACGCCGCCTGGCAGGAGCGTGCTGTCGGGGAGGGCGCGAACCCTCTCCACCAAATCGAATGCGTTCCATACGACCCGATCGCGAAAGTTCATCGGGTAGTGTTCGTCCTCGGGCGCCAGGAGAATGCCGTCGGGAGCATCCGCGTTGGGTGCCCAGCAAAGCGATCGAAGGTGGCCGATCAGATACGAACGATCGACCTCTTCAGCCACAAAGCCGCGCGCACGAAGGTGCGCCAACTCCGCTTCCGGGGCGTACTCAGAATGCGGCTGCGCACACGCGACGAGGACGTAAGGCGCCTTCAGTTCGCGCTCACTCTCCATCAAGACGGCTGGCTGGCATCAACCGGTGGATGCAGCTCTTGCCGAACTCCCCGGCAACGCCCTGAAGCAAGAAGGCCCTCGAAGGCTACTCTCTTCGAGGGCTCGTAACTTACTGATAATAGAGTGGTAGCGGGGGGTGGATTTGAACCACCGACCTTTGGGTTATGAGCCCAACGAGCTACCTGGCTGCTCTACCCCGCGACAGATGACAACTTCAATATAGCCGTCGCTGACGGGTGCCGTCAACCCCCATTTCGGCGCGCCGAAGCGGTGAGCGGCGCCACGTCTCAAATCGTCACCAGGTGCAAAACGGTGAGCGGGCGCACCCGAGGCTGAACCTTTGCCAGGTCCCGTCCGTCCAATGAGATGAAGGCAAAGGGCGCCGGGCGCATGGCAGGCCCGGGCGCTGAGGGAGGTCTCCGATGGCCACCACTACCGTCGTCGGCGTGGATGCGCGGTGCCCGCTCTGCGGCAGCCCGATCCTGTCCGTCAGCCGCGGGGGGCGTGTCATGGCCGAGGATCTCCACCCCGTTCCCATGCACCGCCGGGGCGGCATCGGCGAGGGCTACATGCTCTGCGACGACTGCGGCGTCCTGGCGGAGCTGCCGCCGGACCTGACCCTCAACTGAGAGCGGAAGCCGCATAGAATGGGCGCATGGCCCTGCTCGGCATGCGCCATCTGGCCCTGCGCGTCCGCGATCCCCAGGCCAGCAAGCGCTTCTATTCGGACTGCTTCGGCATGAAGGTCGTCTGGGAGCCCGACCCCGACAACGTCTACCTCTCCTCCGGCCCCGACAACCTGGCGCTCCACCGCGCCGAGGTGGCCGGCCCCGGGGCCCTCGACCATCTCGGCTTCATCGTGGACGAGAAGGAAGAAGTGGACCGACTGGCCGAGCGCTTCCGGCAGCGCGGGATCGCGCTCACCGACCAGCCGCGCGACCACCGCGACGGCAGCCGCTCCTTCTACTGCCTGGACCCCGACGGGCTCCGCATCCAGGTCCTCTACGAGCCGACTCTCTCGCAACAGTCGATCACCTGAGATCATCTGGTGGGCCGTCCTCGGCTGGCGTCCGGCGCGCAGGGGAATATTCTGACGTCGCGCGGAGGATTCACTCCGGCGCGCGACACTCAATGACGACGAATGCGCAGCGGAGCGCGCCGCATACGGATCACGCCGCGCGCCGCATTCGCGGACTTGACGTGCGGGGTGCGCCGGGGGCACACTCTCGCCGTTTCCGCTCCTGGAGGTAGATCGATGGAGGACGATTCGAACACGGGTGGTCCCGGTCCCTTTGGCTCGTCTCAGGGCTCTTATCCGACGCCGCCTCCGCCCACTTACACGCCGACCCCGCCGCCGGCTCCGCCAAGGAAGCGGCCAGCGTCGACGAAGAAGCGCGCCAAGCCCCGGAAGAGCACCGCCCGTGGCAAGAAGGCGAAGGCTCCGAAGCGGAAGGCGGCCGCCCGGCGTCGGACCGCCAAGAAGCGGTCGTCCGGGCGTTCGAGCCGGGCAAAGGCCCGCACCCGGAAGAAGACCTCCCGCAAGTCGGCGAGGAAGGCCCGGAAGAAGTAGGGCCGGCTAGCGGTCCGGGCCCCAGGGCAGGATGGCGGTCTTCAGGCCGGCCGCGCCGCTCGCCATCCCGCCCAACACCTCGGGCAGCCGCTCGAGCGGCTCCTCGGCGGTGATGAAGGCGTTGGGGTCGATGTGGCCGTCGGCGATGAGGCGGAACGCCTTGCGCACGCTCTCGGGCGTGTGGTGGAAGGTCGACTTGATCGTCAGCTCCTGGTAGTGCAGGCGCTGGGAGTCGATACCGATCTTGGTGTCGGCTGGACACCCTCCGAAGAGCTGGACGACACCCCCCTTGCGGACCGACCGCACGGCGGCCTCGGAGGTCTCGGGCAGCCCCACCGCTTCGATGACGACGTCGGCCCCGCGGCCGTCGGGGCTGCGCTGCCGGAGTAGCTCCGCCAGGTCCTCGCCCGCCCGCGGAGACACGGTGCCTTCCGCGCCCATCTCGGTCGCCTTGTCCAGCCGCTCCCGCCGGCGTCCGGCCGCCACCACGTGCGCGCCCCGCATCCGGGCCAGGGCGACGAACATGAGGCCGATGGGCCCGGTGCCGATGACCGCCACCGACTGCCCGCGGCCGATCCAGCTCTCCTCCACTCCCCGGATGACGCACGCCAGCGGCTCCACCATGGCGGCCTCGCGGAAGTCCACTCCTTCCTCGAGCGGCAGCAGGTTCTTGCTCACCACCCGGGCCGGGATGCGCGCGAACTCTGCGTAGGCGCCGTTCCAGAAGAGCAGGTCGTCGCAGAGGCTCGACATCTCATGCCGGCAGTAGTAGCACTCGCCGCAGGGCGCCGAGTTGGCCGCCACCACCGGCGTGCCGGGCACCCAGCCTTCGACCCCCGGAGCCACCTCCTCCACCACCCCCGCCATCTCGTGGCCGAAGACCGCGGGCGGCACGATCATCTTCGCGTGGTAGCCGCGCCGGAAGACCTTGGCATCGGTGCCGCAGGTCAGGGCCACCCGGGTGCGCAAGAGCACGTCGCCCGGCTCCAGCCGCGGCACGGCGACCCGCTCGATGCGGACGTCCTCCTTGCCGTGGAGGACGGCGGCCCGCATCAGGCCCGAGCGCGTCAACAACCGGCTCCCGCCGGAGCCTGCAGGAACACCTTGAGGACGCCGGGGACGGGCCGCGAGGCCACGTCGATCGCGCGAGCCGCCTCCTCCAGGGGGAAGCGATGGGTGATGAGGCCCTCGACCCGGATCTCACCGCCGAACACGAGCCGGGCGGCCAGGTCCTGAACGTCCACGGACGCGCTGTATGACGTCAGGATCTCCTTCTCCGCGGCGCACAACGCCCCCAGATCGATCGACGCCGTCTCCCCGGGCGATGTGGCGGCGAACACCATGATACGGCCGGCCGGCCTTACGGCGTCAATCGCCTGCTGGAACGGGGCCTGGCCGAGTGCGGCCAGGAAGGCGCAGTCGGCCCCCCGGCCCCCGGTGAGGGCCTTGACCTCCCGGGCGACGTCGGCCGAGCCGGCAAACGTAACGGTGGCGCCCAGCCGACGGCTCGCTTCCCGGCGATCGGGCAACATGTCCGAGGCCAGCACGTCTGCCCCGATCCAGCGGCAGAGCTGAGTGAGCAGCAAGCCGATAGGACCCTGGCCGACCACCAGGACCGCCTCCCCCTTCGCGACCCGGGCCTTGCGAACGGCCTTCAGGCAGGTGTTCACCGGCTCCAGGAAGGCCGCCACCTCGGGACGAGTCCCGGCCGGGACCGGCACCGTACCGCGCTCCACGATCCAGTCCATGGCCTTGACGTACTCCGCGAAGCCTCCCCCGGCCGGCTCGTAACCCGCAGTGGTCCCGTTGCGCTTGTAGGCCGAGCACTGGGCGTAGGCTCCGCTCCGGCAGTAGAAGCAGTCCGAGCACGGGACATGGTGATGCAGAGCGACCCGGTCCCCTTCGCGGAACCGGCTGAGGCCCGCTCCGACGCGCGCCACCGTGCCCGCGATCTCGTGGCCGAAGATGCGGGGTCCGGGGAGCAGGCCCCTCTGGATCTTCTTGATGTCGGTCCCGCACACGCCGCAGGCGTCCACCCGCACCAGCATCTCCCCCGGCAAGACCTCCGGCACCGGGACCTCCTCGATCCGCAGGATGCCCGGTCCCCGGTAGACGGCGGCGAGCATGGGCACGGAAGGGTGATCATATCCTAACTCGTTGACAGGCCGGGCTCCGGCCCGTAGTCTTATGGGTCTCCGCGCGAGGAGAGATGAACCAGCCCCCAACCCGCGTCCTGGTCGTAGACGACGATCAGCAATTCCGCACGCTGGTGGCGGAGCTCCTGCTCGACAAGGGGTTCGATGCGCGGCCCGCCGCCGACGCCCGCGCCGCCCTGGACCTCGCCGCCGACCGGAGCTTCGGAGTGGCGGTCGTCGACCTGGTCATGCCCGACATGGGGGGGATCGAGCTGGCCGAGCGCATCAAGCAGGTCAGCCCCGACACCCAGGTCCTGATCCTGACCGGGCAGGGGGACATGGACTCCGCCATCGACGGCCTTCGCCACGGCGTCTTCGACTACCTCCAGAAGGCCCAGCTCGACGTCGGCCGGCTCGCCCGGTCGGTGAAGGAGGCCGGCGAGCGCAGCCGCCTCGTCCGCGAGAACCGGACGCTCCTCACCCAGCTTCAGGAGTCGAACCGTCTCCTCAAGGCGCTGCACGACGTCGCGGCCGGCATCGCCGGGGAGCCGCACCTCGACCGGGTGCTGGACCGCCTCATCGCCGCCGCCCGCACGCTATGCCACGCCGAGACCGGACGCGTGCTCCTCTTCGGCCGCACCCACGGCGACGACATCGTGATCGAGACGAGCGCCGGCGAAGGAGCGGACGAGGTGCGGGGGGCGCGCCTGCACCCCGAGGAGGGCATCGCGAACCTCGTGGCCCAGGAGAACACGGCCCTGCTGGTGCCGCAGCCGCGCGAGCACCCCCGTTACTCGCACCGCTGCGACGAGCTGCGCGCCGCCCGTCCCGGAATGGTCTGCGCCCCCCTCCGCCACGGCTCGGTCCACGGCGCCGTATGCGTGGCCGGGCCGCGGGACGAGGATTTCGGCGTCGAGGACCGCGACCTGCTGGCGATCCTGGCCCGGCAGGCGGCGGTCGGCATCGACAACGCCCTCAACCACGAGCGCTCGATCAACTTCTTCACCCACACCTCCGACATCCTCGTCTCGTTCCTCGAGAACATGGACGTCTTCTATCCGGGCCACTCGCGGGCGGTGGCCGCGCTAGCCGACATGGTGACCCGCCGCCTCGGCCTCGGCGACGACCAGCGCCGGCATGTCCACTTCGCCGCCCTGCTGCACGACATCGGGAAGGTGCTCGTGGACCCCGCGGTGCTGAAGGCGGAGACGATCACCGAGGACGGCCGGCGCGCGATGCAGGAGCACCCGGCCCTGGGCATGCAGCTGCTGAAGCCGATCACGCTGTGGGAGGACGTGCTGCCCCTGATCCACGCCCACCACGAGCGCTGGGACGGCAAGGGGTATCCCCGCGGCCTCACCGGGGAGGAGGTCCCCGTCGGGGCCCGCGTCATCGCCGTCGCCGACGCCTTCGACGCCATGACTCGCAGCACGCCCCACGGCCACCACCGCACGCCCGAGCAGGGCCTGGCCGAGCTGAAGGCCTTCGCCGGCACGCAGTTCGACCCGAAGATCGTCTCCCTGTTCGTCGCCGAGTACCGCGAGCGGGGCGACCAGCTCCCGCCCGAGTAGAGTCGTCGGGCGTCGTGCCCGCCTGAAGAAGCGGACAAAAGCTGCGAGCGCAGCGCGATTCACTCGCGCGGAGCGAACGGGGGGTCTGGGGGTGCGCCGCTAGCACCCCCCGGCTCAATCAAAGACAAGACTCTTCACGACGAAGAAGACGTTCTCCTTGCGCTCCCGCAGCCGGCGGTAGAAGTAGGGGAACCAGTGCGTGCCGTACGGCACGTAGATACGCACCTGGTGACCGGCCGCCACCAACTCGTCCCATCTCCGCGGCCGCAGCCCGTAGAGCATCTGGAACTCGAAGCGCTCCTTGCCGATTCCCTTCTCCCGCGTGTAGGCGATCACGTCCCCCACGAGCCCCTCGTCGTGGGTGGCGATGGCCGGGTAGGGGCCGCGGTCGAGCAGCAGGTGGGCGCAGCGGCGGAAGCTCGCCCGGATGTCGTCCATCTTGGTCCAGGCGATCTCGGGCGGCTCCTTGTACGCGCCCTTGCAGATCCGCACGCGGTCGCCGCGGGCCACCGCCTCCTTGACGTCGTCCTCGGTACGGTGCAGGTAGGCCTGGAGGACGATGCCGACGTTGTCGGAGGCCCGGCGCAGCTTGTGGAAGGCGTCGATCGTCCGCTGGGTATGCCGGGATCCCTCCATGTCGATGCGGACGAAGCCTCCGACCTGGCGGGCGGTGTCGAGGATTCGCGCGGTCAGCTCGAGGCAGAAGTCCTCCGAGATGTCGAGGCCCATCATCGTCAGCTTGATGGAGATGTTCCGCTCGACCTCGGGCGGGATGAGGCGGAGCAGCCGCTCGTTGGCCTCCGCGCTGCGGCGCGCCGCCTCGCGGTCCCCCACGTCCTCTCCCAGCAGGTCGAAGGTGGCCTTGATGCCGCGGGCATGGAGCCGGCGCCCCGCCGCGATGGCCGTCTCGGCCGTCTCGCCCGCCACGAACCGGCGGGCCAGGACGGCGGGGGGCGAGATCACGGGCGCCGGCCCCGGCGCCTCGCCTGGTAGCTGGCCTGGACGACGGTGGAGATGCCGCCCCGCACGCGGAAGTCCCCCTCGACGGTCATCCGCCGGGGCCGCAGCGCTCGCACGAGGTCGTCCAGGATCACGTTGGTCACGTGCTCGTAGAAGATCCCGCGGTTGCGGAAGGTGAAGAGGTAGAGCTTCAGGCTCTTCAGCTCCACGCACCGCCGGTCCGGGACGTACGAGATGCGGATGGTGCCGAAATCGGGCTGCCCGGTCTTGGGGCAGACGGCGGTGAACTCGGGACAGGTGTGGACGATCGTGTAGTCGCGGCTCCGGTGCCGGTTGGGGAACGTCTCCAGCTCGGCCACGCGGGCATTCTATCCCGCGCCCCGGCCGCGCCTACGTCGGAAGAAAACGGCGCAGCTCGTGCAGGAGGTACTGCGGCAGGCACGGCTTGCGGAGGAACGCCGAGAAACCCTCCTCCCGCGCCCGTCCCTCGCTGTCGAGCATGGCCCCGGTGAGGGCCAGCACCGGGATGCCCCTCGTGCGCTCGTGGCCGCGCAGCACGCGCACGGTCTCGAAGCCGTCCAGGGGATGGCCTTCTCGATCCCCTCGAAGCCGTCGGCGGCGGTCTCCACGGCGATCCCGGACATCCGGATGTACTCGGCGTACATCTCGCGGTTGTCCTTGTAGTCGTCCACCACGAGCACGAGGACGTCCCCGACCCGCCGTCCCCCAGCTTCGCTGCCGCTCACTCGATACCTCGGGCCTGCGCCCCGCGGCCGGCGGGGCGCCGCCTATGCAAACTCCCGCAGCGCCTTCTCGATCCGTCCGGTCACCGGCTCACCCGGCGCGTCGAAGACCCACCAGGCCTTGCGCCCGTCCGGTGACGTCACCTCTGCGAAGAAGCCCGACGTGACGGCGAAGGACTCGAGCCGCAGCGTCCACGACCCCTCCCGCTCCCGGGGGCCGAGGGCGGAGCGCAGCCCGTCCACGATGGCGCGCCGATAGCCCTCCATCGGGGGAGCGACGTCGCTGGCCGCGTTGCCGACCAGGCGCAGGCCGCCCGGCCGGCGCGCGTACAGCAGCCCACGGACCTCTTCGACCGCTTCCTGCGCCCGCGCCAGGGCCCGCCGCGCCTCGGCCACGATGGAGCTCTCGACATAGAGGTTGGCCCGCTCGACGGCGCTGCTGGCGAGGGCCACCTTGGTCCGGATGGCGATCACCGCCGGATGCAGCTGCAGCTCGGGATAGCAGTCGACCTCGGCCTCGAACGCCCGCAGGGCGCCGAGCTCGACGGCCAGCTCGTCAACGACGAGTCGCCACGAGTCCATGAGCGGCGATCAGCCGGGAAGGGATCCGCATGGATCGAAACCTGAAGACGAAGGCGGACGATATCAGAATCCGCCGGTCGAGGGAAGAGGATTTTTCCCTGCCCTGACGAGGAACACCCGAGCTACGGGTTTCGTATCCGATGGACGAGCGCGGAATCCCACCACCCCCAGCTTCAACAGCCGTCCCAGGGTATGAAAGCCCGTCGCCTCGGTGTCGAACGTCACGAGGGGAATGCGATGAGAATCGCCGCGAGCGGAGCATGCCCCGGAGGGTTGACGGGGGGTACGGCGGGGCGTACGCTGCGCGCGGCCTTCCCGCAAATGACCTGCGCTCAATGCGGCGGCGAGACCGCAGAAGACGCATCGCTCTGCGCCGCCTGCGCTCCCCGGCCCGGCTCGTCACGAGCCCCCACCGCCGAGGGGCTCGACGCCACGCCCGCCGGTCCCGCGCAGCACGCCGCGGCGCTCACCGCCAGCCACTTCGCCCCCGGCCAGCCCTTCGGCGACCGCTACACGATCGTCGAGGAGGTGGGATCGGGCGGCATGGGACACGTCTACAAGGCGATCGACCGGAAGCTCGGCAAGACCGTCGCCCTCAAGCTGGTCCGGCCGCTCGCCGCCGGCCAGGGGCTCGCCCGCGAGCGCTTCCGACGCGAGCTGTCCCTGGCCCAGGCCGTCACCCATCCCAACGTCTGCCGCGTGCACGACCTCGGCGAGGTGGACGGGGCGCTCTATATCAGCATGGAGTTCGTGGAGGGGCAGACGCTCGACGATCTCATCCAGTCGATGGGACACCTCTCACCCAAGCAGACGGCCGCCCTGGGACGGCAGGTCTGCGCCGGCCTGCAGGCCATCCACGAGCGTGGCATCGTCCACCGCGACCTCAAGCCGGGAAACGTCATGGTCGACCGCTCGGGCCACGCGATCGTGATGGACTTCGGCCTCGCCTATCACCAGGGACGCGACCGGCTGACCGGCGCGGGGTCCGTGCTCGGCACCCTCGCCTATCTTTCGCCCGAGCAGGCGCGGGGCCGCACGACCGACCACCGCTCGGACCTGTACGCCCTCGGCCTGATCCTCTTCGAGATGCTGACCGGCCGCCGGCCGCCGGGCGACGGTGGCAGCGCGCCCCTGGCGCTGCGCGAGCCGGGGGAGCGCTGTCCGCCGCCCGGCCGCCTGGTCTCGGGCGTACCGGCGGCCCTCGACACGGTCGTGCTCCGCTGCCTGGAGCGGGAGCCCGAGCGGCGCTTCCCTTCCGCCGCCGACCTCGAGCTCGCCCTGGCCTCCGTCGCCACCGGGCTCTCCTCCGGCGTCGCCCCCCTGCCGCGGCTGCTCTCCGGCCCCCTGGACCTCGTCCGCGGGCCGCGCTCGCGCGGGATCGGGCTCGCGATGGCTCTGGTGCTCGTCCTCGCGGGCGCGTGGATCTGGCGATCCCGGACCACGAAGCCGCCGCCTCCCGGCACGCCCCGGCCGGTGATCGCGGTGCTGCCGCTCGACAACGTCAACAAGGACGCGGCCGACGAGCGCTGGGGCGTGGGCGTGGCGGACAGCCTCATCACCCACCTGGCGTCGCTCCCGGCGGTGACGGTCGTTTCGCGGTCGGCGACGCTCGAGCAGCGCGGGCGGCCGACGCGCGCGGTGGCGCGGGACCTCGGCGCCACCTACCTCGTCAACGGCGGCGTCCAGCGCGCCGGCCATCAGCTGCACGTCACGCTGAACCTGGTGCGGCCCGACGATACCCTGGCCTGGGGACGGGAGTACGAAGGGACGGTCGAGGACCCCTTCAGCATCAACCGGCGGGCCGCCGAGGACCTGAGCCAGGCCCTGCAGCTCACGCTGACCGAGGCCGACCGGGAGCGGCTTACGCGGCAGCCCACCACCAGCGGCGAAGCCTATGACGCCTACTCGCGGGGCCGGGCGCGGCTCGAGCGGCCCGACGTGCCGGGCAACGTGACGGCCGCCATCGAGACCCTGGAGGAGGCGATCCAGCACGACCCCCGGTTCGCCCTCGCCCACGCCGCGCTCGGCGAGGCCCACTGGACCCGGTACCAGGAGACCAAGGACGAGACTGCGGTGGCGAGGGCGCGCGACGAGATCACGGAGGCGCTGCGGCTCGACCCCGACCAGCCCCTGACCCGCTTCGCCCTCGCCCGTCTCTACCAGGGGACGGGCCACGCGGACGAGGCCATCGAGGAGATCCACCGCGTGCTGGTCCTGCAGCCGGGCAACGACGACGCCCATCGCGTCCTGGGGGACATCCTCCTCAAGCGCGGGCGCAGCGAGGAGGCGCTGGCCGAGCTCAGGAAGGCGGTGGACCTCCGACCCAACTACCCGGAGAACCAACGAATCCTCGGCCGCGCTCACTACGACCTGGGACAGTACGCCGACGCCGTCCGCTTCTTCACCCGGGTCACCGAGCTGCAGCCCGACAACTCCCGCGGCTACCAGATGCTGGGTGCCGCCTACCAGGCCAGCGGCGACAAGGTTCGCGCGGTCCAGAGTTACGAGAAGGCCAACGCCATCAGGCCCGACCCCAAGGCCTATGCCGGCATCGGGATCATCCACTATGCGCAGGGAAGGTTCGAGGAGGCGGTACCTGCGCTCGAAGAGTCCGTCCGGCTGGACCCGAACAATGCGCAGCAGCTCCGGTACCTGGGCGACACGTACCGCCATCTCGGTCAGCCGGCGAAAGCTCGGGATTCCTACCTCCGCGCGGTCGGCGTGTGCGAGAGCCTGCTGCGCATAAACCCCGCGGACGCCCAGGCGCTCTCCCTCCTCGCCCTCTTCGAGGCGAAGCTCGGGCGGGCCGCCGAGGCGAGGCGTCACGTCGCCTCGGCCATGGACCTGCGCCCCAATGACCCCAATGTCCTCTACCGAAAGGCTGTCGTCCATATCGTCGCCGGCGAGAACGCGGAGGGGATGTCGGCATTGGAGGCCGCGCTGAAGAACGGCTTCAGCCCAGCCCTCGCGCGTCAAGACAACGACCTCTCGCCGCTGCGGGCCCTGCCAGCCTACAGGGTCGTCCTGCCCGACCGTCCCTGAACATCACAT
>QHVM01000098.1:0-477 GCA_003223555.1 Acidobacteriota bacterium | reverse complement strand
GGCCGCGGGAGCGCTGCTGGCGCAGTGCCAGCCGGCCCCGACTTCGACCCCACCGCCCACGACCACGACGAGCCCCCCTCCGTGCCCCGAGCGAGGCAAGGAGCGGTGGGGCATGCTCGTGCTCTACGAGAAGGACGACGGTGCGTGCACCTCTTTCGCCGGCCCGCCGAGCATCGGCGTCTATCCAGGCGAACGAATCACGTGGCGCGTCTACAACAACTGCAAGAAGGAGGCTCTGGTCGAGATGACGGACCTGCGGCGCAGCCCCAGCGACCGCCAGGGTTTCACCTACGCCAAGACATGGGACGAGATCAACGAGCTGAAGAGGAAGCGGCAAGACGACAAGACGTACGTGCCGCTCGACCCCTTCGAACCGGGCGACAAGAGCAAGAAGGTGGCGGGCCGGGACACGGACAAGGCTCGCCGGCCGGTCATCGATGAGATGTCCTTGAAGGTCAAGGACAACGCCCAGGCCGG
>QHVM01000097.1 GCA_003223555.1 Acidobacteriota bacterium | reverse complement strand
TCTTCCACCTCCTCCGCTGACTCGCTGTCGCCCACGCGGGGCCGTCGCCGGCAGTGGCGGCCCCGCGTCTTCCTGCCGGCGCCCCCCTACTTGATGCAGACCGCCCGGACCTGCTTGAAGTCCGTGATCCCCTGGATGACCTTCTGGATGCCGTCCTGGAGGAGGGTCGTCATGCCGTCCCGGATCGCCTGCTTGCGCAGCTCCTCCATGGGCTCGCGCTTCTGGATCTTGCGCTTGATCTCGTCGGTGGCGACGAGCAGCTCGTGGATCCCCATCCGGCCCTTGTAGCCGGTGCCGCCGCACTTGGGGCAGCCCCGGGGCCGGTAGAGCTTGAACGAGGTCGAGTAGCGGATGCCGAGGGCGTCCCAGTACTCGAGGCCGTAGCCCTCCATCAGCTCCGCGAACTCCTCCTGGGTCGGCACGTACTCTTCCTTGCAGTCGCGGCAGAGGGTGCGCACGAGCCGCTGGGCCATGATCCCGAGCAGGGCGTCGGCGAAGTTGAACGGGTCGATGTCCATGTCCAGCAGGCGGGTGATCGTCTCGGGGGCGGAGTTGGTGTGGAGGGTGGAGAAGACGAGGTGGCCGGTGAGGGAGGCTTCGATGCCGGTGGCGGCCGTCTCGTGGTCGCGCATCTCCCCGACCATGATCACGTCGGGGTCGGCGCGCAGGAAGGCGCGCATCGCGATGGCGAAGGTGAAATCGATCTTGGGGTGCACCTGGACCTGGCGCAGGCCGGCCTGGGTGATCTCCACCGGATCCTCGGCCGTCCAGATCTTCATGTCCTCAGTGTTGATGTGGCCGAGGCCGGAGTGCAGCGTGGTGGTCTTGCCCGAGCCGGTCGGGCCCACGACCAGGCAGATGCCGTAGGGCTTGCCGAGGATCCGCTTGAACTCGGCGAGGTTCCTCTCCGAGAAGCCCATCTTGTCGAGGGGCAGCGGCTTGGAGGCGGCCAGGATGCGCATCACGATGTCCTCGTTGCCCCCCGCGGTGGGGATGGTGGCGACGCGCAGCTCCATGGTGCCCATCGGCCCCTTGAAGCGGATCTTGCCGTCCTGCGGCTTGCGCTTCTCGGCGATGTCCAGCTTGGCCATGATCTTGAAGCGCTGGACGATCGCGTTGCGGTGGGCCGCCGGGATCTCCAGGTACTTGTGGCAGTCGCCGTCGATGCGGAGCCGCACCTGGGTCGGGGAGGTCTTGCCGTAGGGCTCGAGGTGGATGTCGGAGGCGCCCTTGTTGTAGGCGTCGATGATGATCTGGTTGGCGAGCTTGACGATCCCGCTGTCGGTCTCGTCCACCTCGGGGGGCGCGTTGGGGTCGGCCTCCTCGAACTCCTCCTCCTCGCCGCTGCCCAGCTCCATGATGATGCGGCCGAGGTCGGCCTCCTCGGCGGTGGGAGTCGTGATCCCGTACGACGTGTTGATGTACTCCACGATGTCGGAGCGCAGCGCGACCACGAAATCGTGGCGGGGGGCCAGGTTCATGGCCTTGATGGCGTCGAGGCGGGTCAGGTCGTAGGGGTCCTCGACACCCACGAGCAGCGTGCCCTCC
The DNA here is from genome assembly GCA_003223555.1 of Acidobacteriota bacterium. GTDB lineage: Bacteria > Acidobacteriota > Vicinamibacteria > Fen-336 > Fen-336 > AA32. Next base: position 8,671 of record QHVM01000097.1, on the reverse strand, counting down.
TTTTTCTCGATGGGGGCGCACATGTTCTTGCGCAGGAACTCGGGCGTGAGGCGCTCCTTCAGGTCCGCGGGCATCGTGCGCCCAGCCGGCTCCCAGAAGGGAGCGTTGAAGAACTGGGCCAGCGCCCGGCCGATCTCCTCCTTGGGGATCTTGTAGTCCTCCATCAGGACCTGGGCCACGTCGAGCTGGTTGACCCGCGCGTTCGAGACCGCGTTCTCGACGTCCTTCTCCGAGACGAGCCCCTTGTCCACCAGGTGGCCGTACTTGGAGGGCTTGTTGCTCCGCGCCGCGCGGTGCTGGTTGTAGAAGGCGATGCCCAGGATCTTCGACAGCTCCTCGGCCGCCTCCTCGTCCTTGGCGCTGAAGCTGCCCCCGCCGCGCTTGTTGATGAGCTGGAGCACGCCGAGCAGGTACTTCTCGAAGAGGATGGGGCTGGCCAGGACCTGGGCGGTCTTGAAGCCGGAGAGCCGGTCCCAGCGGGAGTCGAACTTCAGGTTCGGGTGGAGGCGGCCCAGCTCCGCGGGGTCGTAGGCGTTCTTGATGTTGGCCGTCTTGCGGCTGAGGGCGGCGAAGCCGGCGATGGAGCCGAAGGTCTTGGGGACCCGGATCTCCTTGACCTCCTGGCCGGCCTTGAACAGCGAGAACAGCTCCTGGTTCTTGGTGTCCAGGGCGAAGATCGTGACCCGCTCCGCGTCCACCAGATCCAGGACCTTGTCCTTGATGTCGACGAGGATGTCCTGGATGCTGGCGGCGGAGTTGATCATGTTGGCGATCTCGATGAGCCGCTTGCGGTAGGACAGCTCCCGCTGCGCCGTGTCGGCGACTGCCCGCGTGGCCATCTCGGCCTACCTCCTGACGAGGGTCGACGAAGCGTCATGAGGATAAGGGCCGGGGGTCCGGGGGTCAAGACGGTCGCGCCGCGCGGTGTTGACAGGCTCGGCCGGACGCGAATCTAATGGGCCCGACTCCCGACAGTCGAGGAGAGAAGGAGAGGGCGATGAAACGAGTCCTCGGGGCCGCGTTGGCGCTCGTCCTGGTCGCGCCGGTGGCGGCGATGGCCCAGCGGACGTCTGTCTCCCGGGACGTCCCCATCTACAGCAACGGAGGCTACCCGGACCTCAGCTCCGATCCCAAGCGCTTCGTCTCGCAGATGGAGATCGTCGACCGTCTCTTCGAGGACGGCGACTGCGAGCTGGTCGAGGGCTCGGTCGGCGGCCCCGGTTACCGGCGGCTCCTCCGGTTCGATACCGTCCTCATCAACTCCGGAGACGGCGACCTGAAGATCGGCAGCCCCACCGACCCGAACAACCCCTATGCGGGCTGGTTCGTATACTCGGACTGCCACAAGCACTACCACATCCGTGACTTCTCGAACTACCAGCTCCTCAACCTGGACGGGACCGTGGCCGCCCAGGGGCACAAGCAGGCCTTTTGCCTCGAGGACCTGCTCAAGTACTCGAACGACAACAAGAGCAGCGGCTACGTCTGCGCCAACCAGGGGATCACCTCCGGCTGGGCCGACTGGTACTTCAAGCAGCTCAGCGGCCAGTGGATCGACATCACCGGCGTCCCGGAGGGGGACTACGTCGTCCACGTCGAGATCAACTACGCCAAGACCTTCCCCGAGGGCAAGAACCGCTACTCGAACGTCATCGAGACCACGATCCACGTCCCGGACCCGCGGAACAAGGTCCAGGTGGACACTTCGCCGCTGCTGTACACGCAGTAGCGCTGCGGAGGTTCAGGGCAGCAGCACGGTCGAGCCGGTGGTCCGGCGGGCCTCCAGGTCGCGGTGGGCGCGGGCCGCCTCGGCCAGGGGGTAGGTCTGCCGGACCTCGACCTTCACGGCGCCCGAGAGCACGACGTCGAACAGGGCGCGGGCGGCGGAGAGCAGGTCTTCACGCGCGGCCACGTAATGGAAGAGCGAGGGCCGGGTGATGAAGAACGAGCCGCGGGCGAGGAGGGCGGGGTCGAAGGACGGGACCGGTCCCGACGACTGCCCGAAGAGCGCGACCATGCCCAGCGTCTGCAGGCAGTCGAGCGAGCCGAGCAGGGTGTCCTTGCCGACCGAGTCGTAGACGACGCGCACGCCCTGGCCGCCGGTGATGTCGCGAACCCGGTCGACGAACCTCTCCCGCGTATAGACACTCACGTGCTGGCAGCCGTGCGCGCGGGCCAGCTCCGCCTTCTCGTCGCTGCCCACCGTGCCGATCACCACGGCCCCCAGCGCGCGCGCCCACTGGCAGGCGATGAGGCCGACCCCGCCGGCGGCGGCGTGGAAGAGGATCCGGTCGCCCTTCTGGATGCGGCCGATCCGGAGCAGCAGGTAATGGGCGGTCATGCCCTTGAGCATGACGGCCGCGGCCGCCTTGTCGTCGATCCCCTCCGGCAGCGGAACCAGCCGGTCGGCGGGGGCGAGGCGCACGTGGGCGTAGGCGCCCAGGGGGGCGGAGCCATAGGCCACGCGCATGCCAGCCTTGATGTCGGTGACACCGGCCCCGACGGCCTCGACGACACCCGCGGCCTCCGAGCCGGGAGTGAAGGGCAGGGAAGGGGCTTTGTAGAGTCCGGTGCGGTAGTAGACATCGACGTAGTTCAGACCCACCGCGGTGTGCCGGACGCGGGCTTCGCCCGTTCCCGGCTCGCCTACGCTTCCGTCCTCCCAGCGCAGGACCTCGGGACCGCCGGTCTGGTGGACGCGGATCGCTTTCATCTCACCCTCGCTCCATGCTGCACGACACTTCGCATGGCGCGAAGGCTAGCACAGGGCGCTCCGGCGAGCGTTTCGAGGTATCGTTCGCCGCCATCAAGCTCTGCCGTCCGGGCCGGCGACGCGGACCAGCGCGGAGAGCCCGCCGGCAAGCTGGAGCCGCCGGGAGGTGCGCGGGCCGGGGAAGAGGGGCGACTGAAATGAGCGTGCTCTTCACGGGCTTCCCGGGGTTCATCGGGGCGCGGCTGCTGCCTCGCCTGCTCGAGCTGTCGCCCGGCGAGAGCTTCGTGTGCCTGGTGCAGGAGCGCTTCCTCGACCTGGCCGGGAAGGAGCTGGCTGCCATCGAGGCGCGGCTTCCCGCGGCCTCCGGACGGCTGTCCATCGCGGTGGGCGACATCACGCAGCCGGGGCTCGGGCTGGCGGCCGGGGAGGCCAAACGGCTGCGCCGCGAGCTGACGGGCGCTCACCACCTGGCGGCCGTGTACGACCTGGCGGTCTCGCGCGAGCTGGGCACGAAGGTGAACGTCGAGGGCACGCGCAACGTCATCGCGTTCCTGACCGGGCTCGCCCGCTTCGAGCGGCTGTACTACGTCTCGACCACCTACGTGGCGGGCACCGCCACGGGGGTCTTCCGGGAGAGCGACCTCGACGTGGGGCAGGGCTTCAAGAACCACTATGAGGAGACGAAATACCTGGCCGAGGTCGACGTGGTGCGCAGCGGCCTGCCCTCGACCATCTACCGCCCGTCCATCGTGGTGGGCGACTCGCGCACGGGCGAGACCGGGAAGTTCGACGGCCCGTACTTCATGCTCACCGCGATGGAGAGGATGCCCTCACCCGGCGTCTTCCTGAGGGTGGGCTCGGGAAAGAACCCGGTGAACCTGGTGCCGGTAGACTTCGTGGTCGAAGCGATGGCGCGTCTGTCGGCCCGTAAAGAGGGGGGTCCGCGCACGTACCACCTCGCCGATCCGCGTCCGCTCGCGGTCATGGAAGTGGAGCGGCTCTTCGCCCGTGCGCTCGGGCGGTCCTTCGTCTACGTGCCGGTCCCCAGGCGGTTGACGAAGGCCCTCTTCTCGGTGTCGCCGGTCCAGCGCTACTTCGGGTTGCCCGGGGAGGCCCTCGATTACTTCGACCATCCGCTGCGGTTCGACACCTCGGAGGCCAGCCGAGCTCTCGGCGCCCTGGGCCTGGAGTGTCCGCGCCTGCCTGACTACGCGGGCCGGCTGGTCGAGTTCTACCGGGCGAGACGGGGCACGGTCAGGCGGGAGGCCATGGTCTAACGTCCGTCCCCCCGCCACACCGCCAGGCCCCGCTGCAGCCCCCGGACCACGGCCAGCGCCCGAAGGAAGGGACGGCGCGCCGACTCGGAGGGCGCGGCGACCCGGCCGGCAAGCCGCTCCGCGGTGCCCTCGGCCATGCCGGCCACCCGGTCGGCCGTCGTCCCCACCACGTCGCCCACGCCATCGGCCAGACGCGCGGCGGCAGCGTCGAGGCGGAAGGCGCGCAAGCGCGCCTGCTGGGAAGCAGCCGACACCGCGGCACTGAGGCGATGGACCTGGTCGAGTCCAGCCGCGAGCTGCGGCTCGATCCGCTCCTCCATCTCGCGGAGCCGGCGGTGGGCGATGCGGCTCGCGACCGCCAGGCCGATGACGAACGCGGCCTGGAGCAGCGCGCTGAGCGCGATCACGCTCAGGAATACCGCGACCCAGCTGCCCGAGCTCACGCGCCGATCACCGGTCGACTGTTCACCGGTCGCGCAGCTCCTTCACGCTGCGGGCGGCCTTCTCGAGGCCTTCGGCCGCGCGCTCGCCCTGGCGGCTCACCGCCTCGGCCGCGTCGTCGACCAGCCGGCGGCCGCGTTCCATCGCCCGCTCGCCAAGCTCGCGCCCCCGGTCGGCCGCGTCGCGGGCCCGGCGGGTTCCTTCACGTGCGGCGTCCGAGATCATCTCGCGGGTCTCCTCGCCGGAGCGGGGCGCGAACAGCAGGGCCACGGCGGCGCCGGTGACGCCGCCGATCAGGAAGGCCATGAGCACGTCGGAAGCGGAATCGCGGTCGGACATGAGGGACCTCTCTTTCTAAGTCCTGAATCTATGAGCCGTTGCGGACGGTGTCAACGGCCGGCCAGGTATAGGGCTGCCTTGGGGGGCAGGCATGGCGGTTGCAAGCCACGAAGGCGGAGGAACTATGGATCTGGTCATGACCCTCGTCACGGGGGGGTTGATCGGCTGGTTGGCCAGCCTGCTGATGAAGACCGACGGCCACATGGGCGTGCTTGCGAACATCCTGATCGGCATCGTGGGGTCCGTTCTCGGCACGTGGCTGGCGGGTGTGCTGGGAATCGCCGTCGCGGGCTCTCCCGCCCGCTGGCTCGTCGGGCTGCTGGGTGCGATGCTCCTCATCGCGCTGCTGCGGGCCCTCGGCGGCATGCGCACGGTCCGCGTCTAGGTCCTACCGTCTATCCTGGTCCTTGCGCGCCTGGAGCTTGCTCTCGTGGCGCGCCTGGGCCTCCTCCACAGAATGCGACTCGAGCAAGTTCGTGTCGCGGCCGGCCATCTCGGCCAGCCTCTGGAAATGGGCGTGAAGCGTGGCCAGCTCCCTCTCACTCAAGTCCTCCACGCTCACCAGCCGGTTGCTGGCTCCTTCCACGGCGGCCACGATCTCGTTCAGCTTCAGCTGCAGGGCCAGCGCGTCCTTGTTCTGGGTGCGCTGGATGAGGAAGACCATCAAGAAGGTGACGATCGTCGTGCCGGTGTTGATGACGAGCTGCCACGTGTTGGAATAGTGGAAGAGGGGGCCGGTCACGAGCCACGTCACCACGATCCCCAGGGCGATCAGGAACGCCGCGCTGCTCCCGGTGAACCGCGTGACCGCGCGCGCCAGCCGCTCGGGCGCTCCATAACGACCCTGCTTGCTCCGGGCCATAGCCCGCCTCCTTCCCCTATTCTCGCCGAGACGCACCCCCGGAGCACGATGTAAATCTTTCCTTTGCCGTCCTTACAAGCCACCGGCGAACGTTCCCGCCCGAGGCGGAGACGAGGAATTCTCTACCCGCGGGGGCTGGCCGGCTTATTGCAAAGTGGATACCTGGCTGCTGGCGTGTGTTCCGGGTGCCCGCGCCCCGGCGGTACGCGGGCCTCGAGGCGACAAAGGCGATGCGCAGGCTGGAGGAGGCGGGCCCGGCGGTTTCCAACGAGCGCGGGAAGTCCGGCCGGGAACCTGAAAATCGACGGGACGTGCTCCGGCTCGAGCAGGCCCTGGCCGAGGCTGAGCGAGCCTGCCGGGCGCGCGACGAGATGCTCTCGACCGCCGCCCACGCGTTGCGCACGCCCCTGACGGCCATCCTCGGCTGGGTCAACCTGCTTCGCACCGGAGAGCTCGACGCCGCCACCTCCGCCCGCGCGGTGGAGACGATCGAGCGCAACGCTCGCCGGCAGGCGGAGATCATCGCCGACCTGATCGACGCCGCCCGCATCCTCTCCGGCCGCCTCCGGCTGATCCGGGGCCGGGTGGATCTCGTGCGCGTGGTGGAGGCCGCCCTCGGTCCGGCGCGAGCCGCGGCGGAGGCCAAGGATCTGCGGTGGCATGCGGCCCTCGACCCGGCGGCGGCGCCGGTGTGGGGCGACCCGGACCGCCTGCAGCAGGTCGTGACGATCCTGCTCTCCAACGCGGTGAAGTTCACGCCTGCCGGCGGACGCATCGAGGTTCGGCTCGAGCGCGTGGACGGCGGCGCCGAGGTCCGGGTCCGCGACGAAGGGGCCGGGATCCCGGCCCCGGCGTTGCCTCGTCTCTTCGATTGCCTGCCCCAGGTCCAGCCGCACGGCGAGAGCGCCGGATCCCGGGGCCAGCTCGGACTGCGCCTCCCCATCGCCTGGCACCTGGCCGAGCTCCACGGCGGCACCCTGACGGCGGCCAGTGAGGGCGCCGGACGGGGAGCGACCTTCACCCTGCGGCTCCCGCTGCGGCTGGCGGGCGACACGGAGGCGCCGGCCGACGAGCCGGCTTCGGTCCCCCTGACGGGCCCGCGACTCGAGGGCGTGCGGGTCCTCCTCGTCAGCGACCCGGTGCCGTCCGGCGACGAGATGGCCGGCAGCCTCGGCGGCTGCGGCGCGGTCACGGCCACCGCGGAGTCGGCGGAAGAGGCGATGCGGGAGCTGGCCGGCTTCGCTCCCGACGTGATCGTGGTCGACCTGGAGATGAGCGGGGAGCAGGGTTACCGCTTCATCGAGCAGGTGCGGGACCTGGCCGTCGAGCAGGGAGGTCGGACCCCGGCCGTCGCTCTCACGGCCTACGGCCGGGCGCAAGATCGGCTGCGCACGCTGCGGGCCGGCTTCCAGATCCACGTCTCGAAGCCGGTCCGGCCGCTGGAGCTGGCGACGGTGGTGGCGAGCCTCGGGTCGCGCTCGGGCTAGCTCACTCCACCGATCCGAAGTAATGGAAGAGCCAGTTCAGCGATGAGAAGAGGACCGCCCACGTCGCGACGAGCGCGCAGTACTGCGTGGTCCCGGCCAGGCTGAAGCCTCCCACGACCGCCGTGGACGACATCACGAGCAGCTTGGTCGCCGCGGGGGAGCGCAGCACGCGCAGCCCGGGCCAGGGAGTGAGCTCGGCGACGTAGCCGATCACGAGCAGGACGCTCCAGCCCAGCATCCACGCGCCGACCAGCCGGCCCATGTCCGTGGCATCCAAGCGGTTCCTCCTCGGCCCGAGGCCCGAAGGGTGCGAAAGGATACCCGCGCCGACCGCTCCACGCAAGCCGCCGAGCCCCGACCGGAGCCTCGGCGGCGGGTCGTGGAGTCCCGGGGCGGTATGATCTGCCGTCATTCACGGGAGGCTCCCATGCACGCGTACCGCATGCTCGTCGACGGAGAGTGGATCGAGGCCCGTTCGGCCCGCGTCCTCGAGGTGATGAACCCGGCCACCGCGGAGCCGATGGCGACCGTGCCCGATGCGGGAGCCGAGGACGTGGACCGCGCGGTGAAGGCCGCCCGTCGCGCGTTCGACGGGGGCTGGCGCGATACGACGGCGCAGGAGCGCGGCCGCACCCTCTTCCGCCTGGCCGACATCATCCGGCGGGAGTCGAAGCGGCTGGCGGAGCTGGAGACGCTGAACTCGGGCAAGCCTCTCACCGAGTCGGAGTTCGACATCAACGACGCCGCCACCTGCTTCGAGTACTACGGGGGACTGGCGACCAAGCTGCACGGAGAGGTGCTGCCCGTGCCCGACAACGCGCTGTCGCTGGCCCTCAAGGAGCCGGTAGGAGTGGCGGCCCAGATCATCCCCTGGAACTACCCGCTGCTGATGGCGGCGTGGAAGCTGGCTCCCGCGCTCTGCGCCGGCTGCGCCGCCGTGATCAAGCCCGCCGAGCAGACACCGGTGACCCTGCTGGAGCTGGCCCGCTTCTTCGAGGAATGCGGCGTGCCGAAGGGCGTGGTCAACGTGGTCACGGGCCTCGGCGAGACCGCGGGCGCGCCGCTCGTCGCCCACCCGCTCGTGGACAAGATCGCGTTCACCGGCAGCGTCGAGGTGGGGAAGAGCGTCATGCGGGCGGCGGCGGAGACGCTGAAGAAGCTGAGCCTGGAGCTGGGCGGCAAGTCTCCCAACATCTTCTTCGCCGACGCCGGCTTCGAGGCGGCGGTGGACGGGGCGCTGTTCGGCGTGTTCGTCAACCAGGGCGAGGTCTGCTCGGCGGGCAGCCGCGTGCTCGTGCAGAGGCCGATCTACAAGAAGATGCTCGACGCGATGGTCGCGAAGGCCGAGCGCATCAAGCTCGGCCCCGGCACCGATCCGTCGACGAAGATGGGGCCGCTCGTCTCGAAGACCCAGATGGAGCGCGTGCTGCGCTACCAGGAGATCGGCAAGAAGGAGGCGAAGGTCGCGGTAGGGGGCGGGCGCCCGTCCGACCCCGCCCTGCAGCGCGGGTACTTCGTGGAGCCGACGATCTTCTACGACGTCGACAACTCG
>QHVM01000096.1 GCA_003223555.1 Acidobacteriota bacterium | reverse complement strand
TCAGGCTCGTCTTCCCGTGGTCCACGTGCCCGATCGTCCCGATGTTCACGTGCGGCTTGTTACGGTCGAACTTCTCCTTCGCCATGTTGTCTCTCAGCTCCTGTGCGCTATCTGCCTGCTATTCGTATGAATCCTCTGCGTTCCCCGCCCGATCACCGCTCTACCCTGCCCATGACCTTGGCCACGACCTCCTCGCTGACGGCGCGGGGCGCCTCCGCGTACTTCTCGAAGTGCATCGTGTAGGTGGCGCGGCCCTGGGTCCGCGAGCGCAGGTCCGTGGAGTAACCGAACATGTTCGAGAGCGGCACCATGGCGGTGATGATCTGGGTGCCGCCCCGGGAGATCTGTCCCTCGAGGTGCCCCCGCCGGCTGGAGAGGTCGCCCGTCACCGCGCCCGTGTAGTCGTCCGGGGTGACGACCTCGACCTTCATGATCGGCTCCAGCAGCACCGGGCTCGCCTTCTTGGCCGCTTCCTGGAAGGCCAGCGAGCCCGCGATCTTGAAGGCCATCTCGGAGGAGTCGACCTCGTGATAGCTGCCGTCGTAGAGCCGCACCTTCACGTCCACTACCGGGAAGCCCGCCAGGATGCCCCGATCCAGTGCTTCGCGGATCCCCGTCTCGATGGGCTTGATGAACTCCTTGGGGATCGTGCCGCCGGTGATGTCGTTCTCGAAGACGAAGCCCTGGCCGGGCGCGGGCTCGACCTCGATGTTGCAGACTCCGTACTGCCCATGGCCGCCCGTCTGCTTGATGTGCCGGCCCACGCCCTTGGCCGGCTTGCGGATGGTCTCCTTGTAGGCCACCTGGGGCTTGCCCACGTTGGCCTCCACCCCGAACTCGCGCTTCAAGCGGTCGACGATGATCTCGAGGTGCAGCTCTCCCATGCCGGAGATCTTGGTCTGGCCGGTGTCCTTGTCCGTCTCCACCCGGAAGGTGGGGTCCTCGGACATGAGCTTGGCCAGGCCGGTGCCGAGCTTCTCCTGGTCGGCCTTGGTCTTGGGCTCGACCGCGAGTGAGATGACCGGCGCCGGGAAGTGGATCGACTCCAGGACCACCGGCTTGTTCGTGTCGCAGATCGTGTCGCCGGTCGTGACGTTGCGCAGTCCCACCGCGGCCGCGATGTCGCCGGAGTAGACCTCCTTGATCTCCTCGCGCTTGTTGGCGTGCATCTTGAGCAGACGCCCGATGCGCTCCTTCATCCCCCGGCTCGAGTTGAGGACCGTATCGCCGCTCTCGAGGTTCCCGGAGTAGACGCGGAAGAACGCGAGCTGGCCCACGAACGGGTCGGTCATGATCTTGAAGACGAGGGCGGCGAACGGCGCGTCGTCCCTGGGCTCCCGGGTCACCAGCTCGCCCGTGGCGGGATCGTTGGCCACGGTAGGAGGCACGTCCAGCGGAGAAGGCAGGTAGTCGACCACGGCGTCGAGCAGCGGCTGCACACCCTTGTTCTTGAAGGCGGAACCGCAGAGCACGGGGAAGAGCTTCATGGCGATGGTGGCCTTCCGGATGGCGGCCTTGATCTCGGCCACGCTCGGCGCCTGTCCGGCCACGTACTTCTCGAAGAGCGTGTCGTCGCCGGCCTCGTGGGCCGCCTCGGCCACCTTCTCGATCATCAGCTCGCGGTGGTGCTGCGCCTCGTCCTTCAGCTCGGCCGGGATCTCCTCCACCTCGTACTTCGCGCCCAGCGTCTCGTCCAGGTAGCGGTAGGCCTTCATCTCCACGAGGTCGATGACGCCCTGGTGCTGGTCCTCGGTCCCCAACGGGAGCTGGATGGCCACCGCGTTCTTGGCGGAGAGCCGCTCGTGCATCGTCTGGATCGAGTGCAGGAAGTCCGCCCCCACCCGGTCCATCTTGTTGATGAAGGCGATGCGGGGGACCTTGTACTTGTCGGCCTGGCGCCAGACCGTCTCCGACTGCGGCTGCACGCCGGCCACCGCGTCGAACAGGGCCACCGCCCCGTCCAGCACGCGCAGCGAGCGCTCCACCTCGGCCGTGAAGTCCACGTGGCCGGGGGTGTCGATGATGTTGACGCGGTGCTCCCGCCAGAAGCAGGTGGTCGCGGCGGACGTGATGGTGATCCCCCGCTCCTGCTCCTGCTCCATCCAGTCCATGACCGCAGTGCCCTCGTGGACCTCGCCGATCTTGTAGCTCACGCCGGTGTAATAGAGGATCCGCTCGGTGGCGGTGGTCTTGCCGGCATCGATGTGGGCGGCGATCCCGATGTTCCGGGTCCGCTCGATTGGGGTCTGCCTGGGCACGGTCGCTGCCTTTTAACGCAGAGGGCGCAGAGGAACGCAGAGGCCGCAGAGGAAATGGGGGGACGACCCCATCCCGTCCCGCGAACGCTCTGCCCGAATCCTCTTCATCTCTGCGTCCTCTCCGTTCGTTCTCCGCGTCCTCTGCGTTGAAAAGCCTTACCAGCGGTAGTGGGCGAAGGCCTTGTTGGCCTCCGCCATCTTGTGGGTGTCTTCCTTCTTCTTCACCGCCCCGCCTCGCAGGTTGGCCGCGTCGAGCAGCTCCATGGCCAGCTTCTGGGTCATGGTGCGCTCCGGCCGCCGCCGTGCGAAGCCGATGATCCAGCGCAGGGCGAGGGAGGTGCGCCGGGAGGGGTTCACCTCCACCGGGACCTGGTAGTTGGACCCCCCGACGCGCCGGCTCTTCACCTCCAGCGAGGGCTTGACGTTGTCCACCGCCCGCTTGAAGACCTTCAGCGGGTCCTCCTGGGTCTTGGCCTGGACCACGTTGAGAGCGTCGTACATGATGGCCTGGGAGACCTGCCGCTTGCCCCCGTAGGTCATCGAGTTGATGAACTTGGTCACCAGCGCGCTGTTGTAGAGGGGATCCGGCAGGACCTCCCTCTTCGGCACCGTTCCGCGACGTGGCATCCTGTCTTCCCTTCCCTCTCGCTTTCCGCTCAAAAACAAACAGACGGCGCGGGGATCGCCTGGCCTTCCCGGCCGGATCCCGTCTCGCGTCGTCTGAGGCTCCACGACCGCCCCGCCTCGAGGATCTGGTCCCCCCGGCTCACGTCTTCTTCGGGGGGCTGATCTCCTCGACCGTGTCTTGCCGGCCCGACTCCCGGCCGGCGGCTACCTTACTTAGGAGACCTCCTACGCCTTGGGGCGCTTCGCCCCGTACTTGCTCCGGCTCCGCTTCCGCCCCTGCACCCCCACCGCGTCGAGCGTCCCCCGCACGATGTGGTAGCGCACGCCGGGCAGGTCCTTCACCCGTCCCCCGCGGATGAGCACGATCGAGTGCTCCTGCAGGTTGTGTCCTACCCCGGGGATGTAGGCCGTCACCTCCACGCCGTTGGTCAGCCGGACCCGGGCGACCTTGCGCAGGGCCGAGTTCGGCTTCTTCGGTGTCGAGGTGAACACCCGCACGCACACGCCTCGCTTCTGGGGCGATCCCTGGAGGGCCGGGCTGTCCGTCTTGGACTTGAGCTTCTCCCGACCGACCCGCACGAGCTGGCTGACCGTGGGCAGTTTCGACCTCCGTCGCCTGGAGGCGACCCTCGCGGGTCACCCGTCAGAAGCGCAACCCTACGAGTCTACTCGACTTTCCGCCGCTGTCAAGGGGCGTCGGGCGCTCTCGCACACCCAGGCATGGATGCGCTTAGGATGAGGACGTGCCGCGCGCCCCCCTGGAGCACACCGTCCGCGCCCTGCGGCACCGCAACTTCCGGCTGTTCCTGGGCGGGCAGATCATCTCGCTCGCCGGAACGTGGATGCAGCAGGTGGCGCTCAGCTGGCTCGTCTACCGGCTCACGCGCTCGGCCTTCCTGCTCGGCCTCGTCGGCTTCACGGGACAGCTCCCGAGCCTGCTGCTGGCCCCGCTGGCCGGGGTGTGGGCCGACCTCGGCAACCGCCGGCGCATCGTGATCGGCACCCAGGCGCTGTCCATGCTCCAGGCGCTCGGGCTGGCGGCCCTCGTGTTCAGCGGCCGGATCACGATCGGCCACGTCCTCGTCCTCAGCGTGTTCATCGGCCTCGTCAACGGCGTGGACGTGCCCACGCGCCAGGCCTTCCTCGTCGAGATGGTGCGCGGGCGGGAGGACCTCGCCAACGCCATCGCCCTGAATTCCTCGGTCTTCAACGCCGCGCGGCTGGTGGGCCCGGCGGTGGCGGGCTTGATGATCGGCCTCGTCGGCGAAGGCATGGTCTTCCTGCTCAACGGCCTCAGCTACGTGGCGGTCATCGCCGCGCTCTTCGCGATGGAGATCGAGCCCCGGCCCCGAGCCGCGCACCACGCGCAGCCGGTCCTGCGCAACCTGGAGGAAGGGTTCCGGTACGCCTTCGGCTTCGCTCCCATCCGGTCGCTGTTGCTGCTCATCGGCCTGGTCAGCCTGATGGGCGTCCCCTTCACCGTCCTCATGCCCATCTTCGCCACGGACGTCCTGCACGGCGGCGCCCACACCCTCGGCTTCCTGATGTCGGCCCTCGGCGTGGGCGCCCTCGGCGGCGCGCTGTACCTGGCCCAGCGGAGGAGCGTGCGCGGCCTGGGCCAGGTCATCGCGGCCGCGGTAACGCTATTCGGCCTGGCCCTCATCGTGTTCGGCCTGTCCCGACACGAGTGGCTCTCGCTGGTGGTCCTGGCCGGGGCCGGTTTCGGGATGATGGTGCAGATGGCTTCCAGCAACACGATCCTCCAGACGATCGTCGATGAGCACATGCGCGGGCGCGTCATGAGCTTCTACTCGATGGCGTTCATGGGCACCCTGCCGCTCGGCAGCCTGCTCGCGGGCGGCCTGGCCAGCCGCGCCGGGGCGCCGTCGACGGTGGTGCTCGGCGGGCTCGCCTGCCTCCTCGGCGCGGCGGCCTTCGCCCGGGCCCTGCCCACGCTGCGGGCGCAGATCCGGCCGATCTACGCGCGCATGGGGATCATCCCCGAGGTAGCGGCCGGATTGCAGACCGCCGAGATGCCCACTCCGCCAAGGGAGTGAAGGCTCGCTGCGGTACACTCCTGCCCAACGGGCTCCCCAGGGAGGACGGTGATGGCTCTTCTCGCGCGCGCGTGCGCCTTCTCGGTCCTCGTCGCCACCGTGCTGCCGGTGAGAGGGGCGGCCGAGGAACGGCCCGCTCCGCCGGGGTCGTCCCCCGCATCGGGCGAGCGGCCCCCGACGGGCTGGATCGGGCTGCTCGGCAGCGGCCTGTTCACGCTTCCCGACACCCAGACGGTACCTTCGGGCCGGCTCGTGCTGGGGTTCACCGTGGACAACCGCGACCGGGATCCGTTGGGCCTGGACCTGCTCGACGGGGCCCTGGCGTGGAGCGTGGGCCTCGGGGCGCGCATGGAGACCTACGGCCACGTAGTCGCCAGCCGGGTGGTGACCGTGCCCGGGCGCCACATCCCGCTCCCGTCGCCGCCGGTGGACGTGATCGTCCCGTCGTTCATGGCTCCGCCCCGGCGCCCCTACTACGAGCTCTTCTCGCTCACGCCGTACGTGAACGACCGGCGCCCGGCCCGGTTCAGCGAGTGGGTGCCGGGAGACGCGGTCTTCGGGGTCAAGCGGCGGGTCGCCGAGCCGCGCGGACCCCGGCCGGGGATCGCAGTGGCGGGCGAGGTGACGGTCCCCATGCCGCACCGGCTGGCCGACCTGCAGTCCGGCTCGGGGACGGGCAGCGTGGACCTGGGCGCGCGCGCGGTGGCCGAGTGGCGCGTGGGCGCAAGCGGCCGGACGAGCGTGATGGGCTCGGCCCTCTTCGTGCTGACCGGGAGCACGCCGTACGGCGACCGGCTCATCTCCCGGCCACCCCCGGCCACCGACCGCTCGGCCGAGGTCCGCATCGCCGACCTGCCCTTGACGATCCCCAACCGGCTCGAGCTGGGCGTGGGCGCGAGGCGCGCGATTCGCCCCTGGCTCGCGGCGGCGCTCGAGGGCAGCGCCGCCATGGAGATCGGCTATCGCAGCGCGGCCCTCGACCGCGTTACCCCCATCGACGTCCTGGCCGGAACACAGATCAAGCGGCGGCACCTGCGCCTCACGGCGGCCCTGCGCTATCACGGTCATTCGCCGCGCTCAGGCCAGGTCCGCTCCTCGCCGCTGGCGGGGGCGGTCGACCTCACCGACGTCGAGCCGGCGGCGCTGGCGGCCTACCTGGCCCAGGCCGGCGCCGGACCGGCCCTGGCCTGGCTGCGGCCGCGAAGCCAGAGGGTGCTTCTCGGCGCGCCGGCCGCCGTGCCGCTGCCGCCGCGCGCCGTGATCGTACCCGACCAGTACGTGATCACGTCGGAACACCAGGTGGGCTTCCTGTTCGTCGTGAGCTGGGCGTTCTAGGGGTCGCGCATGGCGTCGGTACCCGACACGATGAGCGTCGTGGAGATCGCCTCTCCGGGCCCGCCGGAGGCGCTGCGGCCCGCCCGGCGGCCCGTGCCCCGTCCGGGGCCGGGTGAGGCGCTGCTGCGCGTGACCGCGGCGGGCGTGAACTACCCCGACCTGCTGCAGCGCCGGGGCGACTACCCGCCGCCTCCCGGCGCTTCCGACATCCCCGGGTTGGAGGTCGCGGGCGAGGTCGTGAGCCTGGGCGAAGGCGTCACCGGGCTGGCGCGGGGGGAGAGGGTCTGCGCGCTGCTCGCCGGCGGCGGCTATGCCGAGTACTGCGTCGCCCCGTTCCCGCAGTGCCTGCCGACGCCCAGGGGTCTCGACGACGTCAAGGCGGCGGCGATCCCGGAGACCTTCTTCACCGTCTGGACGAACGTGTTCGACCGCGGACGGCTGCGGTCGGGCGACGCGCTGCTCGTCCACGGCGGCTCGGGCGGCATCGGGACGACCGCGATCCAGCTCGGGCGCGCCTTCGGGGCCCGCGTCTTCACCAGCGCCGGATCTCCCGAGAAGTGCAAGGTCTGCGAGAGTCTCGGCGCGGAGAAGGCCATCGACCACCGGCGCGAGGATTTCGTGGCGGTGGTCCGCGAGCGCACCGGCGGCCGCGGCGTGGACGTGATCCTCGACATCCTCGGCGGCGACGCCCTCTCCCGCAACCTCGATTGCCTGGCCGTCGACGGCCGCCTCGTCCAGATCGCCTTGCTCCAGGGCGCCCGGGCCGAGGTGAACCTCGCTCCCATCCTCCAGCGCCGTCTGGTCGTCACCGGCTCGACGCTGCGCCCGCGCAGCGTCGAGGAGAAGGGAGCGATCGCCTGGGCGCTTCATGGCTCGGTATGGCCGATGCTCGAGCACGGCACGGTGCGGCCGGTCATCCACGCGACGTTTCCCCTCGCTCGGGCGGCCGAGGCCCATCGGGTCGTGGAGTCGCGGACCCACATCAAGCGCCCCGGCCCCCGTTCTTCTGGGTCGTGCTGGGCCTGGGCACGGCGCTGGCCCTGCTGTTCGCCGCCGCCTCGGTGCTCGTTGCGCGCCACGGCGGCCACGAAAGGCGGCTCGGTTGGCAGGCCGCTCCCGCCGGCGGCGGCGTGGTCGTCTCCGCCGTCGATCCCTCCGGCCCGGCGGGCGGCGCGCTGGTCCCCGGCGACCGGATCGTGTCGATCGACGGCGACCGGCGCGTGAGCTGGGACTCCTTCGACTGGCTGATCGAGTCGCCGCCGATCGGCGCGACGTACAGGCTGGGCGTGGCGCGCGGCGGACGAGAGCGGGAGCTGCGCCTGCGGGTCGCCGAGCGGGTCCGGCCCGGCTGGGCGTGGACCGCCCTCGTCCGCGTCTTCGTGGCCCTCGTGCTGTGCACCACCGGCCTCACGGTCGGCCTGCTCCGGCCCGGGGACCGGGTGGCCCGGCTCTACTCGCTGGCCGTACTCCTCTCGGCGCCGATCTTCTTCGCCAACCCGCTGCTGCTCGACATGCTGAGGAATGACCTGCTCACGCGCGGCGAGGCGTTCATCGTGTGGCTGTGCCGCCTCCACTCGCCCTTCCACGGCGCGGTGGGGTTCCACTTCGCCCTCGAGTTCCCACGGGGAGGCGCGCGCGGGCGGGGCTGGCGGCGGGCGCGGACGCTCTTCTACCTGTGGGCGGCGGTGGTGTGCGCCTTCTATCACCTGGAGTACTACTTCATGGTCGTCCGGCCCGACCAGGCGGTGGCCCTCACCTGGGGCCACCCGCGGCTGTGGCGGGCCCTCTTTGGCCTCGACTCGCTCTTCGGCCCGGTGATCTTCGCCGCCATTCCCGCCGCCATCGTGCGCAACGCGCGCGAGGAGACGAGCCCCGGTGAGCGGCGGCGGATGCGCTGGGCGCTCTTCGGCGCGCTCGTCGGGTTCTTCCCCGTCCTCAGCCTGTTCACGCTGCGCTTCGTCCAGGAGGTGCTGCTCTCCGGCGCGCGCCTGGTGTCCGCGGAAGCCGAGCGGATGGCCGACAACGTCGCGTTCCTGTTCCTGAGCGTGGCCCCGGTGAGCCTCGCCTACGCGGTCGTCAAGCACCGCGTCTTCGGCATCCGCATCGTCATCCGCCGCGGCGTGGGCTACCTGCTCGCTCGCAACGTCCTGCGGGCCGTGCTCGCCCTTCCCCTCGCCCTGCTGGCTCTCAGCGTGCTCCTGAACCCGCAGCGGACAGTGGCCCAGATCCTGTTCCAGCACCCCATCCACCTCGTGCTGATCGCCGCCGCCGGGCTCAGCCTCCGCTTCCGCCGCGCCCTCCGCCGCGGGATCGACCGCCGGTTCTTCCGCGAGGCCTACGACCAGGAGCAGGTCCTGCTCTCCCTGGTGGACGACATCCGGACCCGCGACAGCCTCACCGACCTCTCCCGCCTGATCGGCGACCGGCTGGGCGCGACGATCCACCCCGAGCGCCTGTACCTCGTCTACCGCAGCCTGGAAGGGCGCGACTTCGCCCTCGAGTACTCGAGCGCGGGCGGCTCCTCCGGGCTGCGCATCCCGGAAGACGCCGCGCTCATCCGCCTCATGGAGGCGCGGGCGACGGCGGTGGAGCCGGACGCCGAGGCGGACCGGCTTCCCGCCGAGGAACGGGAGTGGCTCTCGCGGCTCGGGGTGCGCCTCGTGGTTCCGATGCTGACGGCCGAGAGCCGGCTGGCCGGCCTCATCCTCCTCGGGGACAAGAAATCGGAGGTCCCCTACGGGCGCGAAGACCGCCGGCTGCTCCAGGCGGTGGCGGGCCAGATCGCGATCCTCTACGAGAACACGTCGCTCAAGCAGCGGGTGGCGCGCGAGGAGCAGACCCGGCGCGAGGTGCTGTCGCGGCTCGCCCCCGAAGCGGTGAACCTCGTCAAGGAGTGCCCACAGTGCCGGCTGTGCTGGGACGCGGTGCAGGAGGTCTGCCCCGCCGACGGCTCGCCCCTGGTCCTCACGCTGCCGGTGGAGCGCATCGTGGACCGGAAGTACCGGCTCGACCGCGTGCTCGGCACGGGCGGGATGGGGACCGTCTACGAGGCCACCGACGCGCGCCTGGGCCGCCGCGTGGCGCTCAAGGTGCTCCTGGCCCGGAACTTCGGCAACCCCACCGCCTTGCGCCGCTTCGAGCGCGAGGCCCAGGCGGCGGCCCGCCTGCACCATCCGAACATCGTCACCGTGCACGACTACGGCACGCTGGGGAGCGAAGGCGCCTACCTGGTGATGGAGCGGCTCGAAGGGACCTCCCTTCGGGCGGCGATCGACCGCGGGGGTACGCTGGCGCCCGCCCTGGCCGCCCAGTGGTTCGACCAGATGCTGGAGGGCATGGAGGCCGCGCACGCGGCGGGCGTCGTCCACCGCGACCTCAAGCCCGAGAACGTGCTCGTCACGCACGACGCCCAGGGCCGCGACCTGGTCAAGATCCTCGACTTCGGGCTGGCCAAGCTGAGCCTCGGCGAGCCGCCCGATCCCCAGAGCCTCACCCTGCCCGGCACCGTCCTCGGCACGCTGCGTTACATGTCGCCCGAGCAGCTCTCCGGCGAGCACACCGACGAGCGCACGGACATCTTCTCGATCGGCGTGCTGGTGGCCGAGGCCCTCACCGGCCACCATCCCTTCCTGGCCCAGACGACCGCCTCCATGGTCGCGGCAATCCTCCAGGAGCCGTTCCATCTCGAGGGCGACGCGCCGGAGGTGAGGGACCTCGACCGGGTGCTGCAGCGCTGCCTGGCCAAGGACCGGGCCGGCCGCTTCGCCGCCGTGGCCGAGATGCGCCGCGAGCTGGTCCCGGCCATCCGGCGCTGCCCGCCGTTCCCCGGCACCCCCCGCAGCGTCTGGGACCACGAGACGATGGCCGACGAGGCGTCGACGCGGAGGACGGAGGGAGGATGAGGCCGGCTCAGACCGACGGCTCGGGCGGCGCCCCCCGCCTTTCCTTCTGGCCGAGGCTGGCCAGCGCGTTGTAGATCTGCCGCGAAGCATCGGCGACCGCGGCGTCGCCCCCGGCGCCGGCGGGAGACTGGGTGAGGATCACCACCGCGTAGGGCCGCCGCTGGCCGATGTACACGATGCCCGCGTCGTGGTGGACGGTGGAGATGTGGCCGGTCTTGTGGGCCACCCGGGCGCCGCCGGGCAGCCCGGCCGGGATACCGCGCTTGACCCGCTGGTCGAGGAGGATCTCGAGGAGCTGCCCCGAGATCTCCGGAGAGTAGACGCGGCCGTCGGAGATGAGCCGCAGGAGCTTCAGCAGGCCGTCGGCGGTCACCATGTTGTTCTTGCCGGCCGCGAAGGCCTTCTGGTCGTCCACCCCGCGCAGGACCTCGATCCCCTCCACGCGCAGCTCGTCGAGCGCCTTGTGGATCACGCCCACCGTCACCAGGTCGATGAGGAGGTTGGTGGCGAAGTTGCTCGAGGTCGTGATCATCCGGTAGGCGAGGTCCTTGACGTTCATGGTCTTCCCGAGCCGGGCGACCACGTCGGGCGAGGCGTCGTGATCGAGGTCGAGGCTGAAGGGCAGCCCGCCGACGAGGCTCCGGAAGCGGTTGCGGACGCGCACCGGGGTCTCCAGCCCCAGCTCCTTCCGGAAGACCTGACGGAAGACGCCGACCAGGACCGCCAGCTTCATGGTCGAGGCGGCGTGGAAGAAGGCGTCGCCGTTGTACGACCACTGCACGCGCGTCTCGGAATCGTAGAGCGCGATGCCCAGCCGCTCGACCTTGTGCTTGCGCTTGAGGGCCTGGACGCTCAGGTAGAGCGAGCTCTCCGAGCGCGCGAGGGAGGCCTCGGGCGAGGAGGCCGGCGGCTGGGGGCGAGCCGAGCGCACCGGGCGCGCGGACCGGGCGCCGCGGACGCGCATCGCTACCGCCTCGCCCCGGGCCCGCGCAGGACGCGGCCCGGCCTCTCGCCCGTGATGCGGCCGCCGTCCACGACCAGCCGGCCGCTCACCGCAACGTAGGGGATGCCTTCGCTGTAATGGAACGGGTCGGCGAAGGTGGAGACGTCTTTCACCGTGGCGGGGTCGAAGGCCACCAGGTCCGCCACCATCCCCGCCCGCACGATGCCACGGTCCTGGAGACCCATGCGGGAGGCGGGCAGCGAGGTCATCTTGCGCACCGCCTCCTCGAGGCTGATGAGCTTCTCGTCCCGCACGTACCGGCCGAGGATGCGCGCGGTGGAGCCCCAGGCCCGGGGGTGGGACTTCTCCAGCGCGTAGATGCCGTCGGTGGCCCGGGCCCCCGAGTCGGTGCCGAGGCTGACCAGCGGATGGCGCAGGGCGGCCCGGACGTCGTCCTCGGCCATGCTGAACGAGATCTTCCCCGCGTTGCCCTTGTCGGCGATGACGACGTCGATGAGGACGTCGAGGGGGTCCTTGCCTTCCGCGCGGCCGATCTCCTCCAGCGTGAGACCCTCGTACTTCTTGAGAGCGGGGTCGAGGACGCTCACGACCATGATCCGCGCGGCGCCGCCGTCGGGCCAGTCGGGGTTCTCGTCCCGGAAGCTCTTCTCCGCGCGCTCGCGGGTGGCCGGATCGCGCAAGCGGCCCAGCATCCGCTCGTGGCCGCCCTCCCGCACCCACAGGGGCAGGCTGGCGTCGAGGGAGTTGGAGCTGGCCGTGTAGGGGTACATGTCGGCCGAGACGTCGAGCCCCTGCTCGCGGGCCTGCTCGATGCGCCCGAGGACCCGGGGCATCCGGCCCCAGTTCTTCCGTCCGGAGGTCTTCAGGTGGTAGATCTGGGCCGGCAGGCGGGCCTCGCGGGCGATGCGGAAGACCTCGTCCAGGCTGGCATCGATCTCGTCGCCCTCCGAGCGCTGGTGGGTGATGTAGCTGCCGCCGTAGCGGGCGGCCACCCGGGCCAGCGCGATGATCTCCTCGGTCGTCGCGAAACGGTCGGGAACGTACTGGAGCGAGGTGGAGAGCCCGAAGGCGCCCTGCTCCATGGCCTCGGCCACCGCCGCCTCCATCGCCTTCAACTCCGCGGGGCTGGCCGGCCGGTCGTCCTTGCCGATCACGAGGTCCCGTACGCCGCCCGCTCCCACGAAGGTGCCGAGGTTGATCGTGGGCCGGGCCCGCTCGAAGGCGCGGAAGTAGCCTTCGAGCGTCGTCCAGTCGGGCCGCACGCCGTAGTGGGCCCAGACGTCCGCGTCGGCGGCGATCATCCGCGCGTTGACGGGGGCGATGGAGCTGCCCTCGCCGGTCAGCTCGGTGGTGATGCCCTGGGCGATCTTGCTCGCCGCGCGCGGATCGACGAGCACGTTGTACTCGGACTGCCCGAGCATGTCGATGAACCCGGGCGCGACGACCAGTCCCTGGGCGTCGATCCGCCGGCCGGCCTCGACCTTCGCCAGGTCGCCCACCCCCGCGATGCGGTCGCCGGCGACGCACACGTCGGCCCGGAACCACGGCGCGCCGGTGCCGTCGACGACGCGTCCGCCCGCGAAGAGCAAGTCGCAGACGAGGATGGCTTCGACGGCGGTGCGGGCCAGGGCGCCTCCCGTGGAATGAGGAAATTATAGTCCGCGGAGTTATGCTCCTCTGAACCGTGCGCGCTCCTTCCGGACGGCCGAGCCTGGCGGCGCGGACCGCGCTCGCCGCGGGCGTGGCGGCCGTGTACTTCCTGGCCGCGCGCTTCGGGCTGGGCTTCGCCTCTCTCGCCGAGCAGGTCAGCGTCGTATGGCCGCCGTCCGGCATGGCGCTGGCGGCCCTGCTCCTGCTCGGCTCCCGCGCATGGCCGGGGATCTGGCTGGGCGCCTTCGCCGCGAACCTGCTCGCCCACGAGACGTGGTGGGCGGCGATCGGGATCGCCACCGGCAACACGCTGGAGGGGCTCGCGGGCGCGTGGCTCCTGCGCCGGGCGCAGCTGCACGAGTCGCTCGACCGGATGTGGGACGTGATGGCCCTGCTCGGCCTGGCCGCCGCGCTGAGCACCACCCTGGGCGCGACGATCGGGGTGAGCTTCCTGTGCCTGAGCGGAGCCCAGGCGTGGAGCGCCTTCGGGGCCCTCTGGTCGGTCTGGTGGCTCGGCGACGCGATGGGGGTGCTCCTCGTCGCGCCGGTGCTGCTCGTGTGGGCGAGCCGGCCTCGGCTGCGCTGGTCGGCCGGGCGGGCGGCCGAGGCGCTGGGCCTCGGAGCCTGCCTCCTCGCCAGCAGCCTGATGACCTACGGGGGCTACTTCGCCCCGTTGACGGGCGGGCACCTGGCCTACATGGTGTTCCCGCTGCTCATATGGGCCGGTGTACGGTTCGGGCAGGCCGCCGTGAGCCCGGCGATCCTCCTGGTGGCCGCCGTCGCCGTCGCCGGAACGGTACGCGGCATGGGTCCGTTCGCCGGCCTCTCCGCCAGCCAGCAACTGGTCATGCTCCAGCTCTTCATGGCGGTGGCCGCGCTGACCGCGCTCGTGCTGGGGGCCGCCATCGCCGAGCGCGACATCGCCGAGCGCCGGCGGGCGGCCGACTATGCCGTCGTCCAGGCGATGGCCCGCAGCGCGACGCTGGAAGAGGCCGCCCCGCAGATCCTCCAGGCGATCTGCGACTGCCTGGAGTGGGACATGGGGGCGCTGTGGATCGTGGACGCCGGAGGCGAGCAGCTCCGGTGCGTCGAGATGTGGCACGTCCCGGGGCTCGAAGCCCCCGAGTTCATCGCCGTCACGCGCCAGCACCGCTTCTCGCGCGGCGTCGGCCTGCCCGGCCGGGTATGGACCTCGGGCGAGCCGGCCTGGGTCTCCGACATCAACCTGGATGCGAACTTCCCCCGCGCGCCGATCGCCACCGGGGAGGGCTTGCATTCTGCCTTCAGTTTCCCGATCTCCCGCCGGGGCGAAGTCGCCGGGGTCGTCGAGTTCTTCAGCCGGGCCATCCGCCGCCCGGACGAGGCGCTCCTCCAGCTCTTCGCCATCGTGGGCAGCCAGATCGGGCAGTTCATCGACCGCCAGCGCGCCGAGGCCGCAGTGAGGGCCTCGGCGACCGAGCTGAGGCGGGCGGGTGAGGCCAAGGACCAGTTCCTGGCCCTGCTCGGCCACGAGCTGCGCAACCCGCTCGCCCCGCTGCGCCACGCCCTCGAGTTGCTGCGCATGAAGGGCGTCGAGGGTCCGGTCGCGGGCCGCATGCTCGAGATGATGGAGCGGCAGACCGCCCTCATGGTCCGCCTGGTGGACGACCTCCTCGACGTGTCCCGCATCACGCGGGGCAAGATCGAGCTTCGACGCGAGCACGTGGTCCTGGCCGCGGTGGTGGAGCGCGCGCTGGAGTCGGCCCGGCCGGTGCTGGGAGGCCACCCCCTCTCCGTGTCCCTTCCGCCGGAGCCGATCAGCCTCCAAGCCGATCCGACGCGGCTCGAGCAGGTGCTGGCCAACCTGCTGAACAACGCCGCCAAGTACACCCCGGCCGGCGGGACGATCCACCTCACGGCCGCCCGGGAGGGCGCCCAGGCCGTCCTCCGCGTCCGGGACGAAGGCATCGGCATCCGCTCCGACATGCTGGAGCGCGTCTTCGAGCTGTTCGCCCAGGCGGACCGCCTTCCCGAGCGGGTGCAGGAAGGGCTGGGCATCGGCCTCACGCTCGTACGGAGCCTGGTCGAGATGCACGGGGGCACCGTGGCCGCGGCCAGCGAAGGGCCGGGGCACGGCAGCGAGTTCGTGGTGCGGCTGCCTTGCCTGCCCGCGGAAGCGGAGGAGCGCCCGCCGGCCGTCCCGCCGGCGGCCGCGCCCACCAGGGCCCGGACGCGGCGGGTGCTCGTCGTGGACGACAACGTGGACTCGGCCGAAAGCCTGGTGACGCTGCTCCAGATGGGAGGCCACGACGTGCGGATGGCCCACGACGGCCCGGCGGCCCTCGCCCTGGCCCGGGAGCATCGACCGGAGCTGGTGCTGCTCGACATCGGCCTGCCCGCCATGAGCGGCTACGAGGTCGCGCAGCTCATGCGGCCCGGTCTCGAGCGGACGGTGATCGTGGCCCTCACCGGCTACGGGCAGGGCGAGGACCGGCGGCGGGCGACGGAGGCCGGCTTCGACCACCACCTCGTCAAGCCGGTCGACGTGCAGAAGCTGTGGCAGCTCCTGCGCACCCTGTGAGGAACGGCCTCGACGTCCATCCGACCGCGCTCGTCGGCGGCTCCGCCCGACTGGGCGCGAGGGTGAGGATCGGGCCGTACGCGGTGATCGAAGACGACACCGAGGTGGGCGATGGCACCGAGGTCCGCGCCCATGCCGTGATCAAGCGTTTCACGGCCGTCGGCCGCGGCAACGCCGTCCACGAGGGGGCGATCCTGGGCGGGGAGCCGCAGGACGTGGGTTTCGCGGGCGGCCCGAGCCGGTTGCGGATCGGCGACGGCAACCGGATCCGGGAGGGCGTGACGATCCATCGGGCGACGCGCACGGGAGGCGAGACCGTCGTCGGCTCCGGGTGCTTCCTCATGGCCTATGCGCACGTCGCCCACGAGTGCGCCATCGGAGACGGGGCCGTCATCGCCAACAACGTGGCCCTGGCCGGGTACGTGGAGATCGGCGCGGGGGCCTTCCTCTCTGGCGGCGTCGTCGTCCACCAGTTCTGCCGGGTGGGACGGCTGGCCATGCTGGGCGGCAACGCGAAGATCGTCCAGGACTGCCTGCCCTTCGTCATCACCGACGGCGTGCCCGGTCGCGCCCGCGGCCTCAACGTCGTGGGGCTGCGCCGGGCCGGCATGGACGCCGGCCAGCTCCGCACCCTGAAGCAGGCGTACCGTCTGCTGCTGCGCGCCTCCCTCCCGCTGGAGACCGCGCTCCAGCGGATGGCCGCGCTCCAGGACCCGCTCGTCGACGAGATGATCGCCTTCGCGCGCGCGTCGAAGCGTGGCTTCCACCGTGCCTCTCGCGACGAGGGCGAATCGGACTAGCCTCGGGCAGACGCGGCTCATTTGCCCCGTGACCGCTCGCCCTGCAACTCGAGAGGATACTGACCGGTGGCCCTCAGCCCGGCGGCTGGCCAGCCAGCCAACGCTCGAGCACGGCGCGGTCGTCCGGGTTCTTCAGGCGGCGCAGGATCCTGTCCTTGTGGGCCAGCACCACGTCGGCGCGGTCGAAGGGGAGGCGCTCGTACATCCGGCCGCCCGGCACGTGACAGGGTGTGCACGTCCGGGCCAGCAGGGGCTTGACCGACGCCTCGAAGCTGACCGGCGCTTCGGGCGTGGCGGCCGGCGAGGCCGCCGGGACCGCGAAGACGGCGGGCGGTGGGGCAGGTGTCGCCTCGGGGAGCGGGGTGGGCGTGGACACGACGGGGACCGGCGGGGGGGGAGGCGGATCGGCCACCGTACGGCACGCGGCCGCGCCCAAGAATGCGAGCACGCACGACAGAATGCACGCCCCGCGTCTCATGCTTCGCTCGCTCTCCGAGTCTAGGGGCCTCTTCCACGCCAAGGCAAGCGAAACTTCGTCGTCATGGCTTCCGGCGGTCCTGCTGGCGGCGCTCCGAGCTCGGCCGGTGGTCCCGTCGTCGCTCGATCATGCGACGGATGACCGTCCGTGCGCGGCGGAAGACCATGGCCAGGAGCCCGCTCAGGACGAGCCAGGCCAGGGCCACTCCGACCGCCAGCCCGACGCAGACGGCCAGGAAGACGACCAGCACCGCTACGCCTTCTCCACCTCGTGGAAGCGCCGCATGTCCACCCGCGGCCGGCCGTCGGGCGACTCCACGAACATGTCACGGAAACGCGCGCTCACGACGACCTCGTCCGCGAGGTAGGACGAGCGGGAATGCACGGTCTCGGAGAACGTCTCGTCGGTCCCGGTGACCAGGATCAGGAACTCGGCCTGGGCCTCGCGCAAGCTCTCCGACGTGGCGCCGAACAGCGGGCTCTTCTCGTCGATGGGATGGACGACCGTCCAGTGCAGGGGGAAGAAGATCACCGTGCTGCGCTCGAGGGTGAGCGGTTCCAGCTTGCGCACCCGGCGGCCGTTTTCACCTCGATGAGCTGGTTGCGCCGCTCGTTGATGATGCGGAACATCAGGCCGTTCATGCCTCGGTAGGGGCCGATGATCGCGTGCCGGCTGTAGAGGATGTGGGCCAGGGGCCGGCTGAAGCGGGCGAAGGAGAGGCCGGTGGCGAATGCGACGCCGAGCAGGCCGACCAGGGCCTCCACCGCGACCAGGCTGTTCGCGGCCGCGCCGGCCGGGCTGAGCTGACCGTAGCCGATGGTGGCCAGCGTCTGCACGCTGAAGAAGAAGGCCTCCAGGAACCTCTCCCCCGGGGTGAGGGCCGTGGAGCCGTGGAGGGATCCGGGACCGCACAGCAGGTAGCCGACCGCGAACAGGAGGTTCAGCAGGGCGTAGGCGCCGAACAGCGCGGCATAGAACGCCCACAGCGGCGCGTTCAGCATCGCGTGGTAGAGGCTCAGCGACCGCAGGAAGGGCAGGTTCTCGCGCGCGACGTTGAAGCTGCCGTCGCGGTTCAGGAACCGGGCCCGGGTCTCCTGGAGGACCTTGCTGCCGAAGCCGAGGTCCCTTTCCTCCGCCGGCAGCATCTCGAGGGGAGTGGTGGCCAAGATCGACCTCCTCCGTGTTCTTGAAGCCTCCAGTCTAGCGGATTCGCCCGTGCTACCCTCGCCGGATGCTCGGCCTGCCGAAGCTGCCCGACATGTGGCGCGTCCTGAAGGAGGCCGACCTGGGCGCCATCCGCCGCGAAGCGGAGCGGCCCTTCCAGGTGTTGCTGGTCGCCGAGGACGCCGCCGAGGCCGAGCGGGTGGGAGGGCTGCTGAGCGGGCCCGAGGGCGCCCGCCACCCGTGGCTCGTGCCCAGCGATCCGGCCGAGGCGCGGCGCACGGCCGCCGCGGGCCTCATCGACCTCGCGCTCGTGCTCAGCCCCTCCGCCGACCCCTCCCCCGCCCTCGATCTCGCGGCCGACGCGCTGCGGGCGGCCCGGGTCCCGGTGGCGACGATCGCGCACGGCGACCGCGGCCCCATGGCCGCGGTCATCCGGCCCGGCGAGGCGGCGCGCGCGGCGGTCGCGGCCCTGGAGCCGTCGGGGGTCCCCGCCATGGCGCAGGCCGTGATGACGGCGGCCCCGCCCGGGCTGCGCCTCGCCCTCGCCCGCCAGCTCGTCCCCCTGCGCGAGCCGCTCTTCGCGGAGCTGATCGAGGAGACGGCCCGGACCAACGCCATGTACGCCCTGACCACGGGCATCGCCGAGGCGATGCCCCTGCTGGACGTGCCCCTCAACCTGGCCGACATCGTGGTGCTGACCAAGAACCAGCTCGTCATGAGCTATCGGATCGCCCTGGCTTCGGGCAGGAAGGGCACGCCGCGCGAGCTGATCGGCGAGGTGCTGGGCGTCATCGGCGGCGGCTTCCTGTTCCGGCAGGGCGCCCGCCAGCTGGTCGGCCTGATCCCGGTGGCGGGCATCGTCCCCAAGGTGGCGGTCGCCTACGCGGGAACGCTCGCCATCGGCCGGGCGGTGGTGGCGTGGGCGGCCTACGGGCAGGCCCTCGAGCCGGGGACGGTGAGGAGGCTCTACCGCCAGGCGCTGTCGCACGGCAAGGACGTCGCCCGGGCGCTCGTCGCCCAGGCACGCAAGCGCGCGCCCCGCCGCCGCTGGCTGCGCCGCCGGCGGGGATGAGCCTGAACGCGCTGCTCCTGCTCGTCCCCGTCTCGCTGGCCCTGGCCCATCTCCTCCACGCCCCGCCGCTGTGGGTCTTCGTCACCTCGGCGCTCGCCATCGTGCCCCTGGCCGGGTGGATCCGGCGGGCCACCGAGCAGATGGCCCGGCTCGCCGGGCCCGCGGTGGGCGGCCTGCTCAACGTCACGTTCGGCAACGTGGCCGAGCTGATCATCGCCCTCTTCGTGCTCACCGCGGGACACACCGACGTGGTGAAGGCGCAGATCACCGGCTCCATCGTCGGCAACAGCCTCCTCGGCCTCGGCCTCGGCATCCTGGCCGGGACCTGGGGCCGCGAGAAGCAGGTCTTCCGCCGCGAGCACGCCGGCCTGCTCTCGAGCCTGCTGATCCTCTCCGTGATCGCCCTCCTGCTGCCCGCGCTCTTCGACTACACCGAGCGCCGCACGCCGGCCGCGGGCCGCCACGTCCTCGACGAGCGACTGAGCCTGGGCGTCTCGGTGGTCCTCATATTCGTCTACCTCGCCAACCTCGGGTACACGCTGCTCACCCACCGCGACGTCTTCGCGCTCGATGAAGACGACGACGCGAAGCCCGCCGGACCACCCTGGCCGTGGTCGAAGGCGCTCGGCGTGCTGGTCGGCGCGACGGCCGTGATCTCCGTCGAGGCCGAGCAGGTCTCGGGGGCCCTCGAGGCCGCCGCCGGACGGCTGGGCCTGTCGATGTTCTTCCTGGGGATCATCGTCCTCGCGGTGGTGGGCAACGCCGCCGAGTACATCTCCGCCGTCTATTTCGCCCGCCGGGGCCGCATGGGCCTGGTCGTGACGATCACGGTCGGCTCCACGATCCAGGTCGCGCTGTTCACCGCGCCCCTGCTCGTCCTGATCTCGTGGGCCATCGGCCACCCGATGGACCTCGTCTTCGCCAACCCGCTGGAGCTGATCGCCATCGCCGGCGCCGCGTTCTCGGTCGACTCCATCGCCCAGGACGGCGAGACGACCTGGTTCGAGGGCGTGCTGCTGCTGGCGGTCTACGCCCTGCTGGGGCTGGCCTTCTTCTACCTGAGGGCTACTTCGCCTTGACGAACTTCAAGGCGGCGGAGTTCATGCAGTAGCGCAGGCCGGTCGGCTTCGGCCCGTCGGGGAACACGTGCCCGA
This sequence comes from Acidobacteriota bacterium, assembly GCA_003223555.1. Lineage (GTDB taxonomy): Bacteria > Acidobacteriota > Vicinamibacteria > Fen-336 > Fen-336 > AA32. The sequence continues at coordinate 19,767 of QHVM01000096.1, read as the reverse complement.
GGTGCCCACCGCAGCGGGCGCAGACGACCTCGGTGCGCGGCAGGCCGAGGCTGAAGTCGTTGTGCTCCTCGACGACGTTCTTGGCCAGGGGGGCCCAGAAGCTCGGCCAGCCGGTGCCCGATTCGAACTTGGTGTCGGAGCTGAACAGCTCCAGGCCGCACGCGGCGCACACGTAGGTCCCCTTCTCGTGGTTGTTCCAGTACTCGCCGGTGAAGGCGCGTTCGGTGCCCGCCTTCCGGAGGACCTGGTACTGCATCGGGGTCAGGATCTTCTGCCACTCCGCGTCGGACTTGACGACCTTCTCGATCATGTTCGCGCCCTTCCCCGCGGCCCAGGCGGTCCCGCTGCCGGTGGCCTCCTGGCCCGGCCGGGAAGCCAGGAGCGCGAAGGCCGCCCCCAGGACGGCGCAACCGGCGATCACGACGTTTCGGTTCGGCATGACCCAACTGTAACATCGTCGTCACCGCCCGCTCCATTCCGGGCGCGCGGCGAGAGCGCGGGGCCGGATTTGTCTAGAATGGAGCCATGCCGCGACCCGAGCGGGAGGCCGGCGGCGAGGTCATCGAGAAGCCGAAGCCGAAGACCAGGAAGCCCCGCCTCTTCCAGGTGGTGCTGCACAACGACGACTACACGACGATGGAGTTCGTGGTGAAGATCCTGCAGTCGGTGTTCCACAAGCCGGAGCCGGAGGCGTTCCGCATCATGATGCAGGTCCACCTCGAGGGAAAGGGCGTCTGCGGCGCGTATACCTACGAGGTGGCCGAGACCAAGGTGGCCACCGTCCACGACCTGGCCCGGGAGGCCGGCTTCCCGCTGCGGGCCACGGTCGAGGAGGCCTGAGGATGTTCTCCCGCACGGCGGAAAGGGTCCTGAACGCGGCCGCCCGCGAGGCGGTGACGCGCCGCCACGCCCACCTCACCCTCGAGCACCTGCTCTTCGCCATCCTCCTCGAGCCCTCCGGAGAGAAGATCCTGCGCGCGGCGGGAGCCGACACCGCCCGCCTCAAGGTGGAGCTGGAGACGGTGCTGAGCGACACCCTGGATACGCTGCCGTCGGGTGCGCGCCGCCAGCCCGAGCAGACCCTCGCCTTCCGTCGCGCCCTCCAGACGGCGGTGCTGCACGTCCAGAGCGCGGGCAAGACCGAGGCCGAAGTGGGCGACATCCTGGCCGCCATCCTCCAGCAGTCGCGCTCGCACGCGGTGGACCTGCTGGCCGCTCACGGGGTGACCCGCCTCGACGTGCTCAACTACATCTCGCACGGGGTCAGCAAGACTCCGCTCGGCGGGGACGAGGACGAGGGCGAGGCGGCGGCGGGCGGCGCCGGCGAGGAGGGCTCCGGAACCGCTCGGGACCCCCTGGCCGCCTACACGGTGAACCTCACCGATCGCGCCCGGCAGGGCAAGCTGGACCCGATGATCGGCCGCGGCGCCGAGCTGCAGCGCGCCCTCGAGATCCTGTGCCGCCGGCGCAAGAACAACCCCGTCTTCGTCGGCGATCCCGGGGTGGGCAAGACCGCCCTCGTGGAGGGCCTGGCCACGAGGCTGCTCGCCGCCGACGCACCGCAGATCCTGAAGGGCGCCGAGATCTTCGGCCTCGACACGGGAGCGCTGCTGGCCGGCACCCGCTACCGCGGCGATTTCGAGGAGCGCTTCAAGGCCGTGCTGGCCGCCCTCAAGAAGCGCCCCAAGCCCATCCTCTTCATCGACGAGATGCACACGATGGTGGGGGCGGGGGCCACCACCGGCGGCACGATGGACCTGGCCAACCTCGTCAAGCCCGTCCTCACCGAGGGCGACATCCGGCTCATCGGCTCCACGACCTTCGAGGAGTTCAAGCACGTCGAGAAGGACCGGGCCCTCGCCCGTCGGGTGCAGAAGATCACCGTCAACGAGCCGACCCTGGAGGACACGGTCCAGATCCTCAAGGGGCTGCGCGGCCGCTACGAGGAGCATCATCGCGTGGCCTACACCGAGGGAGCGGTCGAAGCGGCGGCGCGGCTGGCCCGCCGGCACCTCCGGGATTACCGGCTGCCCGACAGCGCGATCGACGTCCTCGACGAGGCGGGCGCGGCGCTGCGCCTGCAGGCGGGGCCGGCCGAGGCCGACAAGAAGCAGACGGTCGACGTCCCGGAGGTGGAGCGCGTGGTGGCCCGCATGGCGCGCATCCCCGAGAAGCAGGCCTCCGCCTCCGACAAGGAGCGGCTGCGCACGCTGGAGGAGTCGCTCCAGCGCGTGGTCTTCGGCCAGGAGGAGGCGGTCCATGCCGCGGCCATGGCCATCAAGCGCGCCCGGGCCGGGCTCGGGCATCCCGACCATCCGGCCGGCTGCTTCCTCTTCACCGGCCCCACCGGCGTCGGCAAGACCGAGCTGGCCAAGCAGCTCGCCCTCCACCTGGGCAACGAGTTCATCCGCTACGACATGAGCGAGTACGCGGAGAGGCACGCGGTGGCCCGCCTGATCGGCGCGCCGCCGGGCTACGTCGGCTTCGAGCAGGGCGGCCTGCTGGTGGACGCCGTCCGCACCCATCCCTACAGCGTCGTCCTCATGGACGAGATCGAGAAGGCCCACCCCGACCTGTTCAACATCCTCCTCCAGGTCATGGACCACGCGACCCTCACCGACAACACCGGGCGCAAGGCCGACTTCCGGCAGTCGATCCTCATCATGACCTCCAACGCCGGTTCGCGGGAGATGAGCGCGGGCATGATCGGCTTTTCCAAGGACGTGGCGCGGGAGGCGGGCAAGCGCGGCAAGAGCGCCATCGAACGGGTCTTCAGCCCCGAGTTCCGCAACCGGCTGGATGCGGTCATCACATTCAAGGCGCTGACGATGGACGTCATGGAGACCATCGTCGACAAGTTCATCCTGCAGCTCGAGGCCCAACTCACCGAGCGCCGGGTGGCGATCGCGCTGTCGCCGGAAGCGCGGGCCTGGCTGGCCAGGAAGGGCTTCGACCGCGTCTACGGGGCGCGGCCGCTGGCCCGCGTGATCCAGACCGAGGTCCGCGACCGGCTGACCGACGAGATCCTCTTCGGCCGGCTCGAGCAGGGCGGCACGGTCGCCATCGGCCTCGAGGGGGAGACGCTCACGTTCGCCTTCGAGCCGCCCCGCGCCCCCGCCCCCGACGCGGCGAAGAAGGAGCGCGTGCCCGGGAGCTGAATCCCCCCTCTCCCGAAGGAGCGGGCGCCGGCCCCCTCTTCCCGGAAGGGGTGAGGAGGCAGGGTCAGGGTACTACCTTCCCTGGCGGATGTGGATGCCGCCGTTCACCGTCTCCAGCCGCAGGTCGCGCCCGCCGCCGCCGATCGTGCCCGAGACGCGCCGGGGGCCGAAGCGGCCGGTGACCGTAAGCGGGAAGTCGCTCTCGATCCCGCCGTTCACGGTCTTCGCCTCGACGCGGGCGCTGACCGAGGACGGCAGCTCGACGGTGATGCTGCCGTTGACGGTCTTCAGGTCGAGGGACCCCGTCCAGTCCGCCCTTCCCATCGTCGCGGTGATCGAGCCGTTGACCGTCTGCGCCCGGGCCAGGCCGGAGCTGGCGACCGTGACGCCGCCGTTGACCGAGTACGCCTCGGCGTCGGCGGAAAGCCCCTCGGCAGTGACTCCGCCGTTGACGGTGCGACCGACGAAGCGCACCCCTTCGGGGACCCTGACCGTGAACTCCACCTTGACGTCGTTGTCGCGCGTGTTCATGTGGCCGCCGGAGCCGGGCAGGCATTCGTTGGGCCCGGCCGCGCCGGCCGGCGTCGGGTAGACGGCGCAGATCGTCACCCCGCCGCCGTGCTCCACGACCTTGATCTCCACCTGGGACGGGTCGCTGCGGCGGCCGGATTTGCGGGCGATCAACTCGACCTCGCCCCCGGAGGCGGGGCTGGCTTCGATCCCGCCGTTGATGCCTTTGACCTCGACGGCCTTGCCGGGAGCGACCGCGCCCGACCAGCGGAACTCCTCGGCCCACGTGGAGGTGGCCAGGGCGGTGGCGGTCGCGGCGGCCAAGGCGAGGATCCCGAGGCTGAAGCTTCTGCGCATGGTGAGCGCTCCTTTCCCCTGAGACGGCGTCCGGCAGATGAGACGGCCGCGGCCGGGAAAGGGTTGGAGGCCTCTAGGCCCGCTTCTCTCCGCTGGCCACGAAGGCCCGTACCTTCTCGACCGAGTCGTCTCTCAGCCCCTCGAACCGGACGCCGTAGCGGGACGGCGTGGCGCGCCGCACGACGCGGCCGTACCCCGTCACCGGGTCCTCGTCGCCGGGCAGGCGGAAGGTGAAGTCGAGATCGGTGCCGGGCGCGAGCGGAAAGCCCAGCTCGACGAGCATGCCGACCGTGCTGAGGTTGACGACCGTGCCCCACATCGCCTCCACGCGGGAGAGGACCCGCCCCTCGAGCTGGAGCCGGACGGGCACGCGGGCCGGGCGTCGCTGCGCGGGAGTGCTCATCCCAATCCCAGTCTACATCCCCCACGCGTAGGTTGACCGAGGCATGCTACGGTGGCTCCATGAGCGAGCCCGTCGCGAAGAACACCAATCGGCTCATCGACGCCACCAGCCCCTACCTGCTGCAGCACGCCCACAACCCGGTCGACTGGTACCCGTGGGGGGAGGAGGCCCTCTCTCGCGCCCGCGCGGAAGACAAGCCGATCCTGCTCTCCATCGGCTACTCCGCCTGCCACTGGTGCCACGTGATGGAACGGGAGAGCTTCGAGAACGAGGCGATCGCGGAGCTGATGAACCGGCACTTCGTCTGCATCAAGGTGGACCGCGAAGAGCGGCCCGACCTCGACGACGTCTACATGGCGGCCACGCTGGCGATGAACCACGGCCAGGGCGGCTGGCCGATGACGGTGTTCCTCACGCCCGAGCAGCAGCCCTTCTTCGCCGGCACCTACTTCCCTCCCGAGGACCGGTGGGGCCGGCCCGGGTTCACGACCGTCCTCGAGCGCATCGCCGAGCTGTGGCGGAGCGACCGGCCCTCGGCCGAGGCGCAGGGCGCGCAGCTGGTCGATTACCTCCGAGAGAACACGCGCTCCGCGCCGGGAGGCACGGTCGGCGAGGAGGCGCTGCGGGCGGCCGCCGAACAGCTCGCCCGCGCCTTCGACGCGCGCTGGGGCGGGTTCGGCCCCGCCCCCAAGTTCCCGCCGTCGGCGAGCCTGTCGCTGCTGCTCCGCTGCCACCGCCGCTTCGGCGACGAGCCCGCGCTCGGGATGGTGCGCCAGACCCTCGACGGGATGGCCCGGGGCGGGATGTACGACCAGGTCGCGGGCGGCTTCGCGCGCTACTCCACCGACGAGCGGTGGCTGGTCCCCCACTTCGAGAAGATGCTCTACGACAACGCGCAGCTCGCCCGCGCCTACCTGGAGGCCTACACGGCCACCGGCGACGATTCCTACCGGCGCATCGCCCGCGAGACGCTCGACTACGTGCGGCGCGAGATGACCGCTCCCGCCGGGGGCTTCTACTCCGCGACCGACGCCGATTCCGAGGGCGAGGAGGGCAAGTTCTTCGTGTGGACGCCGGCCGAGGTCCGCGACGCGCTCGGGCCCGACGACGAAGAGCTGGCGCGCCGTTTCTGCGCGTACTACGACATCACCGAGAAGGGGAACTGGGAAGGCAAGAGCATCCCCAATACGCCGCGCAGCCTCGACGACGTGGCCCGCGAGGTCGGGGTGCCGCCGGAGGAGCTGCGACGCTCGCTGGAGTCGGCGCGGGCGAGGCTGTACGAGGCGCGGTCGCGGCGGGTCCCGCCGGGCCTCGACGACAAGGTCCTGACCGCCTGGAACGGCCTGATGATCTCGGCCTTCGCCGAGGGAGCGCGCGTCCTGGGCGAGGACCGCGACCTCGAAGACGCCCGCCGCGCGGCCGACTTCCTCCTCGCCGCGCTTCGCCGGCCGGACGGCCGGCTGTGGCGGACGTGGCGGGCCGGGCGCGCCCACGTCGAGGGCTATCTCGAGGACTACGCCTTCCTCATCGAGGCCCTCGTCGACGTCTACGAGGCCAGCGGCGCGGAGGGGTACCTGCAGGAAGCGGAGCGGCTCGCGGAGAAGATGCGCGAGGATTTCGCCGCCGAGGAGGGAGGCTTCTTCTCCACGGCGCGCGGCCATGAGAGCCTGATCGTGCGCCCGCGCGAGGGGCACGACGGCGCGATCCCCAGCGCCAACGCCGCCGCCGCCCTGGGGCTCGCCCGCCTCTCCCACCATCTCGACCGGGCCGACCTGCGCGAGGACGCCGGGCGGGCCGTCCGGGCGTGGGGCAAGGCGATCGCCCGCCAGCCGCGATCGTTCGCGAAGAGCCTGGCCGTGGTGGATTTCCTGCTCGAAGGCCCCGTCGAGCTGGCCTTCGTCGGGCGGCGGGGCGAGCCGGGCTTCGAGGCGCTGCGCCGGGAGGTCGGCCGCCGGTACCTCCCCAACCGCATCGTCGCCCATCACGACCCTTCGGCGGGCCCGCCGTCACTGCCCTTGCTGCAGGGCAAGACACTCGTGGACGGCCGGGCCGCGCTGTACGTGTGCCGCGACTACGCGTGCCAGCGGCCGGTCACCGAGGCGTCGAAGGCCGGAGAGGCGCTGGCCTCGCGCCAACCGGCGAGCGAGGCCGGGAGCACGCCGCCCCCACTCGGCGAGGCTCGCCTGGCCGGGGCCGCCACCGCGGAAGCGACCTCGGCCTACGCGCGGCGCCAGCGCGCGGGCGAGACCGGCTACGGGCCGCTCGGCCGGACGGGAGCGACGTGCAGCCGCATCGGCTTCGGCGGATACCGCGTCGACGACGAGACGCCCGAGCACCGCGAGGCGCTGCGGCGGGCCCTGCTCTCCGGCAGCAACCTCATCGATACCTCCACCAACTACACCGACGGCGGCAGCGAGCGGCTGGTGGGCGAGGTGGTGGCCGACCTCGTCCGCCAGGGACGGCTGCGGCGTGAGGAGGTCATCGTCGTCAGCAAGATCGGCTACGTGCAGGGCGCCAACCTCGAGCTGGCCCGCTCGCGCGAAACGCAGGGCCGCCCGTTCCCGGAGATGGTGAAGTACGGCGAGGGCGTGTGGCACTGCATGCACCCGGAGTTCCTGGCCGACCAGCTCCCGCGCTCCCTGGCCCGCCTTCAGCTCGAGACGCTCGACGCCTGCCTCCTGCACAACCCCGAGTACTACCTGAGCGACGCCCACGAGCGGAGCGACGGCGCGCTGGAGCGGCGCCGGGAGGAGTTCTACCGGCGGCTGCAGGAGGCCTTCGTCTTCCTGGAGGCGGAGGCCGCCGGAGGCCGGATCCGCGTCTACGGCGTGTCGTCGAACACCTGCACGCGCCCGGCCGGCGACCCGGAGTTCACCTCCCTGACCCGGATGCTGGTCGCCGCGGAAGCGGCGGGAGGGGCCGGCCACCACTTCCGCGTCCTGCAGCTCCCGCTGAACCGACCTCGACCGGACCGTGCTGGAGTCGGCGGCCGAGCGCGGCATCGCGGTGCTCGTGAACCGCCCGCTGAACGCGATCGTCGACGAGGGCATGCTCCGGCTGGCCTCGGTCTCGCCCGGCGCCCAGGAGACGGAGCTGGAGGAGCAGTTCGCCATCGTGGCCGCGCGGGAGGCCGAGTTCCGGCGGGACATCGCGGGGAAGCTGCAGACCTCCGACAGCAGCCTGCCGCCGGAGAACCTCTTCCGCTGGAGCGCCGACCTGCGGGGTGCCTCCGCGCACGTGCGGGGGCTCGACCACTGGCAGGCCCTGGAGTCGCAGCGGATCCTGCCCCGCCTGCTGCAGGTGGTGCAGGTTCTGGACCAGAGCCTCACCGGCCGCGTCGCGCAAACGTGGCAGTCCTGGCGCTCGCGCTACCTGCCCGAGCTGCAGAAGCTGCTGGGTGAGCTGCGCCGCCAGGCGGCCCTGAAGAGCCAGGCCGCGGTCACCGGCGTCGCGGCCGCGGTCGATCCGCTGCTGCCGGCCGAACGGCGGGGCGAGAGCCTGTCGCGCAAGGCGCTCTGGGTCGTGGCCAGCACGCCGGGCGTGAGCTGCGTGCTGAGCGGCATGCGCAGCACCGACTACGTCGACGACGCGCTGGGCATCCTCGCCTGGCCGCCCCTGGACGACCCGCGGGACGTGTACGAAGCCGTGCGCAAAGAGACGAAGCCAAGCGGCGGATAGACCACCGGGGCGTCGACGGGAAGGACTAGCCCTCCTCGATCACCGCGGTCGCCTTGTCGATCTGGGCGGCGAAAGCCTCCAGCGTCCGGGCCTCGACGACCGCCTGCTCCTCGGCCCGCTTCCAATCGCGCTGCTCGAGCGCCTCGCGCACCCCGGGCAGCGTCTTCACGCCGTAGCCGGTGTAGAAGCCGGGAGCGTAGACCTGGTGCCGGAACCACGGCCGGACCGGCAGACCCTCCGGCCGCGTCAGCGCCTGCTCGGCCGACATCAGGATGACATCCAGCGCCTTCTGAGCCTCCGGCGACAGCGGCCGGCCCTCCCGCGCGGTCCGCGCGCGGTCGAAGGCGCGCGCGCTCTGCTGGACTCGCTCCAGCGCGTTCTGCAGCGGGGCGAAGTTCACGTACGGCACCGCCTGCCTGGCCTCGGGGGGCACGTAGGTCTGCTGCGGGTCGGCGGCCAGGACCAGCGTCCGGTCACGGAGAAGACGGTTGTCTTCCTCGGACTTCTCGCGCATGTCGGTGGCCAGCCTGGACACCTCCTCGACGTAGCGGCCCAGGGTATCGGCGAACGCGGTGAACTCGAAGGGCGCCACGTCGGCCTCGGCCAGCCGCAGGACCGTGCGCCCCCCGACCCTGGCCAGTGCGACGCCGTACTCGAACTTCGGGTCGTTGAACCGGGTGTAGTGGGCGAACGAATCGTAGATGGAGTGATAGATGCCGTTGCCGTTCTCCCCTCCGAAGCCGATGCTGAGCGACGCGATGCCGAGGTGCTGGAGGAAGGGCGTGTAGTCGGAGCCCGAGCCGAGGGCCCCGATGCGCAGGTCCGGGCGCTCGCGCAGCTCCTTGCGCTCCTCCTTGCGGACCTCCCGGGCGTCGTCGTCATCGCCCCGCACCAGGCGTCGAGCCCGCAGCCTTTCCGCGACGCTGACCGCCGTCTCGGGATCGGGGACGTCGCGGGCGACCTGGTTGATGAACCTCTCGAGCGTGTGCGATCCCGACACCTGCAAGAACCCCCGGCCGTTGGAGTCGGAGTTGACGTAGGCCACCGCCTTCTTCCGCAGCTCCGCATCGTGGGCCTCCGCCCACTCGGTCGAGCCGAGCAGGCCCGGCTCCTCCCCATCCCACGCGGCGTAGACGATCGTCCGCTTCGGCGTCCAGCCCGCCTTGTGCAGCGCGCCGACCGCCTTGGCTTCGGCCAGGAGGGCGACCAGGCCGCTGATGGGATCCTCGGCCCCGTTCACCCAGGCGTCGTGGTGGTTGCCGCGGATCACCCACTCGTCCGGGCGCTCCGAGCCGGCCAGCCGCGCGATCACGTCGTACGCCGGCACGAGCCGCCAGTCGAAGGCGAGCTTCAGGTGGACCCGGGTCGGCCCCGGTCCCAGGTGGTAGGTGACGGGCAGGGCGCCCCGCCACGACTCGGGGGCCACCGCCCCGCCGAGCGCGTTCAGCAGCGGCAGCGCGTCGCCGTACGAGATCGGCATCACCGGGATCTTCGTGAGCGTCTTCGCCCGGCTGAGGTCGACGCCGTGGGCGACCTCGGGGGTCGCGCCCACCCCGGGCGTGAGCGGGTCGCCCGGGTAGAGCGGCATGTCGGCCACCGATCCGCGCTGGGCGCCGGTGTCGTTGCGGTAGGGGCCCTTGGGATAGACGTCGCCCTGGAAGAAGCCGTCGTCCCGCGGGTCGGAGTAGATCAGACAGCCGATGGCGCCGTGCTCCGCCGCCACCTTGGGCTTGATCCCCCGCCAGGAGCCGCCGTAACGGGCGAGGACGACCTTGCCCTTGACGTCGATGCCGTGGCGATCCAGCTCGTCGTAATCCCTGGGCACGCCATAGTTCACGTAGACGAGCTCGCCCGTGACGTCGCCGTCGATGGAGTAGGCGTTGTAGACGGGAAGCTGCTCGGCCGTCTGGCCGGAGGTCGGATCTTCCTTCAGCGGCGGCTCGGCCAGCGCCGCCCGGAAAACCGTGGGGGCCACCATCTCGAGCCCGCGCATCTTCGGGGTCGGGAACAGGACCCGGAACTCCTCGATCCGCGTGTCGAAGCCCCATCCACGGAACAGGCCGGCCAGGAACTCGGCGTTGTCCTTGCCGTACGGGGACCCGATGTGATGCGGGCGGGCACTGAGCCGCCGCATCCACTCCTTCAGCTCGGCCGGGTCGAGAGCCGCGTCGAAGCCCTGCTCCAGCCGTCGCTCCGCGGCCGCCCGCTCCGGCGTGAAGCCGATGAGCTTCTCTGGCGGCGTTTCGGCGGCGACGGCGGCGGCGGCGCCGAGCACGAAGAAGACAACGAGCGGGGGGGAGCAGGCGAGGCGCATGGTAACCTCCTCGGGCAAACCCGCCGATTCTCCCTGCGTCGAGATAGATCCGCCGGGAAAGCCCGAGGGCGCAGTGGTGTGGCTCCACGGGCTGGGGGCGGACGGGCACGACTTCGAGCCCATCGTGCCCCTGCTCGGCCTGCCCCGGGCCCGCTTCGTCTTCCCCCACGCGCCGAGCATGCCGGTGACGATCAACGGCGGGATGGTGATGCCGGCCTGGTACGACATCCGAGCGATCGGCGGCGGCGGGGAGAGCGAGGCCGACATCCGTCGGTCGGCGTCGCTCGTCCAGGCCCTCCTCGAGCGAGAGGAGCAGCGGGGAGTGTCCCCGAGCCGCATCGTGCTGGCCGGCTTCAGCCAGGGCGGCGCTATGGCCCTCCACGTCGGCACGCGCTACCCGCGCGCGCTGCTGGGCATCATGGTCCTGAGCGGCTACGAGGTGCTCGCCGGCACCCGGAACGTGGAGGAGACCGGCGCAAACCGGTCGACGCCGATGCTCTTCTGCCACGGCACGGCCGACCCGCTGGTGCCGATCGCGGCCGGCCGCCTCGCCTACGAGGCGCACGAACGCCCCGGCCGTCCCGCGGAGTGGCACCCCTTCTCGATGGCCCACGAGGTTTCCCCGGCCGAGCTGACGGTGATCCGGCAGTGGCTGGCCGCCCGCTTCGGCCGGACGGCTTGAGCGTTGACACCGCGTGACCCCGGTTCCATAGTCGCCTGGTGAGCTCGGCCGATCCCTCCGCCCACACCGAGGCGACCCGCGATCCGTTGCGGCCGCTGTCGCCCGAGTCCGCTTCCCTGGGCGCGGGGCGCTTCCTCGCCCTCTACGAGATGGGCCAGCAGCTGCTCGAGCAGCGGGAGCCGCCCGACGTGCTGCGGACGATCCACGACGCCATCGTGCGTCACCTCCAGCCCGACCGCGCCGGCCTGCTGGCCGTCGCTCCGGACGGATCGGCCCGGCCGCTCCTCACGCACGATCTGGACCTCTCGGCCGCGCCGGAGCGATGGCCGGTGAGCTGGACGGTCATCCGGCAGGTCCTCGACCGCGGCCTCGCCGTGCTCGCCTCCGACGTCCGGTCCAGCCCGCAGCTCGAGGACGCGGAGAGCATCCAGCGGTTCCGCATCCGCTCCGTGATGTGCGTGCCGCTGGGCGAACCCGTCCGGGGCGTGATCTACCTCGACAACCGCAGCGCGAGGCCGTTCACCGCGCCCGACCTGGAATTCCTCACCGCCGCCGCGCGCTATGCGTCGCTGCTTCTCGAGAAGGCCGAGGAGCGCGTGCGGACCTCCGAGGCCCTCGCGCTGAGCGGCGAGCGGCTCGAGATGCTGCAGGGCGAGCTTCTGCGTCACGAGATCGTCGGCGCCGCTCCTCCCTTGCTGCGCGCCTACGACACGCTCCGCCGCTTCGCCCGGACCGGAGCCCGCGTCCTCCTGCGCGGGGAGACCGGGACGGGCAAGGAGCTGTTCGCCCGCGCCTACGCCGCGAACAGCCCGCGCACGGGAGGACCGTACGTCCCGGTGCCGATCCCGGCCCTGGCTCCGGGCGTGGTGGAGTCCGAGCTGTTCGGGCACGTGCGGGGCGCCTTCACCGAAGCGACCCGGGACAAGAAGGGACGGCTGGAGCTGGCCGACCGCGGGGTGCTGTTCCTCGACGAGGTCGGCGACGTCGAGCCCCACATCCAGACGAAGCTCCTGCGCTTCCTCGACTCGGGCGAGCTGTACCGGGTGGGCGACACCCAGGGCCGCCGCATCGACGCCCTCCTCGTCTCCGCCACCAACCGGCCCCTGGAGAAGGACGTCGAGGCGGGCCGCTTCCGGGCCGACCTCCTGGCCCGGCTGGGCCACGTCATCGTGATCCCGCCCTTGCGGGAGCGTCCCGAAGACGTGACCCGGAAGGCGTTCACCGAGGAGGCGCTGGCCGTGCTCCGCGGCCACCACTGGCCGTTCAACGTCCGCGAGCTGCAGCAGGTGGTGGAGCGCTCCGTCTGCCTCGTGGATGGCGACACGATCGGCGCCGAAGACCTGCCGGAGTACCTGCGCGGCCACGCGCCTTTCCGGCCGTCGCCCGTCGGGGCGGGGAATGCGGAGCCTCCCGCACCCCTGCGACGCGTGGTCGAGGAGGCGGAGAGGGCCCACATCCTCCGCGTCCTCGCCCTCACGAAGGGCAACCGCCGGCGGGCGATCGAGCTGCTGCAGGTCTCGCCCGAGACGTTCTACCGCCGGCTGGAGGACTTCGGGCTCCACAAGAAAGGCGAGTAGGCGTTCGTTCGGTCCTCGAACGACCGTTCGGCGAACGAACACGCTTCGGCCCGCAAAGGGCCGTAAGTCGCTCCGAATCATCGCCGATCGCCGCCGGCGCGGTGGCACCCGTGTTGCCCCATCACCGAGGCGATGGCCGCGCGCGGCGCGCACGAGAGCGTGCCGGTGACGCGAGCCGACACGAGGCTGCACATGATTGCCAAAAGAGCGACGGCCGTGGCTGCCCTGCTCCTGCTGGCGGCCTGCGGCGATTCGAAGGTCACTGCTCCCGAGGTTCCGGTGCCGACCCTGGCCGGGACGTACTCGAGCACCAACTGGCTGACGCAGTTCACGCGCACCCGCGACGGCTACGCCGGGTCCTGGAACTGCTCGGGGAGCATGACGCTGGCCCAGGAGCCGGGGTCAGACAGGTTCACTGGCTTCGCGGTGGTGGGTACGCCCTGCCCCGCGGTGTCGTTCGACCTGTCGGGATCGGTCACCCCGGGCGGAGCCGTGACGATCGTCACGCGGGGGCCCAAGCCCGGCGCGGGCACATGCCCTCTTCCACCGCCCTCGACCTATACCGGGCTCTTCCAGAACAACCTGCTCTCGGCCCGGACCCAGGTGCGGGTCGACTGCCCCGGCGAGCTGGAGGGCGAGTACACGTTCAACCAGATCATCACCGCGCGGAAGTTCTGAGCCGCGATCACGGTCCCCCGGCCGTCCGCCACGGCCGGGGGGCGCGCGTCAGGGGATGTTGACGCGCAGGCTGTCGGCGGTCTCCACCGTGAAGACGCCGGCCGAGGTCGTGAGCGTGACCTGCCCCGACCACTCGTTGAACCGGCCCGGGTCGCCCGGCCCGTTGTTGCAGAGGAGCGTGGTGTCGATCGCCAGCGTGGCCTTGGACTTCGAAGCGAGCATGGCCGGGGTGACCGTCGTGCCCCGGCTGCTGCCGAAGCCGACCTCCCCCGGCTCGGCCGAGCTGACGATGTGGAGCGTGGCCGAGGCCGAGATCGTGAGCGACGAACCCCCGGCCTGCGCCTCGACCAGGATGCGTACGGGCACGTCGACGTTGATGGAGCCGTCCGGGCAGACCACCACCGGCGTCCCGAACCGCGCTCCGGAGAACGCCGGTGGCGCCTCCGATCCGCTCCGGGTAGCCAGCACGACACCCGCGGCGGCCGCGCCGATCCCGATCGCGATGAGCGGCGCGCGCGAGCCCTTCCGCGGCCGGGCGGGCGGCGGCGCCTCTCGCCGGGCGGCTTCGAAGACCTCGCGGACCTTCGGCGAGTACTCGGTGGGACTCAGCCTCAAGCCGCGGTCCCGCGCCAGCGCTTCACGGAACCGGCTCCGGGCCGCGTCCGCCTGGTCGAGCGCGACGTAGGCCACACCCAGCTGCACGTAGGCCTGGACCAGGTCCGCCGAGCGCTGCGGCACGGACGCCAGGCGCCGCACGACGGCCTCGAGGGTCACGACGGCCCCCTCGAAGTCTCCCTCCCGCACCTGCTTCACGCCCTGGGCCAGCTCGGGGTCCGGCGTCTGCGCCACTGCCGGTAGGGAAAGGCCGATCAGGGCCGCGCTCTGGACGAGCGCCAGCACCCACCGCATCGCACCTCCAGAAGACGTCACGTTATCCCCGATCTCGACGGGCTGGCAAGGCGTCAGCTGGAGCGGTCAACGCCGCCGGACGCCCTCGGACGGCAGGTTGACGCCGAGCGCGAAGGTCCTTCCCGGGAGGATCGTGACCTTGCGCCGCCAGGGCTTGAAGTCGGGATGGGTGAGGACGACGTCGTGGGGCCCGGGCCGCAGGGCGAGCCGGAGCGGGGTAGGGCCGAAGGGACGGTTGTCGATGCTCACCTCGGCCCACGGCGTTGCCTGCACCGCCAGCGCGCCATCCGGCTCGGGCGTCGGAGACGCCGTGGCGGTCGGGGTCGGAGCTGCGGGCGGCGAAGACGAGGCCGGCCCCGGCGCGGGCGAGGTTGCGGCGGCGGGCGGCGGCGAAGGCGCGAGGGACGGCGCCGGCGGGGCCTCCGCGCTCGCAGGCGAGGGCGCCGGGGTGCGCGTGCCGCGCGCCGAGGGCGACGGCGGTCCCGGCGACCGCGGCGCCTCCGACGCGGGTCGGGCCGGGGGCGGCGGGCTCAGTGAGACCGCCGGCGTCTCGGGCGGAAGCAGGGGTTCCGGAGACGGCGCGGGGGCTGCCCAGCGATCCCAGGCTTCGAGCGCCAGCAGCGTCACCGCGATCGCGCCGGCAATGGCCAGCCACGGCCCCCGCCGGCGTCCGTTCTTCCACCTCGGATGCGCCTCGGCCAGGCCGAGCGACCCGTCGCGCGCGGCGCGCAGCGCCTGGGCCATCTCCGCCGCGCTGCCGTAACGGGCGGCCGGGTCCTTGGCCAGCGCCTTGCGAAGCACGGCGCGCACCGGAAGGGGGATGGCGGCCGCCTCCGGTCCGTCGAGCGGCGGCGCCGTCTCCAGATGCATCAGCAGCGTCGCCACCGGCGTGTCGCCCCGGAAGGGGACCCGCCCGGTGAACAGCTCGAAGACGACGATTCCCAGGGCGTAGAGGTCGCTGCGAGAGTCGACCGGCTGGCCGCGGGCCTGCTCGGGGCTCATGTACTCCGGGCTGCCCACGACGTAGCTCCCCGAGGGCGCGGGCGTGCCGCGGCCGGCGACCTTCTTGGCGATGCCGAAGTCCATCACCCGGGCGGTGCCGTGCGGATCGAGCATCACGTTGGGTGTCTTGAGGTCCCGGTGGACGATGCCGACCCTGTGGATCGCCTCCAGGCCCTCCGCGACCTGGATCGCCACGTCGAAGGCTTCGGCCGCCGGGAGCGAGCCGCGGCGCCTCAGCACCTCCTTGAGGTTCGTGCCCTCGACGAGCTCCATCGAGATGTACTGGCGCGGACCGTCCTCCCCGTACTCGTAGATGCGGCACACGTGGGGATGGGCGACCCGCCGGGCGAGCTTGATCTCGGAGCGGAACCGGCGAGCCATTTCCGCCGCCGAAGCCGCCTCGGCGCGCAGGATCTTGAGGGCGACCGTCTCGTCGAGCACGCGATCGTGGGCGCGATACACCGCGCCCATCCCGCCCCGGCCGAGGGGGCTCAATATCTCGAAGCGGCCGCCGACGATGCTGCCCTGGGTGAGGGCGGCGAGGACCGCCCGGCAGGTGAAGCAGACCTCGGCGGCCTGTTCGTTGTCGGCCCCGCAAGACGGGCAGATCACCAGGCCAGTTTATTCCCCTCCTCGACCGCGGATATGCTCGGGGCATGGCGGCATCCCCGACGACCATGAGCTACGTCCGGCTGGGCCGCAGCGGGCTGAAGGTGTCGCGCCTGTGCCTGGGCTGCATGAGCTACGGCGACCCCGGCTGGCGGCCGTGGGTCCTCGACGAGGAGGCGGCCCGGCCGTTCTTCCGCCGGGCCCTCGACCTCGGGATCAATTTCTTCGACACCGCGGACATGTACTCGCGCGGCCGCAGCGAGGAGGTGACCGGGCGCCTGCTGCGGGAGATGGCCCCGCGGCACGACTACGTGCTGGCGACCAAGCTCTTCTTCCCGGTCGAGAAGAAGGGTCCCAACCGCAGCGGGCTCTCGCGCAAGCACGTCCTGGAGGCCTGCGACGCCTCGCTGCGCCGGCTGGGCACGGAATTCATCGACCTCTACCAGGTCCACCGCTGGGATCCCGACACGCCCTTCGAGGAGGCGCTCTCGGCCCTCGACACGCTCGTCCGCTCGGGCAAGGTCCGCTACCTGGGCGCGAGCAGCATGGCGGCCTGGCAGTTCGCCAAGGCCCTCTACCTGTCCGACCGGCGCGGCGGGGAGCGCTTCGCCTCGATGCAGAACCATTACAACCTCGTCTACCGCGAGGAGGAGCGGGAGATGATCCCGCTCTGCATCGAAGAGGGCGTGGGCCTCGTGCCGTGGAGCCCGCTGGCCCGCGGGTTCCTCACCGGCACGAGGCGGCGGGGCGAGGAGCCGGAGACCGCCCGCGGCCGCTCCGACGAGTTCGCCGACCAGCTCTACTTCCGCGGCGAGGACTTCGACGTTCTCGACGCGCTCCTGTCGGTTTCGTCCTCCCTCGACCTCCCGCCCGCCCGGGTCGCCCTGGCCTGGCTGCTGTCGCGGCCCGGCGTGACCGCGCCCATCGTCGGGGCCACGAAGCTGCCCCATCTCGAGGACGCGTTCGCGGCGCTGGACGTCCGTCTGGGCGACGACGCGGTCGCGCGGCTCGAGGCTCCGTACCGGCCGCACCCCGTGCTCGGCCACGACCAGCCGACGCCGCGCGCCGCGCGCTAGAGCTCTTTCAGGAAATCGATGAGCGCCTGCTGGTCGGCGGGCGACAGCGCGCGGAAGCGGCGGATCACCTCCCGGGCCTCGCTGCGGTTGCGCACCGAGGTGGCCGTGCCGTAACCCGGACAGACGTCGTTCTCGCTCGCATAGACGATCGTGCCCACCCGTCCGCCCGGGGGTACCGGACAGCCGCCGTCGGGGGGCGTCCGGCCGTCGTCCGGCGGCGGCAGGTCGTGCAGCTCGATCACCGCCCGGATGGCGTCGTCGAGCGTCCGCACGGCCAGCGGCGCGTTGGTCACGTCGCGGCTGGAATAGACCGTCCCCGCGGGCGTGGTGTCGATCGAGCGCCGAGCCAGGTACACGCGCGCGTCGTGGAGGAAGGGCGGGCCCATCCTCCCCATCCCCATGAGGGGCGGCGTGCGGAACTCGCGGCCGTTGGCCAGGCCCTGGTTCGGCAGCGCGTCGTCGGCCAGGTTGCGCGAGAGGTCGAGGGTCCGGTAGCCGCTGCGGGTGACGACGACGGGCAGCCGCGGGACCGACGCGATGCGCTCCGGGGTGACCTCCGGGCCCTCGTGGAGGAGCAGGTCGGAGAAGATCGGCGCCCAGACGTTGGTCAGCAGCCGGCCGCCGACCTTGGCCGGCGACCGGCCGGTGGCGTGGACCGGGGTGTGGCAGGCCGCGCAGTCCAGCAGGCGGTCGGACTGGTTGATGGCGTGCGGGTCGCGGCCGTCGCCGCCTCCCGGCATCCGTCCGGCGACCATCCGGTCGGCGAAGGCGACGAGGTCGATGCCGAACAGCATCGCCCCCCGCTGCACGCTGGCCTCGGCCGTTCCGGCCGCGCGCGGCGCCGCCGGGTCGGCGGAGCGCAGCAGCCCGAGCAGCGTGTCACCGAACTCGGGGGGAGCGGTGAGCCGGATGAGCTGCCGGCAGCTGATGAGCGCGGACACCGGCAGCTCGGGATCGGGGACACGGTCGACGCAGCCGGCGCGGGTCACGTTCACGTTGTTGTTGATCTCGCTGGGGTTGAACTCGCTCGTGAAGCCCAGCTCGCCCTGGGCGCCGCCGATGACGAACTGGAGGATCGTCGGCCCCGCCGCCCGCAGGCCGAATCGGCCGAGGCGCACGACCGGATCGCCGCCGATGAAGGCCTGGTTGGACGTGTTCTCGTTGTGCCGGCCCGAGATGCAGTCCCCGGGGCACTCCGGGAAGCGCGAGACCACCGCCCTCAGGGAAGACGCGTGGTCCTGGCTGTCGCCGGGATCGTCGTTCGCGACGACGTCGCCGCCGAATATCGCTTCCATCAGTCCGCGCCCGATGTACGGCGGCCCGGCCCGCTCGCCCACCGCACGACGGAGGCCGAGGGGGCTCAGACCGGTGGTGGGGTCGATGCCACCCTGCAGGTTGGGGTCGACCTCCACCGGCAGGATCGGGTCGGGCAGGCAGTCGGGCAGCGATGGCCGGGTGTGCTGGACGAAGCCCGAGAACTGGTCGAGAGGCAGGAACGTCCCCGCGGAGGGCGAGAAGTCGCCGAAGATCGTGAAGGCGGCGGTGCGGCCCGGCCCCCGGAGGGGATCGTCGCTGTCGGCCGCAACGCCGCCGCCCGTGGCGGGGTTGAACGCGGTCACGGCGAAGTTGGTCGCCGTCGAGCGGCCGGCGCGGGACACGTGGGAGATCGACGTGACAAGGGGCGGCACGGCTTCGGCCGAGCTGCGGTGACAGCCGAGACAGAACTTCTGGTTGGCGACCGGTCCGGCGCCTTCCGACGCGGTGTGCTCCGTGGTGAAGAAGCGCAGCCCCTCGAGGAGGGACGCCCGCTCTTCGGCGGTCGCGCTCGGGTAGACGAACGCGTCCAGGTCGCGCTCGCTGAGGGGGAACGGCCCGACCGACCCGAAGCGCTGCCGGGGCACCCGCTCGACCGCCTTGAGCTGCGCGGCATCGCTCGGCCCGGCCACCGCCGAGAGGTCGCGATCCTCGACGGTGCCCACCGTCTCGGTGAGGTTGCCGCTGGCGCCGCAGCCGGCCGCGCCGAGCGGGCCGGCGAGGCCGGCGGCCAGCCACGCCGCCGTCGACCAACGAACATGAAGCCGCTTCATCGGCGCGCTCCCCTCCCCTAGAAATCCCACGTCAGGTCGATGAACAGGCGCCGCGCGTGGTTGTCCTTGAACGGCGCTCCCCGGTACTTGAAGAAGAACCCGGTGAGCTGGAGGTTCCGCGCCAGGCGGTAGTTGGCGCTCGCCTCGATGCCCCGGACCCCCGTCCCGGCGCCGAGGTCGGAGTCGGCGAAGTGGGCGCCGTAGGGATGCAGCCGCTCGTCCTTCCAGCCCCCGCCCCGGAGCCCCACCGAGACGGCATAGCCGTCGCGGGCCGCCGGGACCTGGAAGTTGTGGGCGTACTCGCCGAGCAGGAAGACCTCGGGGCTGCCCGTCGACTTGAACCACGGGAAGGGGACGTGCACCTGCGCGGTGACGTCGACGATCCGGAAGGAGTCCTTCAAGAACCCGTGGGCCCCCGGGCCGTACTCGACCTCGTTGTTCGTGACCTGGAGGGGGGGACGCAGCAGGAACGCGCTCGTCCCCGGCAGCAGGAACGCGCTCTCCCCCGGCACGAAGCTCGGCGAGCGGAGCCCGGCATCGAGGTGCTCGTAGTCGTAGTAGGTGACGGCGGCCGAGACGAGGTGGGCCTGGACGTGGAGCTGGTCGGCGATCATGTAAGTGTCGGAGACCAGGCCCGCGAAGCGGTCGTCCTGGACCTCCTGGAGCGCGAAGTAGCCGAGCGTGTTGTCCACCTTGACCACCGACTCCCCGCCCGACTTGTAGAAGG
>QHVM01000026.1:53532-54743 GCA_003223555.1 Acidobacteriota bacterium | reverse complement strand
CGAGAATGCCCGCGCCGGACTCGTTCCCGCACGAACAGATGAACCAGCTCGCCTCTATTGGCAAGCGCGGTCGAAGTGTGCGGGACGAGATGATCGATGGTCAGGATCTGGCCAGGGCCTTCGGACCCTCGATCGTCGTCCCCCCCATCGTCATGCGCACGCACGACCGGAAGTCGCGCCGAGCCGCCGAGGCTCAGAGCGAACGCAAGAACAACCAGCCCCAATCCGATCTTCCTCATGGCCGGACCCTCCTCGCCTATCGACGCGCACGATCCCCTTCGGGGGGCTCATCGCCGGCGAGAAATCCGGTAAAGGGCTAGAATTCCCGCGTCAACGGAGCTCAAGACTGTGCCGGCGCCCGAGGCCGATGGCGTCGTAACCGACCTGCTCAGGTCCTGGGGCGGCGGAGACTCCGACGCGCTCCGTCGCCTGGTCCCGCTCGTGTACGCGGATCTGCGCCAGATCGCGGCGCGCCACATGCGCCGCGAGCGCCACGGCCACACCCTCGACGTGACGGGCCTCGTGCACGAGGCCTTCCTCCGGCTGGCCGGTCAGCGCGCCGGCGCCTGGGAGAACAGACATCAGTTCTTCTCGGTGGCCGCGCGGCTCATGCGCCGTGTCCTGGTCGACCACGCGCGGCGCCGACAGGCGATCAAGAGGGGAGCCGCGCCCACGGTGCTCAGCCTGGAGGAAATGGGCGGGTTGCCCGAGCCGGCGGTCGTCGATCTGACGGCTCTCGATGACGCGATGAAGGATCTCGCCGCGTTCGACCTGCGGAAGAGCCAGATCGTCGAGTTGCGCTTCTTCGGCGGGCTGTCGGTGGAAGAGACGGCGGAAGAGCTCGCGCTCTCTCCGGCAACCGTCAAGCGCGAATGGGCCGTCGCCCGTGCCTGGCTCCATCGTGCCGTGAACGCGCGCGGCGCATTGCGCGCCCCCGGCCCTCCCCGATGACTCCGGAACGCTGGGAGCGCATTCAACAGATCTTCCAGGCGGCCCTGGAGCGCGGCGGCGAGGAACGACCGCCGTTCCTGGCCGAAGCGTGTGGTGAAGATGCCGAGCTGCGGGCCGAAGTGGAGTCCCTGATCGCGTCCCATTCCGAACCGTGGTCGTTCCTGGACGGGCCGACGGCACCGCGTCCAGAGCGATTGTTCGAAGACGGCCAGATCGTCGGGGATCGCTATCGCATCCTGCGCTGGATCGCCCGCGGCGGC
>QHVM01000026.1:0-53322 GCA_003223555.1 Acidobacteriota bacterium | reverse complement strand
GCAGGAAGCCCTTCCTCTGGTGACCCAGATGACGGCCGCCCTCGACGCTGCCCATTCACACGAGATCGTGCACCGCGATTTCAAGAGCGCGAACGTCATGCTCGTACCGTCGGCAGAGGGTCGACGGGTGGTGGTGACCGATTTCGGGCTGGCGCGGACCGCGGGCGCCGATAGGGGACCCGTCACCGCGACCGGACGGGAATTCGGTACGCCGGACTACATGGCCCCGGAGCAGGTGGAGGGCGGGGCGGTCAGCGCCGCGACGGATGTGTACGCGCTGGGTGTCGTGATGTATGAGATGGTCACCGGCGCACGGCCGTTCACCGCCGGCTCGCCGTTGGCCACGGCCCTGAAGCGGCTCCAGGGGCCTCCTCCGTCACCACGCAAGCATGTCCCGCAGCTCGACCGGAATTGGGAGCGGGTCATCGTGCGTTGCCTGGCCCAAGACCCGGCGGAACGCTTCCCGGCGGCGCGGGATGTCGCGTCGGCCTTGCATGGCCGTTGGATTCCCTACGGCCTCCGTCTCCGACGGAGGCGACTGATCGCCGGCATCGACCGGCTGCGGCGCCGGGCGCCACCCCGACGTGCCACCGCGCTTGCCGCGGGGGCGGTCCTGGTCGTGGCCAGTGGCGCCGCCGTTTGGCTCTGGCACCGCTCCTCCCGCGAGCGATGGGCGCGGGAAACGGCGACGCCCGAGATCACGCGGCTCGTGGAAGCGGGGGAGTTTGCCAAGGCGGCCGCGCTCACCGGCCAGGCCCGTCAGGTTCTACCAAGTGATCCGGCCCTCGAAGGGCTGTGGCAGCGGGCCACGGGGGCGGCCTCGATCGAAAGTGCGCCGCCCGGCGCCGACGTCTCGATCCGCTCCTACCGGGGAGATGAGAACGCCTGGCAGCACCTCGGCCAGACCCCCCTCAAGGACGTTCGCCTGCCCAAGGACGACTACGTATGGCGCGTGGCCAGGCCCGGATTCGCTCCCTCTCTGGCCATCGCCCCGGTGGGAGGCTGGGGCGCCATGGAGTGGACGGTGAACCTTCGTCCAGAGTGGAGCGTCCCCGCCGGCATGATCGCCGTCATGGGCGGTGAGACGCGCCTGCTGCATCCGCTCGGAGAGGCTCCCCGCGTCGACACCGGCGACTACCTCATCGACCGCCACGAAGTCACGAACGAGGAGTACCAGGAGTTCGTCGACGCCGGCGGCTATCGCCGGCGTGACTTCTGGACGCAGCCGTTCGTGCAAGACGGACGCGCTCTCTCTTGGGAAGACGCCGTGGCGTTCTTCCGCGACCGGACCGGAGACCCGGGCCCCGCCACGTGGGAGGCGGGCCGCTATCCCAGGGGCCGGGACAAGCATCCGGTCGCGGGAATCAGCTGGTACGAGGCCGCGGCCTACGCCGAGTTCGCGGGCAAGACCCTCCCCACGGCGTACCACTGGACCAATGCCTCGCAATCGGGGGTCGGCTCACTCTGGGCTCCCGCGAGCAACTTCCACGCGGTCGAGACCAAACCGGTGGGAGGCCCCGGCACGCTCAGCGGCTTTGGAACCACGGACATGGCCGGCAACGTCAAGGAATGGTGCTGGAACGAAGGCCGCGACGGCAAGCGGTTCATCATGGGCGGCGGCTTCGGCGACCCGCCGTACGTGTTCTTCCAGTCGGACGCGCAGTCGCCCTGGAAACGCGAGCCGAACTTCGGCGTTCGGTGCGTGAAGCTCGATTCGCCGCCCAGCGCCGCGGCGGCGGCCAGGGTCGACGTCACCTTCCGCGACTACTCGGCCGAGAAGCCGGTGGCGGCGGAGATCTTCGAGGCGTACCGCGGACTGTACGCCTACGACAAGGGCGAGCTGCACCCGGGAGTCCATGAGACGGAGACGACGCCGGGCTGGACGCACGAGAAGGTGAGCTTCGACGCCGCCTACGGCAACGAGCGCGTGAACGCCCACATCTTCCTGCCGAGGAACGCTCCCCCACCGTTCCAGGCCGTCATGTTCTTCCCACCCGCAGATGCGATGTTCCTGGACAAGTTCTCCTTCTCGCTCGTCGAGGACGAGCTGGGATTCATTCTCAAGAGCGGCCGGGCCCTGGTCTTCCCGATCTACAAGAGCACCTTCGAACGGCAGGACGGCTTGAGGCCCGGCGGGAAGCCGCCGGCCTTCTTTCGCGACAACGTGATTATGATGGCGAAGGACGTGAGCCGATCGCTCGACTACCTCGAGACGCGAAAGGACATCGACAGCACGAAGCTGGCCTACCTCGGCGACAGCCACGGGGCGCAGCTCGCTCCGGTGTTCCTGGCCGTCGATGGGCGCTTCAAGGCGGCCATCCTGACGCGCGGCGGGTTCCAGCTGCGGCGTGACCTGCCGGAGGTCGACCGGCTCAACTTCGCGCCGCGGATGTCCACTCCCACATTGATGCTGAACGGGCGCTACGACGACTATTTCCCGTTGGCTTCTTCCCAGCTACCGCTCTTTCGTCTTCTGGGCACGGCGGACCGGGACAAGAAGCACGTCGTCTTCGAGGCCGGGCACGGGAACTTCCCCCGGACGGAAGAGGTCCGCGAGAGCCTCGACTGGCTCGACAAGTATCTGGGGCCGGTCCGTCATTAGATCGACCACCGGCTGGGTCTCCCTCCTTTTCCGTGATCGGCCGCTCCTCGAGACGTCGGGCCTTGACAATACATAGAAGACCAATGTATAAAGCTGCTACGTATGGACCTCGGGAAAGATCTCGTGGCCGCGTCGGCGACGCCGCTCGTGCTCGCCATCCTCGCCGAGGGGGAGAGCTACGGCTACGCCATCATCAAGCGCGTCGGCGAGCTGTCGAAGGGGCATCTGCAATGGACCGACGGCATGCTGTACCCGGTGCTGCACCGGCTGGAGCGGCACGGCCTCGTCGCGTCGCGGTGGAGATCGTCGGAGGCCGGCCGCCGCCGGAAGTACTACCGCCTGACGAAGGAAGGACGCACGGAGCTCGAGGCCGAGCGGAAGCGGTGGCAGACCGTCGACGCGACGCTGAACCGCATCTGGATGAGGGCCTGCCCCGCATGAGCGCCGCCGCCGACCACCCGCCGCTCGAAGAGCAGATCGGCCAGTGGCGCGCCTACCTGCGCCGGCGCCGCGCCATCACCGGGCCTGACGTGGCGGAGCTCGAAGCGCACCTGCGCGACCAGGTCGGTGCCCTCATCCAGGCGGGGCTGGCGGAGGACGAGGCGTTCCTGATCGCCGTCAAGCGCCTGGGCAGCCTGGACGCCCTCTCGCGCGAGTTCGCGCGCGAGCATTCCGAGCGGCTGTGGAAGCAGCTCGTCATGGCTCCCGACGGCGATGCCGCACCCGCGACGGCCACCCGCATCGAAACGCTCGTCATGCTCGCCCTGGCCGCGGCCGCGGCCGTCGCGATCAAGATTCCCGGGCTCTTCGGCCTGGAGCTTGTCGACCGCAACGGGCCGTTCTATGCGCGCAACGCGAGCCTTTTCGTCCTGCCGTTCGTCACGGCGTACTTCGTCTGGAAGCGCCGGATGGCCCCGCGCCACTGGGTCTGGCTGGCGGTCGCGTTCGTCGCCGCCGCCGTGGTCGTGAACACCTTTCCGTTCGCTCGCGGCACCACCGGCCCCAGCTACACCGAGGCGCTCTGTGCGCTGCACCTGCCCATCGCGCTGTGGCTGGTCGTCGGCATCGCCTACGTGGGCGGCCGTTGGTTCGAGGGGGGCGGCCGCATGAACTTCGTGCGCTTCTCGGGCGAGCTCTTCATCTACTACGTGCTCATCGCGCTCGGCGGCGGCGTGCTCACGGCGTTCACGATCATGATGTTCGAAGCCATCGGCATCAAGGCCGAGTGGATGGCCCAGCAGTGGCTGATCCCCTGCGGCGCCATGGGCGCGGTCATCGTCGGCTCCTGGCTGGTGGAGGCGAAACAGAGCGTCATCGAGAACATGGCGCCCGTGCTCACGCGCCTGTTCACGCCGCTCTTCACCATCGTTCTGCTCGTGTTCCTGGCGACGATGGCCTGGACTCGCCGCCCGATCGACATCCAGCGCAACGTGCTCATTGCGTTCGACCTGCTGCTGGTCGTGGTGGTCGGCCTGGTGCTCTATGCCGCGTCGGCGCGCGATCCCGAGGCGCCGCCGAACCTGTTCGATCGCCTGCAGCTGCTGCTGATCGTGAGCGCCCTCGTCGTCGACACCGTTGCGCTTTTCGCGATCGCCTCACGCATCTCGGAGTTCGGCTTCACGCCCAACCGGGTGGCGGCTCTCGGGGAGAACCTGATCCTGCTGGTCAACCTCGCCTGGTCGGCCTGGCTCTACGCTGCGTTCCTGCGCGGGCGTGGAGCGTTCCGAGCCCTGGAGGCGTGGCAGACCGCGTACCTGCCCGTGTATGCGACCTGGGCCGCGCTCGTCGTCGTGCTGTTCCCGCCGCTGTTCCGATACGTGTAAAGACCTGGCCGCGTCACGAGACGTCACGCCTTTGGGAGTGACGCCGCTGGGCGCGGATGCCGGCGCGTCCCGAGCGGCGGTGCTCCTCGAGGAGGAACTCCGCCAGGAGATCCGCGTCGGCGCGGCGCGGAGAAGTCCGCCGCGCCACCAGCGCGAGAGTGCGCGATGGCGGCCGCGGCGAGAACGGGCGGGCGACGAGCCGGGTGCCCTTGAGGATGCCCGCGTCGAGCGTGATCCCGGGCAGCAGGGTCACCCCCAGCCCGCCTTCGACCATCTGGATCAGCGTGGTCAAGCTGGTGGCCTCGACTCGGGATGCCGAGGTGCCGCGGCGCGAGCCGCAGGCGGCGATCGCGTGGTCCCGCAGGCAGTGTCCTTCCTCGAGCAGCAGCATGTCGCCGGAGTCGATCCTACGCAGCGCGACGTCCTTCTCGCGGACCGCGGGATCGGCTTCGCGGGCCACGAACCAGAACTCGTCCTTGAATAGCACGCGCACGTACAGGTCGCCGGTGTCGAAGGGGAGCGCGATCAGGGCGACGTCGAGGCCGCCCGCGCGCACCCGTTCGAGCAGTCGGTCCGTGAGGTCCTCGCGCAGGTAGAGCTTCAGCTCCGGGTGCGCGCGCCGCAGCGCCGGAAGCACGTTCGGCAGCAGGTACGGCGCGATCGTGGGGATGGCGCCGAGGCGCAGCGGTCCGGACAGCGGACGCGTCGCCGATTGGGCCGCCTCCGTCAGGTCGATGGCCGCCGCCAGCAGCTCGCGCGCGCGCGCGACGACGTCCTCCCCCACCGCGGTGAGCCGCACGCTCCGGTGGTCCCGCTCGACGAGCTGCACGCCCAACAGCGTCTCGAGCTCCTTGATCCCGGACGACAGCGTGGACTGGCTGACGAACTGCGCCTCGGCGGCCACGCGGAAGTTCAGGCGCTCGGAGAGCTCGACCAGGTAGGCGAGCTGGCGGAGGGTCGGGAGGGTGGGCATCGGTCTTCCCCCATCGTCGATCGATAGACTCGATCATTGTAACCAATATAAGTCGTTAGACCGATCAGGGCGCGTCGGCCACAATGAGGGTTCGACATCAGACGCCCGAAGACAGAGACCGCCAATCGATAGGCCGACGGAGAGAGGAGAAGGTCGCATGCCCGACAAGGAACACACGCGAAGTGTCAGCGAGAGCGAGAGCCCTGCAATCCCCAGCCCGACTCCCAAGCGGAGCCGACCGAGGACGATCAATGACTGGTGGCCGAATCAGCTCGACCTTTCGGTACTCCACCACCACTCTCACCTGTCCAATCCGATGGGGGACGACTTCGACTACGCAGAAAAGTTCAAGTCCCTCGACGTCGAGGCGCTGAAGCGGGACCTCATCGAGCTGATGACGACGTCGCAGGACTGGTGGCCGGCCGATTACGGCCACTACGGCCCGCTCTTCATCCGCATGACGTGGCATGCCGCCGGCACCTACCGCATCGCCGACGGCCGCGGCGGTGGCGGCGAAGGCCAGCAGCGCTTTGCTCCCCTGAACAGCTGGCCCGACAACGCGAACCTGGACAAGGCGCGGCGGCTGCTCTGGCCACTCAAGAAGAAGTACGGCCAGAAGATCTCCTGGGCCGACCTGCTGGTCCTGGCCGGCAACGTGGCGATGGAATCGATGGGGTTCAAGACGTTCGGCTTCGGCTTCGGCCGGCCCGACGTCTGGGAGCCCGAGGACATCTTCTGGGGCCCCGAGGACACCTGGCTGGGCGACGAGCGCTACAGCGGCGACCGCGAGCTCGCCAAGCCGTTCGGCGCCGTGCAGATGGGCCTGATCTACGTGAACCCCGAGGGGCCCGGCGGGAAGCCGGACCCCGTGGCGGCCGCCCGGGACATCCGCGAGACCTTCGCGCGCATGGCGATGAACGACGAGGAGACGGTCGCGCTCATCGTCGGCGGCCACTCGTTCGGCAAGACGCACGGCGCGGCCCCGGCCGTCGGGAACGTCGGTCCGGAGCCGGAGGGCGCTGGCCTGGAGGACCAGGGCCTCGGCTGGAAGAACAAGTACGGCACCGGCAAGGGCGGCCACGCGATCACGAGCGGCCTCGAGGGCGCCTGGACCGACAACCCCACGAAGTGGGACAACGGCTTCCTCGAGAACCTCTTCAAGTACGAGTGGGAGCTGACGGAGAGCCCCGCCGGCGCGAAGCAGTGGAAGCCGAAGAACCCCGAGGCCCAGGGCACCGTGCCGGATGCGCACGACCCGAAGAAGCGGCACGCACCGACGATGTTGACGACGGACCTGGCGCTGAAGGTGGATCCGATCTACGCCCCGATCGCGAAGCGCTTCCACGAGAATCCGGACCAGCTCGCCGACGCTTTCGCCCGGGCCTGGTTCAAGCTGCTCCACCGCGACATGGGTCCCCGCCCGCGCTATCTCGGGCCGTGGGTCCCGCAGCCGCAGTTGTGGCAGGACCCCGTGCCCGCGGTCGCTCACGAGCTGGTGGGTGACCAGGAAGTCGCCGCCCTCAAGCGCAAGATCCTCGACTCGGGCCTGTCCATCCCGGATCTGGTTTCGACGGCCTGGAACGCCGCCGCCAGCTTCCGCGGCACGGACAAGCGCGGCGGCGCCAACGGAGCGCGAATCCGCCTGGCGCCGCAGAAGGACTGGGAGTCCAACGAGCCGGCGCGGCTCGCGAAGGTGCTGAAGACGTTCGAGCAGATCCAGCAGGACTTCAACAAGTCGCAGTCCAGCGGCAAGAAGAAGGTCTCGCTGGCCGACCTGATCGTGCTGGGCGGATGCGCCGCCGTCGAGGAAGCGGCCCGGAAGTCGGGGCACAACGTCACCGTCCCGTTCGCGCCCGGCCGCACGGATGCCTCGCAGGAGCAGACGGATGTGAACACCTTCGAGGTGCTCGAGCCGGTCGGCGACGGCTTCCGCAACTACATGAAGAAGGGAGACCCGCTGTCGCCGGAGACCCGGCTGCTGGACCGGGCCAACCTCCTCAAGCTGACCGCGCCCCAGATGACGGTCCTGGTCGGCGGCCTGCGTGCCCTGAACGCGAACCACGGGCAAGCGAAGCACGGCGTCTTCACCGACCGGCCCGGGACGCTGACCAACGACTTCTTCGTCAACCTGCTCGACGCCGGCACGGCGTGGAGGCCGTCGGCTTCGGACAAGAACGTCTACGAAGGAAGCGATCGTGCCACGGGCAAGGTCAAGTGGACCGCAACGGCCGCCGACCTCGTCTTCGGCGCGCACTCCCAGCTCCGCGCGTTGGCCGAGGTCTACGCCAGCGACGACGCGAAGGAAAAGTTCGTGCGTGACTTCGTGGCGGCCTGGGACAAGGTGATGAACCTCGACCGGTACGACCTTCTCGCCCAGGCCCGGAGCACGCATCAGCGGGCCGCGGCCAGCCGCTAGGTTCGTCACCAGCGAGCCTGTCGCAGGCGCGG
This sequence comes from Acidobacteriota bacterium, assembly GCA_003223555.1. Lineage (GTDB taxonomy): Bacteria > Acidobacteriota > Vicinamibacteria > Fen-336 > Fen-336 > AA32. The sequence continues at coordinate 45,476 of QHVM01000026.1, read as the reverse complement.
GCGGCCGGCAACGGTCGCCCGCGCTTTAGTCCTCTACCGGCGCAGCCCACAAGCGCGATCTCCGCCGCCGGAGCCGGCCGGCATCAAGCGTCGCTATAGGGCCAGCAGCCTGGTGAACGAGAGCTGGGCCAGATGTCGAGTACCGCCTTCGTGGTGTCCGCACGTGCCCTCGGTTGTCCGGTCAGTCGGCAGCCGACTGCTCCGCGAGAGCTGCTTCGCGGAGCTTCGCCCGGCATTCTCCGGCTAGACTGACGCGTCGGCACCGATGAGACGACGCTCAGGGGGCCATGGACCACATCCGCAACTTCTGCATCATCGCCCACATCGACCACGGCAAATCGACGCTCGCCGACCGCCTCATCCAGCGCTGCGGAGCGGTGGAAGACCGGGAGTTCCGCGATCAGATCCTCGACTCCATGGACCTCGAACGGGAACGTGGAATCACGATCAAGGCGAACACCGTCACCCTGCCCTACACCGCCAGGGACGGGAGGACGTACGAGCTCAACCTGATCGACACGCCCGGCCACGTCGACTTCTCGCACGAGGTGCGCCGTTCGCTCATGAGCTGCGAGGGCGCTCTCCTCGTCGTCGACGCCTCGCAGGGCGTGGAGGCGCAGACGGTCGCGAACCTCTATCTCGCCATGGAGTTCGGCCTCACCATCGTCCCCGTGATCAACAAGATCGACTTGCCATCCGCCGACATCGACCGCGTGATGGAGGAGATCGACCGCGACCTCGGGCTCGACCCCTTCGAGTCGGTCCAGGTCTCGGCCAAGATGGGCACCGGCATCGACGACCTGCTGGAGGCGATCGTCGCGAAGCTTCCTCCGCCCAAGGGCGACCCGCAGGCGCCGCTGCGGGCGCTGCTCTTCGACGCGCAGTACGACTCCTATCGCGGCGCCGTGCTGCTGGTGCGGTTCTTCGACGGCACGCTCAAGGCCGGCACCCGCGTGCGGCTGATGCACTCGGATGCCGAGCACAAGGTCGAAGAAGTCGGGTGCCAGCGGCTCAAGCGCGTGCCCGTGCCCGAGCTCTCGGCGGGCGAGGTGGGTTACGTGCTCGCGGGCATGAAGAGCCTCGCGGGCCTGGCCATCGGCGACACGCTCACGGAGGCCGAGCGGCCCGCCGCGGAGCCGGTAGCGGGCTATCGCGAAGCGAAGCCCGTCGTGTTCTCGTCCATCTATCCGATGGCCACCGACGACTACGAGAACCTGACGAAGGCGCTCGAGAAGCTGAAGCTCAACGACGCGTCCCTGATCTACGAGAAGGACAGCTCAGCTGCCCTGGGCTTCGGCTTCCGCTGCGGGTTCCTGGGGCTGCTGCACCTCGACGTCGTACAGGAGCGGCTCGAGCGCGAATACGACCTGTCGCTGATCCTGTCCGCGCCTTCGGTCCGCTACCGGATCGTGCGCAACGACGACTCCGAGGTCTGGATCGACAACCCGAGCTTCTATCCCGACCCGGCCTCGATCAAGGAGGCGTACGAGCCCTACATCAAGGCGACGATCATGACGCCGGAGCGCTATCTCGGGACCGTGATGGAACTGTGCCGCGAGCGACGCGGCGTGGAGACCACCTACAACTACCTGGCCGCCGGCCGCATGGAGGTGGTGAGCCAGCTGCCCCTGGCCGAGGTGCTCTTCGATTTCTACGACCGCTTGAAGTCCATCACCCAGGGCTACGGCTCGTTCGACTACGAGCTGCTCGACTACCGCCTGGGCGACATGGTGAAGGTGGACATCCTCGTCAACGGCGAGAAGGTCGATGCCTTGTCGCAGTTGGTCCACCGCGAGTTCGCGCGGCCGCGCGCGCTGCGCTATTGCGAGCGGCTGGCCAGGAAGATTCCGCGCCAGCAGTTCAAGATCGCCATCCAGGGCGCCATCGGCGGCCAGATCATCGCCCGCACCACCATCAATCCGTTCCGCAAGGACGTGACGGCGAAGTGCTACGGCGGCGACATCACCCGCAAGCGCAAGCTCCTCGAGAAGCAGAAGGAAGGCAAGAAGAAGATGAAGATGGTGGGGGCGGTCGAGATCCCGCAGGCGGCCTTCGTGGCCGTGCTCCGGACGGAGGATGAGGACGAGGAGTAGGAACGGGGGCAGCCGTGATGCGTGACGCGCGATCCTCGGCTCCCGGGCTGTACCTGCATATCCCCTTCTGTTCGGCGATCTGCCCGTACTGCGATTTCTCGGTGATGCGCGCGGCATCTCCGGCCCGCCAGCGCTTCGCCTCCCGGCTGGTGGCGGAGGTTTCGCTCGCCGCGTCCGCTTGGCGCGATCCGCGGCCCTTCGACACTGTGTACTTCGGCGGCGGAACACCTTCTCAACTGCCGGCTGAAGACCTCGCGCGCGTGCTCGACGCGTGCCGCACGCACCTCCCATTCGCAACGCCCGCGCCGTGGGTCTTCCTCGAGGCGAACCCCGAGGATGTGACACCTGAAGCGTGCGCCGCCTGGCGCGGGCTCGGCGTGCGCACGCTGTCTCTCGGCGTGCAGTCCTTCGCGGACGAGGCGCTGCGTTTTCTCGGCCGCCGTCACACCGGACGACAGGCACGGGGCGCGGTCGAGACGGCCCTGGCCGCGGGCTTCGACACGGTCTCGATCGATCTCATCTTCGGTCTGCGCGGGCAGGCCGCGGAGGACTGGCAGCTCGAGTTGGCCACGGCCATCTCCCTGGAGCCGCAGCACCTCTCGTGCTATCAGCTGACCATTCACCCGCAAACCCGGTTCGGGGTGCAGGCGAAGCACGGGCAACTCTCGGAGCTTCCCGAGGACGACCAGGCGAACCTCTTTGAGCTCACGCACCGCTTCCTCGCGGATGCGGGCTGGCCGGCGTACGAGGTTTCCAATTTCGCGCGTGGGCCGGCCCACCAGTCGCGGCACAACCGCAAGTACTGGGACCACACGCCGTACCTCGGTCTCGGCCCGTCGGCGCACTCGCTCGCCGCCGCGGAAGCTTCTTCGCCGGCCCGGCGTTGGTGGAACGAACGAGGCACGCCGCGCTGGGAGAGACGACTCGCGGCGGGTGAACGTCCGATCGAGGCGCAGGAACTCCTGGGTCCGAAGGACCTGGCGGCGGAGGCGCTGCTTCTCGGCCTGCGCACCACGGCCGGGATCGATCTCGAGGGCTTGAGGGCGCGCTACGGTGTCGACCTGCTGGCCGCGAACGACACCCTCGTCGCCCGCCTCGTCGACGAGGGCCGCATCGTCGTGCGCGCCGACGCGGAGGGCGGCCGGTGGTTGGTGCCGACGCTGTCCGGACTGGCCGTGGCCGACGGCCTGGCCGCGGCGTTCGACCTGTCGCTGCCGAACTGAGACACGGATCAGGCCAGCCGTCGCGTCTAGGTCCGGCTCATTGGTTCCGGCTCGTCAGGCGGCGGGCGTCGAGCAGCAGACCCGCCATGGTCAGTGTGAATTGGGTGGCACCCGCCGACACGCCGAGCGTGGTGTTCAGGAACGGAATGCGTAGCAGCGCGATGGCCAGTACCGTCGAAGTGCCGGCGAAGAGCGCCCACCACGCCCACACATCGCCGCGCCGATAGGGCGTGAGCACGATGGCCAGGAACAACACTCCGTAAGCGGTGGCAAATGCTGCGGAGGTACCGCGGATCCCACGCAGCGCGGTGGCCACGGCCTCGCGCCCCGCGGCAACCTTGCTCACTCGCACCCCGCCGATTCCGTAATCGTCGCCCTTGTTGTAGGCGTGAATTGCGGAAACCAAGCTGATGACGATGAACGCGGTGCCGGCAACGGCGAGAACGATCCAACTCGCCTTCTTCATCTATCGACCTCCGGTACAGCCGCCGCCGCGAACTCCCTCACTGGCTCGTGATCGCGTACACCATGTCACCCACGAATCGCTTGAAGGACTCGTTCTCCACGAACTGCTTGTAGACCTGCGTGTCGTCCTTCAGGAGGTGCTGCATCACCTTGGCCAGCGCCTGATCGTGCGCCATGCGGGCCGTGTGGGGTGTGTTCTCCCTGGCGTTTTGGTAGGCCGTATCTGCGGCAACCTTCGGCGCGATGTCGTCCCGGATCCGCTGCGCGACCCGGTCGCTGTCGGCGAACAGGGTTCCGAACTGCTCGTTGAAGGTCTTGAGGATGTTGCTCAGGCGATCCAACTCGGGCTCGGGCTTGCGCCCGGCCGCATCGGTCGGCACGGGCTCGATCTCCGCATCCTCGTCGGCCAGTGCGATCTTCATTGCCGCCTTCTTCTCGACGCGGTAGCTGTCCATGTCGATGGCTTCGAGGATGCCCTTGGCGAGGTCGTCCTCCTTCGGCGCGGGCAGCTTCGGCGTGAGCAGGTCCAGGAAGATCGACAGCTTCTCCCACTCCGCGTTGCTGTACGGGATCACGGACGAGAGGAAGGCGTAGGTGCGGCAGAACACCTTGGCTTTGCCCTTGAAGTTCACCTGGCCGTTCTCGCCGAGCCGATCCAGGTAGACCGCCACGCACGGCGGGCCAGGAACTTGAGACGGTCTCGAGCCCGGGCTCCAGACGCGCCTGTACTTCTACGCCGCCACCTTTCCGCATCCTCGGCGTTCTTGTCGTACCAGAGGCAGATCGTGTTCTTCGCGTTCATGGTCGTGACCTCCCTTATCGCATCAGGCCGAGGCCGGGCGCTCCGGGTCCAGTGCGCCGACCGATCCTCCATAGCTTCTCACCATGTCCGCAGTCGATCAGCGAGTGGGCCTTCGACAGGCCACAGGCTTCGTGGAGGCCTAAGGCTTCGTAGAAGAAGCCGCCTCACCGGACAGTGTCTGCCAGCATCGCATACAATGCAATCAGTGATTGCACAGGGGGGAATCCGTGGCAAGCATCACGATCCGAAAGCTCGACGAAAGGACGAAAGCGCGACTGCGCGTTCGGGCCGCCCGGCACGGGCGATCGATGGAGGAAGAGGCTCGCACGCTGCTGAGGGCCGCGCTGCGGGACGACGCCCCCCCTGCGAGTAACCTCGCCGACGCAATCCGTGCCCGCTTTCGGCGTCTCGGCGGGGTCGAGCTCGGGCTGCCCGCCCGCGAGCCTATCCGTGAGCCGCCGAAGCCTCGCCGATGATCGTCCTCGATACGAACGTGCTATCAGAGATCATGAAGCCAAAGCCGGCCACGAAGGTGATCGACTGGATGGCCGCCCAAGCCGCGGCCGATCTCTACACGACCAGTATCACGCAAGCGGAGATCCTCCATGGCCTGATGCTTCTTCCGCCAAGCCGACGTCGGAGCGCGCTCGAAGCCGCGGCCACCTCCATGTTCGAGGATGACTTCGCGGGCCGGATCCTGGGATTCGGCAGCGATGTGGCCCAGACGTATGCCCGGATCGCGTCCGATCGGCGACGCGCCGGCCGTCCCATCTCACATTTCGACGCTCAGATCGCAGCAATCGCGCGTTTCATGGGAGCGGCCATCGCCACTCGCAACACCGCCGACTTCGGCGGCTGCGGCGTGGCCGTCGTGGATCCATGGAAATCCTGAGATTCCGTCAGCTCCACCAACCCAGCCACGAACGCTGGGCGAGAAGCCGTCGAGATAGTCTTCCAAGTCAGCCGAGATGCAGCGGTTCGCGCGCGGGGAAGCGTTCGACGAACGCGCGATACCCAGCCTCGACCCGGAAGCGATCGACTTCCGAGCAGCTTCCGAATCCTTCGCCGAGGGTGGCGTAGAGGTCGCCGAACGGTGTGCGGTGACGTGAAGCAGCCGCTTCGATCATGCAGACCGACGATGACCGTGCTCGTGGGCGGCATGCGCGTCCTGAACGTGAACCACAGCCAATCGAAGCACGGCATCTTCACCGACCAGCCGGACCTTGACCAACGACTTGCTCGTGAACCTGCTCGACGTCCGCACCGCGTGGAGGTCGCACCCGCCAGCGACGAGATCGATCCCCCGATCCCGAGCGGCCCGATCCGCGTGCTTGACAACCCATAAGTATCAGCTTATATGTTGTGCGTGCGCCCGGCCGCGGTCGAAGACAGGATCTTCCAGGCGCTGGCGGACCCCAGCCGCCGAAGCGGCGGTGAAGGACCTCACGGCACGCTTCGACATCTCGCAGCCGGCGGTCTCGCAGCACCTCGCCACTTTGAAAGACGCCGGCCTCGTGAACGGCCGGCGCGAAGGGCGCTGTGTCTACTACCGGGTGGAGCCGCGCGGGATGAAGCCGCTCATCGACTGGATCTCGCACTACCGCGCATTCTGGACGGAGCACGTCGATCGCCTTGAAGAACTGCTGGAGAAAATGGACGAATGAACCCCATCGACAAGACCGCCCCATCGCAAACCGAATCCATTTCATTCGAGTTCGATTTGCATCATTCGCCGGAGAAGGTGTGGCGCGCGCTCACCGACCCCGTGCTGCTCGCCGAGTGGCTCCTGCCCGTCGTCGGGCTCGAGCTCGAGCCGGGGGCCGCGTTCACGTTCAAGACGCAGCCGTACCCCGGGTGGGACGGCATCGTGAACGGCCGGATCCTCGAGATCGAAGCGCATAGGAGGCTCAGCTACACGTGGGTCGTCGGCGACATGGACATCGACACCGTCGTGACCTTCACGCTCACGCCCACGGCGTCGGGCACCCGCCTGTCCCTCGTGCAGTCGGGCTTCAAACCGGACCAGAAGCAGAACTTTGGTGGCGCGCGCTACGGCTGGAAGATGATGGGCGGGAAGCTCGTCGACCTGCTCGCGAGGATCCCATGAGCCGATCGAGACTCGTTGCCTACCGGGTACGTGTGCCCGATCCGCTTTGGGCTCGTCTTCAGAGGAGGTCCCAGTGAAGTGGAACGAATGGGTTCGGCAGACCCACCGCTGGCTGTCCATTGCCTTTACGGTGGCCGTCATCGCCAACATCGTCGCCATTGCACAGGGGAGAGGGATGCCTCCGCCCTGGGTGACCTACTCGCCGCTGCTCCCGCTCGCCTTGCTGCTGTTCACCGGTCTGTACTTGTTCGTGCTGCCGCATGCCACCAAGTGGCGCAGCCGGCGACGCACCGACTGAGCTCATGGGGCTCAGGGGCGTCGCAAGGCAAGGGAGAAAAGTGACCCAAGGAGAGGCAGGTAACATGAAGAAGAGCCGGTCGAAGAAATCCGGGTCTCCATCTGAGCTAATAGACGCAAGAATCGAGGATCTGGGCGACTGGCGGGGCGAGATGCTCTCCCGGCTCCGCGCCCTGATCAAGAAGGCAGACCCCGAAGTGGTCGAGGAGTGGAAGTGGAGAGGGACTCCAGTCTGGTCGCACGACGGGCTGATCTGCACCGGCGAGACGTACAAGAACGTCGTGAAGATGACCTTCGCCAAGGGAGCCTCCCTGAAGGACCCTTCAGGCCTCTTCAATTCCAGCCTCGAAGGCAACGCCAGGCGCGCCATCGACTTCCACGAAGGCGACAAGCTGGACGAGGAGGCTCTGAAGGCTCTCATTCGGGCCGCCGTGGCCTTGAACAAGTCTTCAGCCCGCGGCTAGTCCGCAAGGTCGACCCGCCCCCTTGCCCCGAGATCAGCCACACGGGCCGCCCTCGATTCCGCCCGAGCGGTTCTTGAAAGGCGACGCTACTCATGGCGCTGTACTCCGTGCGCAGCGAGCGCCTGTTCTGCGAGCAGCTCGACTACAACCTGCTGTTCCGCTGGTTCCTCGACATCGACAATTGGCGGCGAGCTTCGACCCGACGACGTTCACCAGAATCGCGAAAGCCTGCTGAAGCGACGTCGCCGGCAAGTTCTTCCATCGCGTCGTCGAGCAGGGTGTCCGCCGCTCCTCCAGCCGGCCGCGCGGCGATCGGGACGTCCGATCCCGGCCAACGACGCCTGGATCGCGGCCCTCGCCTTGCAGCATCGCTTGCCCGTCCTGAGCCGCGACGAGCACTTCGACGTGGTACCGGGCCTCGACCGCAGAAGCTGGTGAGGTCCGCTCTCAGGCCGGGGGTGATGCGACGGCTTCCGCAGTTCCTGATGCGCCCGGTCGTGGGACAGGGCCGTCCCACGTGCGAAAGGATGTCGAGCCGTCGCTCCTTGTCCCCGTCCGACTAAGTGACGTCGCTCAGGGAAGATACCAGCGTCCCGATCGCATGGCACGCCTCGTGAAGCGGCAGGGCGCGAAAGAGGAACCTGTGACTCCAAGCTCGCAGGCCGGATGGCGGTCGCTGCAGACGCTCGGGGCCGATGTCCGCTATGCGCTGAGGGGCCTCGGGCGGACACCCTCCTTCGCCCTGGCCGTGGTCGCCGTGCTCGCTCTCGGCATCGGCGCCAACGCGGCGATCTTCAGCATCCTCAACGCCGTGCTGCTGCGTCCCCTGCCGTTTCCAGATCCGGATCGGATCGTGCGGCTGTTCCACGTGCCGCCGCAGGCCACGTTCCCGGGGATGACGCGGTTCGCGCTGTCCCCCGCCAACTTCTACGACTGGCAGCGCGACGCGCGGGCCTTCGAGAGCATGGCCCTGTATCGCGGCCGCGCCTTCACGCTCACCGGCAGCGGCACTCCGAGGACCCTCGTCGCGGGGGCGGTGGGCGCGGGCTTCTTCGACATCGTGCGCGCGCGTCCGTCGCTGGGCCGCGTGTTCCGCGCGGACGAAGACACTCCGGCGGCCCGGGTGGTGATCCTCAGTCACCGGTTCTGGAACACGCACATGGGCGCGGCGCCCGACGTCCTGGGGCGCACGCTGAAGCTCAACGACGAGCCCTACACGGTCGTCGGCGTCATGCCGCCCGACTTCACCGTCGCCTCCTGGTTCCCGACGTCCCGCGAGATCTGGGTGCCGCTCGGCCTCACCGACGACCAGCGCGCCGTGCGCGAGAACCACAACCAGCAGGCCGTCGCCCGGCTCCGGTCCGGGGTCGAGCTCGCCCAGGCCCGATCGGAGCTCGAGGTCATCGCGAAACGCCTGGAGCAGGCGTATCCGCAGGCCAACGCGGGCTGGGGCGCCACCGTGGTACCGCTCCGGGACGAGATCGTCCGCGACGTCAGGGCGACGCTGATGATGCTGCTGGCGGCGGTCGGGCTCGTCCTCCTCATCGCCTGCGCGAACGTAGGCAACCTGCTCTTCACGCGTGCCCTCGGCCGCCGCAAGGAGATCGCGATCCGGGCAGCCCTTGGCGCCAGCCGCGCCCGCGTCTTCCAGCAGCTGCTGATCGAAGCGCTGGTGCTGGCCCTGGCCGGCGGCGCCGCCGGCCTCCTCCTTGCGTACGCCGGCCTGGATGCGGGGACCTCCCTGCTTTCCAACCAGGTGCCCCGCGCCGACGAGATCTCGATCGATGGCCGCGTGCTGCTGTTCGCGCTCGGCGCATCGATCCTCACGGGCATACTCGCCGGGATCGTCCCCGCCTTCCGCGCCGGACGCGCGCAACTGACCGACGCCTTGAAGGAGGGCGGCCGAGGCGACGGCGCCGTCGGGCTCCGGACACGCCGCCTGCTCGTCGTGTGCGAGGTCGCGCTCTCGGTCGTCCTGCTCATGGGGGCCGCGGTGATGCTGCGCACCCTCCGGGCCCTGCAGACGGTCGACGCCGGGTTCGATCCCCACAACGTGCTCACGATGAACGTCGCGCTCCCGGGCACGCGCTACGAGACGCCGTCGCAGCGCACGGCCTTCTTCGACGCGGCGCTGGAGCGCCTGCGCGCGCTTCCCGGGGTCGCGGCCGCGGGCGCGATCGACGACCTTCCGCTGGAAGGAGGATCGGTGCAGCCGATCGTCGTCGCGGGGCGCCCGGAGCTCCTGCCCCGCGATCAGCCGACGGTCCAGGTGCGCGCGATGACGCCGGGCTACCTGATGACGATGAGCATCCCCGTCCTACGCGGGCGCGACGTCGCCCTTCGCGACGTGGACGTGCTGCTCGTGAGCCGCGGCGCGGCGAAGCTGCTGTGGGGGGAGGCCGACCCGATCGGACAGCGCGTGACGCTGCCGCTCATGTCGAGGACGCTCACGCGGGAAGTCGTCGGCATCGTCGCGGACGTGAAGCAGGACAGCCTTTCCGAGGCGGCCCCGCCCACCGTGTACTACTACACGCGGGAACGGCCCTGGGCGGGCCTCACGTTCGCGCTCCGCACGTCGGTGCCCCCGGCCGCGCTGGCGCCGTCCGCCGTGGGCGTGATCCGCATGCTCGATCCGGAACAGCCCGTCGAGAACGTGCGCACGATGGACGAGGTGCGCGACGAGCGGTTGACGTCGCAGCGGCTCAGCGCGCTGCTCCTCGGGTTCTTTGCGTCGGTGGCGCTCGCCCTGGCCACGGTCGGCATCTACAGCGTCCTCTCCTACGTCGTCCGCGGCCGCCGCCGCGAGATCGGCATCCGGTCCGCTCTCGGCGCCCAGACCGGGGACGTGCTCCGACTCGTCGTCGGCGAAGGCATGGCCCCCGCCCTCCTGGGGATTGCCGCGGGGTCGTTGGCGGCGCGGGCGGCCTCCTCGAGCCTTGAGCGGCTCGTGTTCGGAGTCAGCGCATCCGATCCCCTGACGCTGGCTGCGGTCGCCGCGACCCTGGCCCTGGTGGCGCTGATGGCCAGCCTCGTCCCCGCCTACCGCGCGTCACGCCTGGATCCGGCGACCGTGCTGCGCAACTGACGCGGCCGACTCAGCGATACGCCGCCGCCTGGATGCCGTACAGCTCCGCGTACTGGCCGCCCCGGGCCATCAGCGCCTCGTGCGTGCCGGACTCGACGACGCGCGCGCCGTCGAGCACCACGATGAAGTCGGCCATGCGAACCGTGCTGAAACGGTGCGACACCAGAATCGTGATGCGGCCGTCGGCCGTCCCGCGCACGGCACCCGGCGGGCCGGCGCGGGCCGCCGCCGCGTAGTGCTCGAACAGCGCGTGCTCCGTCTCGGCGTCGAGCGCGGCCGTGGGCTCGTCGAGCACGAGCAGAAGCGGTCGCTCCCGCATGAACCCCCGGGCCAGCGCGAGCTTCTGCCATTGCCCGAAGCTGATCTCCACGCCCTCCGGCCAGGTGGGTCCGAGCTGCGTTTGGAGGCCGGCCACGAGCTGCTCGACGACGTCGTCCGCGCCCGCGCGGCGCACGGCCGCCGACACCGCCGGCGCGTCATCCAGGCGGGGCAGGTCGCCCAGCCCCACGCTGTGGAGCGCACTCAGCTCGAACCGGAAGAAGTCCTGGAACGCGCCGGCGAGGCGCGAGCGCCACGCTTCGGGCGGCATCCGCGCCAGCTCGATGCCGTCGACGAGGATGCGCCCCCGCGTCGGCTCGTACAGTCGGCACAGGAGCTTCACCAGGGTCGTCTTGCCGGCGCCGTTCTCGCCCACGATCGCGACCACCGAGCCGGGCTTCAGGTGCACGCTCACGTCGTCGAGCACCAGCCGCTCCGTGCCGGGGTAGGCGAAGGACACGTGCTCGAAGCGGATGCCTTCGGCCAGTCGCTCGGGCACCGGCGCATCGGCGCCCCGCACCAGCGAGGCGGCGTAGTCCTCCAGCCAGGCCAGCCGCCGGGAGCCCTCCAGCCAGAAACCGCGCAGGAAGCCGACCTCCCCCACCGTGGCGCCGATGTACGCCGACAGCCGCGCGCCCGCGGCCAGCACCAGCAGGACGCTGCCTGCCCCCGCCTTGAGACCCGACGCCACGAACACCACCGCACCTACGTACGCCGCGCCGAAGACCGCCCAGGCGAGCGCATGCCAGGCCGCGCTCTGGCGCCGGGCGGTGGCGACCGGCCCATACCAGCGCTCCCACGCGTCGCGTCGCTGCGCCACCAGACGGTCTCCGATCCGGGTCAGGCGGACCTCTTTCCCGGGGGCCGCGGTGGTGGCGACGTCGAACAGGTGCCGGGCCAGGCGATTGGCCGACGCGCCCCGCTCGTCGGCGGCCCGCTCCACCCCGGGCCTCCAGGTCGACGCCAGCACCGTCGGCAGCGCGAACACGGCCAGGAGCGCCAGCGCAGGATGGATGGACACCAGCAGCGCGAGCGTGACCCCGAGGCGCAGGATCCATCCGCAGGTGGTGAAGAGCGACCAGTACATGTGATCGAGCACGAAGACCTGGCTGCGCAGCATCGCCATGCGATCGAGATAGGCCGGCCGCTCGTGGTGCTCGAGGGTCGCGATCGACGCCTGGAGCTGCGCCACGTGCGCCTCGAGCGCGATCGTCACCCGGTCCCGGAAGCGGCGCTGGACGCGATCGCTGATCACCCTCAGGAACCAGGTCCCCGCCGCCGAGACGCCCAGGCCCGCGGCGGCGGTCAGCACCAGCCCGCGGCGGTCCCCCGAGAGGCCGTCGGCCAGCAGCTTCAGCCACAGCGCGAGCAGCGCATCGGGGAGCGCCGCCAGCAACGACATCGAGAACGACACGCTGAGCAGCCTCGGCTCGGCTTCGTAGCCGCGCTTGACGGCGCGCCACATCGCCGGCCATGCGGGCGGGAGGCCGTCAGTCGAGGACATCGAGGGTCGCTCCCGCCTCGGCGTCCTCGCTGAAGCGAGACGCCTGCAGCTCGAACATCGTCCGATAGCGGCCGCCGGCGGCGATCAGCTCCTCGTGGGTGCCCAGCTCGACCACCTTGCCCCGCTCGAGCACGCAGATGCGGTCCGCGTGGCGCACCGTCGAGAAGCGGTGCGAGATCAGGATCGTGGTGGTGTGCCGGGTGGCGGCGAGGACGCGGTCGAAGATCTCGGCCTCTCCGCGCACGTCGAGCTGGGCGGTGGGCTCGTCGAGCAGGACGACCCCCGCGCCCAGCCGCACGGCGCAGAGCGCCCGGGCCAGCGCGATGCGCTGCCACTGTCCCCCCGACAGCTCGGTCCCGCCGGGGTAGGCCCGCGCGAGGACGGTGCCCAGCTCCGCCAGGCCCGCGGCGCCGGCCTCGGCGAGCGCGGCCCGGACCACGTCGTCCGGAGCGCCGGCCGGAGCGACGTTGTCGCGGAGGGGCAGCTCGAAGCGGATGAAGTCCTGGAACACGGCGGCCACGCGCGAGCGCCAGCCGTCGATGTCGAGCGCCCGGAGGTCCACGCCGTCGGCCTCGATCGAGCCCGCTTGCGGGTCGTAGAGCCGGCACAGCAGCTTCGCGATCGTCGTCTTCCCCGCGCCGTTCTGGCCGACGATGGCGAGAGACGAGCCGGCCGGGATCGTGAGATCGAAGCCCGCCAGCACGGGCCCGCCGGACGTGGGATAGGAGAACGACACCTCGCGGAAACGGATCTCCCGCGCCGGCATTCGCGCCGGCGTGACGTGCCCCCGGACCAGCGCCCCGGCCGGATCCATGGCCGCCTGCAGCCGCAGGACCGCGGCGGCCGGCGCCGCGGCGCCGTCGAGGGCCCACGACAGGCCGCCGAACGCGATCATGCTCGTGCTCAGGGCGGCGCTCGCGAAGGTGACCAGCCGGTCGAGCGGGAGCCGGCCGTCGGCGGCGGCGGCGCCCAGCGACCAGAACACGACGACGTTCGCGGCGAGCACCAGCAGCAGGCTCCCCAGCACGGGCCGTTCCCGCAGGCGCGTGGCCTTCCACTGCAGCTCGAACAGCCGCCGCCGCTGGGTGCGGAAGCGCTCGACCGTCCAGGTCCCCAGGCCGAAGAGCCGCAGCTCCTTCGCCGCTGGCGCCTCGACCGCGAGCCGGTAGGCGTAGTCCGCGTGCCGCTGGGCCTGGCGCACCTCCTCCGTGTTCCGGTCGCGCCACACCGCGCTCTCGCGCAGCAGCCAGTGCGTGGCCAGCCAGGCCCCGACCAGCAGCGGCGACGCCCACCAGGCGTAAGCGGCCAGCACCACGGCCGACGCGAGGCCGCCCACCATCTCCACCAGACCCCCGGCGATGAAGTCCATGGAGATCGACATCGGCGGCCCGGTGATGCCGAGGTCGAAGTCACGGGCCATCGTGAGATCGCTGGTGAGCTTCGGGTCCTCCAGGTGACCCATCCCGGGAGGCCGGACGCAGGCGCGGGTGAGCTGGTCGTAGAGCCAGGCCGCCGTCCGGCTGCCGAGATTCGCGCCCACGGCCTTGTGGACGGGCGGCAGCACCTGCAGCAGCACGAAGACGACGCCGACCAGTCCCAGCGGCGCGGTCAGGCCGGCGCCCCGCTGCGCGGCGCCGATCAGCGCGCCCATGGCCACGGCGAAGAGCGCCGGCAGGAGCCCGCGCAGGACGAGGATGGCCCACCACGCGGCGGCCAGCCGGCCGTCAGCGCGCCGCAGCGCGTCGGCGAGCGTCCACTCGTTACGCGCGCGCAGGCGCTCGCGCATCGATTTCAATGCCTCCCGTCGGCCGGGAGCCAATGATAACGCGGATCGCACCGTCCACTTCGCTCGGGGAACCCGGCATGCGGGGTTGAGACCGCCGTCCGCGTTCGCGCGCAGAGGCCTACCACGATCGTGGTACGCGCGGCGGCCCTACCGGTGGTAGCGTAGAAGCGCCCGATGCCGTGATGTGCCGCGGACGCACGATCACGGAGACTCGCCCATCATGGCCACGGCATCCGGGGGAGACTCTCGGCATATACGCGCGAGCGAGCCGGGCGAAGTCATCGAGGTGGATCGCGACAAGCTGCTCGCGCTCGTCCAGACCGACGCCGAGCTGAGCGAGATCCTCATGCGCGCCTTCATCCTCCGGCGGGTCGAGCTCGTCACGCAAGGCATCGGCGACGTCGTGCTGATCGGGTCGGCGCACTCGGCGGGGACGCTCCGCGCCAAGGAGTTCCTGACCCGCAACGGCCACCCCCACACCTACATCGATCTCGATCGCGACCCCGAGGTGCAGGAGCTGCTGGACCGGTTCCAGGTCGGCGTCGCGGACATGCCGATTCATTCTCGAGGAGGTTGGATGATGGCTGCGAGCGGAAGAGTGGTGTGGGTCGGTCGGGCGATCTCGGTCCTGGTGTCACTCGTCTTCCTGTTGAGCGTGTTCATCAAGCTCAAGGGCGGACCCGAGCTGACGCAAGGGATGGCCCATCTGGGACTGCCGGAGTCCGTCGGTCCTGGGCGCCATCCTCCTGGCCGGATACGTCGGCGGCACGATCTGCACGGCCTGGCGGGTCGGCGATCCGTCCTTCCTCCAGATCGGGCTGGGGATCATCGTCTGGCTGGGCCTCTACCTCCGCGAGCCTCGGCTGAGGGCGCTGATCCCGATCAGGACTGCTCCGGCGCCGAAGGAGACACGGCGAGGGGGACCCGATTGAGGTCCCGCCGATGGGGCGGGTTATGCATTTCCGATGAAGAAAGCGGAACCTGTCGATCCGGCCACTCGTCCTTCGTCGTGTACACAGGAGCTGGTCGCCGGGTACTGGCTGATCCAGGTGAAGTCGAAGGAAGAGGCGATCGAATGGGCCAAGCGCGCCCCCTTCGCCGTCGACCTCAAGCCGGGTGCGGAGGCCGAGATCGAGATGCGCCCGTTCTTCGATGAGCCGCCCTCTCCCGCGCGAGGTGAGCGATGAGAGTCAATGCGTACCTGAGCTTCGATGGTCGATGCGAGGCCGCGTTCAAGTTCTACGAGAAGTGCTTCGGCGGCAAGACAACCTTCATGCAGAAGCACGGGGACTCGCCGATGGCGGACGGAGTGCCTCCGGACTGCTCGTCGATCGGTTCGCCATACCATGGATGATCAATTGCGAACAGGCGGCCTGATTCCTTCGTCCAGCAGACGCTCACCAACAAAGGAGGACTGGATGTTCGGCAAGCGGGTTTCGGAGTACCTCGGTTTCCAGAAGGTGTGGCTCGCGCTCATCGCCGCCGTCGGCCTGGCCCGGCTGGGCCTCTCCCTGGCGGGCCTGCCGGACCGCACCGTCACGTTCCTGTCGATGACCGTGGTGGGCTGGGCCGCGATCCTCTATTACGGCGCCGCGGTGCACGCCAAGGGCTTCGGCAGCTACAAGCAGCTCCTTCCCCTCATGCTCTTCCAGGTGGTGCTCGTGCAGGCGATCGCGGTGACCGGGATCCTGCTCGCGATCGCCGGCTTCCCGAACATCTACGCGGCTCCCGAGTACAGCGGGCCGCCTTTCGCCCGGAGCCCCAACCAGTGGAACCATGCCCTCGCCCACCTGACGATCGGCATCGTCGCCCCGGTGCTCCTGGGGTGGGGCGTGGCGTCCCTGGTCCTGCTGATCACGAAGCGGGTGGCCCGGCGCCCGGCGGTGGCCTAGCGGCTCGCGGCGAAGGAAGCCTGGCCGATCCCCGCTCGCGGGCCGCGTCGTCTTGCAGTGACGGAGTGAAGATGGTGTGATCGGTAGCCGTGACGGCTGCCGACGTACATCGGGCGATCGACGCGGTCTGGAGGATCGAGTCGGCCCGGCTCATCGCCGGTCTGGCGCGGATCGTGCACGACGTCGGTCTCGCCGAGGAGCTGGCGCAGGACGCCCTCGTCGCGGCGCTGGAGCGGTGGCCGGAGTCGGGCGTCCCGGACAACCCGGGCGCGTGGCTCATGGCCACTGCGAAGCACCGCGCGATCGACCGGCTGCGCCGCAGCAAGCGGCTCGAACGCAAGCACGAAGAGCTGGGTCGCCAGCTCGAGGCCAGGCAGGAGCTGGCGGCGGCCGACTTCGAGGCCGCGATCGACGACGACATCGGCGACGACCTCCTGCGACTCATGTTCACGGCCTGTCATCCCGTCCTGTCGACCGAGGCGCGCGTTGCGCTCACGCTGCGCCTGGTGGGAGGCCTGACCACCGGCGAGATCGCGCGCGCGTTCCTCGTCCCGGAGCCCACCGTCGCCCAGCGCATCGTGCGGGCCAAGCGGACCCTGGCCGAGGCGCACGTCCCCTTCGAGGTCCCCCGGGGGGCCGAGCGCGCCGCCCGCCTGTCGTCGGTGCTCGAGGTCCTCTACCTCGTGTTCAACGAGGGCTACGCGGCGACCGCCGGCGACGACTGGATGAGGCCGGCGCTGTGCGAGGATGCCCTCCGGCTGGGCCGCATCCTGGGCGAGCTCGCTCCGAAGGAGCCGGAGGTCCATGGGCTCGTCGCGCTGATGGAGATCCAGGCGTCGCGCCTGGGCGCGCGGACCGGTCCGTCGGGAGAGCCCGTCCTGCTCCTCGATCAAGACCGCGCGCGCTGGGACGAGCTGCTCATCCATCGTGGTCTCGCGGCGCTCGAGCGGGCCGAGAAGCTCGGCGGCACGCTCGGCCCGTACGCGCTCCAGGCCGCGATCGCCGCCTGTCATGCCCGGGCGCGTATCGCGGCCGAGACCGACTGGGCGCGCATCGCGGGACTCTACGGGGCGCTCGCCCAGCTCACACCCTCACCGGTCGTGGAGCTGAACCATGCGGTCGCGATCGCGATGGCGTTCGGGCCCGCCGCCGGCCTCGAGCGGGTCGATGCGCTGACCTCGGAGCCGTCGCTCAAGGGCTACCACCTCCTGCCGAGCGTGCGGGGCGACCTCCTGTCCCGGCTCGGGCGCTTCGAGGAGGCCCGCACGGAGTTCGAGCGCGCGGCCACGCTGACTCGAAACGCCCGCGAGCGCGAGCTGCTGCTCGGCCGCGCGGCCGCGTGCGCACGCGGACCGGGGGCGCCCGAGCCGCGGTGACGAGAGCGGCGCGTCGGCCGCCCTTCGCGGAGAGATCAGGTGCCGGCCCGTTCGGCCGGCGCATCCTGGCACGAGTGCTGCATGAACGGTCGAAGACGGAGGAGTTCAATGAAATCCTGTGAGGACCTCGAGAACCTGAGCCCGAGCGACTTCCCGCCGGCCCGGACGCCCGACGCCTGCGAAGACTGCCTGTCCGAGGGCACGAAGTGGGTGCAGCTTCGCGAATGCCGGACCTGTGGCCACGTCGGCTGCTGCGATTCGTCGCCGCGAAAACACGCGACCGCGCATTTCCAGGACACCCGACATCCGGTCATGAGGTCGGTCACGCCGGGCGACACCTGGACATGGTGCTACGTCCACGGCGCCTACGGCAGCCTGGACCCGGCTCGCCCACGCCCCGAGCCGACCGTCGCGCGAGGGAAATAGCCGGCGGCGCGCGCGGACGGCCGCCGCCGTCCGGATGGCCACGCCTGGAGGGGCGCATGAGAGCGGCGCGGATTCACGCATTCGGCGGCTCGGAGAAGGTGAAGGTCGAGACGATCGCCGTCCCCAGGATCAAGAAGAACGCCGCGCTGATCCGGATCCGCGCCGCCGCCGTGAACCCGGTGGACTGGATGGTCCGGGAGAGGATCTACAACCCTCGGGGGGCCGACAAGCTTCCGTTGACCCTCGGTCAGGACTTCGCGGGCGTCATCGTGCAGGTCGCGTCCGGCTCGGCCACGTCCCTGCGAAAGGGCGACGAGGTCCTCGGCGAGACCTGGGGAAGCTTCGCGGATTTTGCCGTCGCCCCGCTCAAGGACCTCGTGCGAAAGCCGCGGTCACTCGGCTTCGTGGTCGCCGCCTCTATTCCCATGCCCGCCCTCACGGCGTGGCAGATGGTGATCGACACCGCGAAGGCTTCGCCGCAGAAGACCTTCCTCATCCACGGCGCGAGCGGCGGCGTGGGCTCCTTCGCGGCCCAGTTCGCGAAGTGGAAGGGGGCGCACGTCATCGCCACCGCGAGCCGCCCGGGCTTCCGGCATCTCGAGCGGATCGGCGTGGACGTGATCATCGACTACAAGAAGGAGCGGTTCGAGAAGAAGGTCACCGGCGTGGACGTGGTCATCGATCCGATAGGCGGCGACACCCAGAAGCGCTCCTGGGGCGTCCTCAAGAAGGGCGGCATGCTCATCAACCTGATCGGCGAGATCGACCGCGCCGCCGCCGCCCGGGCCGGCGTCCGCGGTGTCGAGTTCGGCATGAGGTACGACACCGACGATCTGAGACGGATCGTGGCTCTCATCGAGCGGGGGCTGGTCCGGCCCCATGTCGCCCGGGTATTCCCCCTCGGGCAGGTGCGGCGCGCCCTGGACATGAACGAGAACGGCCGCTCGCACGGAAAGATCGTCCTCCGGGTGGCGTAGAACCGCCCGCGGGGCGCCCGACCCGGGTGGCTCCTTCCGTTTCGAGAGGGACGAGACGCCGACCTCGGAGAGCCCGCGGGGCCGGTCCCCGCGCGCGGCCCGCTCCCCGGCGGCGACACCGGCCCTCTTCGCGGAGTTGAGGGCGGCGTCGGCTTCGTCCAGGGAGCCTCCGAGCCCCGCATGGATCCGCGCTCCCGTCAATCGCCGCGCCGAGCCGTCCGGGCGGGCCGCCTCGATCGCGGCCGCGCCCAGGCGCTCCCTGATCCGATCGACGGCGTCCTGGATGGACACCGGATCCTCGCCCTCCAGCACGAACTCGTCCCCGCCCAGGCGGTAGGCGAGCACTCCTTCTTCGCGGATCGCGGTCGCGACCGCCCGCAGCAGCTCGTCCCCGGCCGCCCACCCGAGGTTGTCGTTGACCCACTTCAGGCCCTCGACGTCGAGCATCGCCTGGATCGGCCGCCGCGCGCCTTCCTCCCAGGCGCGGCGGTTGCCCAGTCCCGTCAGCTCGTCGGTGAGCAGCGCGCGCGTCTTCTCCTCTTCCGTCATCTGCTCCACCCGCTTGCGGCGGGAAGCGCCTTCGGCGCGGCGGCGCTCCAGCTCATCGTCGAGCATGGCGGTCAGTCCGCCTTGGTGGCCGCGGCCGCCACCTGCACGGCCTGGCCGTCCATCAGCCGGTCGCCGGGGCTCACCACCAGCGACTCCCCGCCAGTCAAGCCGCTCACCACCTCGACCTCGTGGCCGAAGTCGCGTCCGAGGACGACCTTCCGGTAGCGCACCGCCCCGTCCTCGACCGCGGCCACCCGCGCTCCGTCGGCTCCGATGACGAGGGCGTTGGCCGGCACGACGAGGGGCGGGGCGCCCGAGGGCGCCCGGAACGCGACCTCCACATACATCCCCGGCAGCAGGACATGGTCGTCGTTCGGCAGGTGCACCTCCGTGCGCAGCGTCCGGGAACGGGGGTCGAGGGCCCCGGCCGTACGGACCACCCGCCCCTCGATCGTGCGGCCAGGCTGCTCGCGCAGCCCGACCCCGACGGGCTGGCCGGGGCGGACGCCCGCGGCGGCGGACTGGGGCACGTCGACGAAGACGCGGAGGGCGTCGGTCTGGCCGATCGTGAACAGGCTCGTCACGGTGCTGCCGCTGCCGGCGGTGATGAGGGCGCCCCGGTCGACGCCCCGTGTCGTCACGGTGCCGCTGAAGGGAGCGACGACCCGCTCGTAGTCCTTCTGGGTGGCGAGCCGCTGGACCGTGGCCTCCGCCGCCTCGACCGCGGCCTGCCCGGTGTCGAAGGCCGCTTCCTGCTCGTCGAGCTGCTGCCGGCTCACGAGCTGCTCCGCGTGGAGCTGCCGCGTCCGCTCCAGGGTCGCCTGGGCGAGGAGAAGGCTCGCGCGCTCCCGGTTGAGCTGCGCCCGGGCTTCGCGGAGGGCCTGATCGGTCTCCGGCGACTCGACCTCGGCCAGGAGCTGACCCGCGGCGACCCGATCGCCGATGTCCACGCGCACGCTCTTGAGGTAGCCGCTCGTCCGCGCGTAGACCGTCGTCTCCTGCATCGGCTCCACGGTCGCCGGCAGGACCACGGCCGGCACCGTCGTGGGCCGGTGGGGGCGGACTACCGTGACGACGGGCGCCTGGTCCTGCGCGCTCGCCGTCTCGGCCAGCGCCGCCCGCTGGCCGAGCTTGCCGGCCACGCCCAGGCTCAGCACCACCACGGCGCCGAGGCCGAGGCCGGCCAGGACACGCATCGCCCCCGGGCGGGATCGGACGAGGCGCCCGCCGCGAGCTTCCGGAAGGTACGGCACGTCGTTGGGATCGATCTGGTTCACGCTGTCCATGACACCTGTGCCTTTCTCAAGAAGCAACTCCGTCCGAAACGTCAGCTTCGCCCTGCGGCGGCCGGCGGCGGAGGAAGGTGTAGACGGTGGGAACGAAGAAGAGCGTGGCCGCCGTGGCCACGAGCAGTCCCCCGATGACCGCGCGGCCGAGGGGGGCGTTCTGCTCCCCGCCCTCGCCGAGGCCCAGGGACATGGGGAGCATGCCGATGATCATCGCGGCCGCGGTCATGAGCACCGGGCGCAGCCGGGTGCGCCCGGCGGCGAGCGCCGCCGCGGGCGCGTCCAGGCCCTCGCGGCGCTGATCGTTGGCGAAGGTGACCAGGAGGATGGAGTTCGCGGTGGCCACGCCGACCGTCATGATGGCGCCCATCAGCGAGGGGACGCTGAAGGTGGTCTGGGTCGCGAAGAGCATCCACACGATCCCCACCAGGGCGCCGGGCAGGGCGGTGATGATGATGAAGGGATCCGTCCACGACTGGAAGTTCACGACCATCACGCCGTAGACGAGGAGGGCCGCGAAGACGAGGCCGAGGCCCAGCCGCCCGAAGGACGCATCCATGCTCTCCACCTGGCCGCGCAGCGTGATGCTGCTCCCGGCGGGAAGCCTGGTCTCGTACTCGTGCACGATCCGACGGATCGCCCCGCTGACGGCGCCCAGGTCGGTGTCCTGCACGTCGGCCCGGACGTTGAAGGTGGGCTGGATGTTGGAGTGGTTGGCGACCACGGGCGCCGTGCGGCGCTCGATGGAAGCCAGGTCCCCCAGGAGCTGCGGCGCGGCGGCCCCGGGCGCCCCGAGGGCAGTCGTCCGGAGGTCGTCCACCGACTCCACCAGGCGCGGCGGCACCTGGACGGCCACCGGGTAGGCAATGCCGTTGCGGCCGTCGGTCCAGAAGTTGGGCGTCACGAGGATGCTGGAGGCCAGGGAGACCAGCACGTCGTTGGCCACGTCGCGCTGGGTGAGGCCCACTTCGGCGGCGCGGGTGCGGTCCACGGCGACGTGCAGCCGCGGCGCGTCCACGACCTGGTGCAAGTGGACGTCGACCGCGCCCGGCACCCGCCTGACCCGCGCCTCGATGGCCCGGGCGGCCCGGTACGTCTCCTCGCGGTTCAGCCCCGCGACCTGGATGTCGATGGGCGCGGGGAGGCCGAAGTTCAGGATCTGGCTGACGATGTCGGCGGGCTGGAAATAGAAGCTCAGCTCGGGGAACTCCCGCGGCAGCCGGCGGCGCATCTCGCGCACGTAGCTGGCGGTGCCGCGCCGCTTGTCCGGGCGCAGGTTCACCAGGACCTCGCCGTCGGCGGAGCTGATCGTGGAGGTCTCCGTCACGGCCAGGTTGATCCCCTGGGGGACGCCGATGTTGTCGAGAATGACGGCGCGCTCGGGCTCGGGAACGATCCGCCGGATCGCATCTTCCACGTCCGTGAAGTAGCGCTCGGTCTCCTCGATGCGCGTTCCCGCCGGGGCGGTCACGTGGAGCCGGATCTGGCCGGCGTCCACCTTCGGGAAGAAGTCGCGGCCCACGAAGGGCAGCAGGATCGCGGCCGACGCCACCGTCACGCCGAAGACGGCGAACACGGCCCGCCGGTGGCCGAGCGTCCAGCCGAGCGCTTCGACGTAGCGTCCGCGGGCGCGCTCGAAGCCGCGGTTGAACGCCTCGTGGAACCGGCCGAGAGCGCCGCTCGGGCCCGCATGGCCCGCCTCGATCTCCGCCGGGAGCAGGTACTGGACCATGGTGGGGACGACCGTGCGCGAGAGGAAATAGGAGGCCATCACCGAGAACCCCACCGCGAGCGCCATCGGGGTGAAGAGATACCGGGGGGCGCCGTCCAGGAACAGCACGGAGACGAACACGATGCTGATGGACAGCGTCGCCACGAAGGCGGGAACCGCGATCTGCTGGGCGCCGTCGAGGATGGCTTGCCGGAGCCGCTTCCCCATGGCCAGGTTCCGGTGGATGTTCTCGATCTCCACGGTGGCGTCGTCGACCAGGATGCCGACCGCGAGGGCAAAGCCGCCGAGCGTCATGATGTTGAGCGTGTGGCCCAGCGCGCGCAGGACCAGGAGCGAGATCAGGATCGACAGGGGGATCGACACCGTCACGATCAGCGTGCTGCGCCAGGAGCCGAGGAAGAGCAGGATCATCAGGGCGGTCAGGGCGGCGGCCACGATCCCCTCCACCACCACCCCGCTCACCGCCCGCGAGACGAAGGTCGACTGGTCGGTAAGCAGCTCGATCTGCAGCCCCGGGGGGGCCGAAGCGCGCAGCATCGGCAGCAGCGCCTTGATGCGGTTCGCCACGTCCAGGGTCGACGCGTCGCCGTTCTTGAGGACCGTCAGCAGCACGGAGCGCCGGCCGTCGCGCCGCACGACGCTCGTCTGCACCGCGAAGCCGTCGTGGACGTGGGCGACGTCCCGCACGAAGACCATGCTGTCCCCTACCCGGCGGATGGGGATGTTGTTGAGGGCGTCGACGGCGTCCGGGCTGCTGTTGAGGCTCACCGTGTACTCGCGCGGCCCGATCTTGGCCGTGCCCGTCGGGAGCGTGAGGTTCTGGGCGTTGATGGCGGCGTTGACGTCCTGGGCCGAGAGCCCCTTGGCCAGCAGCGCCTGCGGGTCGAGGTCCACCATGATCTGCCGCGGCGCGCCGCCATAGGGCAGGGGCAGGGTCGTCCCCTGCACCACCGCGAGCTGCTGCCGGACGCGGTAGATCCCATAGTCGTACAGCTCGGACTCCGACATCGTGTCGCTGCTCAAGGCGAGCTGGAGGATCGGCACGCTCGACGCGCTGTAGCGGATGACGCTCGGCGGTGTCGTGCCGGGAGGCATCCGGCGCAGGATGGTCTGCGATACCGCGGTCACCTGCGCCACCGCCGCCGCGACGTCGACCCCGGGCTGGAAGTAGATCTTCACCACGGCCACGCCGCTGAGCGTCTGGGATTCGATGCTCTTGATGTTGTTCACGGCGAAGGACGTGGAGAACTCGCTGAACGTGGTGATCTGCTTCTCCATGTCCTGGGTGGACAGCCCGGTGTACGTCCAGACGACGCTCACGACCGGGATGTCGATGTCGGGGAAGATGTCCTTGGGCGTCTGCCGTATCGTGAGAGCGCCGAGGATCAACACGAGGAGGGACGCGACCACGAACGTGTACGGCCGGCGCAGCGCGAGCTTGACGATCCACATAGAAGAGGATGAACCTCCAGATGAATAGCCTACCGTCTAGTCAACAAATTGGATAAAAGAAACGGGCGGCTACACGGCGGCCGGCTCCAGGGCCAGGAAGCGGCGGACGCCCTCGGGGAGCGTACGGATGAGCTCCAGGTCGTTCTGGATGCGGGCCTGCCCCAGGACGCCGTCGACGTACGCGAACAGGGCCTGGGCCTGGGCAGGGACGTCGGCGACGTCGACGAGTCCCTCCGCCTGCGCATCCCGCAGCGCCGACTCGAAGTACTTCGTCTTGCTCTTGATGATTGCCCTCACCGCGTCGCCGATGAGCGGGTCCTGCTTGGTGACCTCGCAGCCCACGGAGAAGAACGGACAGCCCAGCACGCGGCCGGCCTTGCTCTTCAGATCCGCGTGGCGCTGGTAGAGGAAGTCGAAATAGCGCCGGAAGCGCTCCAGGGGCGGAACGGCCGGCGAGAAGATCGGGTCGTACATGGGCCGGAGCGACTCCCAGTGATGCTTCAAGGCTTCCGCGGTGAGCTGCGACTTCGAGTCGAAGAAGTAGTAGAAGCACACCATATAGACACCGGCCCGCTCGCAGATCGCATCCACGGTGACGGCGCCGTAGCTCTCCCGCCAGATCAGCTCGACGGTCGCCTTCAGCAGCCTCTCCCGGGCATCGCTCACCCGTCCCATGGGTCGGAATATAGTTGACTATCTAGTCAATGTCAAGTACAAAATCTCCCTAGCTGTAAGTTCTTTCCTCGGAAAAGGATGCCGCCGCGCTCTGGACCTCCCGAAAGCCTAGCCGGCGATTGACGGGAAGCGTATCCTTCGATAAAGCGGTTTGTTTCATCGACCCGACCCTCCGAGCCATCGGGAGGAAGCATGCATGCGAGCGAGTTCGACGAGGCCTGGGACGACGACCTCGCATCGCGCGAGCGCGAAGAGCAGCAGCTCGGCGAAGTGATCCTCGCCGCCCCGATCCGGGACCTGGAGCCGCCCGCCGCGGTTCGGGTCCCGGAGTCGGCCACCATCGAGTCGGTCATCCGCTTGATGCTGGAGCGGGGCCTGGGGGCGGTGCTCGTCCAGCGCGACGGCCGCACGGTCGGGATCTTCACCGAGCGCGACGTGCTCCGGCGCGTGGTGAGCTGCGCGGTCGCCCAGGACCAGCCCGTGTCCGAGGTCATGACCCCGGACCCCGACAGCCTCGGCCCCGACGACGGCGTCGCCTTCGCCCTCAACCGGATGATCGTCGGCGGCTTCCGGCACATCCCGATCGTGGACGACGAGGGCGAGCCGGTGGCCATGCTTTCGCAGCGGGACGTCGTGGCCTTCATCGTCTCCCGCATGCCCAAGCGGATCCTGAACCTGCCCCCCGACCCGCGCCTCGAGGCCCGCACGCCCGACGGCGGGTAGCGCGGCCCGTCCCGGCGGGCTCGGATCAGATCAGGAGCAGGGTCTTTCCGATGGCGAGCGATTCCCCATGAATGGACCGGCGCGTTTCAGCTATGCTGGGGCGCCTGCCGCCCATGCCGGATTCCCCTGGCCCGCCGAGCGACTCGTCCGCCGCCACGACCCGCACGAGGTCCGCCCGCGCCCCCGTCCGGCAGGCGCCGCCGCTGCTCGCGCCCGCGCAGGTCGTCACGAGCCCCGAGACCCGGCTCCGCTACCGCGTGGAGCGGCTGCTCGGCGAGGGCGGGTTCGGCCAGGCCTATCTCGCCACCCGGCTGGGGCGCTCGCCGGTCGTGCCGGAGATCGTCTGCATCAAGGCCAGCGAGCGCATCGACGGGTGGGTGCGCGAGGCGTACTTCGGGCTGCTGCTGGACGGCCATCCGCGCGCCATCCGCGTCTTCGACACGTTCCCGCTGATCAAACCGGACGGCCACGTCCTCTACTGCCTCGCCCTCGAGTACGCGCCCCACGGCGACCTCCGGGCCTTCCTGCACCGCAGCGCCAGGAGGTGGCCCGAAGCCACCGCGCGCCGCGAGATCGCGGGCATCCTCCAGGTGCTCGGAAAGCTGCATCGCGGCCAGATGCTCCACCGCGACCTGACCCCGCTGAACGTGTTCGTCTGCGACGGCCGGTGCCTGAAGCTCGGGGACTTCGGGATCGTCCGGCACCAGAGCGACCGGCGGGGCATCGCCGCCGGCACCATGAACCCCTTCACGGCCCCCAGCGACATCCTGGCCGGCGCCGCGCCCAAGTGGCAGGCGCGCGACGACGTGTACCAGGTGGGCCAGCTCCTGGGCATGCTGGTGAAGGGCGACGCGCAGGAGCGGATCCGCACCCACGAGGTCCGGCGCCTCCCCTGCAGCGACCACCTGAAGGAGATCGTCTACCGCTGCATCGGGGAGCGGCGGAAGAGGTACGAGACCGCCGACGAGCTGATCGACGCCCTCCGCAATCCGCCCGCTCCCTTGAAGGCCGGCGTGCTGCGGACGCTGAAGGGCGTGCACCTCGCCTTCACCGGCATCCTGAGCCGGCGCCGCCGCGACGCCGTCCGCGCCGCGCGGCGGGCGGGCGCCATCGTCCACGGCGGGCCCTCGGTGCGGACCACCGTCGTCGTCCGCGGCCGGCCCAACCCGCTGCAGGCGGCCGGACGGGAGGGGGGCCGGAAGCTCCTGGAGATGAAGCGGCTGCGCGAGAAGGGACACCGGATCCGGCTGCTCAACGAGGCGCAGTTCTGGCGGCTCGTCGGCCGGCGTTGAGGTCGGCGCCTTCGCTTCTACGGCCCGGGGTTCGCGACGGTCCAGATCGCGGATTCGACGCGCGCCTTGTCCATGATGGCTTCGAGCCGCCGGACGCGGTCGGGAAATAGCGCCGCGAGGTCGTCGCGCTCGCCGACATCCGTGTCCAGATCGTAGAGCTCGAGCGGGGAGCCGGAGCCGTTGGCCAGGAGCTTGAAGCGGCCCTGGCGCACGGCGCGCGCGAACCCCCGCTCGTGGAATTCCCAGTAGAGGTAGTCGTGTGGCCTCTGGGCAAGGCCGAGCAGCGTCGGCACGAAGGAGATCCCGTCGAGGCCCGTGGGCGGCGCGAGGCCGGCCAGCTCGGCTGCGGTGGGGAAGACGTCCCACAGGGCGAGGCATTCCCTGCTGACCTGCCCTTTGCGGACTCGTCCCTTCCAGCGGGCGATGAAGGGGACCCGTATCCCTCCCTCGTAGAGGTCGCGCTTGATCCCTCTGAGCGGCCCCCCGCTGTCGAAATAGGCGGGATCGGAGCCGCCCTCCCGGGCGGGACCGTTGTCGCTGCTGAAGAAGATCACGGTGTCACGCCCCGCCTGCGCGTCGATGGCGGCCACGATCTCTCCGATGTCGCGATCCATGCGTGTGATCATTGCCGCCCGGTTCTTCACCGGCTGTGGCCACGGCTCGCGCGTGTAGGGCTCGTCCGAGGGGACCTGCATGCCGCCGCCGTTCGGGATCGCGTTGTTCGAGTGCGGCGTCGTGTAGGCGAGGTAGAGGAAGAAGGGCTGGTCCTGGGGCTGGCGGAGGAAAGCGAGCGCCTCCCGCGTGAACAGGTCCGAGGAGTACGTGCCCGGGGGCAGCGCGACCTTCTCTTCGTCCCGCCACAGGAAGCTCGGGTAGTAGTCGTGCGCATGGACCTGGTCGAGGTAGCCGAAGAAGGAATCGAAGCCCTTGTGGTTGGGGACTCCAGGCGTCCCCGCGTCACCGAGACCCCACTTGCCGATCAGGGCCGTGCGGTACGAGGCGGCCTTCAAGGCCTCCGCCACGGTGAGGTCGCGCGGCCGCAGGGGGACCTGGACCCTCCAGTCTCCACCCGGCCGGCTGTTTCCCCTGATGTAGGCGTGGCCCTGGTGCTGGCCCGTCATGAGGCTGGCCCGGGACGGGGCACAGACGGTGCTGCCCGCGTAGAAATCCGTGAAGCGAATCCCTTCCGCGGCCAGACGGTCGAGGGAGGGCGTGCGCGTGAGCTTCTGGCCGTAACACCCGAGGTCGCCATAGCCGAGGTCGTCGGCCAGGATGAGGACGATGTTGGGACGCAGGGCGCCACGCTTGTGGGCGGCGACCGGGTCGCCGCCCCTGGCCGCAAGCAGCACGACCCCGATCCCGGCCGCGGCCCACCATCCTGGCGTCGATCGCGACTGGCTCATCGATCTGCCCCGAGGATAGACGTTGCCGCCCCGGGCTGTCGCCCCCCGGAGGGAGGGGCGGCCTCTATCCCTTTCGGGATGGTCCGCGCCGTCCCTTCCGCGATTTGCGCGCGCCGCCTCCTGCGCGCAGGCTCGGGCCGACGAGGAGGATCGTATGAGATCGACCCCGATGCGCGCCCACCCGGGTCTCGCGGCCCTCGCCGTTCTCGCTCTCTCCACCCGCATGGCGTCTGCCCAGCAGACGACCGGCACCGTTCAGGGGACGGTGCGGGACAGCCAGGGCGGTGCGCTGGCCGGCGTCGAGCTGGACCTGACCAACGAAGCGACCAACGTGCGTCTCGTCGGCCTCAGCGCCGCCGACGGCGGCTACGTCTTCAATTCGGTCGCCCCCGGCCGCTACACGCTGCGCGCGGCGCTGTCCGGCTTCCGGCCCAGCTCCGTCAAGGGCATCCGGGCCGAGGTCGGCCGCAGCGCCGTGATCGACGTGCGGCTGGACATCGGCGCCGTGGTCGAGACGGTCGAGGTCACCGCGCCCGCCGCCCTCGTCGACACCCTCTCCGCCCAGATCGGCACGAACGTGGAGCGCAGGCTCATCGAGGAGCTTCCGGCGCTGAATCGCTCCGTCCTCGAGCTGGCCGCGCTGGCTCCCGGCGTCGACGTGGACTTCGGTCCCACCGCCGGCGGAAGCGGCCAGGTGCTGAACATCGAGGGCACGAACGCCCAGGTGAACGGCAACCGGAGCGGCCGCAACGGCTTCTACCTGGACGGCGCGGACAACTCCGGCGCCTTCCGGAACCAGGGCCTCAACTTCCCGAACCCCGACGCCGTCGAGGAGCTGCAGGTCGCCACCAGCAACACCTCCGCCGAGTTCGGACGCCAGCCTGGCGGGAGCTTCAACGTAGTCACGAAGTCCGGGACCAACGAGGTCAAGGGCACGGTGGCCTACTTCTTCCGGGACAAGGCGCTCAACGCCAATACGTGGATACGCAACCGGGCCGGCCAGCCGCCCCTCGACGACGAGAGAAAGACGTTCGCGGCCACGGTGGGAGGGCCGATCCGGCGCGACCGGACCTTCTTCTTCGCCTCGTTCATGGCCTTCCGCGACAACGACGCCGCGAGCCAGGCCACGGTCCGCTTTCCCACCGAGGCCATGAAGCGCGGCGATTTCTCGTCGGTGCCGGTGCAGCTCCTGGACCCCGACACCCGGCAGCCACTGGCGGGCAACCAGGTCCCGTCCCGGCTCCTCGATCCCGTCGCGGTCAGCCTGCTGAGCCTCCTGCCGGACGTGGCGAGCTACAACGACCGCTACCTCTGGTCGTTCGAACGGCCCACGCGGAACAACGAGGCGCTGCTCAAGATCGATCACCAGCTCGCGCGCGGCCACTCGCTCCAGGCCAGCTACTTCACCACCTGGGGCCGCTTCACCCGGCCGGACGCCCAGGGTGGGCCGCCCTTCGCCACCAACACCATCCCCGCCTACGGCTCGAACCTCAACGACGCCCAGCAGAACGCGTTGTCCCTCCGCCACAACTGGATCGTGAGCAGCCACGCCCTGCTGGAGACGCGGGTCAACATGTCGCGCCTCGATGCCAACCGGCGGACGGACACGCCCGAGAAGAGCCTCGCCGATTTCGGCGCCCGGAACTGGCCCATCAACCAGGACGGCGCGCGGAAATACCTGCCCCAGGTCCAGATCGCCAGCGGTCCGGTGGCGCGCTACGGCAACCTCAGCCGGTTCGACCAGGGAAGCTACCAGGCCGGCTCCAGCCTGACCTGGACGACGCGCGCGCACAACGTCAAGCTCGGCGCGGAAGTCCAGCGCGACGACGTGCGCCAGTACGACGACACCGACAAGACGGTCTTCATGTTCGACGGGCGCTACTCCTCGGGCCGGACGAGCGCACCCACCGCGGAGCAGTTCGGCTACGCCTTCGCGGACTTCCTGATGGGGCGGACGGTCGGCTTCTCGATGTCGGGGATCCTGGACTACGACGTCCACAACTGGAACACCTTCTTCTACGTGCAGGACCAGTGGCGAGTCCACCCGCGCCTGACCCTCACGCCCGGGCTGCGCTACGAGTTCTACTCGCCGCCCCACGAGGCGAAGGACGACAAGCTCGTGGCCTTCGTGAGCGGACATCAGTCCGATCGGTTCCCGGCGGCGCCGGTGGGGCTGGCCTTCGCCGGGGACACGGGGATCGGCGACCGGTTCTTCAAGCCGGACAAGGACAACTTCGCTCCCCGCCTCGGCCTCGCCTATGACGTCTTCGGCGACGGCCGCACGGCCATCCGCGCCGGCGCCGGCATCTACTACTCGTACAACCCGAGCCAGATCTACATCTGGCTGGCCGAGAACAATCCCTGGCGGCCCCAGGTCCTGGCCGGCGAGGCGCGCCTGGCCGATCCCTGGCTGACCAGCACCACCCCGCGCTACTCGAGCCCGCCCACGCCGCTGAGCGGCCGTGACGTCGCCAACTTCCGGTGGACGCCGCCCTTCAACGCGCTCGGTTTCTCGAAGGGATTCGAGACTCCGCGCAGCGTGCAATGGAACGTCGCGGTGGAGCGCGAGCTGGCCCGGGGGGTCAGCCTGAGCGCGGGATACGTGGGCAACCGCGGGCGCCACTTCACGCAGATCCTTCCCATCAACTTCGCGCGCTGGCAGGACGGCGCGCAGGACACTGCGGCCAGCCGCGACGCGCGGCGGCCCATCAAGAACTACCGCGACGTGCTCGTCGTCGACTCCACGGCCAAGCTCTGGTACGACTCCCTCCAGGCCGCGGCCACCGTCCGCCGCCGCCGCCTGACCGCGCGGCTCACCTACGTCCTGGCCAAGGGCTTCGACACTGCGAGCAGCGACCCGACCAGCCAGGGCGCGCAGACCGCCAACCCCCTCGACCTCGACGGCGAGCGCGCGGAGAACCAGCGGCGGCACACGCTGCGCGCGTTCTTCACCTATGAGCTGCCGCTCCTGCGCGACCGCACGAACCTGCTCGGCCGGCTGGCCGGCGGATGGCGCCTCTCGGGATCGGCCCGCGTGCGCACCGGACGTCCCCTCAACGTCGTCCTCAACCAGGACTGGAATTTCGACGGTGTGAGCGGCGATCGGCCCGACCTCGTCTCACCGATCGGCTATCCCAGGACGGTCGAGCCGGACGGCGGCGTGCGATGGTTCGACAAATCCGCCTTCGCCCTTCCCGGACGCGGCATCGATCACAACACGTTCGGGACCGTGCCGCGCAACGCCGTGTTCGGTCCCGGCGACTGGCTCGTCGACCTCGCCCTGCTCAAGGACTTCCGCATCGGTGGCCGCCGCTCGGTCCAGGTGCGCTTCGAGGCCTACGACCTCTTCAACCATCACAACCTCGACGACGGCGACGGCTCGCTCATCCTCGCCTTCACCAACCCGGATTTCGGCCGCCTCCTCAGCCGGAGGGACAGCCGCCGCGTGCAGCTCGGGCTGAAGCTGTCTTACTGACGCCTTCGCCCCGGCTGCTGGTCGGCGCCGGGGTCGTCGGAGGCCGAGTCGAGGTGCACGAGCCCGCGCTCGATGGCGGTGGTGGCGGCCTGCGTGCGCGCGCTCACCCCGAGCTTGCCGAGGATCTGCTTGACGTGGTTCTTCGCCGTCCCCTCGCCGATGTCGAGGGCGGTGGCGATCGCCTTGTTGCCGAGGCCCTTCACCACCAGCCGGAGCACGTCCATCTCCCGGGCCGTCAGCTCGCTGCCTTCAACCCTCTCCGCCAGCCGGCTGGCGATGAGGGGCGGGACGCGGCGCCCTCCGCCGTGTACGGCGCGAATGGCGTCGATCAGCTCGCGGCCGCCGACGCTCTTGAGGAGGTAGCTGCGCGCCCCCGCCTGGAACGCCCGATAGATGTCCTCGTCCCCTTCGGACGTGGTGAGGACAATGAACCGGGCCCCGGGGAACTCCGCGCGGATCGCGGCCATGACCTCGAGGCCGCTCATGCCCGGCAGGCGCAGGTCCATGAGCGTCACGTCCGGGCGGTGCTCTCGATAACGCGCGATGGCCTCGGGACCGGTGGAGGCCTCCGCCACGACCGTGAAGCCGGTCTCGGCGGCCAGGACGCCCCTCAGCCCCATGCGAAGGACGAAGTGGTCGTCCACGATCATGATCCTGACGGTTCGCGTATCCATCGTCGAATCAGCCCACCGGCACCTCGACCACGATCCGGGTGCCCCCGCTCGGCGTGCTGTGCAGCGACATCTCTCCGCCCAGCTCCTGGACCCGCTCTCGCATTCCCTTCAGGCCGAAGTGCCCCTGCGGCGGGGCGGCCTGGGGGTCGAATCCACGCCCATCGTCACGGGCGCACAGCCGCACCCGGCCCCGGTCGAATGCCAGCTCCAGTTGGATCTGGCGGGCGTGAGCATGCTTCAAGGCGTTGGTGATGGCCTCCTGCCCGATCCGGAGCAGGTTCAGCTCCACGATGCCGGGCAAGCGGCGAGGGGTGCCGCGGAGCTGCACGCGCGCCTCCACGGGCGTCCCTTCCGTGAGCCGGCGCGCGGCGCTCGAAAGCGCGGTGGGCAGGTCGGCGTCTTCCAGGGCCGGGGACCGCAGCCCCCAGACCGACCTTCGCGCCTCCGCGAGCACGCCGTCCACGATGTCCCGCGCCAGCCGCAGATGGCGCTCGATCACGCGTCGACCCTCGGTCACCCTCATCCCGGTCGCTTCGAGCTGGAGGCGCACGGCCATGAGGCCCTGCTCGAGCGTGTCGTGCAGCTCGCGGGCCATGCGCGTCCGCTCGGCGAGGACGGCGGCGAACCGCGCGTGGACCTGCCGGATGCGCAGCCGATGCACGCCCCAGCCCGCCAGGGCGACGAGGCCGGCGCCGAGCGCGTAGAAGGAGCGCGTCTGATAGAAGTGCGGGCGCAGGCGAAGCCCGAGCGACGCACCCTGCTCGCTCCAGATCCCGTCGTTGTTGCAGGCGATGACCCGGAAGGTGTAGCGGCCGGGAAAGAGGTTCGTGTAGTAGGCGGTGCGACGGGTGCCCGCATCGACCCAGTCCGAATCGAACCCTTCGAGCCGATACCGGAAGCGCACCTTTTCCGGCGCCAGCAGGCTCAGCCCCGTGTACTGGAACTCCAGCCGCTCGCTGCCCGGCGGGAGCGTGAGGCCGTCGACCGCGTCCGCCGCCGCGCCGTCTATCCCGACCTGCTCCACGACCACCGACGGCGGCTGGCGGTTCACGGCAATCCGGGCCGGATCGATCACGACGACTCCCTTCGTCGTGGGGAACCAGAGCCGTCCGTCGCCCCCCTTCCAGCCCGCGGGCTGCGTGCGGCCCGTGCATTCGCTGCTCCTCATGCCGTCGGCCTTGCCGAAGGACGTCACCGGCAGCGCGGCGGAGCGGCCGCGTGCGAAATCCTCGAGGTCCCGGTGACGTACGCGGAGGACTCCCTTCGGGCAGCTGATCCAGCGGTCGAGGGAGGCATCCTGGAGGACCTGATAGATGGTGTCGTCGGGCAGGCCGTCGCGGACCTGATAGGCGGTGATCCTTCCGTCTCGGATCCGGTTGAGACCCTGGTCGGTGCCGGCCCAGATCGTCCCCTCGGCGTCTTCGAGGATGCTGAATACGTTCTCGTTCGAGAGGCCGTCGCGCGCCGTCAACGCGCGAAAGTGCTTTCCGTCGAAACGCATCAACCCGCCGGCGTAGGACCCGATCCACAGCGTCCCGCCGCGGTCACGGTGGAGCGCGCGCACGTCGGGTGACGACATGCCGTCGCGCGCGGTGTAGACGGTGAACGAGCCGTTGCGGAGCCGGCTGAGCCCCGCGCTGGTGCCGATCCAGAGCGTTCCGTCCGGGTCGGCCAGGATCGCGAAGACCGATTCGCCGGCCAGGCCGTCGCGCGGCCCATAGCGGCGGAAGCGACGTCCGTCGAAAGACGCCAGGCCGCCCGCGGTGCCGACCCAGAGCTTGCGATCCGCGCCGTGGCCCAGCGCGTGCACGACGTCGCTGGGCAGGCCGTCGCGCATCGTGAACGTCGCCATGCGGCCGTCGCGCCAGCGGGTCAGGCCGCGCCGCGTCCCGATCCAGACGTCCCGCCCGTCTCCCGATACCGATTCGACGAAGTCGGTGGGCAGCCCCTCCGCCATCGCGTAGACGGCGAACTTGCTGTCCTTGAACCGGTCGAGGCCGTCGCGCGTGCCCACCCACAGGCTGCCCTCGCGGTCCTCGTAGAGGGACTTGACCAGCTCGGCGGAGAGCCCGTCCCCCGGCCCGTACACGGCGAACCGGTCCCCTTCGAAGCGGGCGAGGCCTCCATCCGTCCCGATCCAGAGGTTCCCGTCCCGATCCTGCCGTATCGCCCTCACCGTGCGGCCGGGGAGCCCCTGCCCGCGATCGTAGAAGGCGAAGCGGCCGTCCTTGAAGCGGCTGACGCCGCCGCTTTCGGTCCCGAACCAGATCGCTCCATCGCGGTCCTCGCCGATCGAGAGGACCGCCCCCCCCGATCCACCGTGGGTCGTCGTGTACGGCGGGCCGCCCCAGTCGCGGAGCGTGTAGGTCTGGAATCGCCCCCCGTCGAAGCAGCTCAGGCCGCCGCCGTAGCTGCCGATCCAGAGGCGTCCCTGGCGGTCCTCTCGCAGCGCCCGGATCACGGGGTCGGACAGCCCGTCGCGGATCCCATAGGTCGTGAAGGCCCCGTCCTTGAACCGGCTGAGCCCGGCGCGCGTGCCGATCCAGAGGCTGCCGTCGCGCGTCTCCGCCAGAGCGAGCACGTGGCCATCGGCGAGCCCATCGCGGACCGACCAGGCACGCCATCGTCCCTCCTTGAAGCGGACGAGGCCGCCGCCGTGCGTGCCGATCCACAGCGACCCGTCCGCGCCCTCGAGGAGCGCCCGGACGTTCCGCTCCTCGAGCTCGGGGACGCTGGCCGAGTCGAAGACGGTGAAGCGGGCGCCGTCGAAGCGGATCAGGCCGCGCGAGCTGCCGAGCCAGATGTATCCGCGCCGTTCCTGCACGATCGTCTGGACGTCTCCAAATGGAAGCGGGGAGTCGGATTGCCAGACGTCGTGGAGATAACGTCCGATCGGCCGGCCGGCCTCGAGCGCCTGCCCCGTGCGCGGGCCGAGGCAGAGCAGTGAAACCCAGAAGACGCGGCGGACCAGACCGGCGCTCGGAATAGACATGGACTTCGATCGGCCGATGCTAGCACGGGCGACGCGAGCTTGACCGCGTCGCACCGCTCGTCCCTGGGACTCGCCAGCCCGGTCATCGATCTTTGACGCAACGGAAGCCGAGGTTGTTGAGCCCGCTGTCGGGCGTGGCGTGGCTGCGCGCGGCATTTCGGTAGTTCATGCAGTAGTTCTCGCTGCACATCCACGACCCGCCGCGAAGCACGCGCTCGGTCCCCGTCGCGGGGCCGCGGGGATCGTCGGCGGGACTCGTGCGGTAGTAGCTCTCGTCGAACCAGTCCTCGCACCACTCCCAGACGTTGCCGACCATGTCGTAGAGCCCGTATCCGTTGGGCGGAAAGCTGCCGACCGGAGCGCGGCCGAGGTAGCCGTCCTCGCCCGTGTTGCGGTCGGGGAAATGGCCTTGCCACCAGTTGGCGACCGGCTTGCGTCCGGGTCGCAGCTCGTCGCCCCAGGGGTACCGCTTGCCGGTCAGGCCCCCGCGCGAGGCAT
Organism: Acidobacteriota bacterium; assembly: GCA_003223555.1. GTDB lineage: Bacteria > Acidobacteriota > Vicinamibacteria > Fen-336 > Fen-336 > AA32. Next base: position 9,910 of record QHVM01000026.1, on the reverse strand, counting down.
ACTCCCATTCGGCCTCGGTCGGCAGGCGCTTGCCCGCCCACCCGGCGTAGGCCACGGCGTCGTTCCACGAGACCTGGGTGACCGGCTCGCTCGGCGGGGCCGACGAGCCCGGGCCGTCGGGGTGACGCCAGTCGGCGCCGTCCGCCTTCTCCCATTCGCGCGTCCGAAGGTCGAAGACGCCGGACCAGCCGAAGCGCTCGGCCTCGGTCCGGTAGCCGCTCGCCGCCACGAACTCCGCGTAGTCGCCGACGGTGACCTCGTGCGCGTCCATCCAGAAGGGCCTGACGCTGACCTCGTGGACGGGCGCCTCGGACGGCATGCCGTCCGTCGCGCCCATCCGGAAGCTTCCACCGTTGATCCAGACCATTCCCTCCGGCCTCGTATCGCCGGTCCGGCGGTCCTTCGCGGCGGCGGGGGCTCTCGGTCGGGCACGAGAGACCTTGTCGTAGGCGGTGCGAGATTGCCGCTGGCACGCCGCGAGGGCGAGCAGCAGCAGGAGGGGCGCCGGTCTCAGCGGCCGACCTCCGCGACCGCGACCTTGTTCACTCCGCTGCAGGCCAGGTAGAGCCTTCCGTCCGGCGTCGCCGCCATGTTGCGCACCACGCCGCCCCCGGACGGGATGACCGTCGACGAGAAGGCTTTCGAGCGGGGATCGAACCGCACGAGCGTGTTCGGGCTGACGCCCGACTCGCTGTACCAGACGATGCCGTCCGGGGTGACGGTGATGCCGTAGGGCTTCGACTGCGCTCCCCCCGGAGACGCCCACTCTTCGGCTTTCCTCGTCCGGGGATCGAAGTGCCCGAGGTACCCGCGGGCGTAGTCGCTGAAGTAGATCGTCCCGTCCGGAGCCAGGGCGAGCCGCCGCGGGCGCGCGCCCGCGTTCACCAGCGGGTACTCCGTGATGGCCAGCGTGCGGGGGTCGATGCTGGCCAGCTTGTTGGAGCCGAACTCGCAGAAGTAGGGGACGCCGTCGCTCCCGATGACGATCCCGTAGGGCACCGCGGCCGGCGTCGGCACCTCCTTCAGCCGGATCTCACCCGTCCGCGGGTCGAGGCGGCCCACGAAATTCGCCTGCTGGGTCGTGAACCAGAGGATGCCGTCGCGGTCGATGGCCGGCGTGTGCGGGTCGGCCCGCGGGTCCGGCATGGGGAACTCCTTGACCGTTCCGGTGCGGGGATCCAGCTCGCCGATGTAGGCCTTCGAGATCGCGGTGAACCAGATGTTCCCGTCGCGGTCGGCGGCCAGGCCGTGCGGTCCGGAGCCGGGCGTGTTGAGGGGGAATTCCTTGAACTGGCCGGTCCGCGGGTCGAGCCGCCCCAGCTTGTTCGCCATCTGCCCCGTGTACCAGAGCGAGCCGTCGGGAGCGACGGCCGGGTCGTGGGGCCGCGAGTGCGGCGTCGGGACGTCCCACTCCTTGATCGAGATGGTCGGGGCGGCGGCGGTGACGGCGGCGGCGATTGCGACTGGAAGAATCCGAATGAGGGTCACGAGAAACCTCCGCAGGATCGTTTCCGGGCGGCGGGCTCCGGCAACCCGGCATCGGCGCGGTCATCGCCCGCCGTCTCTGTCCACAGTTATCCCCATGCGGCTGCGGAGTCAATGGCTCCCGGCGGAAGGCCGGCCGTGTCTCTCACCTCCTCAGCAGGAACCCATGCGTCCCGGTGGCATCGATGTACACTCCGACGATGTCGCCCTGGGGGTTGATGCCGAAGGCGCGGGTGGCCGCGGCTTGGGTAGAAGAGGCCGGAAGCACAACACTCCGGCCTCCGCTACTCCATGAGGCGCAAACCGGACGCGGAACGGCTCACCGCCGGCGGTATTTGACCCGTCTGGCCGGGCCGTCTAGGCTGAAGTGCCTCGACTGCGACGATCCTCGCTTCCGCGATCTCATGCGCCGCACGGCCCTGCCGGAGTGAATCTCGGCCATGCCCTTCTACCGGGATCATGTCTATCCCCGGCTGGTCAGGCTGCTGGGAGATCCGGAGCCGGTCCGGGAGATCCGGAAGCGGATCGTGCCGCTGGCTCGGGGGGAAGTCCTGAAGATCGGCGTGGGCCCGGGCGTCAACTTCGCCTACTACGACCCCGCCAGGGTGAGCAAGGTGCATGCGCTCGAGCCCAATGCGGGCATGATCCGGCTGGCCGAGCGGCAACGGCGGCGAACGGAGCTGGACATCGCATTCCTGGACCTTCCCGGGGAGGGCATCCCCCTCGGGGACGGCAGCGTCGATACCGTCGTCAGCACTTTCACGCTGTGCACGATTTCCGGCGTGGCGGACGCGCTGCGGGGCGTGAGACGAGTCCTGAGGCCGGGGGGGACGCTCATCTTCTTCGAGCACGGCCGGTCGCCCGATCCTCGGGTGCGGCGGTGGCAGGAGTGGACGGAGCCGATCCCCCACTGGCTGTTCGAAGGCTGTCACGTGACGCGGGACGTGCCGTCCCTCATCGAGCAGGCCGGCTTCCGGATCGAACGGATGGAGACGGCGTACCTCGCCCGGTTCCCGAAGGCGTGGACGCACTGCTGGTGGGGCAGCGCGGTTCCCCAGCCGGATCCACGGTCCCCGCAAGCAAGCTGAGGCTTGGCATCCGATGAACGATTGGCGTTCGTACGACGCGATTGCCGAAGCCTACGAGCAGGTCTGGGCCCCTCGCTTCGAAATCGTCGCCCGCCACCTGCTCGCGCTGGCGCCACCGGTCCCGGGCATGCGGCTGCTCGACGTGGGCACTGGAACTGGCGCGGTCGCCGCCGCTCTCGGCGACGAGCGGGCGACGCTACGCACCATCGTCGGCTGCGATCTGTCCCGCTCCATGCTCGTCCGAGCCCGGCGCCGGCTGCCCGACCTTCGCGTCCTGCAGACGGACGCCGCCCGGCTTCCGTTCCGGGATGCATGCTTCGACATGGCGACCGCGAACTGCGTGCTCTCCCACCTTCCGGACCATCGCCGGGCTCTCGCCGAGGTCCTTCGCGTGCTGGCCAGGCCCTGCGCCTTCGCGACGTCGAGCTGGGGGCCGGCCTCGGACCCGTATGCCGCCGCGTGGAGGCAACTGCTGGACGGCGCGGTCGGGGATGGCACCACGCAGCGCAGTGTGGAAGCCGTCGCGCCGTCGGAAGGCCACTTCTCGTCGGCCGACAACGTCCGGGCGGCGCTGTTCGATGCGGGCTTCCGCAACGTTCGGGTCGAGGTGATCGAGCTGCCTCACGACTACTCGGTCGGCGAGTACCTCGAAGACCGGGAGTTGAGCTCGGGCGGACGCCTGGGCCGCCACGTTCTGGGTGAAGACGGCTGGCGAGGATTCCTTTCCGGCGCCGAGGCCGAGCTCACGCGCAGGTTCGGTGAGAGGCTCGCTTACCGCCGTCCGCTCGTGCTGGGTGTCGGGACCCTCGGCTGATCGGCACCCGTGGCCGAGCGGAGGGTGCGCTCGGCCGCTGGCCGCCGCGTTTCCCGCAGCCGCAGGGCGACGACCACGCCCGAGGCGAAGGTCAACGCGGCCACCATACCGACGGCCGGTCTCGAGCCCAGCAGGTCCGCGGTCACGCCGGACACGATCGCGCCGACCGCGTAGCCCAGGTCGCGCCAGAGACGATAGACGCCCGTGGCCGAGGCTCGCCACGACGGATGGGCCACGTCGCCGATGGAGGCGAGAAGGGTCGGGTAGACCATGGCCGTGCCCGCGCCGAGAAGCGCGCTGCCGGCGATGAACGCCGGATAGCCTGCCGACCGCGCGGTCACGGCGATCCCCGCCGCCTGCACCCATAGGCCGGACACGATGAGCCACTTGCGCCCGATGCGGTCGGAGAGGCCGCCCGTGACGAGCTGGCCCAGGCCCCAGATGGCCGGATAGACCGCGGCGACGGTGCCGATCTGGCGCAGGCTCAGGCCGGCGGCGGCGAACACCAGCGGGAAGAGCCCCCAGGCCATGCCGTCGTTCAGGTTGTTCACGAGGCCGGCCTGGCTGATGGCGGACAGGTCCCGGTCGAGAAGCGAAGTCCGCGCGAAGACCTGAGCCGGCGACAGGCCGGCGGCCTGGCTGGGGGGCGCGTCACGCGCCTCGTGGCGCGCATGACCGTGGGTCTCGCGGACGAGGAAGACCGAGAGCAGGAGCCCGGCCGCAGCGAAACCGACGCCGAGCGCGAAAGGCCACGGCCGCAGGCCGTGGGACGCGGCCACGTAACCGGTGGCGAGCGCAGCCAGGGAGACGGCGACGTAGCCCGCGAACTCGTTCAGACCCATGGCGAGCCCGCGGCGCTCGGGGCCGGCCAGGTCGATCTTCATGATGACCGTGGTCGACCACGTCAGGCCCTGGCTCGCCCCCAGCAGGACGTTCGCGAAGAGGACCCAGCTCCAGGACGGCGCCCACATGAGAAGGAACGGCACCGGCGCGGCGATCACCCAGCCGATGACGAGTATCGGCTTCCGTCCCCACCGGTCCGAGAGCCGCCCCGCGAAGTAGTTGGTGAGGCCCTTCACGACGCCGAAGACGGCGATGAAGGACAAGATGGCGGCCCGAGCGGCCAGGTGGAACTCGCGCTCGGCCAGGGCGGGCAGGATGCTCCGCTCGAGGCCGACCATCGCGCCGACGAACGCGTTGACGACCACCAGCACCGAGAACTGGCGCCAGTTGGCGGCGAGGCCGAGGCGGGGCGAGGCCGGGCCCGAAATCGTCATCCCCGGTGCGTTACCCCCGAGGGCCGATGTTAGCTCTGCCGCGGTCGCCCGGCCAGGCCGGGAGCCGAGCCCATGTTCCATTGTTTTCCAGTGGGAGACCGCCTACGATTGAAGCCTCACCGGAGAGCGCTCCTGCCCTTCGTCGAAACCACGATCCAAGACCTGCGATACGGCCTTCGCGCGCTGCGGCGCAGCCCCGGGTTCACGCTCACCGCGCTGCTCACGCTGGCCCTGACCATGGGCGCGGTCTCGACGGTGCTCTCGCTCGCGAATGCGTTCGTGCTGCGCCCGATCGCCGCGAGCCGGCCGGAAGAGCTCGTCGTCGTCGCGGCCGTCGGCCGGAATGCGCCGTCGTCGCAAAGGGTGTCGTATGCAGATTATGCGCACGTCCGGGATCACACCCGCACGCTCCGGGACCTGGCTGCCCACGGCTCCGGCGGCCTCTTCTTCCTGACCTACGGCGGCACGACGAAGAAGCGGAGCGCCGCCATCGTCTCGGCGGGCTTCTTCTCCCTGCTGGGAGTCAAACCGGTGCTCGGCCGCTTCTTCAGCGCGGACGAGGACCGCGTGCCGGGCCGCGACAGCGTCGCCGTCCTGAGCCATCGGCTCTGGCGCGAGGGATGGGGCGCCACCCCGGCCGCCCTGGGCGCGGTCGTGGGTGATCCCGCCGCCGCGCTGCCCATGCTCGTGCGGGCCGTGAACCGGATCGACCCCCAGGTCCCGGTGACGGAAACGATGCCGCTGACGACCGCGCTCGCCGCGGGAGACGAGTTGAAAGCGATCGGCCTGATCATCAGGGAGGAAATGATCGTGGTGCTGGCCGGCGTGACCGGCGGCCTCACGCTGGCCGGGGGCGCCAGCCGCCTGGTCCGTCACCTCCTCTACGGCGCCACCTCGGGGGATGGCGTCCTCTACGCGGGAGCCGCCGTCGTGGTCACGGCGGCTGCTCTCGGAGCCTGCTGGGTTCTCGCGCGCCGGGCCGCCCGGCTCGACCCGGTGGCAGCGCTGAGAGCAGAGTGAATGTCAGATCACCTCGCGCGCGGTGATCTGGTACTTGAAGGTCGCCGGCTCCAGGCTGTCCTTGCGGCCGCCCCCCGTCTCGCACTGCGGGTACATCAGGAAGGGAATCGGCCCGGCGGAGGCGCCGGGTAGGCTCAGGTCGTGCGCGTAGTTGTAGACGACGTAGTTCATCTCCCAGGCGCCGAAGAGCTTGCTCCGCGCCTTCTGGACGACCGGATCGTCGAGGGCCCGCCCCGTGGGCGGCTCCTCCAGCACGACCTTGCGGACGTCCGCCGGATCGACGGGTACCCACCCGCGGCCCTGGTCATGGAACTCGGCCCGGCAATGCTGGGCCTTGCTCACGTCCCCGGCTCGACCGAGGCTCTTGAACTCCTTCGACTCGGCGACCCGGAGGCCGAAGACCTCGCGCGCCGGGACGCCCGCCGCCCTCGCCAGGCCGACGAAGAGGGCGTTGAGGTCGGCGCACTTGCCGCCCAGGTTCCGTGTCTCGAGCATCGTCTTGATGTCCCCGAGCCCGCACCCCCGCACCTTGGGATCGCGGAAGGTGTTCTCGACGATCCACTCGTAGATGGCGCGGGCCTTCTCGCCGTCGGTGCGGCGGCCGCGGGTGATCTCCCGCGAGGTCTGGAGCACGATCCCGTCCACCGGCAGCAGCTTCGTGGGCTCGAGACAGGCCTTCAGCGTCCGGGGATCCTCGGCCGCCGGCCGCGCCGCCGATTCCGACACGTCCACCGCGCGGTCGCGGGTGGAAACGCGGCTGACGACTTCCACGACCGGGGCCTTCTCGGCGTCGGGCCACCGCGCGCATAGCGCTCCCACGCCGTATCTCGCGTCACGCCATTCACGCAGGTCCACCGCGTTGCCCTTCCACGTGTCGCCCAGGCGCTTCTGGTAATCCGTGTCGGACACGAGAGGCAGCGGCACCCAGGCCCGGGTGATCCCCGATGGCTCGATGATCTCGAGGCGGGTCGTCACCTCGAAGGTCCGCCAGCCGGCCGCCGGCTCGGCGGCCTCTCCCGGGCGGGCTCTCGAGAGACCCGCGAGCGCCGCCGCGGCCGACGCTCCCAACGAGCTCAAGAATCTCCGACGCTCCATTGACCCCTCCTCGGGACCCCCTTCGAATCCTACCTCGCTTTCCCATTCGTGGACGAGCACGAATGCGAGGGCGCGCACGGACGGCCCTGGTGGCCCGGAGCTTGCAGACTTGGCCACGGGAGGGATGGATGAAGCGAAACGTCAAGCTTTCGATGCCCACGCTCGTTTCCCTGGCCGCGACGCGCGGCATGCTCGGAGTGGGCGCCGGCCTGTTGCTGGCTCCGAAGATCGACCCGAAGCGGCGCCGCGCGGTCGGAATCGTCTTGTTCGCGTTGGGAGCGGCCAGCACGATCCCCATCGGCCTCAGGGTGTTCGGCGCCCGATGACGTTCCGGGGATGGCCCCGTAGCATTCTTGTAACGATGTCACCTTCTTGCTCGCCCCTTGTACATCGTGCACGTGGGGCGGCGGTCGCCGCGGCGGCGAGTCTGCTGCTGTCGTCGATCGTGGTGCCGGCGGGGGCCGACGAGGACGGCCGGATCGGCATCTTCGGCCATCACTACTCGCTCATCGCGGGTGCCTCCATGTTCGTGCCGCGGGAGGCGGCGACGCGGTCGATCTACGGGGAGCGGACGTTCGCCCCGGTCGTGGCGCTCTGGAGCTTCAACACGGCCAGTGGGCTGGGCCTGGCCTGGGATTTCGGCGCCCAGCGGATTCGGCAGGACGGGCCCCGGGCCGATCTCGCCCGGGCCGGCGTGGGCCCACGCTTCCTGTTCGCCGACGGCCGCGCGGACGTGGCGCCCTACGTCACGGTCCGCGGCGACGTCTTCGTCGCGCGGCTCGATCGTGGCGCAGCCTGGCGGACGAAGCCGGGGGCCAACATCGAGCTGGGCGCCTCGGTGCTCCGGCACCTGGTGATCTCGGGGCGCTACGACGCGCTGCCGCGAATCGATGGCGTCCAGCTCTCCGGCTTCAGCGCTCGCCTGGCGGTGAAGGTCCTGTAGCGCCGGCCTACCGGGGTGCGATCGCCGTCAACGCATGCTCCGGGTGAGCCATTCCCGGCTCATCGAATCGGCGTCCGGCTCGTCCTCGCTCTCCTCGCCGAAGTCCGGGTCCGCCTCCTGCAGCGCCCTGAGGTAGAAGCGGAGGTCGGACGGCTCTTTCCGCTTCAAGAACGACAGGAAGCCCGCCCCGGCCCGTCCCCGCGCCGTCACACGACCCCCCCGCCGGCCTGCACGGTCTGACCGGTCACCCACCGGGCGGAGTCGCTGGCCAGGAACGCCGCCACGTCGGCCACCTCCTCGGGCGCGCCGATGCGGTTGAACGGCGAGAGCGACGCGCCCCGGACGCGGAACTCCTCGCTGTCGAGCATGTCGGTGTCGGTGAAGCCCGGCGAGAGCACGTTCACCGTGATGTTCCGCGAGCCCAGCTCGCGGGAGAGGGAGCGGGCGAACTGCTCGATCGCTCCCTTGCTCCCCAGGTAGAGCGAGGCGTTGGCGAAGTGCATCCGGGTGCCACCGGTGGAGACGACGACGATGCGGCCGCCGTCGCGCAGGCGCCGGGCGGCTTCCCGCAGGGTGAAGAAGACTCCCTTGGCGTTCGTGTTGAACACGTGCTCGTAGTCGCCCTCGGTGCTCTCGGCCAGAGGCTTGGCGAAGAAGACACCGGCGTTGGCCACGACGACGTCCAGGCGCCCCACCGTCTTCTCGGCCTCGTCGAACAGCCGCCTGACGTCCGCCGGCTCGGTCACATCGGCCCGGACGGCGACGGCCCGCCCGCCCCGGGCGAGGATCGCGTCCACGGCATCCCGCGCGGCTTGCGGGCTGCGGCTGTAGTTGACGACGACCGCGGCGCCCTGCGCGGCGAGGCGCTCCGCGATGGCGCGGCCGATGCCGCGCGAGCTGCCGGTGACGAGCGCCGTCTTCCCTTCGAAAGATCGGGACATGAAAGCTCCTTTCGTTTGCGTCTAGACTGCCGCTTCGGCCAGCTCCGGCGCGCGGGACTCCTCCTCCGTCGCCTCGACCGAGGCCTCGGCGGTGTGCGTCCGCGCCACCAGCACGTAGATCGACGGCACCACGAACAGGGTGAAGACCGTGCCGATGATCATGCCGCTCACGAGCATGATGCCGATGCTGTTGCGCGCTCCCGCCCCGGGACCCCGGGCCAGGATGAGCGGGAAGTGTCCGACCACCGTGGCGGCGGTGGTCATGAGGATCGGGCGCAGGCGCGTGCTGGCCGCCTCGACGACCGCCCGCAGCTTGTCCCGCCCCGCCTCCTGGAGGTGGTTGGCGAACTCGACGATCAGGATGCCGTTCTTGGACACCAGGCCGACCAGCGTGATCAGCCCGACCTGGCTGTAGATGTTGAGCGTGGTGAGCCCCAGGAACGAGAACAGCAGGGCCCCGGAGATGGCCAGGGGCACCGAGCCGGCCAGGATGATGAACGGGTCGCGGAAGCTCTCGAACTGCGCGGCCAGCACCAGGTAGATGAGGACCGCCGAGAGCAGGAACGTGCCGAGGAACTTGCTGCCTTCGGTGCGGAGCTGTCGCGACTCGCCGGCGTAGTCCACGGTGTATCCCGAGGGCAGCATGCGCCGGGCCTCGTCCTCCAGGAAGCGCAGCGCGCGGTCGAGCGACACCGGGGGGGGGATCACGCCCTGGATGCGCACGGCGTTGAGCTGCTGGAAGCGCTTCAGCTCCCGCGGCTCGGTGGAGGTCCGCAGGGTGGCGAAGGTGGAGAGCGGCACCATGCGGTGGCCGGGGCCGGTGACGTAGATCCGGGAGAGCTGGTCGGCCGTCAGCCGCTCGCTGCGCTTCACCTGCGGGATCACCTTGTAGCTGCGGCCCTGGATGCTGAACCGGTTCACGTAGTCGCCGCCGAGCAGCGTCGAGAGGTCGCGGCCGGCCTGGCTCAGGTCGACGCCCTGGGAGCGGACCTTGTCGCGGTTGAAGACGACCTCCGCCTGCGGCTGGTCGAACTTCAGGTCGGCGTCGGCGAAGATGAACAGGCCGCTGGTGAAGGCCTTCTCCACGAGCTGGTTCGCGAACCCGACCAGCCGCTCGGGCTCCTCGGTGGAGGCGATCACGAAATCCACCGGGAAGTCTCCCGCCCCCGGCAGGGGGGCCGGTGTCTGGGGGATCACGCGCACGCCGGCGATCCTCGACAACGGCACCGTGGACTCGACCAGGAGCT
>QHVM01000095.1 GCA_003223555.1 Acidobacteriota bacterium | reverse complement strand
TTCTCCTTGGCCATTTCTTCCTAGCTCCGGCTTACGCGTTCTCCGCCGTCCCGCTTCCCTGCGCCCTCTGCGTCGCTGCGTGGAGCCCACGACCAGGATCGAACTGGTGACCTCGTCCTTACCAAGGACGCGCTCTACCGACTGAGCTACGTGGGCGTGGCCACTTCCTCCCAGGTGGAGCGGGCGACGGGATTCGAACCCGCGACATCCAGCTTGGAAGGCTGGAGCTCTACCAGCTGAGCTACACCCGCCTAGTCCTGTTCCCGACTCCCGCTTCTCGCTGCGCGACCGTGGTGGGGAGGGAAGGATTCGAACCTTCGAAGCCCGAGGGGCGACAGATTTACAGTCTGTTGCGTTTGACCGCTTCGCTACCTCCCCGTGTTCCGTAGCGACCTTCGCTCGGGCTCGAGGCCGCCGGCCGACGCGCCCGCGTCCTCCGCAAGACCCCCACCCGCAAGGCCTTCCGGATGCTCACGGCGGCTGGAGCTGGCGGAGGGAATTGAACCCCCGACCCGCTGATTACAAATCAGCCGCTCTACCGCTGAGCTACGCCAGCGACAAACCCCGATTGTACGAAACTTAGCCGGTGGATGCAAGGGTGGTGCCGGAAAAACCTCAGCCGGTGGACGGCGTCCCCTCTCATCGGCGGCGGCGCCGGCGGTGCCGGCGAGGCCCCCGAGGCCCGGACGGGCCGCCGGCGGGCCCCGGCGCGCCGGCCGCCGGCGTTGCGCGACCGCCGCCTTCGGCCGGCGGGGCGGGGGGCCGCGGCCCGGCCGCCACGCCAGGCCCGGCCGGGGGACTGGATCCAGCGCCTCGCCGCTCGCCGGGCGGGAGGGCGGGCCGTCCGCGGCGCCCCCGGCGCCGCCCGCGGGGGCCCTCGCGCAGGCCGCCGCCGGTCTGGGCGGCGTGGCTGCTTCCTCCATGGCGCAGGTGCCCGACGGCCTTCACCACCGTCGGCAGCGCCCAGGCGGCCTCGTCGTGGTCGCCGAGCAGGCGTAACCGATCCGGCGCTTCGTCGATGGCTTCCTCCTCGGGCTCGTCGGCGAAGCGGTGGAGCTGGCCCGGGTCCCGCTCGCGGTCGGCATGGGAGGGGCCGACCACGTGCCGGGCGGTCGCCGCGCGCGCGGGGATCGGCCGTACGTGGCTCGGCACGCTGCCACGCTGGCGCACGACCTCGTACAGGGCCACCGCGGCCGCCACCGACACGTTGAGCGAGGCCACCTGTCCGAAGAGGGGGATGGAGACGAGGTGGTCGCAACGCTCGCGCACGAGGCGGCGGATGCCGCGGCCTTCGCCGCCCAGCACGAGGGCGATGCTGCGCTTGTAGTCGACCGCGTCCCAGCGCTCGCTCCCCGCGGCGTCCAGGCCCACCACCCAATAGCCGCGGGCCTTCAGCGTCTCGAGCGACTGGGCCACGTTTCCGACCCGGGCCACGTTCACGTGCTCGAGCCCTCCGGCCGAAGCGCGGCTCACCGTCTCGGAGAGCCCCGCGCTGTGGCGCTCGGGCAGGACCACGCCATCGGCGCCCGCCGCCTCGGCGGTGCGGAGGATCGCGCCCAGGTTGCGCGGGTCCTCGACTCCGTCGAGGACCACCAGGACGCCGGGAGCGTGCGCGCGCTCGAGGAGCGCCTCCAGGCTCATCACCGGCTTGGCCGAGACGACCGCGATGAGGCCCTGGTGGGGGATGCTCCCCGCCATGCGGTCGAGGGTCTCCCGCGACTCGAATCGTAGGGGGACGCCGTTCCCGCTCGCCTTCGAGATCGCCTCCGCGATGCGCTGGCTGCGCACGCCCTTGGCGATGAGCAGGCGATCGAAGTGCCGCGACCCGGCGTTGAGCGCCTCCAGCACGGGGTTGATCCCGCAGATGAGGTCCATGATTTCAACGCGGCATGGCGCCGCGACACCGACGAACGGCGCCATGCCTGAACTCCGCGTCCTCGGTGGAGCACCTCATCGACATTCCGCCCTCGCGGGAGTGAATCCCGCTCGGGCGGCAGGGAGGCTCCACCTGCGGGCGCTCCAACCTACAGCCTCGTTACCAGCGACGTCGACGGCCACGGCACTCCGCCGACGCAGCATTACTCCTTCTTCCTGAGCAGAACGGTGGCGATGGCCGCGATGCCTTCGCCGCGGCCGATCGCGCCCAGTCCGTCGGTGCTCTTGGCCTTGACGGAGACGCGGTCGGAGTCCACCGCCAGGCAGCGTCCCACGGCCAAGCGCATCTCGTCCATGTGGGGAGCCAGGGCCGGCTCCTGGGCGATCACGGTCAGGTCGACGTTCTCCACCGCGAAGCCGCGCGCGTCCACGATGTGGGCCGTGCGCTGCAGGAAGGTCGTCCCGGTCGCGTCCCGCCACTGCGGGTCCGAGCTGGGGAAGTGCGTCCCCATGTCGCCGGCGGCCGCCGCCCCCAGCAGCGCATCACAGAGCGCGTGGGCGGCGCAATCGCCGTCGGAGTGGCCTTCGAGGCCCCGCGGGTGCGGCAGCTCCACTCCTCCGAGCATGAGCTTGCGGCCGGGCGCCAGGCGATGGGCGTCGAACCCGGTGCCCACCCGATAGGACGTCATTCCTCACCCGCGCGGGGATGGAGGCCTTCGCGGCGCAGCAGGCCCTCCGCCCAGGCGAGGTCCTCCGGCGTCGTCAGCTTGCGGTTGCGGGGCGAGCCGGCCACCGCCACCACCTCCTCCCCGAGGTGCTCGACGGCCATGGCCTCGTCGGTGAGCAGGACGCCGTCTCGCCAGGCCTTCTCGTAGGCCCGGCGCAGCACCGACAGGCGGAACCCCTGCGGCGTCTGGGCGGCGGCCAGCGTCGTGCGGTCGACGGTCTCCAGGACGCGCGCGTCGCGGACCCGTTTGACGGTATCGACCAGGCGGAGCACCGGCAGGGCCGCGCCGCGCTCGGCCGCCGCGCGGGCGACCGCCTCGATCAGCTCCACCTCGACGAGCGGCCGCGCGGCGTCGTGGACCAGGACCACGCCGTCGAAGCTCGGGGGCACCGCCTGCAGGCCGGCCTGGACGGAGTCCTGCCGCCGCTCGCCCCCGGCCACGACGTCGCGCAGCTTCGGCACGCCGCCCAGCATCTCACGGGCGGCGCCGATCCGCCCGGCCGGCACGACGGCCACGATGCCGTCGACGGAGGGCGCCTGGGCGAAGGCCCGGGCCGCGCGGAGGAGCATGGGCTCGCCGGCGACGGCCAGGAACGCCTTGGGCTCGCGCGCGCCCATGCGCTCGCCGCGTCCGGCCGCCACCAGGATGGCCAGGGCGTGCATCGTCCCGGGGCAGCGTAGCCGCGCGTGGCCGGGGCCGTCAATCGCGCTCGCCGCCGACGGCCAGGACGGACAGTTGGGCGGGCAAGGCGGCCGGGACGGGCTCCTCGGCCGCGGTCCGCAGCAGGCGCTCGGTGGCCCGTTGCGCCTCGAGCAGGTTGTCGCGCAGCGCGTCGCGGGCGTTCTCGGCCTGGACGAGACCCCGGCTGAGGCGCGACTCCACCTCGTCGGCCGAGCGGCGGAGGATCTCCTCGAGCTGGCGCAGGCGGGAGGCGAGCTGGTCGGTGTCGACCGCGCAGCCGAAGCGCAGCGAGAGCCGGTAGAGGGCGAGCACGTAGGGCAGGGCCAGCGAGTACGGCACCACCAGCACGCCTTCGCGGTAACCCTCGCCGTGCGCCTCGGGTGCGGCCACGTAGACGGCGTCGGGCACCGCCAGCAGGCCCAGGCTGAGGGTGCGCTCCGGGTCCAGGTACTTCGTCATGTCCCGGATCTTGCTCCGCACGTCGCGCACCACCTGCTCCAGCAGGCGCTTCCTTTCCTGGGGCTGCTCGGCGGCGACGGTCTCCAGCCGCTCCAGCACGGCGACGCTCGTCCACTTGCTGTCGATGGGCAGGATCCGCCCGCCGGGCAGGCGCAGCGCGTACTCGACGATGCGGCTGCCGAAGGCGACGTTGATCTCGAGCAGGTCGGGGGGAAGCTGGGCGAGCGCGCGGGCGAGGATGTTCTCCCCCGCCGTCCCCCGCGTCGCCGATCCGGCCACCACCGCCTCCAGACGCTTGAGGCTGTCGGCGGCCTGCTCGAACTGGCGCGCGCGTCCCTGCTCCAACGCCTTCACCTCGGCCAGCGCCTTCTGCGCGTCGCCGATCTCGCCGCGCAGGTCCCGGGCCGTCTCGGAGAGCTGGAGGATGGAGGCCTCGCGTCCACGCTGGATGTCCTGGCGCAGCTCCTCCTGGTGGCGGGCCAGGCGGACCAGCTCGCCCTGGAGCTGGCCGAGGGTCCGGGAGACCGAGTCGAGGAGGGGCAGCGACGCGTCGCCCCGCTGGCGGGTCAGGACGAGCGCTGCGCCGACGGCCACCAGGACGACCGCGGCCAGGACCAGCGCTGGCATGAGCCCCATGATTCCCCCGTTCGTGCGGGGCCAGATTGCCACGGGGACCGGCCAGGCCAGGTCCGCTACGTACCGCCGGCGGACTTCTCCAGGACCTTGACGACGGCCGCGATGTCCTCCTCGCCCCAGCCCTGCCCGCGCGCGGCCTGGAAGACCTCGCGGATGGCCGCCAGCCCGGGCATCGGCACCCGGCGCGTCCCCGCCTCCTCGAGCATCAGCCCCTGGTCCTTCACCAGCAGGTCGATCGAGAAGTGAGTGTCCCAGTCGCGGCGGCCGATGGCGGCGCCCTTGAACGTGAAGTAGGGCGAGGCGAACCCGGAGGCCATCACCACCTCGAGGATCGTCTCCAGGCTCACGCCGGCCTTGCGCCCGACCACGAGCCCCTCGCAGAGCCCCTCGAGCATGAAGGAGATGATCGTGTTGCCGACGAGCTTGACGACCGAGGCCTGGCCGATGTCGCCGCAGTGGATGGCCTTGGCGCCGAAGGCCATGAGCACCGGCATCAGCTCGTCGTGCACCTCCTTGGACCCCCCGGTCATGATGAGCAGGGTGCCCTTCTCGGCGCCCATTTTCGATCCGGTCACCGGCGCCTCGAGCATGTCGGCGCCCTGCGCGCGCAGCACCTCCGCCGTGCGCCGCGCGAGGCCGGGCGAGATGGTGGACGTCTCGACGTAGCGGAAGCCGGGCCGGGCCGCGGGACGGATGCCGTCGTCGGCGAACACGATGCGGCCGACCGCATTGGGATCGGCGACGCAGGTCACGACCACGTCGGACAGCTCGGCCAGCTCGCGCGGCGTCCTGGCCGGCCGGGCGCCGTTGGCCACGAGCGGCTGGCAGCGCTCCGGGGTGCGGTTCCAGACGCTCAGCGGGAAACCCTTGGTGAGGAAGTGGCGCGCCATCCGGCTGCCCATGAGCCCCATGCCCGCGAAGCCGACGCGTGTCGTCTGCATGGGTCCCACTCTATCGCAAGCGGGGCCGCTCCTTCACCGGGATCACCATCTTGAGCGCGCTCAGCGCATCGGAGAAGCTCGCGACCTTCACGTCGACCAGGCCCGCGTCCGGGCCGGCCCGGCGGGCGTCGTCCTCGCGGAAGGCCTTCTGGCCCTTCGGCCAGACGACCCAGACCGCGCCGCCGGGCTTGATGGCGCGGCGGAGCGCCTTCAGCTTTGCGACGTCCCCGGCGGCCGTCATCTTGACGAAGACGAGGTCGGAATCGCCCCCCGCCCGGCCTTCGACGACGTCCGGCGTGCGGGCGCGAAGCTGCTTCTTGAACTCCTCGTCGTCGACGCCGAGGAGCGAGACCCTCATCCCCGCCTTCACGCCGAGCTTGTCGAGGAGGCCTCTCGGGTGGCGGATCTTGTCGGCCCACTTCTCGGCGTCGGGGCCGCGGTCGAAGGCCGCCTGGCCGCCCGAGAAGCCGACCCTCATGGTTCCGCGCCGCACCTCCAGCGACTTCACGTCGCTGAAGGGGATCCTCAGCCGGAACTCCCCCCGGAAGAGGAGCGCCTTCTCCTCGAGGCGCGCGCGGCCGCTCGATGTCCGCCGGCCCAGGCGGACGTAGCACTCGGCCTCGAGGCCCACGCCCCATTATCGTTGCCGCGTCCAGAGACGGTGGCGCCCCTCATGATTCTCCTCGGCTCACCTCTCGATGCGCAGGACCTCGCCCACCCCGATCCGAGTGCCGCGGTTGGAGACATAGAGCGCGCCGTCGGGGCCGATGGCAATCGCCGTCGGCGTGTCGAGCACGACGCCGGTGTCGACCCGCTGGCGGTCAGGGCAGCTCCGGTCGAGAGAGTCCGGAGGGGGCGGAGTGACGTGCCAGAGGACGCCGGGACCGGGATCGGTGGGCGTGGGCCTCGCGTAGATCTGGAGGACGTAGAGGCTTCCATCGCCGTCGAAGGCGATGTCGATGATCCTGTTGAAGCCGGTGCAGAACACCTGCACGCCCTCGCCCGGTACGACCCGGTAGATCTTGGCATCCCCCGGCGGGGGGAGCGGAGCACCGAATCCGGTGAACTCGCCGACGTAGTACGCGCCGTCGGACCCGACCGCGACCGACGTCGGCACTGAGTCGGTGGGTCGTCCGGGCCGGGACGGGAATACCCCGAGCAGGGAGATCTCGCCGTGCTCGTCGACGTCCAGCAGCGCGTTTGCGCCGGCATCGACGACCACATAATGCCCGGGCAGCGCCAGGATGCCGTAGGGGTCGCTCTCCAATCTGCTGGAGTCCGGATTGTGGATCGTCTCGAAGGCCGCCACGTCGACGGCGAAGCTCCACTCGCCGGTGCGGGACTGCGTCGACGGGGCCATCAGGGTCGATGCGGGGACGTCGACGAGCCAGCCAAGGCCCGGACGGCCCAGCGTCTCGCGGCTCGCGGGGTCGGCCTCGAGCCCGATCGTCACGCGGGCATTGCCCAGTCCGTTCATCGAGATGTCGTGCGGGCCGCGCGCCTGCGCGCCTTGCGGAAACGAGATCGAGGGCAGGCCGGTCGCGACCCGGTCCTGGTGCCCATGCCACAGGCGACTCACCGCGCCGGTCAGGCCGTAGCAGTTCAGCCCGGTGGTGCCCGGGCAGGGCGCCCCGCCGCGCCCCGCCTCGGCCACGAAGAGCGCGCCGTTCGGAGCGAAGGCCAGGCCACGTGGGTTGTCGAGCCCCTTCATGACGACGGTCACGGTCGGCTGAGCAACGGCGAGGGCAGGGGCGGTCACCGCCGCGAACGCGAGGGCGGCCACGACCGTCAGGCAACGGCTCGAGCAAGAGTGTTTCATGGTGTCCGGCAATGTCGTCCGCGAAGGTGCGGGAGTCAATGGTCCGTGGTTGATCGCGGGATGGAATGTGTCAGGCCGGACAAATCATTCCCCGCGAGTTCTTTACCGCGAGGCTTGACCGGTCGAGGGCTTGCCCCGTCGGTCGGCCTGGCTCAGACTTGGGCCGAGGGATCCCCCCAGGGCCGTCCATGGCATCGCTCGCCGAGGGCAACCGCGTCATGCGTTTCGGAGCGTTCGAGCTCGACGTCCAGTCGGGCGAGCTCCGCAAGCATGGCCTCCGGACCCGGCTGACCCCCCAGTCCTTCCAGGTCCTCCTGCTGCTGCTGGAGCGCCGCGGCGAAGTGGTGACCCGCGAGGCGCTTCGCCGGAAGCTGTGGCCCGCCGACACCTTCGTCGATTTCGACATGGGGCTGAGCAGCGCGGTCAAGAAGCTGCGCGAGGCCCTGGGAGACTCGGCCGAGAATCCACGCTTCGTGGAGACCATCCCGCGCCGCGGCTATCGCTTCATCGGGGGGGCCGACCCCCCGACGATTTCGGCGCCGGACAGCGGGGGGATCCCGGACCTCGGCGCGCCCCGGCCGGAAGCTCGCCGCCGCTGGGCGTGGAGCGCGCCGGCGGCGCTGGCCATCGTGGCCGCCGGGCTGATCGGTCTCCAGGCGGGCAGAGGAAGGGAGTGGCTGGCGCGGAGCTTGGCGACCACCGCGTCGCCCATCGAGATCAAGTCCATCGCGGTGTTGCCGCTCGAGAACCTCTCCGGGGACGCCGCCCAGGACTACTTCGTCGACGGCATGACCGACGCCCTCACCACCGAGCTGGCCCAGATCGGCCGGCTGCGGGTGATCTCGCGGACGTCGATGATGCGGTACCGGGCGACCAGGAAGTCTCTGCCCGAGATCGCGCGCGAGCTGAACGTCGAGGCCGTGGTGGAAGGGACGGTCGTGCGGGTGGGGCCGCGGGTACGGATCACGGCCCAGCTCATCCATGCCCCGACCGACCGGCACCTGTGGGCCCGGAGCTACGACCGGGATATGCGCGACGTGCTGGCCTTGCAGGAAGAGGTGGCCCGGGCCATCGCCCAGGCCGTCCAGGTGGAGGTCCGGCCGGACGAGCGCCGACGGCTGTCCCAGGGGGCGACCGTTCATCCCGAGGCCTACGAGTCGTACCTCAAGGGTCGCTTCTACTGGAGCATGCGAGGACGGGAGAACATGCGGAAGGCCGCGAGATATTTCGAACGGGCCATCGCGGAAGATCCCGGGTATGCGCCCGCCTATTCCGGGTTGTCGGACACCTACCGGCAATCCGACCAGGACGGTCTGGCGCCTAGCGAGTGCATGCCAAAAGCGGAGGCCGCCGCCCGCAAGGCCCTGGCCCTGGACGACACGCTGGCCGAAGCCCATGCGTCGCTGGCGGGGGTGCTGTATCGCTACCGCTGGGACTGGGACGGTGCGGAACGGGAGTTCCGGCGCTCCCTGGAACTGGACCCCAACTCCGCGGAAGGCCGTCGCGCCTATGCCATCTACCTGCTGACCGTGCGACGCGACGAGGAAGCGCTGCCCCAGGTCCAGCGCGCCCAGGAGCTGAGTCCGTTCTCCCCGGTCATCAGCGTCGAGGTCGCCTTCGCGCTGATGCGGCTGGGACGCTACGACGAGGCGATCCAGCAGCTGCAGAAGACCCGCGAGCTGGAGCCCACCTTCCCCCGCGTGGACCAGACGCTGGCCCTCATGTACGTACGGCAGGGCGACCTTCGCCAAGCGATCGCCGTCATGGAGAAGAGAAGGGCTCGCGGGGGGCGCGGGGCGCCCGGGCCTTGGCTCGGGTACCTGTACGGGGCGACGGGACGCAGCGCCGACGCGCTCGCCGCGTTGCGCGCGCTCGAGGAGCGCTCACGCCAGGAATACGTCTCGCCCCAGTATTTCGCGCTGGTCCAGCTCGGTCTCGGCCACAAGACGAAGGCCTTCGCGCTCCTCGAGAAGGCCTGCGAGCAACGCGCCATCGAAGTGCTGGGCTTCTCGGGGCCGCTCTTCGACCTGTTGCACGACGACCCGCGGTATCGGGACCTGCTCGGCCGGATGGGGCTCGCCGCGGCCTACTTCCCCGAGCGGCGGGCCGAGTCTCGCCTCACCGCAGAGAAGCCACGTTGATGATGGGCGATTGAAAGTACGACATGTCGTATTCGTCCCGCGACGCCCGCGTAACCGATGGTCTTGGTTCGCAGGCCGAGACCAGACTGCTTCAAAGCGAGCGGTCGGGCGGGGCTCCATCCGCCAGCGGAGCGTGACGCACCGCCGCCCATGGACCTTCGCTGTCCATTCGCCGTGCGATCCTCTCTCGTCGGTGGTCGGAGGGGTACGATGGATGCCGTGCCGACGTCGCGAATCGAGAAGCCTCGGGCCACCTACGAGGACCTGCTCAAGGTCCCCGACGACAAGGTGGCGGAGATCGTGGACGGCGAGCTGTACGTCAGCCCGCGGCCGGCCGCGCCCCACGCGCTCGCCGCGTCGGTGCTTGGAGTGGACCTCGGTGGCCCCTTCCACCAGGGACGCGGCGGTCCGGGCGGCTGGTGGATCGTGCACGAGCCCGAGCTTCACCTCGGCGAGGACGTCCTCGTGCCGGACCTCGCGGGCTGGAGGCGCGAGCGGATGCCGGAGTTCCCGAAGGCGGCCTTCTTCACCCTGGCGCCCGACTGGGTGTGCGAGGTCCTCTCGCCGTCCACCGAGCCGTCTACGCCCGGTCTGCGGTGGGTCACGCGTGGTTCGTCAACCCCGAGGCGCGCACGCTCGAGGTCTATCGACCGTCCGAGAACGGGTGGCTGCTTCTGGTCACCTACGCGTCCGACGCCGTCGTGCACGCCGAGCCCTTCGAGGCGGTCGAGCTGGACCTGCTGCCCCTCTGGGGTGAGACGCGGCCGCTGACAGAGGGACGAGGCGCCTCGATCGCGCTGAGCTCAGAGCGCACGGCCCGGTGATCAGGCCGTCGGCCGCTCCTCCCCCTCCGGCCCCCGCGCCGTGTGCGGGCAGACTTCACGGAACGCGCACTGGCCGCAGGCCATG
>QHVM01000025.1 GCA_003223555.1 Acidobacteriota bacterium | reverse complement strand
GCGGTGGCCCGGATCGGTCCGTCGCCGGTATGGAGGCGGATGTCGCCCTGCAGCCCCTCGGCGGTGATGCTGCCGTCGCCGGTGAAGATACGCAGGCGGCCGGAGACGGGCTGGACGCTCACGCTCCCGTCGCCGGTCCGCACGTCGAGGTCGACGTCCCGCGGCACCTGCAAGGTCACCGTGATCGACCGGTGCCCGAAGTCGAGCCCCCAGTGATCGTGGGGCACGCGGACCTCGATCTCCACGCGGTCGCCGGTCTGGCTCTCGGTGACGGTGACCTGGTCCGGCCCGATGCGCCAGCCCCTGGTCGTCACTCGGGCGTCGATCTGGAGCCGCTCGCCGGTCTCGATCCGCACGCTGCCGTCGTCGGTCGTGACGTGCAGCTCCGGCCGGCCTTTCAGGGAGTACTGATGGGACCACTCGTCGGCCGGGGCGTTGACGGCTGCCCCGAGCAGCACCGCGATCCCCGCCACCCATGCCTTGCGCATACCTCTGCCTCCTGTTTGTCCGACGGTGAGACGCACGCGGCGTTGGGAAGGTTCAAATTTCTCGCCACGAAGGGCCTCACGTACATCAGGGGGACCGCCAGGGCATGCCCTTCGGGCTTCGCCCCGGCTGTCCCGCCCGTCGCCCTCTCCAGGTTCGCGCGCATCACGCCGATGACCGCCAGCGTCGTTTCCGCGAGAAGGGGACCCCCGCTGTGGCCGGGGTCGGCGATCTGGTCCAGCTCGATATTGAGGACCGCGCCATGCCCCCGGGGCGCCCGGCGCGACCCCCGGGCGACCACGGTGCAGCGCCGCAGCGAGAGCGGGGGCGAGGGCGGGACGTCGCCCTCGCGGCGCGTCAGGCCGCCGAAGAGCGCCGGCTGTCCGATCTCGGGCAGCAACTCGGGCGCCAGGGCCAGGAAGCGCTCCGGCGCGTCGGAACGCAGGAGCGCGAGGTCGACCTCACGGTCCACGTCGACGACCTCGAAGAGCCGTTCCCGGCCGTCGGCCAGCCGCAGCCGTGGCGCGTCCTCCCGCGGCATGTGGTCGAGGACGTGGAAGCAGGTGAGCAGGTCCCCGGCTTCGCCGATGTAGAACGCCGAGCCGTGCCGGGTCCGCGGGCCGCCGCGGCCATGGATGCTGACCACCTCGACCACGGCCGACTCGACCTCGTTCGGCGAGGTGACGATCCGGGGCCGCTCCGCGCCTCTCAGCTCTCCGGCGGCCGCGACCGCGGCGAGGACGACGCCGGCCCCGGGGAGCTTCAATCGCGTCTTCTAGCCGCCGCCGCCCCGCAGCAGGCGTCCCAGCCCTTCGCCGCCGGCCGGCGCCGCCGCGGGCGCCGGCTCGCTGGGCGCCTCCGGCGGCTTGTCGCCCTCTCCCGGGGCCAGGAAGAGGTTCGCCTCGACGCCGTGCTGCTTCGTGTACATCTCGTAGTACCGGCCGCCCCGGTCGAGCAGCTCGCGGTGGGTGCCGCGCTCGATGATCTCGCCCAGCTCCACCACCAGGATCTGGTCGGCCCTCCGGATGGTCGACAGCCGGTGGGCGATCACGAACGTGGTGCGGCCCTGCAGCAGATGGGCGAGGCCTTCCTGGATGAGCGCCTCCGACTCCGAGTCGAGGCTGGAGGTGGCCTCGTCGAGGATGAGGATCCGCGGGTCGGCCAGGATGGCCCGCGCGATCGAGACGCGCTGGCGCTGGCCGCCGGAGAGCTTCACGCCCCGCTCGCCGACGACGGTGTCGTAGCCGTCCGGGAAGCCCTCGGCGAACTCGTCCACCCGCGCCGTGCGGCACGCGGCGAGCACCCGCTCGTCGGAGGCGTCCGGCCGGGCAAAGGCGACGTTCTCGCGGATCGTCCCGTCGAAGAGGAAGGTGTCCTGCAGGACCACGCCCAGCTGCGTGCGGTAGGAGTCGAGCCGCACGGTGGCGAGGTCGATGCCGTCCGCGAGCACCCGGCCCTCGGAGGGGACGTGGAAGGCCGCCACGAGGGCGATGATCGTCGACTTGCCCGAGCCCGAAGGCCCGACGAGCGCCGTCACCGTCCCCGGCTGGGAGCGGAAGGAGATCCCCCTCAGGACCGGCTGGCCCGGCTCGTACGCGAAGCGAACGTCCTCGAAGGCGACCTCGCCCCGGAGCCGGCCCAGGGACACGGTGCGGCGCGGGTCCTGGTCCTCCGGCCTCTCCCGGAGGACCTCCCGCGTCCGCTCGAGGCCCGCCACGGCCTCGGTGAGCTGGGTGCCGATCGACACGATCTGGAAGAGCGGCGCGACCAGGAAGCCGAGGAGCATCGTATAGGTGAAGAAGCCGCCCAGGGTGAGCGATCCGGCGAGGATCTGCAGCGCGCCGACGTACATCACCGCCGCGCCGACCACGCCGAGGAGCATCGTCGAAGACAGCCCCATGACCGAGGTGGAGGTCAGGGTCTGGAGGACGTTGGCGAGCAGGCGCGCGACACCGCCCCCGAACACCTCGGCCTCCCGCGCTTCCGCGTGGTATCCCTTCACCACCCGCACGCCCCCGAGCGATTCGGTCAGCCGCCCGGTGACCTCCGCGTAGATCTTCCCCCGCTCGCGGAAGATCGGCCGCAGGACGCCGAAGGCCTGGTAGAGGACGACGCTGAACGCGCCGAGGGAGAGGAACGTGACCAGGGTCATGACGGGGCTGATCCGCAGCATGAGGACCAGGGCGAGGACGGCGGTCAGAAGGCCGCCCGCGAACTCCACCAGGCCGGTGCCGATGAGGTTCCGGACGCCCTCGACGTCGCTCATGATCCGCGAGACGAGGCTTCCCGTCTTGTTGGTGTCGTAATAGGCGACCGGCAGGCGGCCGACGTGGGCCTGGACCTGCTTGCGCATGTCGGCGATGAGCCGCTGGGCGGCCTTGGAGAGGAGCTGGGTCAGCGCGAAGGACGTGAGCCCCTGCACGAGCGTCGCCGCCACCACCGCCCCGACCAGCGGGAGGAGCATCTGCCGGTGCCCCTTGCCGAGGACGTCGTCGATGAGGTACTTCGTCGACGCCGGCAGCACGAGCCCCGCCACGCGGTTGATCGCCATGAGGCCGAGACCGCCCGCGAGGAGCCACCGCCGGGGCCGTACGAGCACCCACAGGTCGGGCAGCATCGTCCGCAGCCGCTCCGAGCTCATGCGCGGCTTCGCCTCGGGCGCGGAGCCCGCCCTCCCCCTGGGGCGGCTCCGCTCGGGCCGCAGGCCCATCCCCTTCACGCTCGCCGTAGGAACTCTCCGATGACCGGGCAGAACCGGTCCATGTCGACGAGGAACGAGTCGTGGCCCTGGATCGACGGGAGGCGGACCATGCTCACGGTGCGGCCGGCGCCGGCCAGTATGCGCGCGATCTCCTCTTGCTGGTCGATGGGGAAGAGGAAGTCGGTCTCGACCCCGATCACCAGCGTGCGATCGGCCCGGATCCGGCCCAGGCCCGCCTCGACCGAGCCGCCGTGCTCGGCCACGTCGAAGAGGTCCATCGCCCGCGAGAGGTAGAGATAGCAGTTCGCGTCGAAGGCTCCCGCGAACTTGCGGGCGTGCATCTCCAGGTAGGCCTCCACCTCGAACTCGGGGCCGAACATCTCGGCCGGCGACGCCCCCGTGATCCGCTCCCGGCCGAAGCGCTCCCGCCACTCCCGGGCCGAGCGATAGGTGATGAGGCCGAGCTTGCGGGCCAGGCGGAGGCCGGTCTCGGGCCCTCCGTCGGGCGGGTAGTCGCCGCCGCGCCACTCGGGATCGCTGCGGATGCATTCCCGCTGCAGCGAGCGGATGGCGGTGGCGAAGGACGTGGCGCGCGTGGCGGAGGAGATCGTGATCAGGTCGCGCACGTCCTCGGGGAACAAGATGGCGTAGGCGAGGGCGGTCATCCCGCCCAGCGACGGGCCCACCACCGCGCGCAGCCGCGTGATGCCGAGCCGCTCCAGGGCGGCGTGGGCGGCGGTGGCGATGTCCTCGATGGTCAGGACCGGGAACCTCAGCCGGTAGCGCTCGCCCGCCGGGTCGACCGACGCCGGCCCGGTCGAGCCGTGGCAGCTCCCGAGCGAGTTGACGCAGAGGACGTGGAAGAGTTCCGTGTCGATGGCCTGGCCCGGGCCGACCATCTCCTCCCACCAGCCCGGCGTCGGGTCCCCCGCCGACGAGCGGGCGTGGGCCCCGGGGGAGAGGCCCGTGACGAGCAGGACCACGTTGTCCTTTGCGGGCGAGATCCGGCCCCACGTCTCGTAGACGATGTCGACCTGCGGCAACACCCCGCCGTGGCGCATCGGGAAGGGGCCGGGGAGGCGGACGGTCTGGCGGGCCGTCAGCGCGCGGACCCTCCGGTGGGCCGGGCCGGGACGCCGCTCTGGCCCGCGCGGGCGCGGGCATCGCGCAGCGCGGGCAGGTCGGGATCGGCGTCCTTCCAGAGCGCCACCGCGGCCGCGAACTCGTGCGCGGCGCCAGCGGCGTCGCCGCGATGCTCGGCGACGAGGCCCGCCGCGTAATGGGTGCCCGCGTAGGCGGGGTCGTGGTCCCGCATCTGGCCGGCGGTATAGGCGGCCAGGTCCCAGTCCCCCGCGGCGCGGGCGGCGCGGGCGACCGCCTCCAGGCGGTAGAGCGCCTCGGTCCACGCGTCCGGCCCCGGCACCGCGCGGATCCTCCGCTCCACGTCCTTCAACAGCTCCTCGGCCTCCGCCCGGCGGCCCTCGCGCAGGAGCAGCTCTCCGCGCAGGCCGTCCACGTAGGGATCGACCGACGAGCGCGAGATGCCCGCGGCCCCGCTGCCGAGCTGCTGGGACTCCCTCTCCGCGGCGTCCAGCTCTTCGCGAGCGCCAGCGGTCTGTCCGGTGGCGACGAGCGCGTGGCCGGCTAGCACGTGGCCGACCGCGCGCGTGGCCGGCCAGCGTCCGCCGGCCAGCTCGCGCCCCGCGGCGAGCGCCTCGTCGGTGCGGCCCAGCGCGAGCAGGAACACCCCCCACTCCTTCTTGTTGAACTCGCGGCCGTCGGTGACCGCCGGGATCGCGAGCGACTCGCGCATGTAGGCCTCGGCCGTCTTCATCTGGCCCTGGTGCTGGTGGCATCCGGCCAGCAGGTCCAGGTTGTGAGGATGGTGCCAGTCGATCGCGGCCGGGAGCTTCTCGGCGGCGTAGTACGCCATCTCCAGGTCGTAGGCCCGGCGGAACTCGGCGATCGCGTCCTCGACCCGGCCCACCCGGCGCAGGTCGTGGCCGTACATGTGGCGGGCATGGGGGACCGCGGGCGCGAGGCGGGCATAGGCCTCGCCGTGGCGCAGCGCGTCGTCGATGCGCCCGACGTTCTCGCAGGAGTGCACCAGGTAATGGTGCGCGGCGAAGTGGTCGGGGACGAGGGCCAGCGCGCGCTCGTAGAAGGGGACCGACGCCGCCTCGCCCCGCTGCCCGCGGCCGGAGGCCCAGCGCTCCTCGGCGTTGCCGCGCAGCAGCCACAGCTCGGGATCGGACCCGTCGGCGGCCAGGGCGTCGTCGATGGCCTTCTTGTACGCGGCGTGCTTCTCCGCGTCGGGAGGGTCGTCCATCGCGTCGAGCTGCTTCGCGCGCAGGCCGATGCGGCGCCGCTCGCGCGCGCTGACGCCGGCGGCGAGAGCCTCGGCCCGCCGCGCTGCCGCGCGGGCGTCCGCGGGATCTTCGAGGCCCGAGTAGACCCGGCTGAGGCCGATGTACGCCAGGGCCAGGTCGGGATCGTGGCGCAGGGCCTCGTTGAACGAGCGGGCCGCCTCGATCCAGACGTAGGAATGAAGGTAGGCGACGCCCTGGTCGTAGAGCGCCTGGGCTTCCCGGGATCGGGTGGTGACGGGGTCGTGGAGGGCTCCTGCGCCGTCCCTCAGCCCCACCGGCCGCTGGAGGACCTCCCGTGGCACCCACCCCATCGCCGCGCAGGCGGCGTGAGGGTCGTCCTGCGCGAGCACGGTAGCTCCGGACAGGCCCAGGGCGAGGGCGGCCAGCGCCGCCGGCCGCAGGGGGGCGAGCGTCATGGCGTCCTCCTCGGGGGACTCGACGAGCCTACCACAGGCTATGACACAAGCCGGCGCTTGCATTCGTCCTCGGGAGGAGTCATATTCTTCTTCGACATCCGGAGAGACCCGCGGAAGCGGGCCCGGCAACCTGGGGGGGCAACCCAAGGTGCCGTCCCGATCGGCACGAGCCGACGGGAGATGTGGCCTCGAGCCGGAACGAGGCAACGAAGTTGTCCGGCGCGGCCGAAAGCCGCGCCCTCCGGGTGTCTTCTTCGGAAGGAGAAGACACCATGGCCCAGAGCCAGCCGTTCCCCTCTTCGAATCCCCGTCCGATCGATCCCGACCACCACCTCTGGCGCAACGGCCACCGCTGGTGGATCGCGTTCACCGTGCACCTGCCGGGATGGCAGAAGGAGCGCATCCGCTTCTCGCTCGGCACCGCGGACCTGGCCGAGGCGCGCGCGCGCCGGGACGAGGTCCTGCGGGAGTACCCGAGCGCCCGCGGCTGCGCGCTGTCCCTGCGCCTCGACGGGCGCAGGGGGTCCGAGAGATGTGGAGCATCGCGCGGGAATCACTCGAGCGGGGGGTCTGGGGGGTGCGGAGCACCCCCCAGCTTGAAGAGCGAGCGCGGGATTCACTCCCGCGCGAGCGAAGGCCACGCGGCGTGAGCACGCTCGGCGAAGCGACCTCGGCGCGGTCCAGCGTCGCCGGCCCCCGGGGCAGGCCGGCGACCCTCGTGCTCACCTCCGAATCGGTGGCGGAGGGCCACCCCGACAAGGTCTGCGACTACATCGCGGATTCCATCCTGGACGCGTACCTGGAGCTGGACCGGAGGAGCCGCGTGGCGTGCGAGGTCCTCTGCAAGTCGGGCATCGTGGTCCTGGCCGGCGAGATCAGCTCCATCGCCGTCCTGGACCACCTGCCCCTGGTGCGCGAGGCGGTACGCGAGCTGGGCTACGACGATCCCCTCGCTCCGTTCAACGCCGGCGGCGTCCACGTGCTCCAGCACCTCACCGGCCAGAGCTGGGAGATCGGCCGCAGCGTCGATCCCACGACCAACCACGTCGGCGAGCAGGGGGCGGGCGACCAGGGCATCGTGTTCGGCTATGCCACCGCCGAGACGCCGGAGCGGATGCCCCTGCCGATCCTCCTCGCCCACGCCCTTTCCCGGGGCCTCGCCGAAGACCGCCGGTCCGGCGCCGTCCCCTGGCTCCGTCCGGACGGCAAGACCCAGGTCTCGGTCGCCTACGAGGGCGGCCAACCCGCGCGCGTCACCGAGGTCCTCGTCTCGGCGCAGCACGCGCCCGAGGTCGACGCCGCGGTGGTGCGGCATTACGTGGAGGCGGTGCTCGCTCCCCGCGCGCTTGGCCGATGGTTCGACCGCTCCACCCGCTTCACCGTGAACCCCAGCGGCAGCTTCGTGAAGGGCGGGCCGGCCGCCGACTGCGGCGTCACCGGCCGCAAGATCATCGTCGACACCTACGGGGGCGCGGCGCGCCACGGGGGAGGGGCTTTCAGCGGGAAGGACCCCTCCAAGGTCGACCGCAGCGGGGCGTACTTCTGCCGCTACGTCGCTCGCCAGGCAGTGCAGGCGGGGGTCGCCGAGCGCCTCGAGATCCAGGTCGCCTACGCGATCGGAGTCGCCCAGCCCATCGCCGTCCTGGTGGACACGTTCGGGACCGGTGACGCCGGGGCGGCGGCCGACTTCGTCCGCGGCTTCGACTTCCGCCCCGCCGCCATCATCGAGCGCCTGGACCTGCTGCGGCCCATCTACCGGCGGACGACGAACTATGGCCACTTCGGCCGCCCCGGCCTGCCGTGGGAGGCGTGAGCCACCCCAACTCGCAAGGCTGCCTCAGGGCCGGGCGCGTGGTGTCCACTCCGCGCGCTCCGTCCTGATCGACCGCGTCGTCTGACGACGGCGCGGTCGATATCGGGTCCATCAACCAGTCGCGCGCTCCGGGACACGCGCGCGCCCTCCGTTACCGTTGCGCGACATCGCTGCCTATCCACTTTCCTCTGCGTTCTCTCTGTTCCTCTCTGCGTCCTCTGCGTTAGAAGGCCGACGCCGCTCGCGGAACGGCTGCGTTCAGCGCTGGCGGCTGGGGACCCAGGCGGCGGTGCGGCCGCCGATCGTCTCGCGGACAATGCGCTCGGCCCGGCGGCCCTGCGGGCGGCTGTCGCTCCAGCGCCGGTGGAAGAGCCACCCGCGCGGGAGGTCCTTCTCCGCCGCGAGCACCCTCACGGCCAGGACGACGATCGCCGCCAGCCGCCGGCGCAGGCGCGCGACCTCGGCCGGCTTCAGGCTGGCGGCCGGCCGGTGGGGGCTGATGCGGGCCTGGTAGAGCGCCTCGTCGGCGATCCAGTTGCCGACCCCGGCGAAGAGGCCCTGGTCCAGCAGCACCGCCTTGATGGGTCCCCGCCGCCGCGACAGCAGCCCGTGGAGCTGGCGCGGCCCGGGCATCTCCTCCAGGACGTCGAAGCCCAGCCGGCTGATGGGCGGCTCGCGCGCCGGATCACGCAGCAGCCGGATGCGGCCGAGACGGCGGGGATCGCGGATCGCCAGCCGGGCGCCGTCCTCGCTCTGCAGCTCGAGCTTCCAGTAGCGGGGCCGCTCGGAAGCGTCGCCGTAGACCCGCAGCGACCCGCTCATGCCGAAGTGGAAGGCCGGCCAGGGGCGCCGGTCCAGCTCCAGCCAGAAGTGCTTGCCCTTGCGGCCGACCGCCTCCACGCGCCGACCCCTCAGCGCGGCGGCCAGGCGGCGAGGGCTCACGCCGGCGTAGACGATGGGATCATCGACGGTCGCCACCGCCACGATGCGGTGCCCGGTCAGCACCCGCCGGGCCAGGCGGCGCGCGGTCTCGACCTCGGGCAGCTCGGGCATCCGCCTCTCAGGCGAGCCGGTCCGAGGCGCGCGTCTTCCAGAGCCGGGCCAGCTTCAGGGGCGGAACGCCCAGGAGGTCGCTGGCGTCGCGGATGCCGAGCGACAGGTCCTTCAGGGCCTGGAGCGCGGCCCCGGCCGCGGCGTCGGCCCGCGCCTGCGCGCCGGCCAGGCGGCGGCGCGACGCCCAGTGGCGGCCGAGGAGCCGCCGCGCCGCGCCGGGCAGGCGCACGTCCTCCACGAAGTCCATGTCGTCGGGGTCCTGCACCAGCAGCGCCAGCGCGCGGCGCAGCCGGACCCGCGTCACGCGGATCGTCCGCCCGCGGGCGCGGGCCCGGCGATAGCCACGCACCCCGGCGCGCCAGCCCCGGCCGTCCTTCTTGTAGACGACGAAGTACTCTGCCACGCGCGCAGGATAACCGGTCGGACCCTGCTCCTTTTCCGTCCTCTGCGTCCTCTCCGTCTTTCTCCGCGACCTCTGCGTTCAAAGGCAACGCTGGCCACGGCCTCACCAGACCCGGCAGGCGTTCTCGCGCACCATGGCGTCTCCCGCCTTGCAGGAGTAGGCTTGCTGGAACTCCGGCATGTTGGCCATCACGCCGTCCACGCGATAGCGTCCCGGTGAGTGCGGGTCGACGTTGGCCCGCAGCCGCGCGCTTTCCTCGGTCTCGTTCTGGCACCAGACCTGGGCCCAGCCGAGGAAGAGGCGCTGCTCCGGTGTGAAGCCGTCGATGACGGCGGCGGCCGGCTTCCGGGTGGCGTCGGCCAGCGTCTGCATCAAGGCCATGTAGGCGATCCTCAGCCCGCCGTTGTCGGCCGTGTTCTCGCCCAGCGTGAGCTTGCCGTTGAGATGCACGTCCCCCGCCACCGTGAAGCCCGCGTACTCGTCGGCGATGCAGGCGGCCCGGTTCTCGAACTCCCGGGCGTCCTCGGCCGTCCACCAGTCCGCCAGGTCGCCGTTGGCGGCGAACTTCCGGCCCTGGTCGTCGAAGCCGTGGGTCAGCTCGTGCCCGATCACCGCCCCGATGCCACCGAAGTTGACGGCGTCGTCCATCGCGACGTCGTAGAACGGCGGCTGGAGGATGCCGGCCGGGAAGTTGATGTTGTTCTGCAGGGGGTTGTAGTACGCGTTTACGGTGGGCGGGCTCATGCCCCACTCGCTGCGGTCGAGGGGCCGGCCGATCTTGGCCCGGTCCCGGCGCGACTCGAACTCCGCCGCCCGCCAGTCGTTGGCGAGGGCGTCCCCGCGGACGACGCGCAGGCTGGAGTAGTCGCGCCAGCGGTCGGGATAGCCGATCTTGTTGGCGATGGCGTGCAGCTTTGCCAGCGCCTGCACCTTGGTCGGCTCGGTCATCCAGGGCAGCGTCTTGATGTCGCGCTCCAGCGCGGCTTCGAGCGCGGCCACCATCCTCGAGGTGCGCTCCTTGCCCTCGGCCCCGAAGGTGGCCTCGACGTAGCGGCGGCCGAGCGCCTCTCCCATCTCGTCGTCGACGATCGCCACGCACCGCTTCCACCGCGGCCGCAGCTCCTTCGCTCCCGTGAGGGCGCGCCCGTAGAAGGCGAAGTCCTCGTCCACGAAGGCCGCCGGCAGCAGGCCGGCGTTGCCGTGCACGACGTGCCAGCGGAGGTAGGCCTTCCAGGCCTCGAGCGGCGTCGCGTCGAGCTGCGCGTCGAGGCCCTTGAAGAAGTCCGGCACGGCCACGTTCAGGTCGGGCAGCGCGGGGGCCGAGATCGCGACCAGGTACGCCTTCCAGTCGAAGTGGGGCGTAAGCGCCTGCAGGTCCTCCGCCTTCATCTTGTGGTAGATGTTGGCGGGCTCGCGGCGCTTGACCCGCTCCAGCGATACCCGGGCGAGCGCCGTCTCCAGGTCCATCACCGCGCGGGCGTCGGCCGCGGCCGCCGCGGGATCCTCGCCGGAAAGCTCCAGCATCCTCTGCACGTGCGCGAGGTACTTCGCGCGGAGATCGGCCGACTTGGCGTCATCCTTGAGGTAATAGTCGCGGTCGGGGAGCGAGAGCCCGCCTTGGTCGGCGGCCGCGATGACGGAGTTGGCGTCCTTGAAGTCCGGCTGGGAATGGAAGCGGAAGGCCACGTTGACGCCCTCGTCCTGCAGCCACGCCAGCACCGCGGGCAGCTCTGCCCTGGCCTTGACCGCGCCGATGCGGTCCAGCCCCGGCTTCAGCGGGGCCAGGCCCCTGGCCTCGATGCCGGCCTGGTCCATGCAAGCGGCATACTGGTCGCCGATCTTCTGGTCGACGGGATCGCGGCCAGCATCGGCGGTCGAGACCTTCTCCAGGATGCCGCGCAGGACCGTCTGGTTGCGCTCGGCCAGCTCGGCGAAGCGGTCCCAGCGGGCGCGGTCGGGAGGCACCGGGTTTCGGGACAGCCATCCTCCGCAGGCGAACTGGTAGAAGTCCGCGCACGGCGCCACGCTCCGGTCCAGGGCGCTCGGGTCGAACCGCACGGCCGGATCGGCGGCCCGGGCCAGGACGGGCCAGGCCGCCAGCACGATCAGGGCCACGGCGGACGGAATATTGGATGGGCGCATCGTTCTCCTCGCGGGATTCCCCACGCTATCACGGCCGCGGCTGGCCGCGGCCGTGCAGGAACTCGGCCAGCGCCGCGGCGGCCACCTCGTGCCCGGCGGCGTTCCAGTGGGCGTCGTCGGCGAAGTAGACGTTGCGGCCGCGCTCCACCTCGGCCTCCAGCGCCGGCGTCAGGTCGAGGAAGGGGATGCCGCGCTCGGCGCAGAACGACTGCACGAGGCCGTTGAGGGCGAGGCGGTTGCCGGCCAGCGCCCGGGAAGGCACCGTGCTCCCGGTGCCGCGGAAGTAGAAGCGCAGGGCCCGATCGAGCTCGTCCGGAGGGAAGCTCCTGCGGAGCAGCGGGAGATAGACCTGGCTCTTGAAGGGGACGAACATCACGACCAGCTCCGCGCCGCTCGCCTGGCCGAGGCGCTGCATGCGCTCGATGCTCTGGCGGGTCAGCGCCCAGCCGCGCCGCGCGCGCAGCTCGGCGGCCGGAAAACGCAGCGTCGCCAGGTAGGGCGGCATGAGCGCGACGCGGAGCGCGCGGCCGGCCACCGGCACCGTGAACATCCCGCGGTCGAACGACGGGCGCTGGCCGGGCGCGGCCGGCAGCGGGTCGAGGTCCGGCTCGACCGGCCCGCCATCCGCCCGCGCCGGCGCCGTTCCCGGCCAGGTCTCCTGCAGCCTCTGCCCCGCGGCGCGGACGAGGCTCATCACGTAGAGCTCGTCGAAGCGCGCGACGGTGTCCTTGAGGCGCCAGCCCGGCGGGCGCTCGCGCGCGCCGCCCGCGGAGCGCTCTCGATCGTCGAAGGTCTCGGCGTTGAAGAGGTCGTTGCCGGCGAAGAAGGCCAGCACGGCCACCCCCGGGCGATGGCGGAGGGCGAAGTCGGAGAGGACCCTCTCCTCCTGCTGGGGCCCGAAGCCGGCCGTCCCGTAGTTCTGCACCGGCCGGCCGAGGCGCGCCTCCAGCCGGGCGGGCCATGCCTGCTCGGCCGGCAGCGTCATCGCGTCGGTGAAGGAGTCGCCGAGGGCGGCCACCGCGATGGGGTCGCGCACGGCGGCGTTGCGGAAGCCCTCGGCGTCGGTGTGGAAGGCGAAGCGGCGTGTCCGGGCGGGCGACACCTCGGGAGGCACGAATCCCATCCAGACGATGTCGCCATGGCTCACCTCGGCGAACGTCTCGAGCCCGGCGCGCAGCCGAAGGCCATAGCGCTTCGTCTCCTGCCAGCGGGGATTGGGCCAGGCCTCGCCCAGGTCGCGGCGTTGCGCGGCCATGCCGGCGCCCAGCCGGGGGCCGAGCGCGCGCAGCGCCAGCTCCGCGGCGCCCAGCGCGCCCAGCGCGCCGCCGAGCAGGAGTGCCGTCTCGAGCGCGGCCGAGCGCTGGCGCTTCGAGAGCGCGGGGGCGAACGAGCCCTCCCAGCGCGGCAGGGCGAGGGACAGCCCGGCGAGCATCACCAGCGTGGCCAGAGGCAGCGCGAACCGGAGCCGGCCGACGATCCGCAGGTCGGCCCAGGTCAACGGTCCATGGTTGGCCAGCTCGAGCGCGCCTTCGAAGGGAGGAAGCGCCAGCGACACCGCCGAAGGCCGGCCGGCGTCGCCGCGGGCGACGATCTTCCGGTCCCTTCCCCGCACGAGGGC
This sequence comes from Acidobacteriota bacterium, assembly GCA_003223555.1. Taxonomy (GTDB): domain Bacteria; phylum Acidobacteriota; class Vicinamibacteria; order Fen-336; family Fen-336; genus AA32. The sequence continues at coordinate 37,758 of QHVM01000025.1, read as the reverse complement.
CACCTCATAGCTCGCGCGGCCGCCGGGTCGTGCCTCGAACCGGAGCGTCGCGGGCCGCTCGAGGCGTAGCGTGAAGCGCAGGCGATCGTCCGCGGGGCTGAGGATCTCCGGCACGACGCGTCCGCCCTCCACCTCGAAGCGCTGGGCGGCCGACGAGCCGCTCCGCTCCGCGGCGCGCCCGTCGAGGTAGAGCCGCCACGTCGTCACGTAGAAGAAGTTGCGGACGAGCCACAGCGCGAGGAGGGCCTCCGCCACGAGGAGCAGCCTCGCCGTGGCTTGTTTCATTCGTCGAAGAGAATCAGGCGAGCGCCGCGCTCGTAGCTCAGGTAGGCCATCGCCCAGTCGAGCAGGACGAACAGGCGGTTGCGGAACCCGATGAGGAAGAAGATGTGGATCCCGAGCCAGGCCAGCCAGGCGGGCAGGCCCCACAGGTGCACGCGGCCGAAGTCGGCCACCGCGGCCTTGCGCCCGATGGTGGCCAGCGATCCCTTGTCGACGTAGCGGAACGGCGCCCGCGGCCGCCCGGCCAGGGCGCGCCGCACGTTGGCGCCCGCATGCCGGCCCATCTGCATGGCGGCCGGCGCGACGCCGGGGATGGGCCGGCCGTCCTGCTCGAACGCCGCCAGGTCGCCCGCGACGAACACCTCGGGCCGGCCGGGCAGGCTGAGGTCCCTCTCGACCTTGACCCGCCCGGCGCGGTCCACTGCGGCGCCGAGCGAGCGTCCGAGGGGCGAGGCGGCCACTCCCGCCGCCCACAGCACCGTGCGGGCGGCGATGCGCTCGGATCCCAGAGCGACGCCGGACGCATCGACGCCGGTGACGAGCGCGCCGGTGCGGACCTCGGCCCCGAGGCCTTCCAGCTGGCGCCGGGCCCTCTGCGACAAGACCGGCGGATAGGGCGGCAGGACGCGATCGGCCGCCTCGAGGAGCACGACCTTCGCCCGGGAGGGATCGATCCGCCGGAACTCCCGGGTCAGCGTGTGGCGGGCGATCTCGGCCAGCGTTCCGGCCAGCTCCACACCGGTGGGACCACCCCCCACGACCACGAAGGTGAGCCATGCCGCGCGGGCTCCGGCATCGTCCTCACGCTCGGCCCGCTCGAAGGCCAGGAACAGGCGGCGCCGGATCTCGAGCGCGTCCTCGATGCTCTTGAGGCCCGGGGCGTGCGCCGCCCAGCCGTCGTGGCCGAAGTACGAATGCGTCGCGCCGGTGGCCAGGACCAGGTAGTCGTAGCCCATCTCGCTGTCGCTCAGCACGAGCGTGCGGCGGCCCACGTCCACCGAGACCACCTCGCCCATCAGCACAGTCACGTTGGCCTGGTGCCGCAGGATGCGGCGCAGGGGGGCCGCGATCTCGGGGGCCGACAGGCCCGCGGTGGCCACCTGGTAGAGCAGGGGCTGGAACACGTGGTGGTTGCGGCGGTCGAGCAGGGTCACCCGCGCGGGGGCGGCGCGCAGGGCCCGCGCGGCGCCGAGGCCCGCGAAGCCGCCGCCCACGATCACGACATGCGGGTCTTTCACGTCTTCCCACGTTAGCATCCCGCTTGTGCTGCCGGTGGGGGAGGCGCGGCCCTTCGTTCTGTTCGGACCCGGCCACCTCGGCGCGCTCCTGCTCACGACCGTTCTCGCGATCGGCCTCGTGCGGCTCGTCCGCCGCGATCCGGAGGGACGCTCGGCCGCCGCCGTCCGCTTCGGGCTCGCCGCGGCGCTCGTCACCGTCACGGCCGCCACGCTCGCCGAGTGGGCCGGCCAGGGAACGCTGGATCTGCTGGACCTGCTCCCGCTCCACGTCTGCGACCTGCTCATCCTGGTGGCCGTCTTCGCTCTCTGGACGCGACAGGCCCTGGCTTGCGAGCTGCTCTATTTCTGGGCGGGAGCGGGCACGGCGCTGGCGATGGCCGCTCCGGACGTGCGCAACGGCTTCCCCGACCCGGCGTTCATTTCCTTCTTCGCCCTTCACGGCCTGGTGGTGGCCGCGGCGGCGGTGCTCGTCTTCGGGTTCGGCTGCCGTCCTCGCGCGGGCGCGCCATGGCGGGTCCTGCTCCTCACCAACGCCTACGCGGTTGCCGTGGGCGCGGCGGACGTCGCCCTGGACGCGAACTACCTCTTCCTCTGCCGGAAGCCGGCCGCGCGCACGCTGCTCGATTGGCTCGGCCCGTGGCCGGTCTACATCGCCGCCGCCGACGCGCTCGCGCTCGTCGCCTTCCTGCTGCTGGACGTGCCCTTCCGGCGCCGGGGCCGGCTTGCGCCCCTCGCGCGCGCTGAGTAGATTCGGGAGATGGACATCTTCAAGAAGAAGGCGGCCGCCGAGGAGGTCCCGCCGGCCTCCGCGGTCGCCCCGGCGCCGGCTCCGGCGCCAGCCGTCCCGGCGGCCCGGCCCGCTGCCGCGGCCCCCGCGCCTCCGGGTCCGCACGTCGGCCGCGCGCGCATCCTGCTCGCCGCGCTGGTGTGCGCGGTCAGCGCCGCCACCTCCGGGCTCCTCCTGCTCGAGCACCACGGAGAGCCGCGGGCCACCGCGGCCGTGAGCCAGATCTGCGGCGGCGAAGGGACCCAGAGCGGGTGCGAGGCCGTGGCCCGCAGCCGCTACTCGCAGGTGCGGGGCATGCCCCTGGCGGCGGTCGGGCTCTTCTTCGCGCTCTCGGTCGGGAGCCTGCTGCTGCTGTCGCTCTTCGCCGGGGCCGAGTCGCACGATGCCGCCGCCGCCCTGGCCCTGCTCGCGTTCGTGGTGGCGCTGGCCGCCGACGTGGTGCTGCTTGGCGTGCAGGTGGTGGCGATCCACGCCTTCTGCCGGCTCTGCCTCCTCACCTACGCGCTGAACGCGCTGGCCCTCGCGTTCCTGCTGCCCGCGCGGCGGGACGGCGCCGTGGTGGGTGAGGCGGTCACCCGGCGGGACGGACGGCTCGTCTTCGCGGGCTGGCTGTCGGCCAGCCTGGCCCTGGCCGCCGCCGTCTACGCCTCCGAGAAAGCGCTCGACAGCCGCGAGAAGGGCCGGGCCGCCGCCATCCTCGGCACGCCCTTGTTCACGCCCCCCCCCTCGCTCGCCCCGGCGCGTCCGGTGGAGGCGGGCAGCGACGCCCAGCGCTTCCAGGAGGAGGCGCGGGTCGCCACCGAGCAGGCCCGGCGGCTCCAGGAGATCCTGGACGATCCCAAGAAGCTCGAGCAGTACTTCGCCCAAAAGGCGGCCCGGGAGTTCGACGCCGCCCCGGTCGTCTCGCTGAAGCTGGACGGGATCCCGTCCAAGGGCGCCCCCCAGGGTCCGGTCAAGGTCGTGGAGTTCTCGGACTTCCTCTGCCCTTTCTGCAAGAACATCGCCGGCGCCTTCTCCGGCTACCTCCCGCAGACCGCGAACCGCGTGACGCTCTACTACAAGAACTACCCGCTCGACGCGCTGTGCAACCCGAACGTCAAGCAGACGATCCACGAGGGCGCGTGCTGGCTGGCCATGGGCGGCCTGTGCGCCCAGGAGCAGAACGGGTTCTGGCCGTACCACGACAAGGTCTTCTCGAGCCAGCTCGAGAAGCCGGAGATGAAGGACGTCGTCCAGCTCGCGGCCGCGGCCGGCCTGGACGGCGCGGCGGTGCAGACCTGCCTGGCCTCGGGGCGGATGAAGGAGCGGCTGGCGGCCCAGATCGAGGAGGGCCGCGAGGGCGGCGTGAGCGGTACGCCGACCCTCTTCATCAACGGCAAGCGGCTACCGCGCATCAACGACTTCGTCGCGACGGTCGACAAGGAAGCGACCCGCCTCGGGCTGCCCCCGCTGCCCAAGGTCCAGTGAACGCCTCCGATGGGGGTTCGGGGGGCGCGCAGCGCCCCCCGGCTCAAAGAGCGAGCGAGGGATTCACTCCCGAGCGAGCGAAGGACCGCATCGCTGTCGCGGCGGCGCTGAGGGAGATCGGTCTCCTGCTCGAGGTGAAGGGGGGAAACCCCTACCGGGCCCGCGCCTATCACCGGGGGGCGGCCGCGGTGGAGGCCCTCGCCGGAGACCTCGCCCGCCTGGTGGCCGACGGCCGGCTGACCGAAGTGCGCGGCATCGGCCCCGCCCTGGCCGGCCAGATCGCCGAGCTGCATCGGACCGGCCGCTCGCCGCTGCTCGAGCGGCTGCGCTCGGAGCTGCCGCCGGGGATCCTCGACCTCGTCCAGGTCCCGCACCTGAGCGTCGAGCGCATCGCCGTCCTGCATCGGGCCCTCGGCGTGCGCAGCGTGGCCGAGCTGAAGGCCGCCGCCGAGGCGGGCAAGCTGCGGGGGGTGAAGGGGTTCGGCGAGAAGACGGAGAAGAAGATCCTGGACGGCATCGCCCAGCTGGAGGCGCGCGGCCAGACGCTGCTCCTCCCCGAGGCGCTACGCGCCGGCGAAGCGGCGCAAGCCTGGCTGCAGGCCTCGCGGGAAGCATCGCGGGTGGACGTGGCCGGGGAGGCGCGGCGCAAGTGCGAGACCGTCGATCGCCTCGAGCTGGCGGTGTCGTCGCAGGAAGCGGAGGCGGTGGTCGATCATTTCCTCCGCATGCCACAGGTGGCGGCGGTCGTGGAGCGCGAGGCCGGCCGGTGCCGCGTCCGGCTCGCCGACGGCGTGCAGGCCGAGCTGGAAGCGGTCGCGCCAGCCGAGCACGCGCCGACCCTCGTGCGGCTGACCGGCTCGTCCGCGCACTACGCGAAGCTCCAGGCCCGGGCGCAGGCGAGGGGCCTCGTGCTCTCGCCGCGCTCCTTGCGGCGGACGGGCGGCGCGGCGCTGGCCGTCCCCGACGAGGCGGCGCTCTACCTCCGGCTCGGCCTGCAGTACGTCCCGCCGGAGCTGCGGGAGGACGAAGGCGAAGTGGAGGCGGCCGCCGCGGGCGCGCTCCCGCAAGACCTCGTGCAGGAGGACGACGTCCGCGGCTTCGTCCACTGCCACACGAGCTACTCGGACGGCAAGCACACCGTGGAAGAGATGGCGCGCGGGGCACAGGAGCTGGGGATGGACTACATCACAATCACCGACCACTCGCCGACCGCGCACTACGCGGGCGGCCTCGCCGAGGACCGGCTGAAGCGGCAGTGGGAGGACATCGCCCGCGCCCAGGAGAAGGTGAAGGTGCGCCTGCTGCGCGGCACCGAGAGCGACATCCTGGCCGACGGCGGACTGGACTATCCGGACCGCATCCTCGAACAGCTCGACGTCGTCATCGCCAGCGTCCACAACCGGTACCGCATGGGCGAGGACGAGATGACGCGCCGCCTGGTGCGGGCCATGCGGCTGCCGGTGTTCAAGATCTGGGGCCACGCTCTCGGCCGCTACGTTCGGAGCCGCCCGCCCATCGCCTGCCGGGTGGAGGAGGTGCTGGACGCGGCGGCCGGCTCGCGGGCCGCGGTCGAGGTCAACGGCGATCCCCATCGCCTGGACATGGAGCCGCGTTGGCTGCGCGAGGCGCGGGCCCGCGGCCTGCGCTTCGTCGTCTCCACCGACGCCCATTCCGTGCGCGCGCTGCTGAACTTCCGCTACGGGGTGGCGATGGCCCGCCGCGGATGGGTGCGCAAGGGCGAGGTGCTGAACACCCTGGACGCGGAGGCTTTCCGCCAGGCCGTCAAGCCGGTCCCATAAGCTTCTTAACGCAGAGGACGCGGAGAGCGAACGGAGAGGACGCAGAGAAAGAAAATGAATTCACTCTCCGCGTCCTCGGGCAACGCTGGCCATCCTCTGCGCCCTCTGCGTTAAAAGGGCAACTTTCTGGTTTACTCTGCTTCCGTGGCGCATCGGATCTTCATCCTGTCGCCTGCGCACTGCGGCGGCGAGCGGGCGCAGCTCGTCTTCAACGAGCAGGCGCAGTTTCCCCTCGCGCGCCAGCTCCGCCGCCGGCCGGGCGTGCCGCTGGGCGAGCTGTTCAGCTTCCTGAGCGGGCTCTATTTCCGCGGCAAACTGGCCTACGCCCAGGCCTTCGCGGCTCCCCCGCCGGGCGTGCCGGGCGTGCTCATCATCACGGCCAACGAGGGGCTGCGCTCGCCGAGCTTCCCGGTGACCCTGGCCCGGCTGCGCCGCTACGCGCGGGGCTCGATCGACCTGCAAGACGCGCGCTACTGCCGGCCGCTGATGCGCGACGCCCGCATCGTGGCCGCCGCCGCCGGACCGGAGTGCGAGGTGGTGCTCCTCGGCAGCGTCGCCACCGGCAAGTACGTCGACCTGCTGCTGAAGGTCTTCGGTCCCGCCCTGCGCTTCCCGGCCGAGTTCGCCGGCCGGGGAGACATGAGCCGGGGGGGCCTGCTCCTGCGCTGCGTCGACGCCGGACGGGAGCTGGAGTACGTGGGCCTCGAGGGGGCCCGGCGCCACGGCTCCCGCCCGCCCCGCCTGGCGCCGCGGGCATGAGCCGGCCGCGGGCGACCCGGAACCGGCATCCCTCCCGCCGGCGGGGCCCCGCGACCGGCCGCCGCCGGGCAGCGCCGCCGCCCGCGCTCATCCCGAAGGACACCGAGACGGTGGAGGTGCGGCTCGGCGCCCGCGCCGTCCGCCTCAGCAACCTCGGCAAGCGGTTCTGGCCCGAGCTCGGCCTCGCCAAGCGCGACCTGCTGCAGTACTACGCCGACGTGGCCCCGGTCCTGCTCCCCCACCTCCGCGACCGGGCCATGGTCATGAAGCGCTACCCGAACGGCGCCGCCGGGGAGTTCTTCTTCATGAAGCGGGCTCCGACCCCGCGGCCGGATTGGATCGAGCTGTGCTCGATCGAGCACTCGTCGGGGAACGTCATCGACTTCCCGATGGTCCAGGACCTGCCCTCGCTCCTCTGGGTCGTGAACCTCGGGTGCATCGACCTCAACCAGTGGTACGCGCGCTGCGACGACGTGGACCGGCCCGACTACGTGCACTTCGACCTCGATCCGGTGCGGCGCTCGTCGTGCGGGACGGCCTGGCCGCGCTCGGGATGCCGGCCTTCGCCAAGACCACCGGCTCCCGGGGGATCCACGTCTACGTGCCCATCGCGCGGGGGCCGAGCCAGAACGACGTGTGGGGCTTCGCCAAGCGCTTCGCGCAGAGCCTGGAAGCCCTGCAGCCGCGGCTCATCACCGCCGAGTACCGCGTCGCCAAGCGCCCGGCCGGCCGGGTGCTGGTCGACTACAACCAGAACGCCTGGGGACGGACGCTGGCCTCGGTCTACTCGGTGCGGCCCCATCCGCGGGCCGCCGTCTCGACGCCGGTGAGCTGGAAGGAGGTGGAGCGCGGGATCTCCATCGAGGACTTCCGGATGGACAACGTGCCCGATCGCGTGGGCAAGCTCGGGGACCTGTGGGCGCCCCTGCTGGAGGCGAAGGGCCGCTTCTCGCTGGCGCGCTTCCTCTGATCTTGGGTCAGCCGCTGCGGCCGGTCAGGCTGGTGACGACGGTGACCAGCTCCTCGGGCGCCACCGGCTTGGCGAGGTGGATCTGGTAGCCGGCCAGGAGGGTCTTCACCCGGTCTTCCCGCCGAGCGTACGCGGTGAGGGCGGCCGCGGGCACCCGCCCGCCCTCCTCGGGGGCGAGCGCGCGTATCGTGCGGATGAGGGCGTAGCCGTCCTCGCCGGGCATCTCCACGTCGCTCAGGAGCACGTCGGGCTTCTCCGTCCGCAGCAGTTCCAGCGCCTCGTCGGTCGAGGCCGCGCCCACCACCCGCGCCCCGCGCTGCTGTAGCACCGCGGTCATCAGCTCGCGGGCGTCCTGGTGGTCGTCCACGACCAGCACGGTGAGCCCTTCCAGGGTGGCCGCGTGCCCTCCACCCGTCTCGTCGCCCGCCCGCCGCCGGCCGCTGTCGCCCGACTCGGCGTCGGCGGCCACGGCGACCGTCGGCAGGCTGACCTTGAATGTGGACCCCTGGCCGGGGCCGCGACTGGAGGCCTCGACCGACCCCGCGTGCAGCTCCACGATGTGGCGGACGATGGCCAGGCCGAGCCCGAGGCCGCCGTGGGTGCGGGTGCTGGTGGAGTCACCCTGCATGAACCGCTCGAAGATCCGGGGGATGACGTGCGGCTCCATGCCCGCGCCGGTGTCCTCGACGACGATGGTCGAGTGCGAGCGCTCCCGGCCCAGCCTCACCCTCACGGTCCCCCCCCGCGGGGTGAACTTGATGGCGTTGGAAAGGAGGTTCCACACCACCTGCTGCAAGCGGTCGGAGTCACCGGACACCAGCCCGCCGGCGGCGTCGATCTGCGTCTCGAGGCCCACCCCCTTGGCCACCGCGGTCGGGCGCATGGTCTCGACCGCCGATTCCACGATGGGCGGCAGCTCCACCGGGCGCAGGTTCAGGCGCAGCTTGCCGGTGACGATGCGCGACACGTCCAGGATGTCGGCGATGAGCTGGTTCTGGACCTTCGCGTTACGGTTGATGGTCTCGATGGCCCTCTGGGTCGTCTCCTCGTCGAGCTTGCCGTCGCGGAGCAGGTGGGCCCAGCCCACGATGGCGTTGAGGGGCGTGCGCAGCTCGTGGGACAGGGTGGCCAGGAACTCGTCCTTCATCCGGTTCAGGTCCTGGGCTTCCCGGTACAGGCGGGCGTTGTCGACCGCCAGGGCGGCCCGGCCGGCGAGGTTCTCGGCGAAGGCGAGGTCGCTCATCCCGTAGCGGCGGCCCGACTCGGCGGTCATGAGGGTCAGCGCGCCCAGGGTCCGCCCGCGGGCGATGAGAGGCGCGATGATGTAGCTGCGGAGGCCCAGGCTGCGCAGGATGCGCAGGTGCTCCGCGTCTCCGGCCATCTCGGCCAGCAGCTCGTCGGTGATCTCCGAGACCAGCTCGGGATAGCCGGTGCGCAGGACGTTCGGGAGGCCGCGGTCGGCTTCCAGGTCTACCGAGTAGCGGCGCTCCAGCTCGCGGGCCAGCTCCACCTTGCCCAGGTCGGCGTGGACGACCGCCAGGCGCTGGAGCGACCCGTCGGCCCCCAGGACGTCGGCCGCGCACCAGTCGGCGATCTGCGGCACCGCCAGGCGGGCCACCGCGCCGAGTGTGGTCTGGTAGTCGAGCGAGGACGCCAGGACGTTGCTGGCTTCGGCCAGGAATCGGGAGGCCTCCTCCGCCCGGCGGCGGTCGGTGACGTCGACGCAGGAGCCGATGTGGCCGCCGAACTGGCCCGCCGGGTCGGACAGCGGCGCCCCCGAGCCCAGGAGCCACCGGTGCTCGCCGTCGGCGCGGAGGAGACGGAACTCCAGCTCGAAGGGACGCTGGGCGGCGAAAGCCGCGGTGAACTCCTCCTCCGAGCGCCGGCGGTCGTCGGGATGGATGCCGTCCATCCACCCGCGGCCGCGCTCCTGCTCGATGCGGCGGCCGCGGAACTCCAGCCACCGCCGGTTGAAGTAGGTGAACCGGCGCTGGGCGTCGCACATCCACACCAGGCCGGGCGTGGTGTCGGCCATCAGCCTGAAGAGCCGCTCGCGCTCCTGCAGCTCGCGCTCCGCCCGCTTGCGCTCGGTGATGTCCTCGTGGAGGAGGATGATCCGCGCTCCCCCGCCCCGCTCGGAGCGCAGGGCGCGGAAGCGGAACCAGCGCTCCTTCCCGTCCGGGTCCGGGCACGCGTACTCCATCTCGAAGCGCTGCTGCCGGCGCTCCAGGACCTCCCGCAGGCCGGCCAGCACCTTCCGGGCCTCCTCGGGGCAGTCGCGCATCTCGGTCCGGCACAACTCGAGGAACTGCGTGCCCACGCCGTACTGCTGCCCGATGAAGGGGTGGGGCTCGGTGAAGCTGTTCCAGGTGTCGTTGACCGCGACCGCCGTGCCGTTCGCGTCGAGCACGGCCACGTGGATGGGCAGCGTGTCGAGGGCTGCCCTCAGCAGATCTTCCGACACTTGCCGCGTGTCCAACCGGCGGGCCAACCGCACCTCCGAGGAGCGCCAGTCCGTTCCGCCCTCATCGCGCCCCGCGTCCTCGGCTACATGTCCAACGTAGCATCCCTCGCCGCCGCCGTCTGGCCGCCTGCGCGGAGGGCCTTTTCCCGGATCGGAGATCGCCTACAATTCGCGGAGAGGCTTCTCCTACGTCACAGGCCAGCTCCTCCCCATCGCCGCCGGCCCCCGCCCGCTCCCGGGTCCTGCTCGTGGAAGACGATGCCCGGTTCCGCCACGTCCTGGAGCTGCTCCTGTCCGACCAGTGGGATGTGCTGGCGGTGGAGGACGGCCGGTCGGCCCTGCGCACGGCGCGCGAGCACCCGCCCGACCTGGCGGTCGTCGACCTGCGCATCCCCCAGCTCGACGGCCTGGGCCTGCTGCGCGAGCTGCGCGCCCACGAGCGCACGCAGGCGCTCCCGGTGATCATGATCTCCGGCGTCACGGAGGAGCAGCCGCGCATCGAGGCCCTGGAAGCGGGGGCGAACGACTTCCTCGTCAAGCCGTTCTCGGAGCGCGAGCTGATGGTCAAGATGAAGGCCCAGCTCGAGATCGCGGCCGCGCGGGCGGCCGAGGTCGAGGCCGAGGTCCGCCACCTGCGGCGTTACGACGAGCTGCTCGCCGCCGAGCGAGCCGCCCGGCAGGCCGCCCAGCGCGCCGAAGGCCGGGTGGGCTTCCTCGTCGAAGCCAGCCGGATCCTGGCCTCGTCGCTCGACTACGAGGCCACCCTGGCCAGCATCGTGCGCCTGGCCGTCCCGGCCCTGGCCGACGCGTGCGGAGTCGACGTATCCGAGGGCGGACGGATCCGGAGGCTGGCCGCCGAGGTGGCCGATCCGGTGAAAGCCGCGCGAATGCGCGCCCTCGAGCAGAGCCACCCCGACCGTCCGGACGCGCCGGCCGGCATCAGCCGCGCCATCCGCAGCGGAAAGGGGGAGCTGCTCGCCGAGATCCCCGACCGGGCGCTGCGCGACGCCGCCCAGGACGACCAGCACCTGGCCGCGCTGCGCGCCCTCGCCTTCCGGTCGGCGGTGGTCGCCCCCCTCGGGGCCCGGGGCCAGACGCTCGGAGCGGTGTGGCTGGCCGCCGCCGAATCGGGACGTCGCTACGGGCCCGAGGACCTGGCCCTGGCCCAGAGCCTCGCCGACCTTGCCGCCCTCGCCATGGACAACGCCCGGCTGTACCGCGAGGCGCAGGAGGCGAGCCGGCTCAAGGACGACTTCCTGGCCACCCTCTCCCACGAGCTCCGCACTCCGCTCAACGCCATCGTGGGCTGGGCGCACCTGCTCCGCACCATGGAGCTGGACCGCGAGGCCATGCGGCGCGCCGCGGAGACGATCGATCGCAACGCCCGCATCCAGTCACGGCTCATCGCCGACATGCTGGACGTCTCCCGCATCGTGACGGGCAGCCTGCGGCTGGACGTGAAGCCGCTGGACCTCGCCGGCGTGCTCGCCGCGGTCCTGGACACGCTGCGCCCCTCGGCCGACGCCAAGCAGATCCGGCTCGAATCCGAGATCCAGGCCTCGGCCGGCCTGGTCTCGGGCGACGCCGATCGCTTGCGGCAGGTCTTCTGGAGCCTGCTCACCAACGCCGTGAAGTTCACCGAGCGGGGAGGCGTGGTCCGCGTTCGCCTGGGCCGGGTCGACTCCCAGGTGGAGGTGGTGGTGGAAGACAACGGGATCGGGATCAGCGCGGACTTCCTGCCCTACATCTTCGAGCGCTTCCGGCAGCAGGATGGGTCCACCACCCGGGGCCACGGCGGGCTGGGGCTGGGCCTCGCCATCGCCCGGCACCTCGTCGAGCTGCACGGAGGCACGCTCGAGGCCGCCTCGGCCGGCCCGGGGCGGGGCGCGAGCCTCAAGGTCAGGCTGCCCGTGCTGAGCGCGCCGGCCGCGGACGGAGCTGGCACGACGGCGGTCGAACCGCCGATGCCGTCGGTGACGGGCCTGAGCGTCCTCATCGTCGACGACGACGCCGACACCCGCGAGATCCTGACCACGGTGCTCGCGCGAGGTGGAGCTCGGGTGGCGGCGGTCGCCTCCGCCTCCGAGGCGCTGGCCGCCATCCAGGTCGAGCCGCCCGATGTCCTGCTCTGCGACATCGAGATGCCCGGCCAGAACGGCTACGACCTGGTGCGCCGGCTCCGCGCGCTTCCGCCCGAGCGCGGCGGACGCGTCGCCGCCGCCGCCCTGACGGCCTACGCGCGCGCGGAGGACCGCCTGGAGGCCCTCCGCGCCGGTTTCCAGTTCCACATGGCCAAGCCCGTCGATCCCCGTGAGCTCGTCGCCGTGGTGGCGAGCCTGGGGGCGCGCGACTAGCGCCGCGAGCGGGAGCGGCCGCGGCCGCGAGACCGGCTCGAGCGCGTGCGGCCGGAGGCTCGCGCCGAGGAGCGCGGCACGGCGGCGCGGCGAACGCGGCGCCGGGGGGACGGCGCGCCCCCGCCCACCTCTTCCGCTTCTGCCGCCTCTGCCTGCTCCCGCCCGCCCGCCAGGGACTGCTGGCGTGACTCCATCTGGCGGCCGAGGTCTTCGAGACGGTCGCGGCCGAGGGCCTTCTGGACCTTCGGGAACAGCTCGCCCTCCTCTTCCTCGACGTGATGCTCGACGTCCTCCTTCAGCAGCGTCATCTTCGCGTCGAACCGCTCGTCCTCGGCGTCCATGGCCTCCAGCTCGCCGAGCAGCGTCTTGATCTCCTTGTGCTCCTCGAAGGCTTCCAGCACGAGATCCTTCGTTTCTCCCTTGGGGGCCTGCTTCGCGGCCGGATAGAAGATCTCCTCCTCGATCGCGGCATGCACGTCCAGCTCCGACTTGATCTTCCCGAACAGCTCTTCCTTCCTGGACGCGGCGCCCTCCCCGGTTCCCTCGTATTCCTCGAAGAGTCCGGACACCTCCTGATGGTCCTTCTTCAACAGCTCGATCGCGTTCATCTCAGCCCCTCCCGCTTCCCTGTCACCGCCAGGATGGACACCGCGCTTTTGTGATTCGCCGATCCCGAAGCTCCATCGAGATGGCCGTTTCAGACGCGCGGCTTCGAAGCAAGCGATGTGCCGCGGTTATGCGACTCAGCGGCATGGCCAGGGATTTGCAACGATTTGAGGGGGGCCAATCGGCCCCGCACCGAAGAAAGGGGAGTCGAGATGGCTGAAAGGAATTCAGGCGGTCGCAGTCGCAGTCGCTCCGGCCGTAAGTACGGCCAGAAGGCTTCGCAGAAGGTCGAGCGCGCCATGCACGAGATGAAGCGCGGCCAGCTCAAGTCGGGCCGGTCGGGCAAGACCGTCAAGAACCGGAAGCAGGCCATCGCGATCGGCCTGTCGGAGGCGCGCCGGGCGGGCGGCAAGGTCCCGCGGCGCGGGTCGAGCGGCAGCCGTTCCCGCCGCAAGAAGTAGCTTCTCGAGCTGGGGGGACGGTCCGGTCCCCCCAGACCCCTTCCCCGCACGGGGCTCGCGCGATGGCCGGCCCTCGTGCCACACTCCCAGCGTGAAGCCGCCCAGCGATCACGATCTGGCCTCCCTGGAGGCGGAGGCCAAGCGCCTGGTGAACGACGCGCTGCCGCGCGTGCTGGAAGAGTTGCGCGGCGCCCGGCGCGAAGCCGATGCGCTCCGCGACGCCCTGGAGAAGGAGAAGGCGGCCCGCGAGGAAGCGGCCCGGCAGGCGCCTCCGATCCTCGCGCGGGCGCGAGCCGCCGCGCTGGCCGAGGATGCGGAGGCGGCCGGGGCGCTCCTGGCGGCGCCTTTCCGGGTCAGCGCCAAGGCGGCCGCCGCCGCCCGCGGCGACCCGCTCGCGGCGCTGGCCGTCCAGGTGGCGAAGGCCCTTTCCCCGGACGCCGGGCCGGTGGAGCGGGCACGTCTCATCGCGATGGCCTTCGCGGCCAGCCAGGGGGACCTGGAGGCTTTCTGGGCCGCCCGGAAACAGCGAAAGGCCGCTCCCAAGCCGAACCGCGCGACCCCGTTGCGGAAGAAATAGCGCTCGCCTATCTTCGAAGGGTGGAACGGGATCGGCTCGTCCTCCTGGTCGACGACACGCCCGACACACTCGACGCGTTCTCCCATTTCCTGCGCGCCGCCGGGTGGAGGGTCGAGACGGCCGCCGACGGGCGGGAGGCGGTGGAGAAGGCGCGCGCGCTTCGGCCCGACGTGATCGTGATGGACCTGGCCCTGCCCGAGCTGGACGGCTGGGAAGCGACCCATCAGATCAAGTCCGACCCGGAGACGCGTAGCATCCGGATCATCGCCTTCACCGGCCACGGCTTCCAGCAGTCGAAGGAGTCGGCCCGGCAGGCGGGATGTGACGCCTTCCTCACCAAGCCGCTGGATCCCGCCGCCCTCATGGCCGACATCCACCGTGGGGTCGAGCTGGCCCGGCAGGCGAGCACGCTCGCCCGCTCCGGGTCGCACTACGAGCTGCTGCTCTACGTCAGCCCCGGGTCCGTGCCGTCGTTGGAGGCGCGGCGCATCCTCGAAGAGCTGCTCGCCGAGTTCGACTCCGCCCAAGTGTCGTTCGAGGTGCGCGAGGTCTCCGCCGACATGCCGAAGATCGAGGCCGACCGCGTCGGCTTCACCCCGACCCTCCTGCTCAGCCGCGAGGGCGCGGACCCCGAGCGCATCAACGGCGACTTGAGCGACCCAGAGCACGTCGGCCGGCGGTTGAGGGACGCCGGCGTCCCCCGGAAGAAATAGGCCGTCCCCTGGGGGGACCAGCGTCCCCCCAGGGTGGGAGACGCTAGCGGTCCAGCCGGTTGCGCTGGAGCACGTCTCTCATCGTGCCGGGCAGCACGTCGGCCTTGCGGGCCGCGTCCCGCGCGATGTCGAGCTGCTGCTCGAACAGGTCCGCGGCTCGGGTCAGGTCCGCCAGCCGCTGGCGGCACGCGTCGTCCGTGGGTTGCTTGATGCTTCCCGGCGCCATCAGGAGGAACCACTCCCGCCCGGTCGCCGACGTCGCCCCGGCGGGGGTCGTCCCGCCCAGGCACTGGTCCTTGAAGGGGAACCACAGGCCGTCGATCTCGTTCGCCTTGAGGGCCAGCACCGACGAGGCGGCCTGGAAGTCTCGTACGCCCTGGGCCCGGACCGCCTCCACGTCCGCTGCCGAGCCGTTCTCGGGAGTGGTCCCCGCCGTGGCGGGTGGCAGGGCGATGTTGACCGTGGGGGCGGGCGCGGGGACGCTCGGCACCGTCCGTAGCACGGCCGGACCGGAGGCCGTGTTGACCACCGGGATCCCGCCGGCGGCCGCCGGCTCCACCACGACCGCTGCCGGCGCGACCGCGGTGGTTGTGGTGGCGGTCGTCGTCGATGTCGTCACCGCCGGGACCACGGTGCCGACCTGGGTCGCCGGCCCGCCCGCGCTGACACCTACTGCTTCGATGCGCGTCACGGTGCGGGTGCGGCCCTTGCCGGGCCGGTAGCTCAGCACGACCTCGTCGCCGGCGTGAAACCGCCGCAGCCCACGCGCCGCGTCCCCCGTGACCGACAACACGTGCCGGGCGCCGGTCCCATCATCGACGGTCAGCGTCCGGCGCGACGGGTTGAGCGCCACGACGCGCACGCTCTCGATGGTCGTCGACCGCGCGGCGCTCACCGGCAGGGCGGCGCTGGCCGTGACCGCGCGTACGTTCGTCACGATCCGGGTCGAGCGGCCGTCGCGCGTGTCGAGCCGGTAGCCCAGCATCACCTGGTCGCCCGGGTGCAGCCGCGAAAGCCCGCTCAGGGCTTCCCCCTCCACGGCCAGCACCGTCTCGCGGCTCTCGCTGCGGAAGGTGATCGTCCGGCCGGAGGGATCCACCCGCACCACCTCGGCATTCATGAAGGTGGGCACGCTGGGGTCGGCGGCCGGGGGCGTGTAGACCTGGGGCTGCTGCGCGGACGCGACGCCGGCCAGGGTCAGGACGGCTAGAACGGACACGATTCCCTTCATGGCTCAGGACCTCCAGCGGGTTACTAGCAAAGGGGATGCCAGCCCGAGTCTAGGGTTTTTCAAGGTCCTGGCCCGCGGGTCGAACAAGCGCCGTGCGCCGACGTCCTGTCCGGCAGTCGCCAGCGCGGCACCCGAGACGAGCCTTCAAGGGCGGCATGAGAAGAGTGCCTGAGGTCGCATTTGCTGGAAGGAGACATACATGCTGGATAGGAAGATTCGGATCGCGAGCCCCCTGGCCGTCATCGCGCTTGCTGCAGGCGCCCTGGTGGGCTGCAACGGCGCAGGATCCCCGACCGCACCCGGCGGGGCGGACGGCGTCAACCGCGTGAGCGTGTTGAGCCAGACGTTCGACGCCGTCGAGGCGGGTGGCGTGCGCTTCGTCGACTTCAGCCTCCCCCACGACGGGACGCTCAGCGTGCGGGTGGCCTGGACCGACGACAACAACTCGGTCATTGCCGTGCTCACGAGCGCGGGTTGCGCTGACTACCGCCATGCCGGCGAGGACTGCCAGGCCCGGGGGCTAGGCGGCGCCAGCCGGGGCAAGCTCGACCGGGAAGGTGAGGTCAACTACGCCGGGACCGCCGGCGGCTACCGGCTCTGGCTGCGGAACGAGGGGCCGGGCGTGGAGTCGATCACCGTGAGCGGCGAGCTCTCCTACGCGGTCGAGACGCCCGTCACCGACCCGGACGGCGGCCGCCGCGGACCGTTGCCGGATCGCAGCCCCCGGACCCGCTAGGTTTTTCGGGCGCCCTCGGCCTCAGGCCGTCTCGCTGAAGTCGGGGGCGCGCAGGACGCGGAAGGTGAGCCGTACCGAGCCCAGGGTGAACTCGTCCCCGTCTTCCAGCCGGGCCGGACCCTTGAGGCGCTCACCCCTCACGAACGTGCCGTTCCGGCTCCCCAGGTCCTCGATGACCGCCTGCCCCTGCGACACCCGCAGACGCGCGTGCTTCCGGGAGACGCTGGCCGAGCGCAGCTCGACGACGGAATCGGGGTGCCGCCCCAGCAGATGCTCGCCCTCGACGAGGGTGGCCGCGCCCGCATCGCCCACCAGCCGGTAGACGTAGGGATGGGGCGCGTCGCTGGCCGGGGCCGGCTCCCCCTCCGCGGCGGGGCCGGCGAACGCGTAGCCGAAGCTGTGGACGGTGCGCACGAACCGCGGCCGCCGCGCGTCGTCCCCGATGGCGGCCCGCACCTCGGCGACGAGGTTGGGCAGGTTCGCCTCGTGGACGAACGTCGAAGGCCACAGCCGCCCATGCAGGTCGGCCTTGGACAGCGGCCGCGGGCGGTTGCCGACGAGCGCCAGGAGCAGCTCGAAGGCCTTCGGCGAGAGGTGGACGGGCACCCCCCCTCGCCTCAGCTCCCGCGCCTCGGCGTCGAGCACGCACGCCCCGAAGCGGACCGCCACCGGCTCGCATTATCGCGCCAGCGTCCACCCGGGACACCACCGCGGGCTCGGCCGTCGATGCAAGGGCCGGGCCGCGCCCTGAGTCCGGCGCCCTCGGAGTCAGGGCGCGCCGCGAGCGCGGCGCGTCATGCCCGGGACCAGCTCGCGGAGCATCTGCAGCGCGGCGTCCAGGTCCGCCGGGGATATCGGCTTCTGCACGAACATCACCGGGCCCAGGCTCAGGGCGTGCACGATCGTCCCGTGGTCGGCGTCGAGGCCGCTCATGAGGATGGCGGGCCGGCGCGGCTGGCCGGCCACGGCCTCGCGGAGGATGTCGACGCCGGAGGTGCCGGGCAGCACGAGGTCGATGAAGAAGCCACTGTAGGTCCGGTCCCGCGATCGCTGCCGGGCATCTGCCACGTCGCTGCACGGGTGCGCTTCCCACTCGCGCTCCGAGATCGCATCGGACAGGGCCCGCGCGAACGCAGGGTCGTCATCCACGACCAGGACCCGCGGCCGGCCCTCCAGCGTGCGGCTGCGGACCACTTGCCCGGGCGCCGCCTGGAGCAGTGCCTCCTCGGCGGCCGCGAGCAGCGCCGCTCCGCCGCCTTCCACCTCGCCGTAGACCGCGGCCACCCCGGCCGAGTCCCGCCGGGGCGGCTCGCTTCCCTCTTGCGAGTCGACCTGGCGGACGAGCGCCAGCAGGCGCTCCGCGGCCCGGACGCCCTCCCGGCCGGTCGTCTCGGGCATGAGCAGCAGGAGGCTGGATCCGCGGGCCGCGATCACGTCATGGAGGCGGATGGAGCTGCGAAGGCGCCGGGCCACTCGTGAGAGCCGGCTCTCCGCAGCGGGAGGGGCCTTCGGGCCCGGCTCGACGCGGATGGCGGCCAGGGAGAGGAACCCGCCGGCACGGCGCACCCGGGCCACCTCTTCGTCGAGCCGCAGACGCAGGGCGACCGAGTCGAGGAGCGGACGATAGCTGGGCGCTTCCGTCATCGGGCGGGCCGCCGCCGGGAGGCCGGACGCCGCGGCGCGGAAGTCGGCCGGGGAGGTTCCGCGTCGGCGGCCGGGCCGGGGGCGGCAGGCTCGTCCGCCCCGGCCACGACGACGCGGTCGCGCCCGGCCCGCTTCGCCCGGTACAACGCAGCGTCGGCCGCGCTGAGGACTCCGTCACGCTCCCAGCCGGTCCTCGCGTCGGCGACCGCCACGCCCACGCTGCAGGTGACGCGCAGGCTGGTCTTGCCGACCGGGATGGCGGTCGCCGCGATGCGTTCCCGGAGCCTTTCCGCCGCCGCCCGCGCGCCCGCCGCGTCGCACCCCGGCAGCACGGCCACGAACTCCTCTCCTCCATATCGGCCCAGCAGGTCGTAGGGACGGAGGATGGCCCGCATCGCGGCCGCGGCCTGGCGGAGGACGGAGTCCCCGCCCGCGTGGCCGTACGTGTCGTTGATCTGCTTGAAGTGGTCGAAGTCGAGGAAGATCATCGAGCACGCGGCCGCCGACCGACGGGAGCGCTCCAGCTCCTTGCCCAGCGTCTCCAGGATCGTGCGCCGGTTGGCGAGGCCGGTCAACGGATCGGTGGTGGCCTGTTCGCGGAGCGCCTCGCGGGCGGCGATGAGCTCCACCTGCAGCTCGACGATGCGCCGTCCGGTGCGGATCCTCGCCTCCAGCTCCAGGTTGTCGAACGGCTTCCTCAGGTAGTCGTCGGCGCCCGCCGCCAGCCCCTCGACCACGTCCTGCGGCCGATCACGGCCGGTGAGGAGGATGATGTAGACGTACGGCTCGCGCCCCGCCTGGCGCACCCGGCGGCAGACCTCCAGCCCGTCGAGCCCCGGCATCACCCAGTCGAGGAGGGCGATGGAGGGGGCCTCGGACCCCTGGAGGGCCTGCCAGGCCTGCTCCCCGTCCTCGGCCAGGATGACCTCGTAGCCCCAGCCGGCCAGGGCGCCCTGGAGCAGGTGGCGGGCGAAGCGGGCGTCCTCCGCGAGCAGGATCTTCAACTCGGGCCCACCCCGACCGGGGCGTCCAGGACGTCCCGTACCTTGCGGAGCAGCGCATCGGTCGTGAAGGGCTTCTGCAGGAAGTGCACGCCCGTCTCCAGGATGCCGTGGTGGCTGATGGCGTCGTCGGTATAACCGGACATGAACAGCACGCGGGTGTCGGGCCGTGACGACTGCAGGGACTCGGCCATCTGCCGTCCGCTCATCCGGGGCAGGACGACGTCGGTCAGCACGAGGTGGATCGGCTCCGCGTGGGCGCCCGCGAGGGTCAAGGCCTCCTCGGGCGTCGGCCCCTCCAGCACGCGGTATCCGGCCGACTCCAGGATCTCGAGGATCAGCACGCGCAGCGACGCCTCGTCTTCGACGAGCAGGATCGTCTCCACGCCCGAGGGCGCCCCTTCGGCGGTGGCCGACGCCTCAGCCGGCCTGGCCATGCCCTCGAAGCGCGGCAGGTAGACCTTGAACGTCGTGCCCTGGCCCGGCTCGCTGTAGACCATCACGTGGCCGCCGCTCTGGCGGACGATGCCGTACACGGTGGCCAGCCCGAGGCCGGTCCCCCTGCCCGGCTCCTTGGTGGTGAAGAACGGCTCGAACAGGTGCGAGCGCGTCTCGGCGTCCATCCCGTGGCCGGTGTCGCTGACGGCCAGCATCACGTGCGGGCCGGGACTGGCGTCGGACCGGGTGCGGGCATATTTCTCGTCGAGGTCGACGTCGGCGGTCTCGATGATCAGCTTGCCGCCCTGCGGCATGGCGTCGCGGGCGTTGACGGCCATGTTGACGATCACCTGCTCGAGCTGACCGCGGTCGCCCTTCACGCGCCCCAGCCCGCCGGCCAGGACCGTGACCAGCTGGACGTCCTCTCCGATGAGCCGGCGGAGCATGTTCTCGGTGTCCGACACCACGACGTTGAGGTCGAGCACCGTCGGCTCGAGCACCTGCTTGCGGCTGAAGGCGAGGAGCTGGCGGGTGAGCACCGCCGCCCGCTCGGCTGCCTTCCGGATCTCCTCGACGCGGTGGAAGCCCGGATGCTCCGGCCCGATCTCCCTCTGGAGCAGGTCCCCGTAGCCGGTGATGACGCCGAGCAAGTTGTTGAAGTCGTGGGCGACGCCGCCGGCCAGCCGGCCGACCGATTCCATCTTCTGCGCCTGGAGCAGCTGTGCTTCCAGCCGCTTCTTTTCCGTCACGTCGGCGGCGAGCGCGAGCCACCCGGGGCGGCCGCGGAAGGTGATCGGGCTCGAGGAGATCTCCACGTCGATGACCGCTGCGTCCTTCTTGCGGTGCCTCCAGACGCGGGGAGAAGAGAAGGGCTCGCGAGCGGCTTCCCGCCGCCGCGCCACTTGCTCTTCCAGGACCGGGACGTCCGAGGCGGGGCGGATGTCGCGGAGGGTCATGGCCGAGAACTCTTCGCGGGAGTACCCGTAGTGGCGCACGGCCGCGTCGTTGACGGCGAGGAACGCCAGGGTCTCGTCGTCGTAGACCCACATGGGATGGGGGTTGCTGTCGAAGAGCAGGCGGTACTGCTCCTCGCTCTCCTGCAACCTCAGCTCGGCCTCCTTGCGCGCGGTGATGTCGGACCACGAGCCGATGGCCTCCACGGCGTGGCCGGCGGCGTCCCGCAGAAGGCGCAGCTCGGCCCGGAGCCAGCGGTAGCCGCCCTGCTTGTGGCGGAAGCGGTACTCGTGGGTCACGTACCCCTCGGTGAGGAGGATGGCCTCCTCCCGCAGCACCCGCGGCTGGTCCTCGGGATGGACCCGAGCGGCCCACCAGCCCGGGTCGAGGACTTCCTCGACGGAGTAGCCGAGCAGCCGCTCCACGTTCTCGCTGACCCAGGCCGGCGTCGCCAGCGTCCCGCCTTCGACCTTGAGCGAGTAGAGCACCGCGGGGCTCGACGCGACGACGTGGGCCAGCCGCTCCTGGGCCGCCCGCAGATCCTGCTCCGCCCGGCGGCGCTCGGTGATGTCCGCGACGAAAGCGCTGAAGAGCAGGGCCCCGCTCTGCTCGAGCGCCGCGACGGTCAGCTCGACGGGGAACTCCGAGCCGTCGCGCCGCAAGGCGCTCAGCTCGATGCGCCGGTCGATGACGGGCCCCTCGCCGGTCGCGAGGAAGCGCTCCAGCCCGCGGGCATGCGCCTCGCGGTAGCGGTGGGGGATGATCAGCTCGGCCAGCCGGCGGCCGAGCGCCTCCGCGCGGGTGAAGCCGAAGATCGTCTCGGCCCGGCGGTTCCAGGAGACGACCCGTCCGCCCGAATCCATCATGACGACCGCGTCGAGCGCCGCGTCGAGGACGTCCCGGAAGCGGGCCTCGCTGGCGCGTACGGTCGCTTCGGCCTCTTCGGCGCTGCGGGCCCGCCGCCGCGCCGACTGCGCGAGGCCGACCGAGGCGGCGAGCAGGAGGGCGATCACGCCGCCGGTCGCGAGCACGACCCCGGGCAGGAAGCTGCGCAGGTGCGCGAGCAGCTCCGGGCGCGGGCCGGCCCGCACGCGCCGCACCGTGCCGAGGACCGTCACGGGCGATTCGGCGAGCCACCGGCCGCCCGTCGGAGAGCCTCGGCGGTACAGCTCGCGATCGCCGTCCACCACCACGGTGGCCCAGTCGGGGGCGGCGCCGGGCGGCAGCACCACCGGAAAGAGTGCCTCTCCCGAGAAGACTCCGACGACGAACCCCTGGAGCCGCCCGTCCCCCGATATGGGGACCACGACGTGGAACGCCGTGCCCGCGGCCGGCTGCGGGATCGACCGCGTCGCCAGGGGCTGACCGCTCCGGCCGGCCTCGAGCAGCGCGCGGCGATCGTCCTCGCGCGCCGTCAGGTCGGCCCCGGCGAGGTCCGGCCCTTCGGCCGGCGCCGCACGGGCCACGATCCCCGACGGCTCGACCCAGAGTGTCGACTCCAGGCCGATGATCTGCACCTCCCAAGGCTGGCCATCGCGGAGCGCGCGCCAGTGGGCCCGGCCGATGCGCACGAAGGCGTCGACGCGGATCTGCATGCCCTTCTGGAGCTCGCTCGCCGTGCTTCGCGCCTGCGCCGCGCTGAGCAGGATCAGCTCGGTCCTTTCGAACGAGCGCAGCGACCGCCACAGGAGAAGGGCCGCCGCGAGGCCCACGACGGCGATTCCCACCGGAAGCCACCAGGAACGGGCCCGGGTTGCCGACCACCGGCCGGAAGGTCCCACCACGTCACCCGGAGAAGGTGAGCGATTCTACATCTTCCTGACGGCACGGAAGTTGCTTATTCCACTCCAGGCGCAGCATCGGCGCCGGGGAGGGCTCACATGCTCTGGACGATCATTGGGATCTTGTTCGTGCTCTGGTTGCTCGGCCTCGTCGCACACGTCGGCGGAGGGCTCATCCACCTGCTGCTCGTGGTCGCCGTGGTGGTCTTCTTGATCAACCTCATCACGGGCCGCCGGCCCGCGGTCTGACGGGGCCGGATCACAGTGAGGAGCGGGCTCGAGCCTCGACCGGCACGGGCCCGAACTCCCCCTCCCACCGCGCGACGACCGCCGTGGCCAGGCAGTTGCCGATGACGTTGACCGACGTGCGCGCCATGTCCATCAGCTCGTCGATGCCCAGGATGGCCAGGATGGGCCACTCGGGCAGGCCGAACGAGGCCGCCGTCCCCAGCAGGATCACCAGGGTCGCCCGGGGCACGCCCGCCACGCCCTTGCTCGTCAGCATCAGGGTGAAGACGATCACGAGCTGCTGGCCAAGGCCGAGGTGGATGCCCGCCGCCTGGGCCACGAAGATCGAGGCCAGGGCCAGGTAGAGCGTCGACCCGTCGAGGTTGAAGCTGTATCCGGTCGGCATCACGAAGGCGACGATCGGGCGGGGGACGCCCAGCTCCTCCATCTTCTCCATGGCCAGCGGCAGCGCCGCTTCCGAGCTGGTGGTCGCGAACGCGATCGAGACCGGCTCGGCCACCGCTCCCACGAAGCGGCGCAGCGGCAGCCGGGCGGCCAGCGCGATCGGCAGCAGCACGAGCAGGAGGAACGCGGTCAGGGCCAGGTAGAGGGTCGCGAGCAGCTTGAAGAGGTTCACCAGGATGCCCAGGCCCATGTGCCCGACCGTGTAGGCGATGGCCGCCCCCACGCCGACGGGGGCGAAGTACATGACGATGTTGGTGAACTTGAACATCGTCTCCGACAGGCTCTCGCAGAAGGCCAGCATCGGCCGCCGGCGCGCCTCGCTGATGGTCGCCAGCGCGATGCTGAACAGCACGCTGAAGACGACGATCTGCAGCACTTCCCCCTCGGCCACCGACCGGGCCACGTTCTCGGGGAAGACGTGGAGCAGCACGTCGGAGGCGGACTGCTTGCGGCCGGTGACGTCGGCCGAGGGCAGGGCCGACGGAGGCTGGACGCCGACACCCGCCCGCGTCAGGTTGATGGCGGCCAGCCCGATGAAGAGCGCGATGGTTGTCACTGCCTCGAAGTAGACGAGGGCCTTGATCCCCATGCGCCCGACCTGCCGGAGGTTCGAGTGGCCGGCGATGCCGACCACCAGCGTCCCGAAGAGAAGCGGCGCGATGATCGTCTTGATCATGCGCAGGAAGATGAGGCTCAGCACGCGCGCGTTCACGCCCGCCGCTGGCCAGTCGTGGCCGATCTCGGCCCCCACCGCCATCGCGACCAGGATCCAGGTGGTGAGCGAGCGCCGGTGGAGGCCGTAGGCGACGAGGCCGGCCAGCGCGACGAGACGCCCCGCGAAAGCGGCGGGCGGCGCTCCGAGCAGCCAGCCGAGAGACGCCGCGAGCAGGCCGAGCAGGACCATGGCCAGCCCGATCCGCGCCAGCGGACCGGCCGGCGGGACGCTGCCTGTCCTACGCGCCATCGTGAAGAGCTCCCGGCTGGAGAACGCGCGCAGCATACCCGAGCCCGCGCGGCGGCCCAAGCCAGGGACAACGCTTACCCGCCGCCCGGCCGGCGGGAGCCGCTAGGCTACGTCACGATGCCAGGAAACGTATTCCGATGTCCTTCAGGTCTCCCCGACCGCCGACAGGCATCCGGCCGCGAGACCGCGTCCGACGAAGTCATCGGTGCCCAGCATGAGCCGGGCCACGTCCCTCACGTAGTCGCGTGGGCTGGTATAGCTGGGCGGGAATGCCCGCACCTGCTGGGTCAAGAGAGCGGCTTTCTGGAAACCGTTGAGGAATTCTCGTTCTGGCCGACTCATGGCGTCCTCCGTCCACTGCGGAGGCATGCAACGGCCGTGCCGCGGCGATCAGCGCGGACGATCGTTCCCGCTCAGGGCCCTCGCCTCAGCTCCTCGACCGGGCAGCGCAGGCGCGGATGCTCCGCGTCGCCGAGGTCGATCTGTTCCCAACGCGCGACGAAGCCGCGGCGCGTGACCGCGGACGGCAGCAGACGCGCCGACAGCCGCTCCATGAGGCCGGCCGGGCCGATGACGCACTCCGTCACGAAGCAGCCCGCGCCGTGCCTCTCGGCCCGCACCTCCTCCAGTCGCCCGACGGGATGGCCGTTGGTGGCGAGCACGCGCCGGCCGAGCAGCAGCTCGAGGTGCACCTCGCGTCCGCTCACTTCCGCGCTTCCCCGCCGGGATCCGGCCGATGACGTGACGGCGGAGCCACTTCTCCCAGTCCCAGGCCCGCGTCTGCTCTCCATCGACGTCCACCGAGACGTCGATGCCGACCTCGCCGACCTTCGCCAGCGGGATCCGCAGCGGCGCGCCGTCGCTCACTCCGGTGCCGGAGTCGAAGGCCTGCACGAGGCGGCCGGCCCCGTGCTGTACGCGCGTCAGACGAGGCGCCCGCTCCCGGCGTCGAGGGCGGCGAGCCAGCCTCGCACCCCGAACTCGCCGTGGTTGATGTCTCCGACCTGGGTCTTCCACAGCTCCTTCCCGGTCTCCGCGTCGAGCGCCACGGTGTGATCGTCGAGCGTGTTGTAGAAGATCCTGCCGTCGGCCCAGGCCGCGCCGCGGTTCACGACGTCACAGCAGGCCACGCCCTGCGCGGCGGCGCTCGGCTTCGGCCTGTAGACCCACTTCAGCGGACCGCCCGGCCGGCGCAGGTCGAGCGCATAGAGGATGTTGGGATAGGGCGTCACGATGTACATCGTGGCGCCGACGACCAGGGGAGCGGCCTCGTGACCCTTGAGGACGCCAGTGGAGAAGGTCCAGTCGAGCTTCAGAGTCGAGACGTTGCCGGCGTTGATCTGGTCCTGCGCGCTGTAACGCGTGGCCGCGTAATCGTGCGCCGGCATCGGCCACTGGCCGTCGTCCGCCGACGCCGCAGCCGCACCGGCGGCCAGCGGCCGCGAGGCGCGTGGAGGTGAAGGAGCGCGCCGTCTCTCGCAGCCGAGTCCGGAGAGGGCGAGGGCGACGATGAGCCACGACGCCAGCAACTCGAAGCGGAAGCGAACGACCCGCGCTCCCCCGGCTACCGACTCATGGATCACGGCACCGGCTCAAGCAAGCACGGTGCCAGAGGCGCGGCGCCCCGGCAAGCGGGACGCCGCGTTCGCGACCGGATTACCTGTTCCCGCTCTTTCCCGTTCCGCCGGATCCGCTCGAGCCCGAGCCCTGTCCGGGCTTCTGCTGTTGCCCTTGTTGTCCGCCCTGTTGACCGCCCCGACCACTGCCTTGCTGTCCTTGTTGCGAGCCCGGGCCGGTACCCCGCTGCCCGCCCATGCGATCCTTGTCCTTGTCCTTGTCCTTGTCCTTGTCCGATCCGGCCTGCTTCCGATCGTCCATCTCGGCCATGTTTCCTCCCCTTCGAAAACGGGCAAGCGATGCCGACACTCCGCCCGCACCCAGAGTCGTTGCAACACTCGTGCCCTTCTCAACCGCGAGGGAAGAGGGTTGTTCTTACAAGCCGTCGGCGATGGACGGCCGTGCCGGGAGGTGGAGCCGGATGCCCGCCCGCACGGAGCGCGGCGGGCCGACCGTGCGCAGGGACGTGCGGCCGATGTCGTACCGCGCATCGAAGAGGTTCTCGGCCGCCGCGTAAAGCTCCAGCTCGCGGCGGACCGGCCGCGCGACGAGCAGGTCCAGCGTGGTGGCCCGGCCCAGCGCGAACTGGTTGAGGTCGTCGTCGAATTGCCCGCCCGCAAAGCGGAGCTGGAGCCCGGCGCGCAAGGCAGGACCGGCGTAGCGCAGGCTCAGGCTGCCCTGGTGGCGCGGGACCTGCGCGACCCTCAGCCCCGCCAGCGCGGTCGGGGTCGCGGAGACGACCGTGGAGTCGACGAAGAGCCAGGACGCCGACGCCGCGAGCCGGCCGCCGAGGCGCGCGTCGGCGTCGGCCTCGATCCCGCGCGCACGGATGAGGGCGACGTTGCTCCGCTGCCGGGTGATGAGGGCGGGCGTCGTGGACAGCGTCACGTTCGTGACCGCGTCGTGCACCTCGTTCCAGAAGCCGTTGACGCGCAGCGACCGGCCGCCGTGTCGCGCGCGCGCCAGCCCTCCCACCTCGACGCCGGACAGCCGCTCGGCACGCAGGGCGTCGTTGGCGAGGGTCAGCACGTTGCCGAGACGGAAAGGACGGTACAGCTCGTTGAGGGTCGGCGCCCGGAACGATCGATAGGCGGAAGAGGTGAGCGAAAGCCACGGAACGGCCTGGTAGCGGAGCGAGAGGCGGGGGCTCAGGGCATTCTCGTCATGATCCGGAAGGGACGCCGCCGGCGCCCCTGGACTGCGCCGCTCGCCCGATTGGGCCCAGCGGTCGATGCGTAGCGCGGCGGTGGCCGCGAATCGGCCGAGGCCCAGCCGGTCCTCGGCGTACAGGCCCGCGTCGAGCTGGCGGCCCTCGTTGCCGACCAGGGGCCCGGGGCCCGGAGCGAACACCACTTCCTCGCTCGTCGCCTCCACCCGCCGCATGTCCGCGCCGGCCACGAGCACCTGCCGGCCGAGCGCCCGGCTCCATTGGCCCCATGCTCCGAGGACGTGAGCGGGGACGCGCTGCTGCCGGTTCAGCCGCTCGCTCGTCCGGTCGGCCGCGATCGTCGAGAAGGTCTGGTGGTACAGCTCGTCCCCGGCGTAGGCCCGCACGCTGAGGACGCTCGCCGCGGTCCAGTCGCCTCCGAGGACCGCCTGCCGCAGCCGGGTGTCGTTCGTCTGCAGGGGCGTGCCGTTGTCGCGCGATTCATGGAACGCGGAAAGGGCCAGGAATTGCCGGGTTCCGGCCCGCGGGGCGCGCTCGGCCGCCAGCTCGATACCCTGGTGCCGGGAGGCGGCCGGCGTGTCCACCGCCCCGCGATCGGCCGCCGCCACCGTGACGTAGCCGTCGGTCGCGAACGAGGTCGCATCCACGCGCAGCCCCCAGGCGCCGCGGCGAAGCGTGGCGGCCACCGAGCCGTCCGGCGTCGCCTGCGAGCCGTAGCTGGCGTCGAGGTCGAGCCGGCTCTGGTCGGGCCGCCGCCGCATAAGATGGACGACGCCCGACAGGGCGCCGCTGCCATACAGGTCGGAGGCGCCGCCCCGCAGCACCTCCAGGCGTTCGAGCGAGATGCGGGGCACGCGGCTCCAGTACACCCAGCCCCCGAACGGGTCGTTGAGCGGTACGCCGTCGTCCAGGACCAGCGCGCGGCTGGCCCCGCTGCCCCCCACGCCGCGCAGCGACGCGCCCTGCGACGTGGGGTTGGCGGTCCGGCTGCCGGAGCGCCGGAACAGGGTGAAGCCGGGAACCTGACGCAGCGCGTCATCGACCGCGAGGGCGGGGGTCAGCTCGAGGGTCGCGGGACCGAGGACGACGACGCTGGCCGGAGTCTCGGCCAGCCGCTCGGGAACGCGCGCGGCGGCGACCGTGACCTCGTCGGCGAAGGCGCGGCGGAGCACGATCGTGAGCGGCCCGGACTCGTGCCGCGGATCGACCTGTCGCCGGAACGGAGCGAATCCGGCCGCATCGACCGAGACCGCGGCCGCGGCTTCGTCCCACGCGATCGAGAAGCGTCCGTCCGGACCGGTCTGCGCGGCGGCCTCCGCGCCGCCTGCCCGCACCGACACCCGCGCGCCCGCGACTGCCGCGCCGCCGGCATCGACGACCACTCCTTGCAGCGCGCGCGACGGAGCGGCCGGCGGCGTGGCCAGCCACGCGAGCAGCACCAAGCCGTGCATGATCCCGAGCCGGAGTATAAGTCCTCATTGAGCAAGGGGGTGCTAGCGGCGCACCCCCTTGAACCCCCGCTCGCGGCTCTTGACTCCTGGCTCTAGCCGGAGGCTAGCGGCCCTTGAGCTTGGCGCAGGCGTCGGTCATTCCGGCCGTGCACGCCTGCTGCAGCAGAGCCATCGCCCGCGGGTGGTCCTTGGCCACGCCCTGGCCCGACTCGTGAAGCAGGGCCAGCTCGTAGCAGCCGCCGGCGGCGCCGGCGGTGCACGCCTTCTGGTAGAGCGGAACCGCGTGGGCCAGGTCCGGTGAGCGGCCGAAGCTGTGCTGGTACTGCACGCCGAGGTGGTAGCAGTCGGCGGCGAAGCCGGCCTCGCAGGTCTTCTTGTAGAGCACCATGGCCTGGTCCACGTCGCGGCCGACGCCTTCGGCGCGCGCGTAGGCCCCGGCCAGCGTGCTGCAGCCGGTCATGTCACCCCCGTCGCAGGCCTCCTTGAACAGCGCGGCCGCGCGGGCAGGATCGTTCACCATCCCGGTCACGCCGCGGTAGAGCAGGCCGAGCTGCAGGCATCCGCGCGCGTCGCGGCCGGAGCAGGCCTTTTGATAGAGCGAGGCCGCCAGGGCGACGTCCTTCGCCAGGCCACGGCCGGTCTCGGTGAGGAGGCCGAGGTCGACGCAGCCGCCCGGCGCGCCGTTGTCGCACGCCTTGCGGAAGAGGGCCGCCGCCTTGATGGGGTCCCGCGCCGAGCCGACGCCGTCGCGGAGGAGCCGTCCCTGGGCATGGCAGCCGCGCGGCTCGCCGGCCTCGCACGCCTTCGCGTAGAGCGCGAGCGCGCGGCCGCCGTCTCTCGGCGCCCCATCGCCCCGCTCGTGGGCGAGCCCCAGCTCGTAGCAGCCGCGGGCCAGCCCGCCGTCGCAAGACTTGCCGTAGAGGGCGACCGCGCCCCGGGCATCCTTCGGCGCGCCGTCGCCGGCAGCCAGCAGCCGGCCGAGCGCCACGCAAGAATCACCGTGCCCGCCGGCGCAAGCCTTCCTCAGGAGCGTCGTGGCCCTGGCCGGGTCGCGAGGGAAGCGGACGCCGTCGAGGTACATCGGGGCCAGGGCGCCGCAGCCCCGCGCCAGGCCCGCCTCGCAGGCCCGCTGCAGGAAGGCTGCCGCCTCGCCCAGGTCCTTGGGCACGTCCCGGCCCTCCTGCTGCATCAGGCCGAGCTGGAGGCAGCCGTCTCCTTCACGCAGGTCGCAGGCCTTCTTCAGGAGCACCACGCTGCGGTTGACGTCGCGCGAGACTCCCTCGCCGGCCCGGTGCATGGCGGCCAGGTCGAGGCAGGCGCGGCTGTGTCCGCCTTCGCAGGCCTTCTTCAGGAATCCGGCCGCGCGGGACGGGTCCCTGGGCGCCCCTTCCCCGCGGCGATGCATCGAGGCCAGCGTGTAGCAGTCGACGACGTTGCCCTTGTCGCAGCTCTTCTTCAGGAGGGCGGGATCGCCGGTGGCCGGGGCCGCCGTCTGGGCGCCGCCGGGCCGTGCCATCGCCATCGCCATCGCCAGGCCCGCCAGGACTCGCATCGTGCGCATGAAGCCCCTCCTGAGGGCTCCCTGAATAGCTCAAGTCCCGAGGCGGGGCAATGTCGGCCATCACAGGGGCCGAGCATCCTTAATTAATGGTGGTCCCGCCGAGCCCTCGCGAGAGCGCACCGACCTCAGGCGAGGTCGGCCGGAGGCACCGGCAGGTGGCGCACCCGCCGGCCTGTCGCCGCGAAGACCGCGTTCAGCACCGCCGGCGCCACCGGCGGCACCGGCGCCTCGCCGATTCCAGAGGGCTGCTCGACCGTCGCGGCCGACCGGACAGCGGGTGGCGGCCCGGACGGCGAAGTGATAGGAAGCGGTCATGGCCGAGGGGGATCTGGCCGCCACGGTGCGCGCCGACGCGGGCGTCGCGGCCAGCCCGCTCGACCGCGCCCGGCGCAAGGCCTATCGTCGCCTTCTCCCGCTCTGCTTCATCTCCTACGTGATCGCCTACGTGGACCGCTCCAACGTCGCCATCGCCAAGCTGACCATGGCCCGCGACCTGCCGGGCTTCGACAACGCCGTCATCGGCCTCGGCGCCGGCATCTTCTTCATCGGCTATTTCCTGCTCGAGATCCCGGGCACCTTGATCGTCGAGAAGTGGAGCGCGCGCAAGTGGATCGCCCGCATCATGATCACCTGGGGCATCACCGCGGCGCTGACCGCGGCGGTGAAGACGCCGTTCCAGTTCTACGTGCTGCGCTTCCTGCTCGGCCTGGCCGAGGCGGGCTTCTACCCGGGCGTCATCGTGTACCTGACCCACTGGTTCTCGAGCCGCGACCGGGCCCGCGCCCTGGCCTATTTCTTCGTGGCCACGCCGATCGCCCAGATCGTCAGCCCGAAGATCTCGAACCTCCTGCTCAAGATCGGCACCGACGAGACGGTGGGCGGCGTCCTCGTCCACCATCCGGAGCGGCTCGGCCTCCACGGCTGGCAGTGGATCTACATCGCCTAGGGCATCCCGGCGGTCGTGCTGGGGATCGTGGTGCTCTTCGCCCTCACGGACCGGCCTCCGCAGGCGCGATGGCTGAGCGCCGAGGAGCGCGCCGCCCTGCTGGCCGAGCTGGAGCGAGAGAAGGGGCGCGGTGCGGGAGCGCGCCACGTCAAGCTGTCGCAGGCGCTTCGCCATCCCAAGGTCCTGCTCCTGGCCATCGTGTACTTCCTCGTGGTGACCGGCAGCTACGGGGTCGAGTTCTTCATGCCGAGCATCCTGGAGCGGTGGTACGCGCTCAAGTTCGACGCCCTGACGTGGCTGGTGATCCTGCCCCCGCTGCTTGCCCTCGCCGGGCAGCTCTTCGTCGGCTGGAGCTCCGACCGCACGAAGGAGCGCCGCCTGCACACCGCGGTGCCGATGGCCTTCGGCGCCGCCGGCCTGCTCCTCGTCATTGTCAGCCGCGGCCAGCTCGCGCTGACCGTCCTCGGCTTCATGATCGCCTACGCCGGCTTCAAGGCCTACCTGCCCGCGTTCTGGTCCCTGCCCAACATCTTCCTGGCCCAGACCGCCGCCGCCGGCAGCATCGGGCTCATCAACTCGGTGGGCAACCTGGGCGGCTTCATGGGGCCTTTCGTGCTCGGCAAGGTGGAATCGGTCACCGGCTCCTTCGAGGGCGGTCTCGTCTTCCTGGTGGTGTGCATGACGCTGTCCGCGCTGACCGTGTTCCGGCTGGGCCTGGGGCGGCGGGACGAGGTTTCATCCGGACCCCCTTGACGGCGTCGCCGCCGGGGCTATCTTGAATCGATAGTCATCCCCCCAGGAGGCTCGAAGTGACCTCGGAAGCGTTCCGGGTGCTCGAAGCCCTGGCGTGGTCCGAAAGGATCGCCCTGTCCGAAACCCTGCCCATCAGGCGCATCGCCGCCGCCGCGCTTGGCGGAAACGACGACCTGGCCGCGAAGGTCCTCGCCGATCTCGACCTGGAGGGCTGCCTCCAGACCGACATCGCCGGCTGGAGCAGCGGCTGCCTGACCTCGAAGGGACGGGCGATCAGCGTGACGGCCGCCGTCAGTAGGGCCTGACCTCGATCACGCGCCGGAACTCCTCGGCCTGCCGCTCGCGGAGCGACTCCAGCTCGTGCAGCCGGTGCGCCTGCGCCTCCTGGCGGGCATCCTTGCTCCGCTGGTACAGCGCGAGCAGGTGCTGGTTGCCGAGATAGTTGTCGGGGTCCAGCTCCAGGCACCGCCGCAGGTCCTTCTCGGCCTCTCCCAGCTCCCGCTTCCGCAGGTGCAGCAGCCCGCGCTCGGCCCACGCGTCGGCGTAGTCGGGCTTCGCCTGCAGGGCCTGGTCCACCAGCGCCAGCGCCTGCTCGACGTCGTTCTCCTCGCGGGCGATACGGGCCAGGAAGTAATTGGCGGCGGCGGCCGTCGACGCGCGGCCGGCGGCCCGCGCCAGCTCGGGACGAGCCGACGCGAAATCCCCGGCCTTGAACCAGGCCAGGCCCAGGGCCAACGCGCCCCGCGGGTCCTGGGGCTCGAGGGCGGCATACTTCCGGAAGTACGGCACGGCCTCCGACGGGTCGCGGCGCTGCAGGCAAACGGCTCCCATCGCATAGTTGACGGCCGGATTCTCGGGGTCCAGCGCCGCCGCCTGCTTGAGCGAGTTGTAGGCCTCGACGCCCAGGTCCAGCTCGACGCAGATCATGCCGAAGAGGAAATGGATGCGCGCGTCCTTCGGGTCGAGGTCGCGCGCGTGGGCGAGGTATCCGAGCGCAGCGCGCCGGTCGCCGGCCTTTTGCGCGACCCGGGTGAGAGCCATGAGGATGGGCACGCTCTCCGGGCCGGCGGCGGCCGCGGCTTCCAGCGCTTCCCGCGCGTCATCCAGCCGCCCCGCCGCTTCGCAGGCGGCGCCGAGGCGCTGCAGGCCGTCGGCGGAGGCGAGGCCGCGCGAACGCAGGCCCTCCAGCAGACGCAGGCCGAGGTCGTCGCGCTGGTGGGCGGAGAGCACGGGCAGGATCGAAACAAGGTCCATCTCGGCAAGGTCGGGCGCGGCGACGAGCGCGCTTCCGGCCTCGTCTGCTTCGGCGCGACGGCCCAGGCCCGCCTCGCCGGCGCAGCGCACGGCCAGGACCGGGGCCCGCTTCTGCTGGACATCCGGCAGCCGTGCCACGCGCTCGAGCGAGCGCTCGAACTCCCCCCGCGCCTGAAGGAGCACGGCGCCCTGGTACAGGGCCTCCGGGTGGGAGGGCTCGTGGCGCAGCAGCGAGTCGTACGTGTCGAGCGCCTTGCGCAGGGCGCCGGCATCCGCCGCCGCGTTCTCCTGGTAGAGACGGCCGAGGTTCAGGTACGCGTCGGTGAGCCGGGGCGCCGCACGGATCGCGTCGCGGAAGCGGGCTTCCGCCGCCTGATAGTGCCCGTCCTGCGCCTCGACCACGCCGAGGAAGTTCAGGGCGACGGGGTGCGATGGATGGACCCGCAGCGCCTGCATCAGCTCGGCCCGCGCCCGCACCCGGTCGCCCTGCTCCAGCAGCGTCCGCGCGCGGTCCAGGGTCTCGGCCAGCGTCGGCGGCGCGGCGGCCGCGGGCACCGCGCACAGGAGGAGGAGCATGGTTTCTCTCACCGCCATCGCAGTCCTATACTCGCCGAGGATCCGCGCATGCGCCACTTTCCGGCCTCGGCCCTGGGATTCGCCCTCCTCGTCGTGACCAGCCGTCCATCCTCGGCCCAGCCCGCGGCGCCGCTCGACGCGCTCTTCGCGCAGGGTGTCGACGCCCTCAAGGCCGGAAAGCTGGACGAGGCGGAGACCGCGTTCCGGCGGGTGCTGCAGCAGGGCGGCAACCGCGCGTACGTCCACAACAACCTCGCGATCGTCTATCAGCAGCAAGGCAAGCACGCCGAAGCGGTGGCCGAATGCCGCGAGGCGATCCGGCTCGACCCAGCCTACGCGCCGCCGCGGGTCGTGCTCGGCGGGAGCCTCCTCGCCCTGAGCCGCGTGGCAGAGGCGACCGCGGAGCTGGAGCGCGCGGTGAAGCTGCTGCCGAAGGAGCGCCTGGCCCGCGAGCAGCTCGCCCGCGCCTACACGCGCGCCGACAATCCGACGGCGGCGATCGAGCAGTATCGGGCGCTGCGCGAGCTGGCGCCCGACGATCCCGAATACGCGTACCAGCTCGGCCGCGCCTACCTGCGGCTCTCGGAATGGGCGATGCGGCGCCTGCGCGGGATCGACCCGGGCTCGGCGCGCATCTACCAGGCGCTCGGCCACAACTACCGCGTTCAGGGCCGTCCCGACCTCGCCGTGCGCGCCTTCGAGCGCGCGGCGCAGGCGGATCCGCGCCTGCCCGAGATCCACCTGGCCCTCGCCCAGATCCACCTGGAGCAGAGGAACTACGGCGAGGCGCGCAAGCAGATCGAGCTGGAGCTGGCGCTCGTGCCCGAGAGCGCGGGCGCCCTTGCCCTGAAGCAGAGGCTCGAGATCGAGGAGCAGCGGTGAGGCGGGAGGCGTCGGTTTCGGCGGCCTGCGTCGTGGCGCTCGCCGCCATGACCGCGGCGGCGCAGGAGCCGCCCCGGCCCGACCCCGGCTTCGCTCCCCTCGACGCGCGCGACCTCGACGCGGCCGCCCTCGCGGTGGACCGCCGCGCGCTCATCGCGCAGGCGCTCGCGGGCGGCGCCTACGAGCAGGCGCAGGCGATGCTCGTCGAGGAGGCGAAGCGCAACCCGCGATCGCCGGAGCTCCTGCGGCTGCTGGGGGGAGTCCGCTTCATGCAGCGCGAATACTTCGGGGCCGCCATTGCCTTCAAGAAGGCGGAGGTGCTGGCGCCGCTCGACGAGCGCAGCCGCTTCACGCTGGCCATGTCCTACGTGGTCCTGGGACGCCGGGACTGGGCGCGCCCCGAGCTGCAGAAGCTGTCCCAGACCGCCCCTCGCAATGCGCTCTACCGCTACTGGAGCGCGCGCCTCGACTACGACGACGGCCAGTACGCGGCCGCGGTGAGCGGCCTGCTCCAGGCGATCGCGCTCGACCCCCGCTTCGTGAAGGGGCACGACAACCTCGGCCTGAGCTACGAGGCGCTCGGCCGGCAAGACGAGGCAATCCGCAGCTACCAGGAAGCGGTGCGCCTCAACCGTGAAGCCACCTCACGCTCGCCGTGGCCGCCGCTGAACCTCGGCCTCCTGCTCGCGCGGCTCGACCGGCTGCCGGAAGCGGAGCCGCTCTTCCGCGAGGCCGTACGCATCGACCCGCGCTTCGCCCAGGGTCACTACCGGCTCGGCGTGGCGCTCGAGAAGAAGGGCCAGGCGGACGAAGCGGTCAAGGAGCTGGAAGAAGCGGCGCGGCTCGACCCGTCGTACCCCGAGCCTTACTATGCCCTGGCCCGCCTCTACCGTCGCGGTGGCAGTGTCGAACGAGCCGACCGAGCGCTCGAGCGCTTCCTCGCCCTCAAGAAAGAAAAAGGCCAGGCCGGCGGACCCCGCTAGGACCCGCCAGCCTGGCCGGTTGAACGACGAACTCCGGCCCTAGAATTCCAGGCGCACGGCCACCTGGATGTGCCTCGGGTCGGTCACCCGGCCGTTCCACTTGCCGAAGTCCGGGCTCGCCAGGTCGCCGGTGAAGGCAGAGGTATCGCCCGAGAAGCAGTCCGTTCCCCCGCACCCCGTGAAGACGTGCCAGTTCCAGAGGTTGAAGGCCTCGATCCGCAGTTGGAGGTTCATGCGGCCGCCCAGGCTGGTGTTCTTGATCAGCGACAGGTCCTGGTTGCGGAAGCCGGGGCCCCGGTAGCTCGTGATGCGCGCGCCGGTGCCGTAGTAGAAGTTGAACGCATCCACGGACTCGAACGCGTCCTTGTTGAAGAGCGGACCCTTGGCCGGATCGAAGCTCCCGACGTCCTGGGCGAAGGGGTTTCCCCCCGACCTGATGGCGGGAATGCAGGCGGCCCGGAACTGGCCGGGCACGTTGCAGAAGCCGGACCGGAAGAAGTACGGCGTCCCCGACTGGTGCCGGAAGATCGTGTTGAACTGCCAGCCACCCAGCACGGCGTTGGTCACGCCTCCCCGGTCGAGGTGTTTCCGTCCCTTCCCGAAGGGGAGGTCCCACACCAGCGCCGCCGACAGGATGTGGGTGATGTCGTCCGCAGCCAGAGAGCGGTTGCGGCTCTGCTCGAAGGGCGAAATCACGCCGCTAGAGCCACTCCATGTGACGGATTCGCGCTGGATGTTGTCGGTGCCGCTGGTGAGCAGCTTCGACCACGTGTAGGAAACGAGGACGAACGTCCCGGCCGAGAACCGCTTCTCGACCTTGGCCTGGAGCGAATGGTAGATGGACTTGCCGTGGTTCTCGTTCGCGCCCTGCAGGCTGCTGCAGTACTGCGGATAGGGCAAGAGCGCCTGGGCGAGCGAGGGAGCGCAACCCGTCATCTGCTCCCGCCAGCCCGGGTAGGGCTCGGGCACGCCGTGGAGCGACGTCTGGCCCGGCTGGAACTCGTCGTAGAGCTGGTTGCCCAGCGACAGCAGCTTGGGGTCGAGCGCGTTCAGGGGGTCGTTGTTGGAGGGCAGGTGCGTGCTCCGGTTGCCTACATATGCCGCGCCCACCATGAAGCCCTTCGCGATCTCGCGGTCCAGGGTGAGGTTCCATTGGTGCGAGCGGGGCCGCTCGTTGGCGTCGAGTGTCCGGTAGTAGATGCCCTGACCATTGCGGAAGTCGGACTGGATGAACGGCGGCCGCGTGAAGTTCTGGGGGAACCCCTGCTGCAGAAGGAACGCCGGCTCCAGGCCGCCGAGCGTGCTGCTGAACGAAGGAGTGCTGCTGAAGCCGTCCTGGCTGACGCCGCCTCCCCAGCCGGGATAGAACGCGCGGTCGTAGAAGATCCCCCACCCGGCGCGGAAGAGCGTCTTGGGGTTGATCGCGTAGGTGACGCCAAGGCGCGGAGCAAAGGCCTTCTTATAGGGCTTCTCGGGATAGTCGGCGCCGTAGCTGGCCGCCCCGTAGCCGGTACCCGCGAACGCGAGTCGTCCGGGGCGCCCGCCGGCTCCGGGGTTGGCGCCGTTCGGATCGAAGAACGACATCACGTTGTACTTCTCTTTGGAGGGCGTGTAGTAGTCCCAGCGGAGGCCGTAGTTCAACGTCAGCTTGCTGCTCGCCTTCCAGGTGTCGCCCAGGTGCAGGATGTAGGCGGCCTGCCGCGGATAGGCGTTGCTCACCGACCGGAACGTCACGTTCCCGTTGTCCACGGCGCCCAGCAGCAAACTGGCGATCGGGCTGCCGCTGTTGACGCCGAGGAGGCCGGTGGCGCCGCGGCCGAAGCCGAAGCTTCCCGACTCGTTGCCATTGGAATGGATGTTCCCTCCGATGTTGCGGTACTCGAAGCCGCCCTTGATCGTGTGGCTGCTACGGATCCAGGTCATGAGGTCGTTGGCGACGTAGGTCGGCCTCGTGGTGATGTTGCCGGCGGGGATGCCGGCGTTGCATCCCCACTGCGCGAAGCCGTCGCTGAACTGGATCTGGGGGCCGATGTTGTTGCTGGCCACGCCCGCGATCTTGGGCAGCTTGTCCACCGCGTCAGCGTTCACGCAGCCGTAGCCCTCGTTGCGGTTCAGGTAGCCGAACGCGAAGTGGTTGAGCAGGTTCGGCCCGAAGGTATGGTCCCAGTTCGCGCGGTTGACCCAGGAATTCTGCGGGTCGGAAAGGGTCTCGCTGGCCAGCTCATGAGGAAGCGCCGAGAAGAACTTCGCCGGAGCGCGCTGGTGCCAGAGAGAGATTGCGAGATGGTCGTTCTGGCCGATGTAGGTGTCGAATCGGCCGAAGTAATAGTTGCTGTCGGCCAGGATCGTGTCGGGGATCGCGGTCGGCACCAGGTAGTTGTTGAGCGGACCATCGCTGGTGGGAGTCGGAAGGAATCCGAGGAATTGCCGGGCGATCGGGCTGATGCGGTTCGACGGGATGACATTGCCGGGGAAGGGGTCGCGGACCACGACGCCGTTGACGACGCGCGTGGTGCCGGGATCGTAGATCGGGATCAGGTTGCCGCTCGAGTCGCGCCAGTCGCTGAAGTCGCCGTTCCTCTCCTTCATCGAGGGAATGGACAGCGTCGGCCGGTTGACCCCGCCCGTCTGCCGGAAGCCCTCGAAGT
>QHVM01000024.1:2685-71260 GCA_003223555.1 Acidobacteriota bacterium | reverse complement strand
CGGCGAGCGCCTGCGTCGCGTGCACGCGCCCGGGACCGGTGACGCTCCGATCCGGCCCGGTCGGGTCCGAGCTGTCCGTTATCTTTCGGGAGGCCATCGCGCGGCTGCTACCAGTCTACGGCGTATCGCGGCCGCCGAGGATCAGGGTCTTGCGGCGCTCGGCGGCGCGCTCTGGTCGGCCTCGAATACCTGGCGAAGCTCGCACTCACCATCGCCGGCTGCGCGGAGGAATTGCTTGACCAGCTCGATCCCGGACCCGCTCCGCAGCCGGCGGGCGCCTAATCCTTCAGCTTGCGGCGGAAGAGCCCGCCGAGCCCCTGGCCCGCCTTCTCGACGAGCGCCCGGCCCCCTGCCCGCCGGGCCTGGGCGGCCAGGGCGGAGGCGTCGGGGCTCACCCGGGGCGCCCCGGGCGTGCCGGTCACCTTCAACGGTACGATCACGCGGCCCTGCTCGTCCGTCATCAAGTCCAACACGTCTGCGGCCACGCCGTGCACGGCCAGGCCCTGACGAGGCGCGCGCACGGCCAGGCTCAGCTCGATCGGGCCGGCGAGGCTCGCCCAGCCGGCGGCTTCCATCCCGACCACGTCCGTCTGCAGCTCGAAACGGTCGAGGATCACGCGCCCGTGCTCGATCCGGAACGGCGCGTCGGTCGTCCGGTAGCCGGCCCCGATCACTCCCTTCCGGCCCAGCACCTGCTCGATGGCCAGCAGCACGGGCGCCGCGGGAAGCGTTCCGGCCCGCAGCCGCAGGTCGCCGCGTCCTTCCACGCCCTCGGCCTCCGGCCCCACGCCGCGGGCCTCGAGCCGTAACGTGCCGGCGCCGAAGCCGCGGGCTCCCGTCATCCCGGATACGTCCAGGGGGTCGCCCTGAAGGGTCAGGGCATAGGTGAGCGGCAGCCGGCCCAGGTCGGCATCCAGCGTCGCCTCGAACGGACCCTGGTCGGTGCGGAACCTCACGGTGTCGGTCTTCAGCCGCCCTCCCCCCACGCGCACGCTACCGCGCAGGTCGAGCGCGCGGCTCCGGGCGAAGGCCACCTCCGCCACGCGGACGTCCCCCACTCCCCTGAGGGAGGTCATCACGGTGGTGCCCGCGGGATCGAGTCCCACGTCGCGGAGTCGCAGCTCCAGCCCCTTCACGAGCACGGGGTGCGGCTGGCCGGCCGCCTGCAGCTCGATCGTGCCGTCTTCCACGTCGATGCGGGAGATCCGGAGGGACAACCAGCCGAGGCCGGCCGCGCCGGGCACGGCCGCCGTCCGCGCGGGCGAGCCCCGAGGCGCGGGCTCCCCCATCAGGCGGATGCGCGGCCGCCGCAGCACCA
Organism: Acidobacteriota bacterium; assembly: GCA_003223555.1. GTDB lineage: Bacteria > Acidobacteriota > Vicinamibacteria > Fen-336 > Fen-336 > AA32. Next base: position 69,942 of record QHVM01000024.1, on the reverse strand, counting down.
GGCGGTCCACCGCCAGCTCGGCCGCGAGCAGCCGCGACAGCCGATGGTCCAATACCAGCCGGTCCACCGAGACGGCGGCGCTTCCGCCGGTGAAGGTCGCGGCCGCCTCCACGTCCTCGAGCACGAGGCCGGTGAGCGGGCGCAGCCGGAAGGCACGCGCGGTGACCCTTGCGCCGGTCACGGCCCCGGCGCGCTCGAGCACGGCGCGCCCCAGCCGAGACGCGTCGAACTCCATGAGCGACAGCGCGGCCACGACCAGGAGCGAACCCGCCGCGACCATGGCGGCCAGCGCGCGCGGGCGCGCGGCCGCCAGTCCGCTCATGTCAGCACACCGAGCTCGTCGAGCGAGGCGTCGAGCTCGGCGGGGTCCCGGTAGACGCGGAACGCGCCGGCCCGCGTCAGCTCGTCCCCACCGTATCCCCCGCTCAGCAGGCCCACGGTGAGCATGCCCGCCCGCCTCCCGTCGTGCCGGTCCTGCAGGCGCCGGGCATGCCGTCGAGATCGAAGATGAGGCCCAGCACGTCAGTTCAGCTCGAGCTGTTCCCTTCCCGGCAGGGGTGGGAACGGCGCATGCGGCTCGGTCTGGTACCAGTACGCCACCGAAGCGATGTCGTCCTGCAGCGGGAGGTAGCGACCGCCCGCGCGCCAGCCCAGGGCCTGGATCGTGACCTTCAGGTCGCGCTCGAAGCGCACCGGGTCCGCTATGTGCCAGCGGTAGAGGCTGAAGCGCTGCTGGGACTGGTAGAGGCCGTCCGGCCGCACCACGAGGGGCAGGCCCGTGTAGGGGGCGGTGAACTCCTGGTAGCGCTTGGTCTCCTTGTTCTCGAAGTCATACGACCCGCCGAAGTAGTCCTCGGTGCCCGTGCCCGCGATCGTCGGGAACTCCGCGTCGCCGTCGAGGAAGAACTTGACCTCGCCCTCCCCCCACCACCCGTCGTTGTGGACGCTCCACAGCAGGTGCGTGCCGACGTACTGGCCTTGCCCGCGCACGCCGTCGAGGATCACGTGGTCCTGCTTGTAGACGACCGGGTTCGAGCGGCGGAACTGCGCGTGGAAATACCCGGCGTCGGCAGGGACGGGAGCCAGGGCATAGGTCACCTGGTAATAGAGGGTCATCGCGCTCTCGTCCACGTTCTCGAGGGTGATCCGGGCCGACTTGCGGAACGGCATGACCCAATAGCAGTTGAAGGCACTGCCGGGGTTGACCGCCACCGGCAGCGAGCTGATCTGCGCGTACCTGCCCGGGATCGACGCGAAGAAGTCACCCACCGGCGCCTCCACCGAGGGGCTCGTCTCGCCGTCCCAGTAGAAGCGCAGGACCGAGAAGCGCCAGTTGCCGGTAGGCGTCATCCAGATGTGCTGGATGGCGCCCGGGCCGTCGATCTGGGCCAGGGTGAGGGTCGCGCCCGGCGCGATCTTCACCGAAGGCGAGACCTTCCACTTCTGGCCGAGGTCGCGGGCGGCGTCCTTGCCGGTCCCTTCGGTGGCCATGCCGCCCTTGCCCTTCTCGCCGGAGAGATTCTCGGGGCTGATCGAGCGGGTGCGGGCCTTCGAGAGCCGGTAGAGGTTGCTCAGGTCGACCGAGAGGCCGTCGAAGGAGCGGTCCTGGGCCTCCCCTCGGGCCGCGATCCCGCAGACGAGGAGCGCGGCGGCCATCGCGCAGCGATTCATGGTGGCCTCCTTGACGCGAGAGGCTACCGCCAAGCCGGTCCGAGGTCGAGACCCGCGTCCCGCGCGAGCCGGAGGAGCAGCCGCACCGGCAGGCCGGCCACGTTGGACGGCGAGCCGGAGACCGAGGCGACGAAGAGGGCGCCGCGGCCGTCGACGTGGTAGGCGCCGGCCTTGTCCATCGGCTCTCCGGTCGAGACGTACCAGTCGATCTCCTCCGCGCTCATCGGCGCGAACGTCACCGCCGTGCGCTCGACGCCCGACACTGTCCGCCCGTTCGCCACCAGGCACAGGCCGGTGACGACCTCGTGCGTGCGTCCGGCGAGCAGGCCCAGCATCCCTCGCGCCTCCTCGGGTGAGGACGGCTTGCCGAGGATGCGTCCCGCGCAGACGACGACCGTGTCCGCGGCGAGGATCGGCGGCGGCTCGGAGCGCGCCACCCATGCCGCCTTGAGCCGGGCCAGCCTTTCGGCGGCGGCGGGGGCGTCCTCCCCCGGCTCGAGCCGCTCGTCCGTGCCCGAGACGACGACGCGGAAGCCGACGCCCAGCGCGCGCAGGATGTGGGCTCGGCGCGGCGAGGCGGAAGCCAGGACAAGCGGGGCGGACAATCAGCCCTTGCGGAAGAGCCCGATCACGCGCTGCACGAGCGCCTCCGGCGCCCCGGCGCCCTTGGGCACGAGCTCGTCCGCCCCGTGGATGATGCGCGCCTCCTTCTGGCCCTCGATGGGCATGCGGGTGTAGAGCACGATCGGCAGGTCTACCCACTCCATGGTGGCCTTGACCATGTTGACGAAGTCCTTGCCCGACATGGCCCCATCGATTCCCAGCTCCAGGATCACCACGTCGGGCTTCTCCTCGGCGATCGCGGCCAGGCCGGCGTTGCCGTCCGGCGCGGTGCGGACGGGCACCTCCGCCTGCTCGAGGGCCTGGACCGCCGCCGCCCGCGACTGCTCGTCGTCGTCGATGAGCAACACGGCCTTGCGCCGTCGCGAGCGTACGGCCGAGGCCGGCGGAGGCACGGTGTCGTCGGGCCCCATGGCGGCCGCCGCGCCGTCGGTCTCGGCCGACCTCTCCTTGAGGAGCGACAGGATCTCGTCCTGTACCGCACGCAGGGCGCGGATCTCGCCCAGGACCGTCTCCAGCTCCGACGGAGCCTCGACCCGGGCGGGCACCGGAGGCAGCGTCTCCGCGCCCGCCTTCGCGACGGATCGCGGCTCGCGAGCGCGAGGCTTCGCGGCTGGGGGAGCCTCGGCCGGAGCAGCCACGAGGCCGTCGGTTTCGGCGGCGGCCGGATGGGGGACGGCCGCCTTGGCCGCCGGGCGACTCCTCAGCCGCGCGCCACAGCCCAGGCACAGGATCAGCCCCGTCGCATCCGGCGCGCCGGTGACGGTCGCCTTGCACCGGGGACACTTCATCGGGCAGTAGAATAACCTAGGGCTCGGGGTCCCTTCGGCATGGCCTTCAACCGCGCAAGCACGGGCCTGGCGTCACGGATCTTCCGGCTGCCCGCGGCGCGGCTGGCGCTTCTCAAGAGCGCGTGGCCCCTCGCGGTCGGACCCGAGCTGGCCCGGCGCACCGAAGTGCTGGCGGTGGAAGGGCGCACGCTGCGAGTGCGGGTGCCGGACACGGGCTGGCGCAAGGTGCTGCACCGCATGCAGCCGCAGATCGTGGCGCGTCTCCGCGGCGTCGCCGGCGAGCTGGGACCGGCCCGGCTCGGCTTCAGCGAGGGCCAGGTCATCTCCGCCCCCGAGGTGAGAACGACCCCGAGCCCTTCGCCCTCCGCACCGATCAGGGTCGACCCGGCGCTGGCCGAGGCCGCCGAGCACATCCCCGACGCGGAGCTGCGGGCGGTCTTCATGTCCGCGGCCTCCCGCTACCTCTCGCGCCGGCAACGTCCCGGAGGCGAAGGAGACGACCGTGCGTGAGGCCGTGATCCTCTCCGCGGTCCGGCTGCCCACCGGGAAGTTCCTCGGCTCTCTCAAGGGCTTCACCGCCCCGCAGCTCGGAGCGATGGTGGTGAAGGAGGCCGTCGCCCGGGCCGGCCTCGCACCGGAGCAGGTGGACGAGGTCATCATGGGCAACGTCGTCTCGGCGGGGCTCGGCCAGGCGCCGGCGCGGCAGGCCGCCCTCGGGGCTGGCCTGCCCCCCCGGGTGGCCGCGCTCACCGTGAACAAGGTCTGCGGCTCGGGCCTGAAGGCGGTGATGCTCGCCGCCCAGGGCGTCGCCACCGGTGACTCGGAGGTCGTCGTGGCCGGCGGGATGGAGTCGATGTCCAACTGTCCCTACCTGCTGCCCAGCGTGCGGGAGGGGCTGCGGCTCGGCCACGGCGAGACGATCGACTCGATGATCTACGACGGCCTGTGGGACCCCTACGAGGACTACCACATGGGCTGCACCGGCGAGATCGTGGCCGACAAGCACGGGGTGAGCCGGCGGCAGCAGGACGAGTACGCCCTCGAGAGCCATCGCCGCGCCATCGCGGCCATCAAGGCGGGCAGGTTCAAGGACGAGATTCTTCCCGTGCCCATCCCCCAGAAGAAGGGCGACCCGGCGATGTTCGACACGGACGAGACGCCGCGCGAGGACACGTCGCTGGAGGCGCTCGCGAGGCTGAAGCCGGCCTTCAAGGAAGGGGGGACGGTGACGGCGGGCAACGCGCCCGGCGTCAACGACGGCGCGGCGGCGCTGGTCGTGACCTCCGCCGAGAAGGCCCGCGCGCTGGACCGGAAGCCGATGGCCGGCATCGTGGCCCAGGCCGTATCGGGCCTGGAGCCGTCAATGGTGATGATGACGCCGGTGCCGGCGGTCCGGAAGCTGTGGGAGAAGACCGGCTGGAGCGCGTCCAGCGTCGACCTCGTGGAGCTGAACGAGGCCTTCGCGGTGCAGGCGGTGGCGGTCTGCCGCGAGCTGGGCCTGGATCCGGCGCGGGTCAACGTCAACGGCGGCGCGGTGGCCCTCGGCCATCCCATCGGCGCCAGCGGGGCCCGCATCCTGACCACCCTGCTCTACGCGCTGCGCGACCGCGGGAAGCGCCGCGGGATCGCCACGCTCTGCCTGGGCGGGGGCAACGGCGTGGCCCTGGCGGTCGAGATCCTCTAGCTCCGGCGGTCACTCCTCGCGAAGCGCCAGGACTGGCGGCAGCTTCGTCGCGCGTCGCGCCGGCAACAGCGCGGCCAGCAGCGCGACGGCGGCGAGCACGACCGTGATCCCGGCGAACACCAGCGGGTCGGTGGCGCTGACGCCGTAGAGCAGCGTGCGCAGCGTGCGCGTGAGGGCCACCGCCCCCAGGAGCCCGGCCGCCACACCCACGGCCACCATGGCGATGCCCTTTCCGAGCAGCAAGGTGAGGATGGCCCGCGAGCCGGCGCCCAGCGCCATTCGGATCCCGATCTCACGCCTCCGCTGCCGCGCGGCATACGACATCACGCCGTAGATGCCCACCGCGGCCAACAGCAGCGCCAGGCCCGCGAACGTCCCCAGCACCACGGCCTGGAGCCGCGGCTGGGCCACGGACGCCGACACCCTGCTCTCCATCGTCTGCACGTTCGACAACGGGATGTCCGGATCCACCTGCCGGATCCGCTCGCGCAGCGCGGGCACCATCGCCAGCGGATCGGCCTCCGTACGGACCACGAGGAACATCGTGGTCGTCCCCTCCGAGCCCTGCGCGAAGGGCGCGTAGACCACCGGTGACGGCGTCGTGCTCAGCGCGGCGTAGTGTACGTCGCCCGCCGCGCCGATGATGGTCAGCCGGTCCGGCTTGTAGTCGGGCGGCACGCTGCCGCGGGGCACGAGCTGGATCGGCGGGTTCACGGAGATGACCTGGCCGACGGGGTCCGCGCGGTTCCAGTACCGGCGGGCCATCTCGCGGCTGACGAGGGCGACCTTGGCCCCGCCCTCGGTGTCGGCGGGCGTGAACGCGCGGCCGCTCAGGAGCGGGATGCCCAGGGCGCGGAAGTAATCGCCGGCGACCACCCGGTACTGGATGGGCGGCAGCTCCGTCACTGTCGAGGGCAGCGGCCGGTCGTAGAGCGTCGCGTTCTTGCCCCAGACGTCTCCCATCAGGGGAAGGCCGCTCACGGCGCCGACGGCGGCCACCCCGGGCATGGACCGGACCTGCTCCACGACGTCGCCGAAGAACCGCGCCGACCGCGCGTACGCCTCGGGCCGGAAGCGCCGCTCCAGCGCCTCGTCGACGTACTTCTTCCGCGGCACGCTGAGCTGGGCGGTCAGCACGCGACGCGCGTCGAAGCCGGCGTCGACCCGGGCCAGGGCCTGCAGGCTCTTCATCATCAGGCCCGCGCCGATGAGGAGGACGAGCGCCAGCGCGATCTCGCCGGCCACCAGCGTGGCCCGCGCGCGGTTTCCGCGCGGGTCTCCGCCGGTGCGCGCGCCTTCCTTCAGCGCGTCGCCCGGCTCCACGTCCACGCTGCGCCAGGCCGGCACAAGGCCGAAGAGCACGCCCGTCAGCACCGCCACCAGCGCGGTGTAGGCCAGCACCGCCCCGTCGATCCGCACGTCCTCCGTGCGCGGCAACATGGCCTGGGGGAACGAGCCGAGCGCGCCCACCGACATCCAGGCCAGGCCCAGCGCGAGCGCGCCGCCGCAGACGGCCAGCAGCACGCTCTCCGCCAGCAACTGCCCGAGGATGCGCCGGCGGTTGGCACCGATGGCGATGCGCAGCGCGATCTCGCGACGGCGGGCGGCGGCGCGGGAGAGCAGCAGGTTGGCCAGGTTCGCGCAGGCGATCAGCAGCACGAAGCCGACGGCGCCGAGGAGGACGAGCAGCGCCGGCTTGACGCCCTCCACCACCGCCGCCTGGAGCGACCTCACGTCGATCTGCGTGCCGCGGTTCTCCGGGTGCTCGGCGATGATCGCGGCCGAGATGCGGTTGAGGTCGACCTTCGCGGTCGCGGCCGTCGCGCCGCTCCGCAGCCGCCCCACCATGGCCAGGAAGTAGTTGTTGTGCGAGTTCAGGTTGTCACCGGGGGCGAACGACATCGGCACCAGGGCCTGCGCTTCCAGGCCCACGAAGGAGAACCCGCGGGGCAGGACCCCGACGACGGTGTACGGCTCGGCGTTGAGGGTGATCGGCCGCCCGAGGATCGCCCGATCGGCGCCGAAGCGCCGCCGCCAGAAGGCATCGGTCAGCAGCACCACCCGGTGATCGCCCCATCGCTCGTCGGCGGGACCCAGCTCGCGCCCGATGGCCGGCGGGACGCGCAGGGTGCCCAGGAACTCCGAGGACACGATGAGCACGCGGATGCGCTCCGGCTCCTCGGCGCCGGTCAGGTCGAAGGGCCGCGAGTAGAACGAGGCGAGCGATTGCAGCGAGTGGTTCCGGGCGCGGTACTCGTAGAAATCGGGCGGGGCGGTGGCGGCGGCCCGGCCGTCCTCGCTCACCGTCTGCACGAGCTGCAGCTCGGACGCGTGCGGGTAGGGCAGCGGCCGCAGCAGCAACGTATTCACGACGGAGAACATGACGGTGTTGGCGCCCACGCCCAGGGCCACCACCAGCAGGACCACGGACGTGAAGCCCGGGCTGCGGCGCATCATGCGCAAGCCGAAGCGGACGTCCTGGACCAGCATGTCGGCCAGCGGAAGCCGGCGCCGGTCGCGGTAGATCTCGCGGGTCTGCTCGACGCCGCCCAGCCTGATCAGGGCCGCCCGGCGGGCCTCCTCGTAGGTCATGCCGGCGCGCATGTTGTCCTCGACGTGCATCTCGAGGTGACCCGCCAGCTCCTCCGCGAACTCCCGCTCGCCCCGGTCCCGGTCGAACAGGCCGAGAACGCGCATGGCCAGTACGCGCAGCCGCCGCATCAGGACCGGCTCGGCGCGAGGAAGCGCGCGAGGATGCTCGCCGTCTGCTGCCACTCGCGCGTCTCCTGCCCGGCCTGCCGGCGCCCGGCCCGCGTGAGCCGGTAGTACTTCGCCCGCCGGTTGTGCTCCGAGACCCCCCATCCGCACGTGATGGCGCCCTCCTGCTCGAGCTTGAGCAGCGCCGGGTACAGGGTCCCGTAGTTGATGCTGAGCAGCTCGCCGCTCGTCTGCTCGATGCGGCGCGCGATCCCGTAGCCGTGCAGCGGCCCCATGGCCTCGAGCGTCTTGAGCACCATGAGGGCCAGCGTGCCCTGCGGGACCCCCTGCTGGCCCGCCATTGCCCCTCCTATGGTCTACCCATATGAGGGTAGACGAAGTCGCGTGAGAAGACAACCGGGCGGGCGGCCGGCGGTGCCGCCGGTTTCCTCGCCTTGCCGGGCCGGCCGCGCCGGCGATAGTGTCTGGCCATGAGCGACAAGCCGAAGGTCGCCGTCCTGGGTGCAGGAACCATGGGCAACGGCATCGCCCAGGTCTTCGCCCAGCACGGCCACCCGGTCGTCCTGCGCGACCTGGACGGCAACATCCTCGATCACGCGCGCCGTCAGATCGAGCGCAGCCTGGCCCGGCTGGCCGAGAAGGGCCGGATCCGCCCGAGCGAGAAGGAGGCTTCCCTCGCCCGCATCGCGGCCACGACCGACATCGGCGCGGCGGCGGGGTGCGCCCTGGTGATCGAGGCGGTCGTGGAGAGCCTCCCCGTGAAGACCGCCGTGCTCCAGGAGGTGGACCGGCTGACCGGCCCCGAGGCCATCCTGGCCTCGAACACCTCGTCGATCTCGATCACCAAGCTCGGCGCGGCCACCGGCCGGCCGGACCGCGTCATCGGCATGCACTTCATGAACCCGGTGCCGATCATGGCGCTGGTGGAGGTGATCCGCGGCCAGGCCACCTCCGACGAGACGACCCGCAGCGTGATGGACCTGGCCCGCTCCCTGGGCAAGACGCCCGTCGAGGTGAACGACTTCCCCGGCTTCGTGTCGAACCGCGTGCTGATGCCGATGATCAACGAGGCGATCTTCGCGGTCTACGAGGGCGTCGCCAAGCCCGAGGCCGTCGACGAGGTGATGAAGCTGGGGATGAACCACCCGATGGGACCACTCACGCTGGCCGACTTCATTGGCCTCGACGTGTGCCTGGCCATCCTGCAAGTGATGCACGAGGGCCTGGGCGACCCGAAGTACCGGCCGTGCCCGCTGCTGAAGAGGATGGTGGACGCGGGCTGGCTGGGCCGGAAGTCCGGCCGCGGGTTCTACACCTACTGAGCAGGGCGCCGCCGCGTGCCCGTCTCCTATCCGCGGGGCGGGGGCAGCCTCATCCGGCGCAGCAGGTCCTGGAACCGCGGGTCGTCGCCCAGCAGATCGAAAAGCGGGCCCGAGAAGCCGGTAACCTCGAAGGCTCGGTCCTCGTACGCTCTTTCGAGCCAGACGAACGCTCGATCCCGGTCACCGAGGCCCAGGTGGATGACGGCAAAGTGCTGCGGTGTGACGTACTGTCTGCGGGAGAGCTTCTCGAGCCGCGCCAGTATCTCGAGCGCCTCGCGCCGGCGCCCGGCGGCTCCATACCGTAGGCGAGCCAGGCGTTGGCGCGACCTGAATCAGAGCCGCTCTCGAGCGCGGCCAGGGCACGACGGCCGTCGCCCTGTCCCTCGTAGGCCCGGGCGAGCACCGTGTGCGCCCCGCCGACTTTCGGGTCGATCTCGAGCGCCTTCTGCACCTGTTGGATGGCGTCGCCAAAACGACCCACGCGCACGAGCGCCGCACCCAGCTCGACGTTGATTGTCGCGGAGAGCGGGCTCAGCTCTCGCGCGTGCTCCATCTCGGAGAGGGCTTCTTCGTTCCGGCGCACGGTCCAGAGATACACCGCGTAGGCGCGATGACCCTCGGCAGAGCCGGGGTCCAGCTCCAGGCTGATCCGGAACTCCCTTTCCCCGCCTTGCCAGTCCCACTGGTAGCGGTAAAGGACGCCGGCCAGCGAGGCGTGCGCTTCGGCCAGCGTGTCGTCCAGGGACAGCGCCTTTCGCGCCGCGGCCTCCGCTTTCGGCATGCACTCGCGTGGCGGCAGGCCCTGCACCCCGAACATGCGGTAGACGTCGGACAAGCCCGAATAGGCGGGTGCATAGGTCGGATCTCGTGCGATCGCCTGCTGGAAGCATGCGATCGCCTTCGAAAGGTCCCGGGACGAACGTCTCTCGGAGAACAACCGCCCCTTGAGGTAGGCGTCGTACGCATCGGGGTCGACCGCGCCCCGGCCGGCCAGCCGGCGGCCTTCTTCCGGCTGGACCTTGACCTGGACGGCCTCGGCGATGGCCCCGGCCAGTTGCCCCTGCAGGGCCAGCACCTCGCGCAACTCGCGCTCGTAGGTCCGTGCCCACAGGTGGTGGTCGGTGGAAGCGTGTATCAACTGCGCGGTGACGCGCACGCGGTCGCCCGACCGAGCGACGGTGCCTTCCACCACCGCATCCACGTTCAGCTCGCCGGCAATGCGGGGCAACAGCTTGTTCGTTCGTTTGTACTGCATCACCGACGTACGCGAGATCACCCGCAGGGCCCGTACCTGCGCCAGCCGGGTGATGACGGCGTCGGTCATGCCGTCGACGAAGTAGTCCTGCCCGGCGTCTCCGGTGAGGTTCTCGAACGGAAGCACGGCGATCGACGTGACGTGCACGGGGTTTGTCCGGGCGCCGCGCAACCGGTCACCCGTCCGGCTCAGGGCCAGGGCCAGCAGCACGACCGCCAGTGTCCCCTTGACGGCGCTGTTGAGGCCGACGTCGAAGTCCACGAACGTATCGCCGGGCCAGAGCGCCTGGCGTGCCTCTTCCCGGGTCACGAGGTCGCCCGGACGCGCCAGCAAGAGCGTGAGGATCTGGGCAGGCTGCTCGCGCAGCCTGACCTTGTGGCCCCGCTTGCGCAGCTCGCCGGTGCGCGGCTCGAACTCGAAATCGCCGAAGCGGTGGATCGGGCGGGGTTGTGTGGACGCCGGCATGAGCGGCCCCGGCACTGTATCTCTTTGCCATGCGGCTAGCCAGCAAGATCTCAAGGCGCGCTTCTGGAAGCGCTTAGCCGGTCAGACGGAAGCCAGCCGCAAGACAGCGCCAGGCCATGGCGGGTCCGCTCGGCTCGAGCGATCTTCTCGCCCGTTCCGACGATCGGCGAGGGGCCACGATCGGATTCCCCGCTCGAGTCGGAGTGGGAGCACTTTGAGGCAAAGGAGGAAGGCCATGAACAAGCGGGCGACATTGGCGCTGCTTCTCTCGGTCGGAGTCGTCGGTCCAGCGTGGGCTCAAGAGGTCGACTGTGATTCCTCGAAGGTACTGAAATCCGTCATCGCGGTCTCGGGTAACCGCCATGCCGTCGATGCGAATGGTCAGCTGATCGGAAATCCCCCGGTCAACACCTGGGATATCTACCTGCTGGACCCGGATCAGGTGGACGCCAACGGCATACTTTCCGTCTGGCGGCATCTGCCGGGCACCGACAGCGACAGTGCCCCGGCCATCTCGCCTGACGGAAAGGGAAGGATCGTGTTCGACAGCAACCGGAACCGGGGCCCGGAAGGTTTCCTCAACACCGCGGATCTGTTCCTGATGAAGGCGGACGGTAGCGATCAACGGCTGCTGACGCGGGGCAGCTCCGCCACCTGGTCTCCGGACGGCAAACGCATCGCATTCCACGCCTCGGCGTCGGGGGTAGGGGTGCCCGTCAAGACGGACCCGGGCGCTCCGACGACGGACAGTGTGATCTTCGTCGCCAAGGTGGGGGACCCCCTCGAGGGCGAGGCGCCGCGGCAGATCACGCATCCCCTCGAGGACGATCCCCAGACCGAGGTCGACGAGGGACAAATAGACGATGACGCCGACTGGTCGCCGGTTGGGGAAAAGCTCGTGTTCACGAGGAAGAGCCGCGTCGACGCCGATCCCCGAAATCCCACCTCCGCCGAGATCTATGCCGTCAACGTGGACGGGACGGGGCTGACGCGCTTGACCGAGAACGAGAAGGAGGAACGATCGCCGGCCTGGTCCCCGGATGGAGAGCGCGTTGTCTACAGTTGCCGGGAAGGCACTCTCGGCGGCAACACGCTCGAGATCTGCGTGATGAACCTGGCGGACCGCACCGTCGAAATCCTGACCAACAACACCCTGGCCGACTTGTCACCCCACTGGACACCCGATGGCGAGAAGATCTTGTTCCAGAGGCCGGTGGCGAACCCGCCGCCGGGACAAGGACAGCAGACCTGGATGATGAACTCGGTGAGGAATCCGGACGGCACCGTGCCGACCGCCTACAAGCTCACGAGCCCACCGGGTGCCCACATGTTCCCGACCTGGGGCGAGATCAAGGCCAAGTGCGGCGAAAAGCACGATCAGGACGACGAGGAGAACTGAAACCGTCCGACGGGCCGGCATCTCAAAACGTGAACCTCATGCCGAACTGGCCCGTCCGCGGCACGGCGCCGGCGCGTAGCGCGGTGTAGGTGAGGAAGTCGGTGGAGCGGCGGTCACCGTTGGTGGCGGCCAGGAAGAAGTTGGCCTTGTCGGTGAGGTTGAACACCTCGCCGAACACTTCGAGCCGCCGCTCGCCGAACCGGAACCGGTAGCCGAGGCGCACGTCGGCCTGGAAGAAGCCCGGACCGCGCGCGCCGTTGCGCCCGCCCTCGTTCTCGACGGTGAAGGCGTTGGGACCGGTGCCCGAGTACGTGCCGGGGGGCAGCGGGTCGAACAGCATGCCGTTACGGTCGGCGTCGACACTCGTGTCCAGGACGGTGAAGGGCCGGCCCGAGAGGGCGCGCACCACCGCCCCTATCGTCAGCCCGCCGGTCCTGGGCACCACGGCCGAGCCGCTGAGCACCAGGTTGTGCCGCAGGTCGGTGTCGGTGGGTCCCTCGTTGGCTTCGAGCCGCATGTCATCCAGGTACTGGAAGGGACTCGTGGGCACGGCCGGGACGCTGACTCCGCCCGTGTTCCCCCGCGAGCGGGCCAGGGTATAGGACACGCGGAAGCGGTGGCGGCCGGCCCGGCGGCGCTCGACCTCGAGCTGGAGGGCGTCGTACTCCGTGCGGCCGGCGTTGACGCGGGTGAGCACGGAGGAGACGAAGTCGGGGTCACGGCGGACGATGCGCCCGGTCCGGCTGGTGTCCACGCGCACGCCCGGATTGAGGTCGCGGGTCATCAACTGGTCGCGGCCGAAGGCATGGACGTAATCCGCGCTCACGGAGAGACGGGGACCGATCGCCCGCTCGAAGCCGAGCGAGAGCTGGTCGGCGTAGGGGCTCCGGCGATCGGGGTTGTCCAGGACGACGTCGCCCGTGTTGCGCACGCGCGAGCCGGACGGGAAGAGCTGCGTCAGCAATGTGCGGTCCAGCAGGGGCCCGTTGTGAAGCAGCGGATCCGAGGGCAGTTCGCCCCGGGAAGGCCCCGGGTCGGCGGCATTGGCAGGAAAGTTCGCCACGAACGAGTCCGAGAAGACTCCGGTCGTGACGGCGGCCGAGATGATGTCGAGGTGCGTCTTGTCGAAGAAGCGGCCGTAGCCGCCGCGGACGACCATTCGGCCGTCGCCCCGCGGGTCGAAGGCGAAGCCCACGCGCGGCGCCAGGTTGTTGCCGTCGACCGGGTAGTGCGCCGGATCCGGGAAGCGCGGGTTGTCCTCCTCGCGCAACGGGATCACCTCCAGGTCGTACCGCAGACCCAGGCTCAGGGTCAGCCGGCGGTCCACCTTCCACTTGTCCTGGACGAAGGCCCCGAGGTAGTGAGTGCTCAGGGAGAGGTCGCTTGGCCCGGGCACGCGGATGTTGAGGCGCTCGGGGTAGGTGCGCGGATCGGCGGCGTCGAATGGGCCGTCCGTGCGGAAGACGAACGTCCCGTTCAGGTTGCCGTGGACCGCGACGTCGGCTGCTACGTACTGGTATTGCACGCCGAGCCGGACGTTGTGGTCGCCTCTCTTCCCCGGCACGAACCAGGCGAAGGTGTCCTCAGCCTGATAGGCATCGTCGACGCGCATCTGGGCCCCCGGACTCTGCTGGTCCACGTAGGTGAGGTAGCGCAGGGTGGGTGGCAGCAGGTCCTGACGGTGACCATTCGCGATGAAGCCCGGGTTGGCCATGACCAGGTCCTCCTGGGTGAAGGCCAGCCGCAGGGTGTTGAACCGGGTGTTGCCCAGCGAGGAGTTGAAGGCGGCCACGACCGTCTGGTCCAGGTCGTCCTCCTCGCCCGCCGCGGCCAGGGTGCGGGCGGCTCCGAGCTGATTGAACTGCAGCGCATGCTCCCGCAGCCAGCGCACGTTCCAGGTATGGCCAGCGCCGATCTGGTGGTCGAATCGGACGAGCGTGTTCCAGACCCGGTTCCGGGTGGTGGGCGTGGCGTCGAGGTCGGGCCGCGCCGGGATGTTGATTGTGCGCGCGTCGTCGATGATCAGGCGCTCCACGCTGGCGAAGAAGTGGGCCTTGTCCTTCACGACCGGTCCGCCCAGGGTGAACCCATACTGCTGGAAGGTGGTATCGGGCTTGGGCAGCTTGTCCTGCTTCGCGAAGAAGTCCTTCCGGGTCAGGGATGCGTCCTGCAGGAAGGCGAAGGCGCTCCCGTGGAAGGCGTTGGTCCCTTGCTTGGTAACGGCGTTGACGACCGCGCCGGTGGTGCGCGAGAACTCCGCATCGAACTGGCTGGTCAGGACCTGGAATTCCTGGATCGCCTCGAGCGGCATGCGAGCCTGGGGCCCGGCCCACTGTCCGGCCACGTCGTCATTATCGTTGCCGCCGTCGAGCATGAAGTTGTTGTTTCGGTAGTCCTGTCCGTTGGCCACGACGGAGTCCGCGCCGAATGAACCGGTGTTGGTGATCGGAACCACGCCCGGCAAGAGGCCGACGAAGCCGATGAAGCTGCGGTTGATGCTGGGCAGATCCGTCAGCTCGCCGCTGGCGATGTTGCCGCCCACCTCCTTGGATGTGACGTCCACGATCGGCGACTCCGCGATGACCGTGAGTTGCTCGTCGAGGCCACCCATCTCCAGACGAATGTCCACGGTGGCGGTCTTGCCGACCTCCAGCCGCACGCCCCGGCGCGCGTACCTCTTGAACCCCGCCAGCTCGGCGGCGAGCTCATAGAGGCCGGGCGTCACCTCGCTCAGGAAGTAGGTGCCGTCCGCGGTGGAGACGGCTTGGCGGAACATGCCCGTGTCCTGGTTCCGGAGCACGACCGCGGTCCTGGGCAGCAGTCGTTCCTGGGCGTCCAACACGCGGCCGCGGATCTCGGCCGCGCCCTGCTGGGCGGCCGCCGGAAGGGCGGCTGCCATCAGCATGGCGGCGATCAGCGGCGCCCAGGGCAGGCGGTGTCGACACATGTCACTTCGTCATTTCGCCGCCGGCAGCCTGAGGATTGAGGCGCCCCCGCCTGGTCAGGGCAGCTCCGCCAGCTCCTTGTCGAGGGCGGCGAGCGTGCGCTTGAGCATCTCGCGGTAGGACTGGCTGCCCGCCGCTTCCAGCCGCCGCATGACGTCCACGCGGGCCAGCTCGAGCGTGCGGCGGCGGGCCGGAGGCGGATCGGCCCCCTTGCGCTTGTCCTGGGCGGACTCCTGCTGGTCGGCCACCGATTTGCTCTCGAAGCCTCGCGCCACGTTTAGTCCTCCGGGGGCCGCCGCAACCACCAGCTCGCCAGGAGGATCGGAAGAACCAGGGCCGTCTCCCAGGCCAATGCCACGGCGTCATGACGGACCGTGTGCCAGTCCAGTGTACGCCCGATGTCCAGGAAGATTGGCCACGGAAAGTGGAAATAACCGCGGGCGAAGGGCCACAGGAGCGGGATGCCGATCGGCGGGTGCGTGTCGACGCTGAGGTAGTCGAGCAGGAGGTGGCTTCCCCATGCCCCGGCGGAGACGAGACCGAGGGCCGGCGGGCGCGCCCAGCCCATCGCGCGGGCGAGGAGCATGACCGCGGCGCCGGCGATCAGCGCGGCACCGACGCTGTGGCTCGCGCCCTGGTGGTGGTTCCGTCCGTCGACGAAGCGCAGGAGCAGGTCGAGGTCGGGGGCCACCGACGCTCCGACCGCCACCGCCGCGTGAGCACGGCTCGCCAGCTCCGCCCGATCGCGCGCAGAGAGCAGGTGTACGGTGAGTCCCGCGAGGGTATGCCCTACCGGACTCGGCAATCGGTCACAGCTGCGAGCGCAGCGGGATTCACTCCCGCGGAGCGAGCGGGGGGTCTGGGGGGTGCGCCGCTAGCATCCCCCAGCTTAATGAAGGCCCGGGGCGATCACCCCGAGCCTTTTCCGAACGCAGGAGCCAAGTCGCTACAGCCTGCGCTCGAATATCTTGAAGTCGCTCTTCTCGGCTTCGACGATGTCGTCCAGCAGCGCATAGATGGCGGCGATCTTCCGGTCCTTGTGGAACTTGTCGTCGAAGGCGGTGAACTCCGCCTCGTCCTTGAACCGGAAGACCTCCATGAAGTAGTTCGGCCGGCTGCGATCCTCGTAGATCGTGCAGTCGGTGCCACCGATGGCGGCCAGCAGCGGCTTCAGCTCGCGCATCAGGTCGAAGAACTCGCCGCGGCGTCCCTCGCGGATCGAGTACGTGATGGCCAGGACGACGCCCGCCTCGGCGAAGTCGGGCATGACGAGCGGGCCGCGCGCAGCCGGTGGGACCGGCTTGCGGCCGTCGCGCATCGGCGGCATGGAGCGCGCAGGAGCGACCAGCACCGGCCGGGCCGGAGCGACGTGCCGCAGCGGCATCGGCGACGGGATCGGCTCGTTGCGCGCGCGTGCCGTCTTCGGCATCGCGCCTGAATGGGTGCTGCGGGCGGGTGTGGTCGCGCGTACGGACGAAGACTTCCGGGACCTGGACTTCGCAGAACGAGGCGTTCCCGATCTCTTCCGGTCGGGACGGCGGCTGGCACGCGTCTTGGCTCTTCTGGCCAGCCGGCGCCGGTGGGAGGGACCGCCCGATGACTTGCGGGCCGGCTTTTTCTGACGCCTTGACTTCACTCAACCCCCTTGGCCGGCCTCCCTGCCCCTTTCCGGGTTTGGCTGCCGTGAGGCCGACTTCCCGAAAAGATTCTATCAAAACCCTTTCGCCTGACGCCAGGATTTTTTGGGGGGTGCCCAGGCGCCGTGTCCAGGCCGACACGCACTAAATGTCGGGGCTCTCGTCTGTTAGAAGACCTGACCCATGCCTGCGGTCCAGGCATTTTTCCCGTCGCCGGACAAGCTCTGGCCGTAATCGAGGCGAAGCACCATGCCCCGAGTGGCAAGGCGAAGTCCCACGCCGACATCGTGCAAGGTCCGTGATCCACCCTGCGCCGTGAGATCCAGATGGGCACCGTCGTAGAAGGCCACGGCGCCGAGCTGGAAGAGGTGACCGTCCACGACACGCTGGCGCAGCTCCACGTTCAGCAGGTCCAGACCTTGCCCGATGGGCGTCCGGCCAAGGATGCCGTCGTGCTTTTGATAATGACCGCGGAGTGGATAGTCCATCTCGGAGGCGGCGCCGGGCGCGAACATCTCGTCGAGCGGCGTGCCGTGGCCACCCCGGCCAAGCATGAGCTGCGCCGTGAGCATCGAGCGGGTGATGGGCTTGCCGTCCGGCAGCGCGATGTACCCGTGGTAGCGCAGTCTCGCCTGGCCGAGGGGATACGAGAGCTGGGAGCCGAGGGGGCGTGCGGCTTGGAAGAAGCGCAAGGCCGTATCGAGGCGATGGCGGCGCCGGTCCACCAGCCGATGGTCGAGCCCGAGCTGGTATCCCGAGATGACGCCGTCCGGAGCGTCGGGGCGGGCCAGGCTGAAGGTCCGATCCCTCACTCGCCAGCCCACCTCCGCCACGCTGCCGGGGCCGACGACCCGCCGCAGGCTCAGGTCCACTCCTCGCGTGCTCAGCCGGAAGGCCTCCCCGAGGTCGTACGAGGGGCGCGCCCGGAGCGCCTCGAGGTGGAGGTTGGCCGGGATGCCGAAAGGGCGCGGCCATTCGATGCTGCCCCGGAGGTGCGGCTGGGTCTTCTGCCACTTGTAGTCGACGCCCAGGTTGACCGCTTCGCCGGCGAGGTTGAAGTAGCGCAGGACGATCTTCTTGCGTAGCGCGTAGACCGCGCTGCTCGCCCCCACTTGGCGCAGGTCCCCGAAGCCATGGCGCTCGGCGAGGTCGACCTCGAGATCGACCCGGCCCTCGCCCTTGAGCTCCGGCCGCAGCACGATGCGGTCGAAGATGCCCAGCTCTTCCAGCCGCAGCCGCGTCTGCCGGTAGTCCCCCAGGTCCATCACTCCTTCCTCGGCCAGCTTCAGCTCGTGCCGCACGACACGGTCGCGGGTGTGGCGCAGGCCGTTCAACTGGACCCGTTCGAGGCGGGGCTGGCCGAGCCGGTTCCATTCCTTGAGGGCGTCCTCGGTATGGCCGGCGAGATGGAGCGAGGCGGCGAGCATCTCCCGCGCGTAGGAGTCCGGCTGGTAGAACAGGGACGATGCGAAACCCGCCGCCGCCGCCTCGTACTTCCGCTGCAGGAAGCGCACGCCGGCCAGCTCCACCCTCGCCTCGGAGCGCGACGGAGCGAGCGCGATCGCCCGCTGGAGGTACTTGGCCGCTTCCGCGTAACGGCCGCTGCGGCCGGCCGCCATCCCGAGGGACATCAGCTCGTCATAACGGGAGGGCGGCGCCGCCCCCGCCGCGCGGGTGACCAGCAGCGTCCAATAGCCGGCGCCGGCCCAGCGCTTCTCGAACGCGGCCGCCCGAATCGGCCGCGAGGCCCCCACCGCCGGGTCATGGACGAGGACAGCGCCGCGCTCGTCGTCGAGCCCCACGACCACGACGTCGTGGTAGCGCCCCCGGCCGGCGTCCCAGGCCACGATGAGGGGCCGTCCCTTGCCGACGTAGTCGCGCAGGTTGGCCATGTCGCCTCGGTAGGCGATCGCCTCCAGGCCGCGCCCGCGCGCGAACTCGGCCAGCCGGGAGCCGGCCACGCCGTGCAGCTCGGGCTCGACGAGCGATCGGGCCAGGTCGTCGTGGGACACGTCCTCGTTCCAGTAGCGCATGACCATGGCCAGGGCGGCCGCGCCGCAGGTGTCCTTCTGCTGCGCCACGAACGGCACGGCCAGGCTCGAGGCGGCGAGGACCGTGGTGAGAAGGAACATCGGCCCAGGATAATCTTTTTTCTCATGGCCGGACCCGCCCTGACCGCGCCCGCGGGTACGATCCGCCTGTCGCTGCCCGGGGGCCCTGGACGCCCGGTCACCGGCGGCCGCGGTATCCTGTTGGATCCAAGGAGAGTGGTTATGGCTGAAGAGCGTAACGAGCGGGCCCGGGCGATCGAGGCCGCCCTGGCGCAGATCGACAAGCAGTTCGGCAAGGGCTCGATCATGCGCCTGGGGAGCCGCGAGAAGGTGGACGTGCCCGCCATCCCCACGGGATCCCTCTCCCTGGACGGGTGGTGGAGATCTTCGGCCCGGAGTCCTCGGGCAAGACCACCCTCGCCCTCCACGTCATCGCCGAGGCCCAGCGCCGGGGCGGCATGGCCGCCTTCATCGACGCCGAGCACGCGCTCGACGCCACCTACGCGGGCAAGCTGGGGGTCGACATCGACAACCTGCTCGTCTCCCAGCCCGACAGCGGCGAGCAGGCCCTGGAGATCGCCGAGGTCCTGATCCGATCGGGCGCGGTCGACGTGCTGGTGGTGGACTCGGTGGCCGCGCTCGTCCCCCGCTCGGAGCTGGAGGGCGAGATGGGCGACGCGCAGATGGGCCTGCAGGCCCGCCTCATGAGCCAGGCCCTGCGCAAGCTGACCTCGATCGTGGCCAAGAGCAAGACCTGCCTGGTCTTCATCAACCAGCTCCGCGAGAAGATCGGCGTCATGTTCGGCAACCCGGAGACGACCACCGGCGGCCGGGCCCTGAAGTTCTACGCCTCGATCCGCCTCGACATCCGCCGCATCGCCTCGCTCAAGGAAGGCGACGTCGTCATCGGCAGCCGGGCCAAGGTCAAGGTGGTGAAGAACAAGGTCGCTCCCCCGTTCCGCGAGGCGGAGTTCGACGTGCTCTACGGCGAAGGCATCAGCAAGGAAGGCGACCTGCTCGACCTCGGCGTCGACCACAAGGTCATCGAGAAGTCGGGGGCGTGGTACACCTTCGACGGCGAGCGGATGGGCCAGGGCCGCGAGAACGCCCGCCAGTTCCTGAAGGAGAACCACGACATCCGCGCCGAGATCGACTCGCGCCTTCGCAAGGGCATGGGCCTGCCCGAGGTGAGCCGGGGCGTGGAGGCCAAGCAGGAAAAGGCCGACGTGCTGCCGATGCCGGAGAAGAAGAAGGCCTGAGGGTTCGCCGTTTCTGCTTGCGTCCTTTCGGTGGGTCGGACGTCTAAAATAGACGGTTGACGACCCGGGGAGGCAAGTCATGAAGAAGCTCTGCCCGGCTTTCTTCTCGTTTCTGCTCGCGTCGCTCCCGCTGCTTGCCTTCCAGGCGCCCGCCGCCCGCCCTTCTCCCAGGCCCACCCCGGCCCCAACGCCGCCGCCCGCGCTCGAAGGTGTCGTCAAGGGACCGGACGGCAAGCCCCTCGAAGGCGCGCTCGTATTTGCCCGGCCGCCCGGCCTCGCATCGCCCGCACCGACCCTCAGCGCCCGGACCGACGCGGCCGGCCGCTTCCGCCTGACGCTCGCGAGGCCGGTGCCTCACACGCTGCGAGTCGAAGCGCGCGGTCTGGCCGGCCGCACGATCGAGAAAGCACGGCCAGGTGCCCCCATCGAAGTCGGCCTGACGCGGGGCGTGGCGCTCGAAGGCACGGTCCGCGACGGCACCACCGGCCAGCCGGTGCCGCAGGCCCGCGTGGAAGCGAGCGACGAGACGGCGATCCCACTGCTGTGGGAGCCGGCAGCCGGCGTGGTGGAGACGAGCACCGACGCCAAGGGGCATTTCCGCCTCGAAGGCCTGACGAGCGGCCTCCAGACCGTGAGGGCGCGGGCCCGCGGCTACGGGGCGGGCGGCCAGTCGGGCGCCGTGCCGGGCCGTCCGGCCGAGATCTACCTCTTCCCGGGCACGATCCTGGGCGGCACGGTGTGGGGGCCCGGCAACGTTCCGGTCCCGGGGACGATCGTCCGTGCGGACTCCGACACTCCCCGTTTCAGGGGATCACTCCGCCCCGTGGTGACCGATGCCGAGGGCCGCTACGAGATCGCCGGCCTCGACCCGGGAAGCTACCGCGTCACCGCCCGCCACAAGGACTTCGCGCCGGCCATCGTCCCGACCGTCTCGGTCGAGCGCGGAGGGGACATGCAGGTCGACGTCGTGCTCGACAAGGGAGCCGCCGTCGTGGGACGGCTCGTCACGGGACCGGAGTCGCAGGCCGTGGCCGGCCGCGTCTCCGTGCAGGAGATCGACGGCCAGCGCGCGCCCGAAGCGCTTCGCGACCTGCTTCGCGCCGAGGCCGGGAGTGACGGACACTTCCGCCTGGAAGCGGTCCCCGCCGGGTCCCACGCCCTGGCCGTGATCGCCCCCGGTTACGCCTCGAAGCGCGTCGAGGTGCACGTCGCACCGAGCGCGCGCGAGGTGATCCTCGGCGACGTCGAGCTGGAGACGGGACTCACGATCCACGGCCGCGTGCGCGACCGCGCGGGGCTGCCCGTGGGGGGTGCGACGGTCGTCGCGTGGCCGGCCCGCCGCATGCCCGACCGCAGCGTGCGCGTCTCTGCCGAGGCCGACGGCACGTTCGTGCTGGCCGGGCTCGAGCCCGGGCCGCAGCGGCTGAGCGCGAGCGCTCCGGGCTATGCCGGCATCATGCGACAGTCCGAGGCAGGAGCCGAGAAGGTCGAGCTGGTCCTATCGCCGGCCGGCAGCATCGCCGGGACCGTCGTCGACGACGGGGGCCGGCCCGTGGAGCTGTTCAACGTCAGTGCCCAGCCCGCCGAAGCGGAGGCGAACGAAGGCCTCGTCATCCGCAGCCCCGGCTACCGCGAGGTCAACGCCTCCGATGGCCGTTTCCTCCTCGAGGACCTTGCCGAAGGCACCTACGTTGTCGAAGCGAACGCGCCCGAGCGGGCGAGAGGGCACGTCTCGGGGGTGAAGGTGGCGGCCGGCTCGACGACCGACGTGGGGACGATCCGTCTCGCCGCGGGCGGCACGATCCGCGGAACGGTCGTGGACGGAGCGGGCGCGCCCGTGCCGGGCGCCACCGTCCGGGTCCACGGGCCGGGAATGGACTTCGACTTCGGCGGCGGGGCGCGGACGGTGAGCGATCCCACCGGCGCTTTCGAGGTGAAGGGCGTCCTGCCGGGGGCGGTGGAAGTGTCCGCGTCCCATCCGAGCTATGCCGAGGGACGGGTCGGCGGGATCGAGGTGGATCCGGCCAAGGGCGTCGCGGAAGCTCGCATCGTCCTCCGGCAAGGGGGACGCATCGACGGCTGGGTCGGACGGCGCGATGGAACGCCCATCGCCGGGGCCTACGTGCGGGTGACGCCGCAGCGCTCGGGAGGAGGCATGATCTTCTCTTCCGAGGGACCGGGCCTCGTGACGACGGGCGCCGACGGCACCTTCGTCGTCGAGCACCTTCCTCCCGGCCGGGCCACCGTCAACCTCATGACACGCGCGGGATCGCGGTTCATCGGCGCGCAGTCGAGAGACGTGGACCTGCGCGACGGGGAGTCCGCACGGGTGGAGTTCCGGTCGCGCGAGATCCTCGTCTCCGGCCGGGTGACCCGCTCGGGGACCCCTATAGCCGGCGCTCGCGTCACTTTCCGCGGGGACCGGGCGTTGTACATGTCCTTCGGCAGGACCGACGAGGAGGTCACGGCTGCGCCGACGGGTCCGCAGCGGATGGCGGCGGTCACCGGTGAGGAGGGCGGCTACGAGCTGCTCGTGGACGAGCCCGGCCGGGTGAGGGTCGTCGTAGAGAGCGCCGACGGGCGCGTGAGCTATCCGATGCGGAGCGTGGACGTGCCGGATGCCGACGCCTACGCGCTTGACCTCTCCTACGACGTGGCGCCGGTCAGCGGGATCATCGTGGACAAGGAGACGGAGCAGCCGATCCCCCGCGCCCGCGTGTATGCCGCGCGCAAGAAGCCCGATCCCGGCGCGCCGGCAGGAGGGGGCGGCCAGGCGGGCGAGGACGGCCGCTTCCAGCTCGAGCTGGAGCCCGGCGACTATCGCATCGAGGCCTCGGCGGAGGACTATAGCCCGGCCGAGATCGAGACCACGATCGGCACCGATGGCGGCGCCGATCTCAAGCTGTCCCTCTCCCGGGGCCTCGTCCTCGCCGGCAAGGTCGTCGACCTCGCGGGCCACACCCTCGGCGGCCTGGAGGTGATCGCCTCCGCAACCGAGCGGGGAGCGCCGCGAGGTGTCGGCTACGCGCAGACGCTCCCCGACGGGACCTTCCGGATCGGCGGCCTGCGGCAGGCGTCCTACCGCATCGTCGCCCGCTCCGAGCTGGGAGCCTTTGCCACGCGGAGCAGCGTCAGCCCGGGCGACAAGGACGTCGTCCTGACCCTGCGGCCGGGCGGCCGCGCGGCGGTCCGCGTACTCGGGCTCGAGGGCCTGCCCGTGACCGGCGCGAGCGCGATGGTCGAGGACATCGGGGTATTCGTGAAGACCGACGCGGAAGGGCTGGCCGAGCTGGCGCTGCCCGCCGGGACGACCGAGATCCGCGCCAGCAAGGACAAGCTCGAAGGCCGGGCGACCGTGACCGTCGGTGAAGGGGGGACGGCGGCGGTCGACATCAAGCTCGGACCCGCTCCGGCGGGAGGGACTCCATGAAGAGGCTCTGCGTAGCCGCTCTCCTTCTCCTCGCAGCGCTCCCGCTCGTCGCCTTCCAGACGGCTGCCGCTCGGCCGGCTCCCCGGCCCGCCCCCGCGCCCACGCCTTCGCCCGCTCTCGAAGGTGTCGTCAAGGGACCGGACGGCAAGCCCATCGAGGGCGCGCTCGTCATCGTCCGCTCCGTGGTCGACTTCGCCGAGCCGCCGCTCAGCACGAACACCGACGCGGGCGGGCGGTTCCGCCTCGGGGTGAGGCGGACCGCGCCCCACACGGTGCGCGTCGAGGCGCGCGGGCTCGCCGGCCGCACGGTCGAGAAGGCGCGCCCGGGCGCGCCGCTGGAGGTCGTCCTCTCCCGCGGCGGAGTACTGGAGGGAACTGTGCGCGACGGCGTCACGGGCCAGCCCGTGGCGCTGGCCCAGGTCGAGGCCCGCGAGGAGTCGGCGCTCAGCCTGCCCTGGGACGCGACGGCCGGCCTCGCGCAGGCGCTGACCGACGGCAAGGGCCGTTTCCGTCTGGAAGCGCTCGGCAGCGGGCCGCAGACCGTCTGGGCCCGGACCAGGAGCTACGAAAGCGGCCGCAAGACGGGGGCGCTGCCCGGCCGGCCGGCCGACATCTACCTCTTTCCGGGATCCACGCTCACCGGCACCGTCTGGGGACCCGGCAACGCTCCGGTCGCCGGAGCCGTCGTCAGGGCCGAACCCGAGGCTCCCCGCTGGGCGATCTCGCCGCGGCCGGCGGTGAGCGATGCCCAGGGGCGCTACGAGATCGCCGGCGTCGACCCCGGCCGCTACCGGGTCGTGGCCCGCCACAAGGACTTCGCTCCCGGTCTCGCCGTCGGCGTGGACGTCGAGCGAGGCGGCGATGCGCAGGCCGACGTCATCCTCGACAAGGGTGGGACGGTCACCGGGCGGCTCGTCGCGGGGCCGGAGCCGCGGGCGGTGGCGGGACGCGTCTCCGTGCAGGAGATCGACGGCCAGCCCGCTCCGCGGCCGCTCCGCGACCTGCTGCGCGCCGAGGCGGGCGCGGACGGACGCTTCCGGATGGAGGCGGTTCCGGCGGGCTCCCACGTCCTGGCCGTCACCGCCCCCGGCTACGCGCCGAAGCGCGTCGAGGCCCAGGTCGCACCCAGCGGCCGGGCCGTGGACGTCGGCGACGTCGAGCTCGAGACGGGCCTGACGATCCAGGGACGCGTCCACGACCGCGCGGGCGCCGCCATCTGCGCGGGATGGTGCCCGAGATCCGACAGGCCATCTCCGAGGCCGATGGGAGCTTCGTCCTCGCCGGCGTCGAGGCGGGCTCCTACCGCGTGAACGCGAGCGCTCCGGGCTACGCGGGGATGTATCGGCCGGTGGACGCAGGCGCCGACAAGGTCGACCTCGTGCTCTCCCCCGCCGGCGGCATCGCGGGGGTCGTCGTGGACGACGCGGGCCGGCCCATCGAGACGTTCCGCGTGTCGGCCAGCCCGGCGCGGAGGGAGCCGATGTCGGCCGGGCCCGTCGTCACCCTCCCGCGCTCACGGATGGTCACCAGCGCCGACGGCCGGTTCCTGCTCGAGGACATGGGTGAAGGCCGCTATGTCGTCGACGCCGCGGCGGCCGGCCGGTCGACGGGCAACGTCTCCGACGTGAAGGTCACCGCGGGGTCGACGACGGACGTCGGGACGATCCGCCTCTCCGCCGGTGGCACGATCCGCGGCACGGTCACCGACACGGCGGGCACCCCGGTGCCCGGTGCGACGATAGGCGTTCGCGGGGCGGGCCGTGACTTCAGCGGCCCGGGCATGGGACCGCAAGGTGCCACCGATCCCTCGGGCGCCTTCGAGGTGGCCGGCGTCGCGCCAGGAACGGTGGAGGTCTGGGCTTCCCACCCGAACTATGCCGAGGGACGCGTGAGCGGGATCGACGTGGACGCCGCCAAGGGCGCGGCCGAGGCGCGGATCGTGCTGACGCAAGGAGGCCGCCTCGAAGGCTCGGTGAGGCGGCGCGACGGCAGCCCGATCGGCGGCGCCTACGTGAACATCGTCAGCCAGGCTCCGGGCCGGTCGATGATGTCGGGACCCGGGATGCTGGTGACGAACGCCGGCGGCGGCTTCGTGGCCGAGCACGTCCCAGCCGGCCGGGTCACGGTGACCCTGATGACGCGGTCGGGATCGGCCTACATCAACGCGCAGGGCACCGAGGTGGACGTCCGCGAGGGCGAGATGACGCCGGTCGAGCTGCGCTCGCGCGACATCCTCGTCTCCGGCCGGGCGACGCGGGCGGGGGCCCCGCTGCCCGGAGTGCGCATCACGCTTCACGGGAGCTACACGATGATGATGGGCGTCGGCCCGCCGGACGAGGTCTCGCCCCCGCCCGCCGGCCCCCAGCGGATGACGGCGGTCAGCGGCGAGGACGGCGGCTACGAGATGATCGTCGACCAGCCCGGCCGCGCGTCCGTGCAAGTGGAGAGCGTCGACGGCCGCACCAGCTACCCCACCCGCACCGTCGAAGTGCCCGACGCCGACGCGTATACCCTGGACCTGGCCTTCGCCGGCGCCACGATCACGGGCGTCGTCGTCGATCACGAGACC
Source organism: Acidobacteriota bacterium (assembly GCA_003223555.1). Taxonomy (GTDB): domain Bacteria; phylum Acidobacteriota; class Vicinamibacteria; order Fen-336; family Fen-336; genus AA32. The sequence continues at coordinate 44,125 of QHVM01000024.1, read as the reverse complement.
GAGCAGCCGGTGCCTCGCGCCCACGTCTTCGCCAACCCGAAGAAGCCGGGGTCAGGCTCGACGGGAGGCTCGAGCGGTAACGCCGGCGAGGACGGCCGTTTCCGCCTCGAGGTGGAGCCCGGCGACTACACGGTGCACGCGGCCGCGGAGAACTACGGACCCGCCGTGACGGAAGTCAGCGTCGGAAGCAGTCCCGGTAGCGACGTCCGTCTCGTCCTTGGTCGCGGCCTCACGCTTTCGGGCAAGGTCGTCGACGTGGGCGGGCGCGGCGTCGGCGGCCTGCAGGTCCGCGCGATGTCGCTCGAGTCAGGTCCCGATCGCAGCGGCGGCGGCGCGATGACGCTGCCCGACGGCAGCTTCCAGATGGGCGGCCTGCGGCCGGTGCCCCACCGGGTCTTCGCCCGCAGCGAGATCGGCGCCTTCGCCTTCCGCACGGGGGTCGTCCCCGGCGACAAGGAGCTGGTGCTCACCCTTCGACCGGGAGGCCGGTTGACCATCCGCGTCCTCGGACCCGACGGCCAGCCGGTCGCACAGGCTTCCGTCCTGGTGGAGGAGCTGATGCTCCAGACGAGGACCGACGTCCAGGGAAACGGCGAGCTGACCGTCCCGGCGGGCACGATGTCGCTGCGGGCCCGCAAGGACCGGCTCGGAGGGCGCACGACCGTGACGGTGGCGGAAGGCGGCACGGCGGCGGCCGACATCAAGCTCGCGGCAGATCCGGGCGGAGGTACTCCTTGAGCAGCGCGGCCAGGCGGGTGGCGATGCGGTCGAGGGACTCGAAGGTCGTGCCGCCCAGGTGCGGTGTCGCCACGACGTTGTCGAGGGAGAAGATCTCGTCGCGCGGATCGGGCGGCTCCTCCCAGTAGACGTCGAGGCCTGCCCCCGCGATCCGCCGCGACCGCAGGGCGTCGAGCAGCGCCGCCCGGTCCACCAGGTCACCGCGCCCCACGTTGATGAGGAACGCGGTCGGCTTCATCCGCGCCAGGCGCGCCGCGTCGATCATGCGCAGCGTCTCCGACGACGTCGGCACGTGCAGGCTCACGTAGGCGGATCGCGCGAGCAGCGCGTCGAGGTCCGCGGGTCCGCCGACCCACGACGCGTCGGCGTCGGCGTCGGCGCCGGGGTGGCGCCGCACCGCGATCACCTCCATGCCGGTGGCGCGCGCGATGCGGGCCAGGGCGCGGCCCGTGGCTCCCAGGCCGACGATCCCGAGGGTCTTTCCCATCAGCTCGGTCCCCGGCGGGTCGCCGACGAGCCGTCTCTCGAACGTCCGCCGGTGAAGAGGCAGGCGGCGGGCCAGGGCCAGCATCAGGAACAGCGCCAGCTCCGCCACCGACTGGGCGTTGGCCCCGGGCACGTTGCGCACCGGGATGCCGCGGGCCGCGGCCGCCGCCTGGTCGACGCCGTCGAGGCCGGCGCCGAACTGCGCGATGAGCTTCAGTAGCGGCGCGGCGGCGATCACCGAGGCGCTGATGCGCGCCATGGAGGGGATGAGGGCGGAGGCGTTCGCCACCTGCTCCTCGAGCGGTCGCGCGGGATCGACCTCCCCGATCTCGATGCCGCTGCCGGCGAGCTTCTCCCGCAAGGCGACGCGGCTGGGCGGGAAGCCCCGGTAGCAGAAGAGGACTTCGGGGGCCCGGCTATTCGTAGGGGATGTCGACGCTGAAGGTCGGCGTCTCGTAGGCCTCGCGGTTCTTGATCACCTCCGCGAAGGGCAGCATCCGGATGGCGTCGTAGTCGTCCGGGCACCACTTCTCGCAGGCCATGCAGCCGATGCAGGTGTCATAGTTGACCGAGCAGACGTGCAGCGTCGCCGCCTGGGGATCGGGGACCAGGGTGATGCAGTCCGGGACCGGGCAGACGGCGATGCAGAACTCGCAGCCCCGGCCGAAGCACTTGTTGGGGTCGATGACGGCCAGCATCTTCGGGTCGCGCTTGCGGGCGCTGGTGGCCTGGGGCTGCGGCACGGGCAGCTTGTCGTAGTCCTTCGGCAGTTTCCCCGGCGGCGGTGCGGGCATCGCTTCGGTTTCCTCCTCGAGGGCCAGCCGGCCCATTTGAGTATAGCGGGAGCCGCGGCGCGGGCGAAATCCTCGGGCATGACCGATGCCGCTTGTCTCTGCGCGATAAGCGTATATTGTCTACGCGTGCCTGGGTTCCGGAGAGCCGTCAGGGCCGTGAAGCTCCTGTCGAGCTTCAAGGGCGCCGAACGGATCGCGTGCGGCGAGCGCTGTGAGTTCGAGGTCGCCGGCGTGGACGGGTCGCGCGAGGGTGTCATCTGGAACCTGAGCGTGGCCGGCCTCTACCTCGTCCTGCCGGAGGACATCCCCAATGTCGGCACCGGCCTCCGCGTCTCGCTGCGACTGCCCGGCGATCCCCGTCCCATCCCGGCGCGGGTCGAGGTCGTGTGGCGCAACCCTCCCTCCTGCTTCAGCGGCTGCGGGGCGAACGCCCCCCGCTTCCCCCCCGGCTGCGGGGTGAAGTTCGTGGACATCGCCGGCTCGGACCTGGCCCGAATCAAGGCGCGGGTCGACAGCGTGTACGCCAGCCGGGACACGGGCGGTGAGCCGCGCCGCCCGCGTTGACTGATCTTCCGGCCTCGTGCTTGAATTGAGGTTTGCCACCGGGGCCTGGTAGCTCAGCTGGTAGAGCAGCGGACTGAAAATCCGCGTGTCGGCGGTTCAACTCCGTCCCAGGCCACCACTCACTCGACTTCGGGCGCGAGGGCCAGGACTTCGCCCAGTGGCGCGCCACTTGCTTGGCGAGGCAACGCTCCTGGGCGTGACGGGCGATTCGCCGCGGGGTAGCATCCTTCGAGTCGGAGGTTGCCGATGCCCTCTATCGCCGTCGTCCTCGCTGTCCTGGCCACCACTGCGGGCGGCCAGCCCAGCCGCCCGGCGGGGCCGGAGCTGCCCGCCGAGATCAAGGATCACTACCGCGACTACAACTTCATAAACGCCTTCAGCACCTTCAGCGAGAGACGCCTGCTGGTCAACGGCCGGGTCGATTCGTCCGACCCGCGGCTCGGGCGGGTGGCCCGCGCCATGCGGCGGCTGGCCGACCGGGTGGACCAGGTCGATCCCGGCATCATCGCCCCGTCCGGGCGGCGGCCGGCGGAGACGACCGAGCGGGCGGACCTGCTCCGGGTCACTTCGTTCGATCTCGACGGCGGCGAAGCGTGGGTGTATCTCGAGACGCTGGCGCTGGACCCGCCCGCCACGGCCACGCTCGTCTCGAGGTTCGACGACCTGGCGTCGTCGGACAGGGAGCCGTCGGTCGATCAGCTCGCCGCCGCAGCCGGACGCCCGCTGATCAGGACCTTCGAGATCCACCACTGGCGGCGCGTGGACGGCGCGTGGCGGCGCGAGTCCACGATCCGGCACTTCATCGCGCGCTGATCGGACTCAGCGGAGAGGCCATCCGTGGGCAGACTCGTCCTCACGGTCGCCCTCTCCACCCTCGCGTCGCTGACCCTCGGCGGCGACCGGCCGAACATCCTCTTCATCATGGCGGACGACCACGCGGCGCATGCGATCAGCGCCTACGGGTCGCACGTGAACCAGACGCCGAACATCGATCACCTCGCCCGTGAGGGCATGCTCCTCGAGAGCGTGTTCGTGACGAATTCGATCTGCACGCCGAGCCGGGCGACCATCCTGACCGGCCAGTACTCGCATCTGAACGGCGTGCCCGTGTTCAACCGCTTCGACAGCTCGCGCATGACGGTGGCGAAGCTGCTCCAGCAGGCCGGCTACTACACGGGCATGATCGGGAAGTGGCACCTGGGAAGCGATCCGGCCGGGTTCGATCGGTGGGAGATCCTTCCCGGGCAGGGCGCGTACACGGATCCGGTGTTCTACACGGCGACCGGCGAGAGGAGGTACACGGGCCGCTATGTGACCGACGTGATCACCGACCTCGCCATCGACTTCCTCAAGACCCGACCGAAGGACAAGCCGTTCTTCGTGATGGTCCATCACAAGGCGCCGCATCGGCCGTGGGAGCCGGACGCGGCGCACCGCGCCCAGTTTGCGAACCGCTGGATCCCGGAGCCGGAAACGTTCTGGGACTCGTACGCGACGCGAACCGACGCGCTCCACGAAAACCAGCAGCGCGTCGCGGACGATCTCACGCGCCGCGATCTGAAGCTCGAGCCACCGCCGGACCTCCCCGACGCGGAGCGCGCGAGCTGGCTGGCCGAGAAGCCGACTACCGTAACGCGGGCCCCTGATGGCCAGACGCCCACCCTGACCGGCGAGGCCCTGGCGCGATGGAAGTACCAGCGCTACATGCAGGACTACCTGGCGACGATCCAGTGCGTCGACGACGGTGTCGGCCGTCTTCTCGCATACCTGGACAGCGGCGGCCTCGCGAAGGACACGATCGTGATCTACACGAGCGACCAGGGTTTCTTCCTGGGAGACCACGGCCTGTTCGACAAGCGATTCATGTACGAAGAATCGCTGCGGATGCCGTTCCTGGTTCGTTGGCCGGGAGTGATCAAGCCGGGAACGCGGAGCGACGCGATGGCGCTCAACGTGGACTTTGCGCCGACGTTCCTCGACGCGGCGGGGCTTGCCGTTCCGGCCGACATGCAAGGCCGAAGCCTCGTGCCGGTGGTACGCGGCAGGACGCCGGCCGACTGGCGTACGTCGATGTACTACCGCTACTACCACGACCCCGGCGATCACAACACCCGCGCGCACTACGGTGTCCGCACCCGCACTCACAAGCTGATCTACTTCTGGAAGAAGGATCAGTGGGAGCTGTTCGACCTCGTCAACGATCCCTCCGAGCTTCACAACCTGTACGGCCAACCCGGGCAGGTCGAGCTGACGAAGATGCTCAAGGCTGAGCTGCGGCGCTTGAAGCAGGCGGTGCGCGATGACGACCAGTTCGCGGACGAGCAGCCGCCGAACGGCGTCGACGGGCCGGTCGCGAAGCTGCGGGGCAAGTGATACGAAGCCTCTGGAGCTAGCCCGGGACGTCGTCTAGGGAAGGCCGCGTGCGGGATGTGCGCCCGGCCGCCGGCGCCCCGCGAACCCGGCCTATTCCGAGCGGAGGGCCCGCACCGGGTCGGGAAGCAGATGAATGGGACCGTACGCTCACGCGAGGGCGAGGAGCACCTCGTCGGCGTGCCCGTCCAGGGCTAGAACGTCCGCCGCTTCAGCCGCTCGAGGTTGAATGTCGCGGTCTCGGCCACGGCCATCACGGCCATCACTCCGGCCTGGACGGGGTCGGTGACCACCAGGTCCGAGGCGTCGGGCACGCTGCCGGCCATATTGAGGCTGATGACGAGCAGCCGCTGCGCGCGCACCTCGCGCACCGCCGCCTCGATCGCGCCACCCATGAGCGCGCCGGCCAGGACCAGCACGCTCGCCCGCGGCAGCCGGGCGACCGCGCGCACGGCGTCCGCCAGCGGCTGCTCGCCCACCAGCGGGATAGTGTCGACCGAGATGTGCTCGCCGCGGATGTTGTGCCGATCCGCCTCGGAGATGGCGCCGATCGCCACCTGGCCCACCTGCGCTCCGCCGCCGATGATGATGATGCGCTTGCCATAGATGGCCTGGAACGTCTTGACCAGCTCGACGCGACGCACCACCGGCAGCGCGCGCAGCTCGTCGGCCAGCGTCGGCGTGGGCTCCGGCAGGTCGATCTCCAGGTACACGCGGCTGCCCGCGGGCCGGTTGTCGAGGATCTCCACGGACGTGATGTCGCCGCGGTCGATCACGACGCCCGTCCGCTCGTTCGCCATCGATGGGCCGCGTGCATTGTAAGGGAGCGGGCGGCCGACGTCACAGATCTGGGCCAATCCAGCCTGACACGCGTCACGCGATCTCTACCTTGACCGTCACGCCGGAGGGGGATAGCCGCTTCCGCAGTTCGTGGCCGAGCGGGCCTTCAAGCCCGCGCGCCGACCATCAGCATCGCTCGCCTCAACGTCTTGTGAACTTGAGGTGCGTCACCTTCGGCGTGGCGACCGTCCGCATGAGCTCGAGCCCGTGCAGGTCGTCGCCGACGCCGTCGAACAGCCGCTCGCCGCGGCCGAGGAGCGTCGGCACGAGACTGATCTCCATCTCGTCCACGAAGCCGGCCGAGAGATACTGCTGGGCGGCCTTCGCTCCGCCGGCGAGCGACACATCCTTGCCACCGGCGGCCCGCCGCGCCTGTTCGAGGGCCGCGCCGATGCCGTCGGTGACGAACGTGAATGTGGTCCCGCCCTTGAGCTCGAGCCGCTCCCGGGCGTGATGCGTCAGCACGAACACCGGGTGACAGAACGGCGGGTCGGCTCCCCACCAGCCGTTCCACGGCTTCCTGGCATCCCAGGGGNCATGTTGCGTCCCATCACGGTGGCTCCAATGTTGGCCAGCGACTCCTCGACGACCCGGGCGCTCTCGTTGGTCTCTCCACCTTCAAGGCCGTGCATCGCGCGCCAGGCCGCGAGGGGAAACGCCCACTCGTGCAGGCGCATGCCGCCGATCCCGAGCGGGTTGTCCACGCTCTGGCTGGGACCGGCGATGAAGCCGTCGAGCGACATCGAGATCTTGAAGCGCAGCCTGGACACGTCCTACCTCGCGATCTTATATGACCTTGACCGTCACGCCGGAAGGGGACAGTGTCTCCATTCAAGGCGGGCAACGATGTTTCGATGCGTCGATAGCCAAATCGGCCCGGCCGAGGTCAAGCTGGCAGTCTCGCATGGCTGTGAACATCACCCGGCCTATTCCGAGCGGAGGGCCCGCGCGGGGTCGATCGCCAGGGCACGCCGAGCCGGGATGTACGCGGCCAGGAGGGCGGTCGCGGCCAGGAAACCCGTAGCGGTTGCGAACGTCGCCGCATCGAACGGGATCGCGCCCATGAGCGTGGCGGTCAGCGCCCTGGCCGCGGCGAGCCCGGCGCCGCTGCCCAGCACGAGGCCCGCGGCGGTGAGCCGCAGAGCCTGCGCCATCGTGAGGTGCAACACGTCGCCCGCCGAGGCCCCGAGGGCGACCCGGACGCCGATCTCCAGCGTACGCAAGCTGACGCGATACGACATGACGCCGTAGACGCCGCTGATCGCGAGGACGAGAGCCAGCCCGCCAAACACGGCCATGATCGCGGCCACGTACTGGAGGCCGATCGTCGAAACGGAGATCGACCGGCGCATGCTCCACACCTGGTAGGCCGGCTGGTCGGGATCGACGGCGGCGATCGCCACGCGCGCCGCCGGGGTCGTCGCCTCGGGATCACCCGCCGTGCGGAGGGCGAAGCCGATGTCGGCCCGTGGATCCTGTGCATACGGGAGGTAGCAGGTCGGGTAGTTCCGGCGGGAGGCCCAGTGCTGGACGACGTCGCCCGAGACTCCCACTACGGTGATCCAGCGGGCGTTCTCGCCACCCAGGCGGAAGCGGCGGCCGATAGGGTCGCGCCCGGGCCAGTAGCGCTCGGCCAGGGAGCGGCTGACGACGGCCACGGGACGCGCTTTCTCGTCGTCGGACGCCTCGAGTCCGCGGCCGGCCAGGATCGGCAGGCGAAGCGTCTCGAAGTAACCCGGGGAGACGGCACGGTCGTCGACGCGCGGCGGGTTGCTGCGATCGAACGCCGGCTCGCCCTCGATCTGGATCGGCCGGGAGGAACCGCCGACTCGACCGGGCAGCACGTTGGCCAACGCAGCCGCGGTGACGCCCGGGATCGCGGAAAGGCGTTCTTCCGCCCTCCGGGCGAAGGCACGTCTGGTGTCGGGCTCGCGGTAGCGGTTTTCGGGCAGCGTGACCCGGAGGGTCAGAAGGTGCTCGGGATCGTAGCCCTGCGGGCCGAGCAGGAGGTCGCGTGCGCTCTTCGCGGCCAGGCCCGCGACCACGACCAGGGCCAAGGCCCCCGCGACCTGGGCGACCACGAGGACGCTCCGGCCACGCTGCTGTCCGGCGCCTACGGTGGCGCTGCGTCCTCCTTCCTTCAACGCGTCGACGAGGTCCGGTCTCGAGGCCCGGAGTGCGGGAACCAGCGTGAACACGAGGGTCGCGACGACGCCCAGCGCCACCGAGAACGCGAAGGTGTGGCCGTCGACGGCGATGCTGTCCCAGCCGGGAACGAAGCGCGCGATCTCAGCCGGCATGTGCCGGCGCATCTCCCGCGCCGCCCAGACGCTCAAGGGGAGGGAGGCGACGACCGCCAGGAGCGACGTCACGAGCCCTTCGGTCAGGAGCTGCCGGATGACCTGTCCTCGCCCGGCCCCGAGGGCCAGACGCAGGGCCAACTCACGCCGGCGTTCGGTGCCGCGCGCGAGCATGAGGTTGGCCACGTTGACGGAGGCGATGAGCAGGACGATGCCCGCGGCGACCTGCCATAACGCCAGGAGCAGGCGAAGACCGACATCCTCGTAACTCCTCTGCAGGTGCCCGATGGCGATGCCCCGCGAGGCGTTCGTCTGGGGGTGGTCTTTCTGCAGACGCTGGCCCACGAGGGCCATCACCTTGGCCGCATCCTCGAGAGAACGGCCCGGGACGAGAGCCCCGATCGTCGACAGGGAGTGCCGGTCGCGCGGCGCGCTCCCGGCGGGCGGCAGAACGAGCGGCGCCCAGATCTCGGCCCCGTCGGGAAAGCGGAATCCGCGGGGGGCGATCCCCACCACGACATGTGCCTCTCCGTCGACGGTCACGCTCCCGCCTACGATCCCGGGGTCTCCGCCGAAGCCGCGCTGCCACAGGTCGTGACCCAGCACGACACGGCGGTCGGCGCCCGGCCGGTCGTCTTCCATGAGGAAGCCACGCCCGGCCCGCATCGATATGCCCAGGGTCTGGAAGAAGCCAGGGGAGACGCGGTAGCCCTGCACGCGCTCCGCCACTTCCTGGCCCCGCAGGTTCGCGTCCCACCATTCGAGGGCGACCATCTTCTCCAGCACTCCGGCCGACTGCGATTCCCAGTCGCGGAAGTTGCCGGGCGCCACGTTGTCACGGTCGTAGGGATCCGCGCCGGGCGCGGTCTCCCAAAGACGCACGAGCCGAGGGAGGTTCGGGAACGCAAGCGGCCGCAGGAGCAGGGCGTTCAAGACGCTGAAGATGGCGGCGTTGGTCCCGAGACCGACGGCCAGGGTCGCCACGACCAGGAAGGTGAGGCCCGGCCGCTTCGACATCGTGCGCACCGCGAACCGGGCGTCCCTCAGCGCTTCAGCCAGCATCTCCCCTCTCGTACGAGGGACACTCACCGGGAGTTTCGATTTCTTCCGTGAACGCTCCGTGCGCCGAGAGCCAACGGCTCCCCAAGGACCGCTTCGATCCCGCTAGCCCGAGATCTTGGGCGCCGGAGACGGGGACTCGATCCTCCGCCGCCACGAGAAAGCCACCATGACCAACGCCGCCGTAGCGAGAGGCTGCGTGGGCAAGGCATATCGCGCATTCTCCCCGTACTCGAGGAGCGCTTGAATGCACGACGAAAGCAGCACGGCGGCCACCATCAAGCCGGCGGTGAGCCAGGGGTTCGGCCGCCGCCGGCGGTTGGCCGCGGCGCACCACAGGACCGGCAGGGAAACGGCCAGGAACAGCACGTAAGCCACACGAAAGACCCAAGCCTCACACCACCACAACACCCGCAAAACGCTCCCCGACGCCGGGAGGCGCGCAAACGCCGGCCGCCAATCCTTCGGCACGGCCCAGAACAACACCCATGACCGCGCGACCCCGCGCAGGTAGAGTCCCGGGTGTCGCGCGAACATGGTGATCGACATCTTCCCCAGCCGGCGCGACAGCTCCGCATCGCTCAACCCGGTCGCGCGTCTCATCTCGTCGCGGGCGTACCAGATCGTCATCGAGTGCGTGTTCGCCTCCGCGATGCGCCGCTGGCGATGCTTGAGATAGATGTCGCGCAACGCCGAGTACTCCGGCGGGGCCTGCTCGATGAACGCGCGCCCCGCCGGAGTACGCGGCCTTGCGCGACATCTATCTCAAGCATCGCCAGCGGCGCATCGCGGAGGCGAACACGGCCGCCGCCGTCAGTCTTCGCGGCATGTCGAGCCGCAGCAGATACAGCCCGACCGCCAGACCGAGCACGACGTACATCGGGCGGGTCAGCGCCGCCACGGCGCAGACCAACCCGAGCAGCAGTGGCTCGCCACGCCGAAGCGGACCAAGCTGCAACCTGTGAGCCCGCCAGACCGCCAGCGCGATCAGGAACGTGGCCAGGGCCTCGGCCACCACGGCCGATTCGAATGCGATGTGATTGAAGGACAACGCATGCGCCAGCCCCGCGATCAGGCCCATGCGCTCCGACCCGGGGCACCTCGCGACCACCAGGTAGAGCAGGACGGACGTGGCAATGCCGAGAACGCTCTGCACGAGCCAGATGGCGTCGAGATTCCCTGGAAGCAGCGCGAGAAGCAGCGGGTAGACCGGCGTCCGCGCTCCGTCGTAGTCCTTGAAGTCGAAGGCGCGGATATCCGTGCGGCGGCCGCGACGGAAATCAGGACGGCCAGAGCCTTCGAGCCTTTTCCGGCGGTCTGCACGAACACTCGCTCCATAGCCGTTGACGTTTCGTGTTGAGACCCTACCGGCCACAGCGCCATCGGTCAAGGTTCACCGGAGGAAGGTTCACCGGAGGCAGCCAGCCTCTCGCTGCGCAAGTGCGGCATCCGGAGCCCCGGGCCAGGCCGGCCTGCCGTCGGGCCACACGGGAGGCGTCGCGCGGGTCGACGGCGCGCGACGCCTGGCTGGCGCCCACGATGCAACCAGACCTGACTCAGCCTACTCCGCGCGATAGACGAACTTCACGATCCTTTTCTGGCCGGGAGCCATGTTGCCCAGGCGATAGGTCACGTTGGCCAGGCCGTTGTCGGTGAGAGTGGGGGTGGGCTCGCCGGTGGGCGAGCACTCGGCAAACGCGCCGCCGCCGGTGGCGGTGTCCGTCGGGAACGGGAACGTGATTCCGGTGAGGGTGACGGCATTGACGTCCCGCGCCCAGATGCCGCGGTCGCTTGTGTCCTGGAGATCGTCGCCGAAGTCGTTGTCGTTGTCGGGGTCGTAGACGCGCGCGAGCCGCACGTCGGAGATCGTGCTCCCGCTGATGTTGGTCAGCGCCATGGTGATCGTGACGTCCTTTTCCTTCTTGTCCAGCTTGTACGTGTTGTCGAGCTGGAACTCGGCGCTGGCCCGCCGGATGCTGACGCCGCTGCGGGTCGGGCCCGAGACCACCGTCGGGTCCCCGAAGCCCGATTCGGTCTGCGAGATGTCCCAGGCCAGTGGACTCGTCCCGCTGCATACCACGTAGCCCTCCCACACCGTGCCGACCTGGATGTGCTCGGCGCCCTGGGGCGATTCGAGCTTCGGCATGGTGCCGTTGGCGCTGACACAGTAGGCGACGAACGTGGGCCCGCTGCCCGAGCTGAAGGTGTACTGGCACTGGCTCGACTGGATGCCGAAGTCCGCTCCGGCGTTGTTCGACTGCTGAGCCAGCGCGCTCCCGGCGGCCAGCGTCGCGACCAGGACCAGGACGGCTTGCTTGGTTGCCACGGCAGTTCCTCCTCGCACAATGGAGGGAATCGTGTCCGTGGAGGGATGACTTCTTGGCTTTGTGCGCCAGATTCTCAGGCCCGGCGAGCGGCCGCGTCAAGCATTCTCCGGGATAGCACTTGATTTTCCCCGGGCGGCGGAGCAGATTACCGTCACCAACGACAAGACGCCGTCACGCACCTCGACGTCCGGGTTCCAGGGGAGGAGCGACCATGCTGACGATTCGTGTCAACGGCAAGCCGCAGCAGGTCGACGTGGCGCCGGAGACGCCGCTGCTGTGGGTGTTGCGCGATACGCTGGCCATGACCGGAACCAAGTACGGCTGCGGCATCGCCCAGTGCGGCGCTTGCACGGTGCATCTCGAGGGATATCCCATACGCTCGTGCTCGACGCCGGTCTCCCTCGCCGCGGGCAAGAACATCACGACCATCGAAGGCGTCGGCGCCGGCGGCAAGCTGCATCCGGTGCAGGAGGCGTGGATCGCCGAGGACGTGCCTCAATGCGGCTACTGCCAGTCGGGCCAGATCATGAGCGCGGTCGCGCTGCTCGGCAAGAACAAGAACCCTACCGACTCCGACATCGACGACGCCATGAGCGGCAACATCTGCCGGTGCGGCACCTACGAGCGCATCCGGGCCGCGATCCATCGGGCGGCCAAGGCGGAGGGGGTGTAACCATGCGCACGTACGACTCGAGCCCCGAAGAGGGCCTGGCCAGCGCGGGCCGCCGTGACTTCATCAAGTCGACCGCGGTCGTGGGCGGGGGGCTGGTCCTGGGCTTCTACCTGCCCGGGACATCGAGGCGGGCCGAAGCCGCCGCCGGCAGCTATGCGCCGACCGCCTGGGTCAAGATCGGCGCCGACAACACGGTCACCATCGTGTGCGCCCGCTCCGAGATGGGCCAGGGCGTCTACACCGCCATGCCGCAGCTCGTCGCCGAGGAGCTGGAGGTCGACCCGCACGCAGTGAAGGTCGAGATCGCCCCGCCGGGCGCGGTCTACGTCAACGAGCTGCTGGGTGGGCAGATCACCGGCGGCAGCACCAGCGTTCGCGACGGCTGGACGAAGCTGCGGCAAGCCGGCGCCCAGGCGCGCATGATGCTGGTGGGCGCGGCCGCCCAGACCTGGGGCGTCGACGAGGCGAGCTGCCGGGCCGAGAACGGCGTGGTGATCCATTCCAGCGGCAGGAAGCTCGCCTACGGCCAGGTGGCCGAGAAGGCGGCCGGCCTCCCCGCGCCGAAGGACGTCAAGCTCAAGTCGCCGGGCGAGTTCAAGATCGTCGGCAAGCCGATCAAGCGGCTCGACACGCCGGCCAAGGTCGACGGCACCGCGGAGTTCGGCATCGACGTGAAGCTGCCGGGAATGCTGTACGCGTCGCTCGCGCAGTGCCCGGTGATCGGCGGCAAGGCCGCCGGCGTCGACGACAGCAAGGCCCGGTCGATGCCGGGCGTCCGCCACGTCGTCAGGATCGACGACGGCGTCGCGGTCGTGGCCGAGAGCTGGTGGCAGGCCCGGGTCGCCCGCGATGCGCTGCAGATCACCTGGGACGAGGGCAAGGGCGCCGCGCTCAACAACCGCGACATCATGGCCGGCATCAAGGCCGCGGCGGCCGGGCCCGGCGCGGTCATCAAGAAGGTCGGGGACGCCGACGCCGCCATGGGCAGCGCGGTGAAGAAGGTCGAGGCGGCCTACGAGCTGCCCTTCCTCGCCCACGCGACGATGGAGCCGATGAACTTCACCGCCGACGTGAAGGTCGACCGCTGCGACCTCTACGGTCCGACGCAGTTCCAGCAGCTGGCGCAGGGCCTGGCCGCCCAGGCCGCGGGCGTGCCGGCGGAGAAGGTCAGCCTCCACACCCCGTTCCTCGGGGGCGGGTTCGGGCGCCGCATCGACGTGGATTACATCGTCCAGGCCGTGCAGATCTCCAAGGCGGCCGGCGCGCCGGTGAAGCTCGTGTGGACGCGCGAGGACGACATGACCCACGACTTCTACCGCCCGATGAGCTACCACCAGATGAGCGCCGGGCTCGACGGCCAGGGACGGCCGGTGGCGATGAAGTTCCAGGCGACCTCGCCCTCGGTCACGTCCCGCCTGTTTCCGTCGGTCGTGTCCAAGGAGGGGGTCGATCCGTTCATGACCGAGGCGGCGGTGATCCCCTACGACATCCCCAACCTGTCGGCGAGCAGCGTCATCCACGATACCGGGCTGCGGGTCGGCTACTGGCGCTCGGTGAGCCACGCCGCGAACACCTTCGCCAACGAGAGCTTCATCGACGAGCTGGCCGCCGCGGCGGGCAAGGACCCCTACGAGTACCGCCGCATGCTGCTCGACAAGGAGCCGCGGTTCAGGAACGTGCTCGACATCGCGGCCAGGAACGCGGGCTGGGGGCAGCCGCCCCCCGCCGGGCGTTCCCGCGGCATCGCGTTGATGTCGGGCTACGACAGCTATCTGGCGGAGGTCGCGGAGATCTCGGTCGCGAGGGACGGCGGCATCCGGGTCCACCGCGTCGTGTGCGCGGTCGATCCGGGCATGATGGTGAACCCGGACATCGTCAAGGCGCAGATCGAAGGCAGCGTCGTCTTCGGCTTGACTGCCGCGCTGAAGGGCGAGATCACCCTCCAGAACGGCCGCGTGCAGCAGACCAACTTCGACAGCTATCCGATGCTGCGCATGAACGAGATGCCGAAGATCGACATCTACCTCGTGGCCAGCGGCGAGAAGCCGGGCGGTACCGGGGAGCCGGCGACGGCGCTCATCGGGCCCGCGGTGGCCAATGCGGTCTTCGCGGCGACCGGCAAGCGAATCCGGCGGCTCCCGATCCGTGCCCAGGACCTGAAGAGCGCCTGAGCGGCGGACGCGGGCGGTATCCTTACCGGCCTTCGGGGCGGCTTCCCGTGGTCACGGCAATAGGGCAATAGTAGGATGATTTGACCGTGCCGAACCCGACCAACGAGCGTGATCCGACACGGCCGCTGAAAGCCAAGCTCCTCGATGCCGTCGAGCAGGCCCTGGCCGGCGACTGGCAGGCCGCGCACGCGATCGTCCAGGATCACGAGACCGACCCGATGGCGAGCTGGATCCACGCGGTCGTGCACCGCATGGAGGGTGACGTCGCCAACGCCCGCTACTGGTACGGCCGCTGCCGGCGCGAGCTGCCGGAGGACGTCCCCACCGAGGCGGAGCTGCGCGAAATCAAGGCGGCGCTCACCGGCTGAGGGATTGTAGGTATCGTCATCAGGGGAACCTCACACGGGAGCGACAGTATGACGACGGGAATGACGACCGTGACCAGCGTGCGGCTCGGCCTCGCGATCGGCCTGCTCTCCTCGCTGGCGGGGGCCGGCGCCGGTCAGCTCACGGGCGAAGCGATCCCCATCGACGGCGACGACCTGGCCGGGGTCGTGACCGGCCCCGGCGGACCCGAGGCGGGCGTGTGGGTGATCGCGGAGACCACCGACCTGCCGACGAAGTTCGCCCGGATCGTGGTCACCGACGACCGGGGACGCTACCTGCTGCCCGACCTGCCGAAGGCCAGCTACAGCGTCTGGGTGCGTGGCTATGGGCTCGTGGACTCGCCGAAGGTCCAGGCCTCGCCCGGCAAGGTCCTCGACCTGACCGCGGTCGCCGCGCCGAACCCGCGCGCGGCGGCGGAGTACTACCCCGCCGGCTACTGGTTCTCCCTGCTGCGGGTGCCGGACAAGAGCGAGTTCCGCAGCTCGGCACCGACGGCGAGCGGCATCTCGCCGGCCATCAAGAGCCAGGCCCAGTGGGTGAGGAACCTGAAGTCGGGCGGCTGCTGGGCCTGCCATCAGCTCGGGAACAAGGCGACGCGGGAGATCCCGCCGGCCCTCGGCCATTTCGACTCGTCACGGGCGGCGTGGGAGCGCCGCGTCCTGTCCGGGCAGGCCGGCGACGGCATGTTCGCCGGCGCCAGCCAGCTCGGCCCCCGGGCCTTCGCGATGTTCGCGGACTGGACCGATCGCATCGCCGCCGGCCAGCTGCCGCCCGCGCCGCCGCGGCCCCGGGGCGTGGAGCGCAACGTCGTCATCACCGAGTGGGACTGGGCGGACCCGAAGGCCTACCTCCACGACGAGGTCTCGACCGACCGGCGCAATCCCCGCGTCAACGCCAACGGGCCGATCTACGGAGCGCTGGAGCTGAGCGCCGATTACCTCCCGGTGCTGGATCCGGTCCACCACCAGGCGAGCCGGGTCCCGTTGACCGTCCGGGACCCGAGCACTCCCCCGGCCTCGGGACCGGACATGCCGCAGTCCTCGCCCTACTGGGGCAACGAGGTCCTGTGGACCAGCCGGAACAACGTCCACAACCCGATGCTCGACGACCGGGGGCGCGTGTGGATCACCTCCGCCGTGCGCCCACCGGACAACCCGGACGTCTGCAAGGAGGGATCGAGCCATCCTTCGGCGAAGCTGTTCCCGATCAAGAGAGCCAGCCGGCACCTGGCCGTGTACGACCCCGCGACCGGGAAGCTGATCCACATCGGCACGTGCTTCGCGACGCATCACCTGATGTTCGCCGAGGACGCCAACCACACGCTGTGGACGAGCGGCGGCGGCCAGGTGGTCGGCTGGCTGAACACGAAGATGTTCGACGAGACGGGCGACGAGGTGAAGTCTCAGGGCTGGACCGCGCTGGTCATGGACACCAACGGCAACGGCAAGCGGGACGCCTACGTGGAGCCGGACCAGCCGCTCGATCCGACCAAGGACAAGCGCTTCGGCGGCGCCTTCTATTCCGTCTCCCCGGCCCCGGACGGCTCGGTCTGGGGATCGGTGCTGGGATTCCCGGGCGCGGTCGTCCGGCTGAACCCAGGAGCGAACCCGCCCGAGACCGCGCTGGCCGAGGTCTACGAGCTGCCGTTCGACAACCCCAAGGCGCCCGTCCAGGGGTTCTCGCCGCGGGGCATGGACGTCGACCGCGACGGTGTCGTCTGGGCCGCCCTCGCCAGCGGGCATCTCGCCAGCTTCGACCGCCGCAAGTGCACGGGGCCGCTCAACGGGCCGACCGCGACCGGCCAGCACTGCCCCGAGGGCTGGACGTTCTATCCCGAGCCGCTGCCGCAGCTCACGGGCGTGACGGATCCGGGGAGCGCCGAGAGCAGCTACTACACGTGGGTGGATCAGTTCGACACGCTGGGGCTCGGCCGGAACGTGCCGATCGATACCGGCAACGCCTCCGAGGGGCTCCTCGCCCTCAAGGACGGCAAGTGGATCGTGCTCCGGGTCCCGTACCCCCTGGGCTTCTACACGAAATGGATGGACGGCCGGATCGACGATCCGAGCGGCGGCTGGAAGGGACGGGGACTATGGTCGACCGTCAGCACCCGCGCGCCCTTCCACATGGAGGGCGGCAAGGGCACGACGAGCAAGGTCCTGCATTTCCAGCTTCGGCCGGATCCGCTCGCGAAGTGAGTCGAGAACTCGACGCGCTCGCCCTTCCCGGATCCAGGCGTCCCGGGCTCGGGCGTCCTTGACTCGGACGACCAGCCAGGCATAGGCTTCCGCAATCCCTCCCGTCCTGGTGCCGCCGTTCGCCGGCGGCGCCGCTGCTCTTCGGCCATGAGAAGCCGCCTCCTCGAGCTCGCCGTCCTGTCGGCCGCGCTCGCCGGAGGCGCGCGCGCCCGCGCCGACGACACCTGCCCGAGCTGGACGGTGCTCGCCTTGACGTGCGAGAACGGCACCTGCGACCGCCTCCTCGGCGAGAACGCCGCCACCTGTCCCGGCGACTGCGTCGACGGCCAGACGCACGTGAAGCCCTATTACAACCTCGCCGTCTCCTGTCCGGACACCACGATCTTCCATCCCGCGACGATCCAGGACGCCCAGAGCGAGATGCGCCGGAGCGTCGCCCGGGGCAAGCACGTGCGGGTCAACGGCACGGTGCACACCGCCTCGAAGGCCGTCTGCGTCGAGGACGGCAACATCATCAGCACCCGGGACCTCACCCGCATCCTGGGGATCGAGACCTACAAGGGACAGGAGACGGTCAGCGTCGAGGCCGGGGCCCACATCTGGGACATCCTCGAGTATCTGCACGCGCGCGGGAAGGCGCTCGGGTACAACGTCCCGGGTTACGGCGACATCAGCATCGGCGGGTTCGTGGCGGTGGGCGGGCATGGATCGAATGCCGCGGGTTCGTCGACCGTCTCCTCGCTGGTCGTCTCGATCGACAAGATGGGCCCCCGCGGCCGCATCCGCACCTACGACGCCGAGGACACCTCCCCGGACCGGTGGCGGGCGGTGCGCGGCGACCTGGGGATGCTCGGGATGACGGTCCGGCTCCGCCTGAGGATCCGCGACCAGTTCCACGTGCGGCAGCGGATCCTCACCTTCACCGACGCCGACCTCTTCCGCCCCGGCGGGATGAAGGCGATCGCCGACCAGTGCGAGTACATGTTCGCCACCTACTTCAACTCCGTCGGCCGCATGGACGTCACCTGCGGCCGCGAGACGACCGACCCCGTGACCGCCGACGACGCGCGGATGACGTTGTTCACGCCCGACCTGCCCGACGCCTTCAAGAAGCTCGCGGTGCCCGTGCTCCAGCAGTCCGCTTGCGACGCCGAGGCCGCCCGGCGGTGGGAGCGGCTCCTCTACGGGTTCCGCCAGACGCATCCGTGGATCGAATGGACCGCGCCCGACGGGACGCCCCAGGCCGGCAAGGAGGCGGTCGGCTACGCCCACCGGATGATCGAGATCACGTTCCGGGGCATCTCCCAGCGCAAGATCTCCAACCTGGACTGGGAGGTGGCAATCCCCGAGTCGGAGATCGACGCCGCGCTCGCCTACGTGAAATCACGGCTGCAGGAGCGGTCGCTCTACAACCCCGACATCGGGGTGGTGATGCGGGCCGACCGGGCCAACAACGACACCCTGCTCGCTTCGGCCGCCGCCGGCAGCGGCGTCCCGGCCGGCGAGCGGATGTATCACGTCGAGTTCCCGATCTACTGGCCCTACGCCTTCTCCGCGGAGCAGCTGGCCGCCTATCAGGCCCCCTACGCCGAGATCGTGCTCCACCTGATCGCCGACCACCGGGCGCGGCCGCACCTGGGCAAGAACCGCAGCGACATCTTCTCCAACGCGGTCACGCTGACCGCCAACGCCGACCGGCGGGCGCTCTTCCAGCCGTTCATCGACCAGGTCGATCCTTCGGGCGTCTTCGCCAACGACTTCCTGCGGCAAGCCGGATACTCGTGGCCGGGTGAGAGCCGGGCCCGCCCGCTTCCCGCGGCGCCGCCCTAGGTCTCGCGCCGGCGCGGGCCGCCTTCAGCGCATGATGCCGGTGTGGCCCAGGCTGTAGCGGCCGGGCTGGGGCCAGACGCACAGGCCGTGGGGCTCCTTGCCGACCTTGATGCGGGCCAGGAGCCGGCCGTCGGCGGTGTCGATCGCGTAGACCTCGGAGTTGTAGCGGCCGGAGAGCCAGAGAACGCGGCCATCGGCGGAGACGCCGCCCATGTCGGGGCTGCCCCCGCCCGGGATCTGCCACTTCACATGGACCCGGCGCGTGTGCACGTCGATCACCGAGATGGTCCCCTCGCCCCGGTTCGAGGCGTAGAGCCACTTCGAGTCGCGGCTGAAGTACAGCCCGTGGGTGCCGCGGCCGGTCGGGATGAAGCCGAGGATCCGGAACGCGTCGCCGTCGATCACGAACACGCCGCCGGTCATCATGTCGGCCACGAAGAACGCGCTGCCGTCCGGGGACAGCCGCACGTCCTGGGGCATGGCCCGGCCGGGGAGCTTCAGCGTCCCCAGCAGCTTCTCCGCGGCCACGTCGACCTTGAGCATCTCGGCCGAGAACTCGCAGCTCGCGATCAGGTAGCGCCCGCTCGCGGAGAAGTCCATGTGGTCGACCCCGCGGCACGGCACCGGCAGCGGGTTGACGATGGCCATGGTCTGGGCGTCCCGGAAGTCGAGCCGCTTCTTCCGTTCCGCCACGACGATCGCGT
The DNA here is from genome assembly GCA_003223555.1 of Acidobacteriota bacterium. Taxonomy (GTDB): domain Bacteria; phylum Acidobacteriota; class Vicinamibacteria; order Fen-336; family Fen-336; genus AA32. The sequence goes on along the minus strand of QHVM01000024.1, from coordinate 24,684 downwards.
ACTTGCCGTCGGGCGTATAGTACATGTTGTAGGGATCCGCGACCGGGATCGTCTGCTCGCTCCGTCCCGTGACGGGGTCGATGCGGGTGAGGCTGTTGCCCTTGTCCGCCAGCACCCAGAGCGTCTTGAGGTCGTAGGAGGGCGTCACGTGCTGCGGCTCCTTGCCGACCTTGAAGTGCTCGACGATCTTGTAGGTGGCGGGATCGATGACGTCGACGCTCGCCTTGCGGCTGTTCGGCACGTAAACCCGGGAGACGACGCCCCGCACGGCCGGGCTCAGGTCACCCGGCCGGGCGCCGGCATACACGTCGTGGGGATCGAGCGGCGGGGGCATCCCCGGCAGGAGCACCTCGGCCCCGTGCGAAGTGAGCGCCGTCATGACCACGATGCCGGCTCCGAGCCCGAGCGCGGTCAGCGCCGCCCACTCCCGTCGGCCCAGGGAACGCCCGAACCGGATCATTGAATCTCCCCCTGACGCCTTCTTGCAATCACCGTACCGGCGGGACTAGATGATCATCGTGGCTTCGACCAGCGGGACGACGTGTCCGCCGACGTCGATCCCGTCCGCGCCCGCCTCGCCGCGCACGTGGACGTGCAGGATGCTGCGCCGCTGCATCTTGACGCCCTGCTCGCTCACGAAACGCGTGCCGGACGCGCTCGAAACGAGGCGGTGGCGCATCATGAAGGCGGCCAGGGGGCCGGTCAGGCTGCCCGTGGCGGGGTCTTCGGTCACCCCGTACTCCGGCGCGAACATGCGGGAGTAGGCGCCCTCGCGGGTCGGAGTGAAGACGAAGACGCACAGGGCCTCGGGATCGTCGCCGCGGAGCGCCCGGGCCCCGTGGAGGTCCAGCCCGGCGCGGTCGACGGCGTCCTTGTCGCGGACGGCGACGAAGACGGCCGGGTTGCCCGCGCTCACCAGCTCCGGCGCGGGATCGAGCAGGTCGCCGGCCTCGAGCCCGAGAGCCCGCGCGCACCGGCCGCGATCGAACGACTTCCCGAAGCGGATCGGCGGCGTCTCCAGCCAGATCCGCGGCCGCTCGCCGGCCTCGACCCGGACCGGCACCGGGCCGACCCCCTCCTCCAGGGCGAACCGCTCGCTCGGGGAGGGGACGACTCCCTCGTCCCTCAGCACGAACGCGGTGCCGATCGTCGGGTGGCCGGCGAAGGCCAGCTCGCGGGCCGGCGTGAAGATCCGGACGAAGGCCGCGCAGCCCGCGCGGCGGGCGGGCAGGACGAACGTCGTCTCGGACAGGCTCAGCTCGCGGGCGATCTTCTGCATCGTCGCGTCGTCGATCCCCGAGGCGTCGGGGAAAACCGCGAGCGGATTGCCTTCCAGGGGCTCCTCGGTGAACACATCGACGACGCGGTAACGGTGGGAACGCGCGCCCTTCATTCGAGCCTCCCTTCGTCGAGTGGTCCATTGTGGCATCGGCGCTCCATTCGGGCTTGATCTCAGGCGGTCTTCAGGCCAACATCGTTCATTCATGGAGGACTGCGCAATGAGAAGATGCCTTGCCCTGCCCCTGGCAGCCGTCGTCGCGAGCTTCGCCGTCCTGGCCGCCGCCAGCGCCTACACCGAGACACCGCGCCAGGCGGCCCGCCGGGAGAGACGGGCGGAGAGGCGCTCCGCGGGCATGGGCGCCCACCAGGACGCCGAGGAGTGGCGGCAGGCGTGGTCGCAGCTCTCGACCGACGACAAGGCCACCCTCACCCAGGCCTGGGTCGGGGTCTCCGAGTACGTCAAGGGCCTCACGCCGACGCAGAAGGAGCGCATCCGCGATGCGGCCCAGCGGTCGGCCGACCGCCTGCGCAACATGACACCCGCCCAGAAAGCGGCCCTGCGCCAGCAGCTCGAGCGCGCGAGCGTGGCCTACGCGGCCCTGACCGCCGACCAGAAGGCGACCATCCTCGGCCAGATGGCGGACACCATCGACAGGATGAAGAGCCTCACCCCCGCCCAGCGGGAGTCGATGAAGTCTCTCTACCGGCGGCTGATCGGCGCCTGAAACAGCACGCAGACCGGGCGCGGCACGGGCACGGGGCTGCCGACCGGCGACAGCGCCCCGCTCGTCCGGTCGATGCGGAAGACCGTGATCGTGTCCGAATCCTGGTTGGCGGCCAGCAGGTAGGCGCCGCTGGGGTCGATGGCGAAGTTGCGGGGCGTCTTGCCGAGCGTCGGCTGGTGGCCGGCCGCGGCGAGCTTGCCGGTCACGGCGTCGACGGCGAAGACGGCGATGCTGTCGTGGCCCCGGTTCGAGCCGTAGACGAACCGGCCGTCGGGCCGGACCGCGATCTCGGCCGTGCTGTTGTCTCCGTGGAAGTCGGCCGGGAGGGTGGACAGGGTCTGCAGCTCGGACAGCGTGCCGGCCCGCGCGTCGTACGCGAAGGCGGTGATCGTGGAAGCCATCTCGTTGATGACGTAGGCATGGCGCCCGTCCGGATGCAGGGCCAGGTGGCGCGGTCCCGCTCCCGGCGCCAGGTGGGCGGCCGCCGGGGCGTTCGGGGTCAGGGCGCCGGTCGCGGCGTCGAACCGGTAGACCAGCACCTCGTCGAGGCCGAGGTCCGCCACCAGGGCGAAGCGGTTGGCCCGGTCGAGGTCGATGTAATGGGCATGCGGGGCCTTCTGGCGGCGGGGGTCCGCGCCGTGTCCTTGGTGCTGGACGAACGTCGTGGCCGGATCGAGGCGGCCGTCGGCCTCGACCGGCAGCACCGCGACGTTGCCGCCGCCGTAGTTCGCGACGAGGACGTGCCGGCCCTCGGCGTCGAGGGAGAGGTGGCAGGGTCCCCCGCCGCGTGAGGACTGCCGGTTGAGCGCCGTCAGCTCCCCCGTGCGCGCGTCGACCGCGAATGCGCTGACCGCGCCCTCGTCCTTCGGCGGAGTGGAGGCCTCGTTGACGGCGTACAGGAACCGGCCGCTGGGATGGAGGGCCAGGAAGGACGGGCTCACCGACTCGGCGGGGCTGCCGGCGGCTTCGAGCGCGCCGGTCTTGAGGTCGAGGCGGAGGCGGTAGATCCCCTTGCTGGCGCTTCCATGGTCCGTGTACGTGCCCACGTAGACCATCACGGTTCCGCCCGGCGCGGCGGCGGAGCCATGCCGGGTGGAGGCCGAGGCGACGGCGGCGAGGGCGACGAGGCAGGCCATGGCTTGTCTCACGCGGGCCATCTTACACGCGTTTATTCGACGATTCCCCTCGCTCGCGGCTAGCCCGCGCGGCGGTAGACGCGCACGTAGTCGACGAGCATGGTCTGGGGAAACGCCGTCGTTGCGTCGGGAGCGCCCGGCCAGTCTCCTCCGACGGCCACGTTCAGGATCACGAAGAAGGGATGGTCGAAGACCCAGACCTGTCCCGGCCGCAGGTCGGCGGGGGTGCGCGTCTCGTAGAGCCGGCCGTCCACGAAGAAGCGGACGATGGCCGGCTCCCACTCGACCGCGAAGTCGTGGAAGGCGTCGGCGAACGCCTCGCCACCCAGGAGGGCATAGGTGCCGGTCACCGAAGACCCGCCCGAATAGCCCGGGCCGTGCATCGAGCCATGCACCGCGGCCGGCTCGCGCCCGATGTTCTCCATGACGTCGATCTCCCCGCAGCGCGGCCAGCCCACCGTCGGGATATCGGTGCCCAGCAGCCAGAACGCGGGCCACATTCCCTGGCCGCGCGGGATCTTGATGCGGGCTTCGAAGCGCCCGTAGGCCTGCTCGAACCGCCCCTGGGTCTTGAGGCGGGCCGAGGTGTACTCCCGCACGACGCCCTGGCCCTCGAAGCGCTCGCGGAGGGCCTCGATCACCAGCGAGCCGCCCCCGTCCAGGTAGGCGTTCCGCGTCCGGTCGGTGTAGTACTCGAGCTCGTTGTTCCCCCAGCCGTGGCCGCCGACCTCGGCCACCCACCGGCCCGGGTCCACCGATGCGCCGGCCGGCCCCTCGAACTCGTCGCTCCAGGCGAGCGTCCACTCCGCCGGGGACGTCGACGGGGCGGGCGCCGAGGGCGCGCCGCTCGGCGGCCGGGCGGGGCCGCAGCCGGCAAGCAGCAGGCCGAGGCTTCCCGCGACGACGAGACCCGCGGCGGCCGGCGAAGGACGGAGCGACCGGCGCCAGATCGCGAACACCGGAAACCCCGCCCCGGCGAGGAGCAGGCCCCACAGCGGCGAGTAGTTGGGCGAGGCCCGGTCGATCTCGCCCCAGACGATCGCGACCAGCCCGGCCAGCGTCCCGGCGAGGAAGACCAGGGGTACCCAGGGATAGCCTGGAGTGCGGTACGGCCGCGGCGCGTCGGGCCGCCGGTGCCGGAGGACGATCACCGCGGCCACCGCGAACAGCAGGGCCGACCACTCGACGACCACGAAGTACGTCGTCAGCCGGTCGAAGTCGCGCAGCAGGGCGACGAGCACGACGGTGGCCGCCGACTGGATGAGGATCGAGACGTACGGCGTCGCCCACCGCGGATGGGCCCGGCCCAGGAACGGGAAGGCCAGCCCGTCGCGCGCCAGCGCGTAGGGCACCCGGGGACGGGTGAGCACGTTCCCGTTGAGCGCCCCGACGACGCTGCACAGGATGGCCAGGCTGATGAGGACCGCGCCCCGGGTCCCGAAACGCGCGGCCATGATCGTCTGGGGCACGCCGGCGGCCTGGCGCGCCATCTCCCCGACCGGCATCGCGAAGAAGTAGCCGACGTTGGCTCCCACGTAGAGCAGCGCGATCGCCAGCATGCCGGCGATGATGATCCGCCGCATGAGCCGCTCGGCGGCGACCACCTCGCCCGCGATCATGCTGACCGAGATCCATCCGTCGTAGGCCCAGATGACCGACGCCGCGCCGACGCCGAGCGCCCGGGGCCCGCCCGGCAGGGGCGCCAGGTGGCCGAAGCTGCCCTCGGGCAGCGTGAACGAGACGACCATCAAGACGAGGAGCGCGCCGACCTTGATGAGCGTGAACACGGTCTGGACCGCCGAGCCCATCCGGGCGCCGAGCAGGTTCACCGCGGTCAGGACGAGGACGGTGAGCCCGGCCACGGCCGGCACCCGCCACGGTGAGGCGGGCCCGGCCGGGACGCGGGCCAGGCCCAGGATCAGCTCACCGAAGAAGGTGGCCAGCGCGCCGTTGGTCGCCGGCGTCGTCACCAGCAGGTAGAGCCAGCCGAAGACGAAGGCCGCCGCGTCGCCGTAGGCCGCCCTCAGGTAGACGTAGACGCCCCCGGTCCGGGGAAGCATCGAGCTGAGCTCGGCCAGGGCCAGGGCGCCGCAGAGGCTCACCAGGCCGAAGGCCACCCACAAGCCCAGGATGGTCGCCGGGTCGCCGACGTCGCGCGCGAGTGTCGTCGGCTTGCGGAAGACGCCGCTGCCGATGGTCGTGCCGACGATGACGGCCAGCCCGCCGCCGAAGCCGATGACCCGCCGGAGGCCGTCGTCCGTCGTCACTTCGACGGCGCCGCCTCGTTGCGGTACACCCGGCCGGCCTTCATGACGAAGCGCACGCGCCGCAGCGCGGCGGCGTCCCGCGAGGGATCTCCCTCGACGGCGACGATGTCGGCCTGCATCCCCGGGGCGAGGACGCCGACCTCGTCCTGCAGGCCGAGCGATCGCGCCGCGAGCGAGGTCGCCGACACGACCGCATCCATGGCCGGCTGGCCGCCCTCCTGCACCCGGCACGCGAGGTCCTCGGCGTTGCGGCCGTGGGCCCCGGCGACCGCGTCGGTGCCGAAGACGACCGGGAGCCCGGGTGTGGCCAGCGCGCGCCGGAGGACGCCCACCGCCAGCGGGATCGCCTTCTCCATGGCGCGGAAGCCTTCTTCGTTGTAGTTGCCGATCCCCTCGTACTTCGCCCGGTTGTCGAGGTAGTTGCGGAAGACGAGGCTGCACTGGGGGTCGAAATAGGTCCCCCGTTCGGCCATCAGCCGCAGCACCTGGTCGGTGGCGAAGACGCCGTGCTCGATCTGCGTGCAACCGGCCATCACCGCGGCCCGGATGCTCTCGGCGCTGTGGGCGTGGACGAGCGTGCGGAGGCCGAGCGAGCGCGCCTCGCCGCAGGCCGCCTCGAGCTGGGCGCCGCTGAGGGTCTGGCCGCCGCCCTCGCGGATGCTCTTGGAGGCGAAGATCTTGATGAAGTCGGCGCCCTCCGCCTTCCGCTGCGACACCGCCCGGCGCAGCTCCTCCGGTCCGCCCGTCTTTTCATTCAAGGGCTCGAGCGAGGTCAGCAGTCGCGGACCGGGGATCTCGCCCCGCGCGATCGCGTCCCGGGCGTCCTTGTCCTCGGGCGCGCCGGGGCTCTGAAGCGTCGTGAACCCGGCCCGGAGCGTCGCGTAGAGGTTGCCGGCCTCGGCCAGGGCGCCCTGCGCGGGCGTGTCGCCGTCCTGGGGGGTATGGAGGCGGCCGGAGCGATTGAAGTACCAGGCGGGATGAGCGTGAACGTCGATGAGCCCCGGCAGGAGGGTGAGGCCGGCCAAGTCGTAGAGCCGGGAGCCCCCAGCGGGGACGAATCGCGCCGCGCCCGCCTCGACGCTCACGATGCGCGCGCCCTCGACGACGACGCGGGCGTCCTCGAGCCGGCCGCCCCGGCCGTCAAGGAGGATGGCGGCCCGTAGCGCCACCGCCTCCTCTGCCGTGACGACGGCGACCGGGGAGAAGACCGCCAGCGTCAGTGCGACAAGGCCGCGCCTCAAAAGGCGTAGGGCGGCGCTGGTGCGTACGGATTTCGGGCTGGTTTCGGCGCGCGGTCGGGCCGTAGGCTCGGCTGCGGAAGGGGGGTGGGATCGCGGGGCGGGTTGGGCGCGGGCTTGGGAGCGGGGTCTGGAACCGGTCGCGGATCCGGGTAGGGAGCCGGGTGCGGGTAGGGATCGGGCATCGGCACGTGACTCATGCCGTACCGGTATGCAATCGGAAGGCCAGCGCTGCGAAGGGATCAACGCCGACGACGCAGAGGCTGGCCCTGCGTCTCAAAGCCGCGCCGCAAGTCGGCGGCGAGGAGCCGATGGAAGAGCTGCTCGCCCGCCTCGCGGCGGACGGACAGCCGCCCGGCGCGATACGCGCGGGAGTTGAGGCCGCGCTGGACTGAGGCGCAGATGCCGGTGTCCTCGCCCTGGATGCGCTCCCCCACGTCGATGCTGGCCCGGTTGCGGGCCATGGACCCCTCGGTCACATCCGCGAAGTAGAAGTCGAAGACCACGAGCGTGCGGTCGACAGCCAGGGGCAGCACCAGGTTGGTGTCCATCACGCCCTGGTACCAGTTGATCATGAAGTTGGGGTAGAGCCAGTAGTAGAGCGCGCGCTCGCCCTTGCGCACCGCGGCCGTCGAGGCGTCGCGGCCGGAGTCCACGACCGGGCTCGACTGGAGGCAGAAGCGGTCCTGGTTCTCGATCGTGTACTCGGCGTAGTCGAGCACGCTGTCGAGGCCCTTGTGCAGGAATGGGATGTGGTATCCGCCGTCCAGGTAGTTGTCGACGAAGACCTTCCAGTTGGAATCGAACGCGTACTTCCTCCGTTCCACGAAATGGAAGCTGGGGAGACCGAGGGGACGGATCCTCTCCGGCAGTCGCCCCAGGAACTCCGTGAGCGGCGGTCCCGGCTCGAGCTGGACGAAGATGAAGCTCTCCCAGGTGTCGAGGCGGGCCGGCACCAGGCCGTTCCTGGCCCGGTCGAAGCCGCACACGCCGTCGAAGTCCGGAGTCCCGCGCAGCTCGCCCTCCAGCGAGTACGTCCAGCCGTGGTAGGGACAGCGCAGGGAGGCGGCCTGCCCCTGCTCCCCGGTCGCGACCGCGGCCGCGTGGTGCCGGCACACGTTGAAGAAAGCGCGCAGGCCGCCGTCGCGGCCGCGCACCACGACGATCGGCTCTCCGGCAACGTCCGCGGTCAAGAACTGGCCCGGCTGCTCCACCTGGTCGAGCCTGCCCACCACCTGCCAGCCGCCGAAGACCGCCTTCTTCTCCAGCTCGTAGACACGAGGGTCGACGTACCACGAGGCGGGAATGGTGAAGGCGTGCTCGAGCGGCGCCTCGGCGTCGTAGTCGCGCAGGAGGTCGTCGAGCGAGGCGGTCAACTCTTGCCCATCACCCAGCGGTCGAACCACTCGAGGTTGCGCGACATCGCGTCCAGCATCAGCTTCGGCTCCTGGATGCCGTGCGGCTGGCGCGGATAGACGACCATCTTCACCGGCACGCCCTGCCGCTTGAGGGCGTTGTAGAGCTCGTAGCCCTGGGAGATGGGCACCCGCACGTCGGCCTCGCCGTGCTGGATGAGGGTGGGCGTGACGACCCCCTTGATGTTGAACATGGCCGAGTGCGTCCGCCAGGCGTCGAAGGCGTCCCAGTGCTCGCCCCCGAAATAGTCGGGGATGAAGCTGGGGATGTCGGTGGTGCCGGTGAAGGACATGAGGTTGGTCACCCCCGCCCCCACCGACGCGGCCTTGAAGCGCTTCGTCTGGGTGATGACCCAGGAGGTCATGTAGCCGCCGTAGCTCCAGCCCATCACCCCCAGGCGGTCGGGGTCCGCGATCCCCCTGGCCACCAGCATGTCCACCCCGGACAGGATGTCCCGGTAATCGCCCCCTCCCCAGTCGCGGTAGTTGGCATGGCGGAACGCCGCGCCGTAGCCGCTGCTGCCGCGGACGTTGCAGCGCAGCACGGCATAGCCGCGGGTGGAGAAGACGGCCACCGGGTAGGGAGACGGGTTGCCGAGGAAGGAGCGCAAGAAGACGCCCGCCGGCCCGCCGTGGATGACGACGAGCAGCGGCGCCCGGGAGCCCCCGGCGTAGCCGGCGGGATAGGTCAGCAGGCCCTCGATCGTCTTGCCATCCGGGGCCTTCCAGCTCACGACCTCCGTGCGGCCCGTCGGCAGCGGGGGAAGCTCCTGGACCCTGGCCAGCCGCCGCGGGACGAAGGGCTCCACGTCGCTCATGAACGCCTCGGCGGCCGAGTCCGGGGCCTGGGACGTGAAGCCGAGCTTCGTTCGGGAGGCGTTCAGGCTCGCGGCCTCGACCATCGAGTCGCCGGGCGTGAGGTCCACCGGCGCCGAGCCGGCGACACCGAGGGCGCTCAGCCGGCGGACGGTGCCGCGCGTCTCGGCGACCATCACGCGGCGGCCGTCCCTCATCCAGCCGACGATCTGGGGCTGCTCGTCGTAGGTCAGGGCGAGGGCGCGGGGTGGCCCGCCCTCGGCGGCGACCACGTGGACCCGGCTCCGCCCGCCCCAGCTCGGCGGGGCATCGCTCACGACGAGGGCGATCCACTTGCCGTCCGGCGAGTAGAAGGGCTGGCTCTCGGCGGCGGCCGTGACGGCGAGCGGCCGCACCGTGGCCGCGGCCAGGTCCACCACCGAGACGTCCGACCGGGTCCAGTCGTCGGCGTGGGGCGTGGGCTGGTGGGAGAACGCGATCGACCGGCTGTCGGGCGCCCAGTCGAAATCGTCGGCGACGTTGAGGTCGGCCCCGGTCAGCTTCCGCACGTTCCGCTTCCCGTCCGCGTCCGGCTCCGCCGCCACCAGGCAGAGGCGCGCGCGCTTCTCGTTCTCGTCCACCACGCGGGCGTCGCGCCGCTCCTTGTCCGCTTTCTCCTCCTCCTCCCCCTTGGGGTCGGTCTCCAGGAAGGCGATCCACTTGCCGTCGGGCGAGAACGCCGGCGCGCTGATGGCGCCCTTCTCCTCGGTGAGGCCTTCTGCCTCCCCGCCCTCCACCGGTATGCGCCACAGGCTGGCCTTGGCGTCCTTGCCGCCGCGCGCGGAGACGAAGGCGATCCACTTCCCGTCGGGCGACCAGGCGGGGGCGGAGGAGGACTTCTCGGACCGCGTGAGCTGGAAGGCCCCGGTTCCGTCGGCGCGGGCCAGATGGATCTGTGAGACCCACTCGCTCTTCTCGCCGTCCATCGCCGCGGTGCCCACGACGAACGCCGCGCGGCTCCCGTCGGGGGAGACGCGGACCGGGCCCACCCGGCGGACCCTGACGGTCATCTCGGGCGTCCAGCCCTTGGCCTCGGCCGCGGCCGCCAGGCCGGCGGCCGCCATCGCCGCCAGAGTGAGGAGCAACAGCCGAGCGCGCTTCATGCGGTCTCCCTTCCCCGGCGCCGTGGTCTCAGGCGGACCTTCCGGCATGGGCGGCCTGGCCCGGCACCCGGGCCCGCACGTCCTCGAGCGCGCGCGAAGGATCGACCCTCGCTCCGGCCAGCCGGTCACGGGTCAGCGACTCCAGCTTCTCCTCGACCTCGAGCAGGAGCGCGTTCGCGGCCTCCGCGCCCAGGCCGGCGCCCTCGACGAGGTCGCGCAGGGCCTCCGCCTCGGCCTCGCGGTCGACGTCCACGTAGGCGGCCAGGACCTCGCCGATGCCCGCCTTGGTGGCGGCCATGTTCCGCCACAGGAACGTGATGCCGGCCTCGTTGACCAGGTGGTTGACGGCCGCGGTGGCGATGATCTCCCGCTTCAGGGTGTGGCCGTCCAGGTGCTCGGCGAAGCTCTCCTGGATCCGGCGCGGGAAGTAGTCGTGGAGGAACGGCCGTCCCGACGGGCTGTCGGGGAAGCCGGTCTCCAGCGCCATCTGGAACGCCCACATCTTCGTGTGGCCGAGGAGCACGGCCAGCAGCGGCCGGGGCAGGCCCCGCTTGCGCTGGGGGCTCGCGAGCAGCTCGTCGCGGGCCGGGACGGCGTTGTCGGCCCGGTCGAGGACGCCGGTCCCGGCCAGGTCGTCGACGAACGCCACGAACTCCTCGTAGCGCGCCGCGCTGCGCAGGGAATCGAGGGTCAGGGCCCGGGCCTGGTTGTCGTTGTCCTTCAGGACGAGGGCCGCCACCTCCTCGGTCATCTCGGCCAGGATCCGGTTGCGCTCGTCGCGGCCCTGGACGATGCCCTTCTTGACCAGCGGATCGAGCAGGATCTTGATGTTCACCTCGTGGTCGGACATGTCGACTCCGGCCGAGTTGTCGACGGCGTCGGTGTTGAGCATCGCGCCCCGCGCCCAGCACTCGAGCCGCGCGCGCTGGGTGAGGCCGAGGTTGCCACCTTCGGCGATGACCCGGGCCTGGACCCGCGCGCCGTCCACGCGCACCCGGTCGTTGGCCCGGTCGCCGACCTCGGTGTCCTCCTCGGAGGAGGACTTGATGTAGGTGCCGATCCCGCCGTTGTAGAGCAGGTCGACCTTCATGGTCAGGATCCGCCGGACCACCTCCTCGCCGCTGGCGCTCTCCCCCTCCAGCCCGAGCAGTCCCTTCATCTGCGGGCTCAGCGGGATCGCCTTGGCCGCCCGTTCGAAGGTGCCCCCGCCCCGGCTGATGAGCGACGGGTTGTAGTCCCGCCAGCTCGAGCGGGGCAGGCGGAACAGCCGCTCGCGCTCGGCGAAGCTCTTCTCGGCGTCCGGCTCGGGGTCGACGAAGATGTGGACGTGGTTGAAGGCCGCCACGAGCCTCGTGGCGCGGCTCTGCAGGGCGCCGTTGCCGAAGACGTCGCCCGACATGTCGCCGATCCCGGCCATGGTGAAGGGCTGCTTCTGGACGTCCAGGCCCAGGTTGGCGAAGTGGTGCTTGACGCACTCCCAGGCGCCGCGGGCCGTGATCCCCACCTTCTTGTGGTCGTACCCGTGGCTGCCGCCCGATGCGAAGGCGTCGCCCAGCCAGAAGCCGTACTGGTTGGAGACGTTGTTGGCCGTGTCGGACAGGTGGGCCGTGCCCTTGTCGGCGGCCACGACCAGATACGGATCGTCGCCGTCGTGGCGCACGACCTCCGGCGGATGGAGCACCTGGCCGTCCACGATGTTGTCGGTGACGTCGAGCAGGCCGGAGACGAACTGGCGGTAGCGATCGACGAGGTAGGCGTCGAGGGCGGGCCGGGCCGGCACCTGGCCCTTCAGCACGAAGCCGCCCTTGGACCCCACGGGCACGATGATGGAGTTCTTGACCATCTGCGTCTTCATGAGGCCCAGGATCTCGGTGCGGAAGTCGTCGTGCCGGTCGCTCCAGCGGATCCCGCCGCGGGCGACCTTCCCGCCGCGGAGGTGGATGCCTTCGAGCAGGGGAGAGTGGACGTAGATCTCGACCATCGGCCGCGGTGAGGGCATGCCCTCCACCTTCCGGCTGTCCACCTTGATCGAGACGACCGGCCGCTCCGGCCGCTGGTAGAAGTTCGTGCGCAAGGCGGAACGGACGAGGTTGTGCATCGCGCGCAGGACCTCGTCCTCGGCCAGGCTGGCCACCGCCTCCAGCGCCTTCTTCACCCCCTCGTCGGCCTCCGTGACCGCCGCCGCCCGGTCGCCGCGCAGGGCCGGGTCGAACCGGGCCGCGAACGTGCCCCAGAGGGCCCCCGCCACGGCGCTGTTGCGCAGGAGCACGCCGTTGACGGTCTCCACGTTGTAGTGGGTGCGGACCTGCAAGAGGTGGTTCCGCACGGTGCGCAGGACCTCGACCTGCCGCCAGCCGAGGCCGGCCCGGAGGACGAGGCCGTTCAGGGGGTCATCCGAGCCCCGCTGCTCGTCGAGGGCCCGCAGGGCTTCCACGAAGCGGTCGGAGCCCTCGACGAGGGCCTTGATCCGGTCGGCGGGCGCCTCCGTCTCGAAGCGGAAGAGGAACCCCCGGCGGCTGTCGGGCAGGGCGAGCGGAATGCGCAGCTCCTCGGTGACCGTCAGACCCAGGTTCTGGAGCGTGCGCAGCGTCTCGGTGAGGGCCAGCGGCCGGACGGAGTAGAGCTTGAGGGCGGCCGTGTCGGCGCTGCGGGGCAGGATGCGCACCTCGAGCCGGCTCTCCAGCTGCTCCAGGTGGAGCAGGTCGTCCGGCACCTCCTCGGGCGGCGTCGACTCACGATAGAGGCCGCTGCGCGTCTCGGTCCGCACGTAGCGCTCGAAGAGCCGGCGGCCCTCCCGCTCGCCGAAGGCCGCCTCGATGGCCTTGGCCGCCCGGTCCTCCCAGGTCATCACCAGCGACTCGGTGAGCCGCTTGACGCGGTCGGCCTCCACCGGGTGCTCCAGCCGCGAGGAGTCGAAGTAGAAGAGGAGCAGGCTCACCGCCCCGCAGTCGGCCGAGGTGCTGAACGAGGTGGGGCCGAACGCCTCGGCCAGGGCCATGCGCAGGTCCTCTTCGACCTTGTAGGAGTAACGGGAGCGCGCGAAGGCGATCTGGAGCGCGACGTAGCCGGCCCCCTTGCGGCAGTGGACCGCGATCTCGTCGTCTCCTGACATGTAGACGATGCGGTCGGTGATCTCCTTCAGGGCCTGGACGTTGGCGTAGAAGAGCTCGCGGGCCGGGAAGCGGTTGAAGAGCGCGCGGATCTCCCGGTACGCGTATGACTTGGGAATGGCGCCGCTGTGCTCGAGGAGCCACTCCAGCTTGTCCTTCAGGATCGGGATGTCGGCCGCCTTCTGGGTGAAGGCGCCCTTGGCCAGGCGGCCGACGAGCAGCGTCGCCTCGACGAGCTTCCCGTCGGCTCCCCACTCCCGGATCACGATGTCGTCGATGGGCTCGATGTGGTAGATGGCGGAGGCGTTGTTGCAGTAGTCGATGTCGACGATGCGATGGTCGTCGGCCTTCGGCAGCAGGTGGGCCTCGACCTCCTCCATGAGGCCCGGGAACACGACCGGCAGCAGCGCGGGATCGGTGAAGACGCCGGCGGCCGTCTCCTGGACCCGATGGGCCTGGCCGTCCGAGCCGACCCGGTACCGCACGGTGCCCTGGAAGATGTAGTTGTCCTCCAGCAGCCACTCGATGAAGGCGCGGGCGGAGGCGGCGTCGGTCTCCCGGCCGCGACGGCTGCGGAGGCGGGGAACGACTTCCCGGGCGCTGTGGACCATCTCCTCGAAGTCGTCCACCGCCATGAAGACGCTCTTGAGGACCGAGTAGACCTCGTGCTCGATGTGGCGGAGCCGCTCCTTCGAGTCGATGCGCTCGATCTGGAAGTGGCAGTAGACCTCCTTCGAGCCCTCCTCGCGCGGCCCCCCGATCCACACGATGCGCTCCCACTGCCGGCGCACCGTGAAGATCGGGTGGACGGCCGAGAAGACGCGGATGCCTGCCTTGCGGAAGTAGTTCTTGAGGCTCTCGAAGATGAAGGGGGCGTCCGGGGTGTGGGTGTCGATCACGGTGACTTCCTGCGGCAAGCCGTTGGCGGGGCCCTTGGTCACCCAGCCGGCCGGATCGGGATTGCGGGCGGCCACGTGGATCCCCGGGACGCCCTTGTACAGCTGGGTCGGGGGCGGGATCTCGCGGGCCACGAAACGGAAGTGGTCCCGTATGCGCGCGGCCAGCGCGTCGGCGGAGAGCCCGAGGGCGATCCGGTCCGGGGTCTCGGCGAACACGACGGGGGCGAATCCCAGCAGCAGTTCCCGGTCCTCGGCCGGCGCGGTGCGGGCGAGGATCTGCTCGAGCTCGCGGAGCCTCGCCTCCATCTTCTCGGGCTGGGACGTGATCATGAAGGATCTGGATCATAACCCCGCGACGCCGGGGGAGTCGAGGATGGGGGGCGCTTCGATCCGGGGAACGCCCGACCGGCGTGGTTGCGGACCTCCGATTGCGGACACTAGAATCCGGCCACGTGAAGTTCCAGGTCCAGTATCCGAACGGGACGGGACACGAGGTGGAGCTTCAGGGGACCGTCGCCATCCTGGGCCGTGACCCCTCCTGTGACCTGGTGCTCAACGACGTCAAGTGCTCGCGCCGCCACGCGGTGGTGGAGGCCGGTCCGCAGGGACTCGCCATCCGCGACACCGGCAGCGCCAACGGCGTCTTCCTCAACGGCAAGAAGGTCGAGCGCTCGTCCCTCAACGAAGGCGACGTGGTCCGGCTCGGCGACGTCATGCTCACGGTGCTGACCGAAGAGATGCCGGGGACGCTCGTGATGGGCCCGGAAGAGCTGCAGGCGACCGACGCGGTTCCCAAGCCGGCCCAACCGCTGGCCGCGCGGCCCCCGGCCGGGCCCGCTGCGGTCCCGCTGGTCGCGGCGCGTCCGGCCGCCGGCCGGATGCGGAAGACCGAGACCGTCCCGCCCCGGCCACGACCCGTGATCCCGCCTCGCCTGGATGCCGAGGCGCAGCGGCCGCTGACCCTGACCGTCCTGGGCATCCTGTGGATGATCAGCGTCGTGCTGTATCCGGCGGCCGGACTGGTGATCGCTCGGGCTTCGGCGGGCATCGCCGCGGTGGCCGCGGCGGTCCTCGGCGTGGTCCTGGCCGTGCTCAGCGGGGTCATGGCCTTCGGTTTGTGGACACGGCGCGCCTGGGCGCGCGCGGCCCAGATCGCGGTCGCGGCCCTCGGCCTCCTGCTCTGCCCCTTCACCCTCGCCTCGGCCGCCGTGCTGGCCTACATGCTGAGACCCTCCACGTCGGCCCACTTCTCGGGCGGCCGCCCGGCCGGAACGCCTCGGCCCGATGCGGCCGAGCTGACCTTCACCGGGCTCATCATGGGGACCGTGGTCCTGGGCGTGATCCTCGCCGGAGCCGCGGTCTTCTTCCTGCGCGCCTCGAGCACGTCGCTGCCGCCTCGCTAGACGCCGCGGTGCTACGCGGTTTTGACTGATCTGCGCGCTCGGGTTATAAGCGAAAAGAAGGAATGATTCGCGAAGAGGCCTTCGCGCTGTATCGGCAGATGCTCCTCATACGGCGCTTCGAGGAGCGCTGCGCCCAGCTCTACGTCGAAGGCAGGATCGGCGGCTTCCTCCACCTCTACATCGGCCAGGAAGCGGTGGGGGTGGGAGCGATGAGCGTCATGCGGCCCGACGACTACCTCATCGCCTATTACCGCGACCACGGATACGCGCTGGCGCGGGGGGCCGACCCGCGCCTGCTGCTCGCCGAGCTGTGCGGGAAGTTCACGGGAATCAGCCGGGGCAAGGGCGGCAGCATGCACTTCTACGACGTGCCGCGGGGCAACTTCGGCGGCGACGGCATCGTCGGCGGCCACCTCCCGCTCGCGGCCGGCATCGGCTACGGCATCCGGCTGAAGGACACCGACCAGGTCTGCCTGTGCTTCTTCGGCGACGGCGCGGTCAACGAGGGGGCCTTCCACGAGTCCCTCAACGTCAGCGCCCTGTGGGACCTGCCGGTCGTCTACATCATCGAGAACAACCGCTACGGCATGGGCACCTCGATCGACCGCGCCTCGTCGGTCAAGGACCTCTACCAGCGGGCGTCGGCCTACGGCATCCCCCGCCGGGAGGTCAACGGCATGGACCTGCTCGCGGTCCGGACCGCGGTGGCCGAGGCGATCGAGCGCGCCCGCACGGACAAGCGCCCCACCCTGCTGGAGGCCGAGACCTACCGCTACCGCGGCCACTCCATGTCCGATCCCGGCAAGTACCGGACGAAGGAGGAGGTCGAGGAGATGATGAAGTCCGACCCGATCCTCCTCTGGGGCAAGCGGCTCATCGAGCAGGAACGCTTCAGCCAGGCCGACCTCGACGCGGTCGACAAGGAGGTGCTGGCCCAGATGGAGGCGACGGTCGCCTTCGTGGAGTCGAGCCCCGATCCGCCTCCCGAGTCGATGTACGAGGACGTCTACGTCCGCTCGCCCTACATCAACATGAAGGCGGCCGAGAAAGACCCGGCCTGGCGCTCGGCGATCAAGGAGGACCGCATGCCGCCGACGCTGCCGCCGCCGACGGCCGCTCCGGCCCCGGAGGCCCGGCCCGCCGCTCCGCCCGCCGAGTCCAAGCCGGCGGCCGGCGCTCCGGCCGCCCCCAACCCGGCCGAGGCGGCGGTGCAGGCGACGGCCAAGGTGGGGAGCTAGCCTTGGCGGTCCTCACGATGCGGGACGCGCTCAACCAGGCCATGAAGGAGGAGATGGCCCGCGACCCGAGCGTCTTCATCCTCGGGGAAGAGGTGGGTGCCTACCAGGGGGCGTACAAGGTCACCCAGGGCCTGCTGGCGCAGTTCGGGGAGTGGCGGGTGCGCGACACGCCGATCGCCGAGGAGGTGATCGCCGGCGTCGCGGTCGGCGCGGCCTTCATCGGCCTGCGGCCGATCGCGGAGATGATGACGTTCAACTTCTCGCTCCTCGCCCTGGACATGATCATCAACCACGCCGCGAAGTACCGCTACATGTCCGGCGGCCAGGTGCGATGCCCGATGGTGATGCGGGGCCCCTCGGGCGCGGCGGCCCAGGTGGCGGCCCAGCATTCGCAGGCCTTCGAGAGCATCTATGCGCACGTGCCCGGCCTGGTCGTCGCCATGCCCGCGACGCCGAAGGACGCCAAGGGGATGTTGAAGAGCGCGATCCGCGACGACAACCCGGTGATCTTCCTGGAGAACGAGGTCCTCTACAACCTCAAGGGCGAGGTCCCGGAGGCGGAGTATCACATCCCGTTGGGGCTGGCCGAGGTCAAGCGGCCCGGCCGCGACGTGACGATCGTGGCCTGGAGCCGCTCCTGCATCACCGCGCTCGCCGCGGCCACCAAGCTGGCGGAGGAGGGGATCGAGGCCGAGGTCGTCGACCCCCGCACCTTGCGCCCGCTCGACGAGGACGTGATCTTCGACTCGGTCCGCCGGACCAACCGCTGCGTGGTGGCCGAGGAGGGCTGGCGCATGGCCGGCTTCGGGGCCGAGATCTCCGACCGCGTCCAGCGGGCGTGCTTCGACGAGCTCGACGCCCCGGTCGTCCGCGTGACCGCCGAGGACGTGCCCATGCCCTACGCCAAGACCCTGGAGAAGGCCTACCTGCCCCAGCCCGAGAAGATCGTCGACGCCGTGCGCCAGGTGATGTACCGCTGATGGCCATCACCAAGGTCGTCCTGGCCAAGCTGTCTCCCACGATGGACGAAGGGACGATCGTCAAGTGGACGAAGAACGAGGGCGATCCGGTCAAGCAGGGCGACGTGCTGGCCGAGATCGAGACCGACAAGGCCAACATGGAGATGGAGGCCCTCGGGTCGGGCGTGCTGCGGAAGATCCTCGTGCCGGCCGGCGGCAAGGCGCCGGTGGGCTCGCTCATCGGCGTCATCGCCGATGCGAACGAGGACATCTCGAAGGCCCTGGCCGCGGCCTCTACGCCGGCCAGGCCCGCCGCGCCGCCGGCGGCCGCCCCTCAGCCGGCCGCGCCGCCTCAGGCCGCCCCAGCTCCGCAGCCGGCCGCCCCAGCCCCTCCGCCGGCCGCTCCCCCGCCGCAGGTCGCAGCCGCGCCCCCTTCACCCCCACCCTCCGCATCCGCGCCCCCGCAGCCGGCGCCTGCGCAGGCGGCGCCTCCACGGCCGGCCCCCGGCCCGGCACCCGCCCCCGGACCACGCCCCGTCCCGGCGGCGCCGGTCGCCGCCGAAGGAGGACGCGTCAAGGCCAGCCCCCTCGCTCGCAGCATGGCGGCCCAGCGGAACATCCCGCTCGGCGAAGTCGCCGGCAGCGGACCGGGCGGACGGATCATCAAGCGCGACATCGAGGCGTGGGCGGGCGCGCCGGCGTCTGGCCGCGCGCCGGCTCAGGCCCCCGCCCCGCCGCCGGGGCCCGCCATCACTCCCGGCGAGGAGATCCCGGTGTCGAACATGCGGCGGGCGATCGCCAAGCGGCTCGCCGAGAGTATGTTCACCGCGCCCCACTTCTACGTGACGGTCGAGATCGACATGGACGCGGCGGTCGCGCTGCGCGAGCAGCTCCAGAGGGGGGAGGACGTCAAGGTCACCTACAACGACCTCGTGTTGAAGGCGTGCGCCAAGGCGCTCACCCGCTTTCCGATGGTCAACGCCTCGTGGATGGGGGACAAGATCGCCACCCACGGCGAGGTGCACGTAGGGGTGGCGGTGACGATCCCCGACGGCCTCATCACGCCGGTCGTCCGCAACGCCGACCGCAAGTCGGTGCTCGACATCTCGCGGGAGGTCAAGGACCTCGCCGGCCGCGCGCGCGAGCGCAAGCTGCGGCCCGAGGAGTTCATGGGCTCGACCTTCACCGTGTCGAACCTCGGGATGTACGGGGTCACCGAGTTCACCGCCATCATCAACCCCCCCGAGAGCGCCATCCTGGCGGTGGGGTCGGTCCAGGAAGTGCCGGTGGCGATCGACGGCAACCTGCGGGCGGGTCATCGGATGCGGGTCACCCTCAGCGCCGACCATCGCGTGGTCGATGGCGCGATGGCGGCCCAGTTCCTGGGCGAGGTCCGCCGCCTGCTCGAGAACCCAGTCAGTCTATTCGTGTAGGTCGGGGGGGTACCGGCAAGCGAAGCACCCCCCCGCGGATAGCTGAAGATCTCGGGCGTCCCTGCGCTAGCACGCTCCGGGATGGCGGGACAGGTATTCCTCGACCAGGTCCTGGATGCAGGTCTGGTCGCCCGCCGACAGCCCCCGGAACTTGATGCCGAACCCCGGCGGAAGGCTGTGGACCGGATGCTGCTGGCGGGGATTCAGCCAGCTCACGACCCCCTCCACCGCCACCTCGCAGGTCTGCTCGGGGAGCTGGAAGCGGCAATGGACGAGCTGGCCCAGCTCCGGCATCTGGGTCTTGATCGGGCTCGGGGCCGCCGCCTCCGGCGGGGCGGCCGCCGCGGCTTTCCTCCGCCGGCCCTCCGCCTTCTTCGGGGGCGGCGCGAGGGGGACGTCGTCCCGGGCCACGTAGGCCCCGAGGATGTTGATATTGACGATGAAGGCCGAGGACGTGCGCCCATCGTCGTAGCTCAGGCTGCACCGCCGGATGAAAGGGACCCTGAGCAGCCCGCTCGAGCGGCGCTCGGTCCGCGTGCTTTCCGGGGACGTCGCCACCGCGGTCATGCCGCGGGAGGGACCCAACCCCTCCCCCCAGATCTCTTCAGCATCGGACCCTCCACCTCTGTCCGCCGGGAGGGCAGCGGACCGGTCGTGGCCGCAGGAGGCCCTGCGGCCGGGTTATAGGTTGACGCCACAGGCCCCAGAATTTCGTGATCTAGCTTACATCAAGACGAGCCGGTCGTTGCCGGAGCGCCGGGTCACCCGCTCCCGATCGAGGTATTCCAGCAGCGGAATCACGAACTTGCGGCTGAGGCCGGTCAGCTCCTTGAAGCCGGTCACGTCCAGGCGGCTCCCCGGGGGCCAACGCCGGCGGACCTCGATCTTGAGGTCGTCGAGCACGACGGCGTCGACCACCGCCTCCCCCACCCGCCGCAGCCGTCCTTCGGCCAGCACCAGCCGGATGACCCGGTCGAAGACCCGGGGATCGCCTCGGGCGGGAACGAGCTTGCCGGGCTCGATCCCGGCCAGGCCGGCCGAGCGCGCCAGGGCCAGCAATGACTCTCGCGCCGCCTCCTCGGCCGGCGTCAGCCGTACGGCGTGCCGGGCCAGCGCAACGGCGTCGGTCTCGGTCCGCACTTCTCCCCGGGCAGCCAGCGCTTCGAGGGCGCGCTCGAAGGCGCCCTCGGGGGCGTGGGCGAAGACCCGCCCGCGCAGCTCCTCGCGCGGCATGGCCGCCTTCAGCGGGTTCTCGGAGTGGAAGCGCTCGAGCTGGGAGCGCGCGCGCTCGGCGAGCGTGGCCAGGCCGCCAGAGGACAGCAGGCGCACCGGGTCGCGGCCCAGCGTCACCACCCCGGGGCTTCGCTCGAGGGTGGCGAGCAGCGACGCGAGGGGCACGGTCAGGCGGGCGGCCAGGCTGGGAGCATCGACGCCGGCCGGACCGGCCTCCTCCAACATCGCGCCCGCGGCCGCTGCGAGGTCCGTTCCCACGGCGGCGGCCGGCGCGGCGTCACGGCGCCGGCGCGGAGACACCGGATCGAGGACCACCGCCCCCCCGATCGTCGTGGCCGGCGAATACGAGCGCAGGATCAAACGGTCGCCGCGGCCGGCGACGGCCGGACTCTCCAACCGGAGCTGCGCGCGGGCGCTCTGCCCCGGAGCCAGCCGGGACGCTCCCTGGAGACGCACGCGGGCCAGCCGCTCGGCGCTGGCCAGGTGGACGCGCACCCGGGCTTGATCTCGTAGCGGCTTCTCGCCGGGGAGCAGCGTCAGCTCGACGTCCAGGATCGACCCGGGCAGGAGCGTCCCCGGCCGGGCCAGCACGTCTCCCCGGGCCAGGTCGTCCACCTCCACCCCGGCCAGGTTCACGGCCACACGGGTGCCGGCCCGCACCGAATCGACGGCATGGCCGTGGACCTGCAGCCCGCGCACGCGCGCCCGGCGTCCCGCCGGCAGCACCGCCAGCTCCTCGCCCGCGGCGAGCCGGCCGGCGACGAGGGTGCCCGTCACGACCGTCCCGAAGCCGCGCAGCGTGAAAACGCGGTCGATGGGCAGCCGGAGAAGGCCGTCGGAAGGCCGCTCGGCCGAGTTCCGGGCCAGGTCGAGCAGCGCCGAGCGCAGCCCCTCCAGCCCCTGGCCCGTGCGCGAGGACACCCTCAGGATCGGCGCGCCCTCGAGGAACGAGCCGGCCACGAGCTCCCGGACCTCCATCTCGGCCAGGGCCTGGGTGTCCGCGTCCGCGAGGTCGCACTTCGTGAGGGCGACGAGGCCGCGCGGGATGCCGAGCAGGCGGCAGATGTGGAAGTGCTCGCGAGTCTGGGGCATGACCGACTCGTCGGCGGCCACCACGAGCAGCACGGCGTCGACGCCGTGCGCGCCGGCCAGCATGTTGCGCACGAAGCGCTCGTGGCCGGGGACGTCGATGAAGGAGGCCACCACGCCGTCGCCCAGGCCGGCATGGGCGAAGCCGAGGTCGATGGTGATCCCGCGCTCCTTCTCCTCCTTCAGCCGGTCGGGGTCGGTGCCGGTGAGGGCGAGGACGAGGGCGCTCTTGCCGTGGTCTATGTGGCCGGCGGTGCCTACGATGAAGCTGCGCACACGGGAAGACTACTCCTCCCGGGCGGCCGATACTCCGAAGACCGCCTCGGCCGTCTTGTGCAGCTTCGCGGCCAGGGCCAGGCGCGCCTCCTTTTCCGAGCGCACGATGAAGGAGTAGTTCTCCCTCGCCACCTTGATCAGGAAGAGCAGCTCGTCCCGGGTGAGGTTGAGGACGATGCGGTTCTCGTTCTGGTCGAAGAAGCCCTCGAGGAGCTTGTCACGCAGGCGAAGCCGGGCCTCCTGCTCCTCGTCGGTGATGAAGTGGTATTCCTGGCGGGTGACCTTCTGCAGGAAGATCAGCTCCCGCCCGGTGAGGTTCAGGGCAACGCTGCGGACTTC
>QHVM01000024.1:0-2507 GCA_003223555.1 Acidobacteriota bacterium | reverse complement strand
CGCCGAGGCGGGCGGCCCTTGCGCGCCCCGGCCGCCGCGCGCCGCAGCACGTCCACGAGGGCGAAGTCCACCTGCCGGCGCTCGAGGTCGACGCGCACCACCTGCACCTCGACCTCGTCGCCCAGGCGGTACACCTGCCGCGTGTTCTCGCCCTTGAGGGCGTGGACCCGCTCGTCGAAGCGATAGTAGTCGTCCGTCATCGAAGAGACGTGGACGAGGCCCTGGACGAAGATCTCCTCCAGCTCCACGAAGAGGCCGAAGGACTGTACGCCGGTCACGTATCCCCGATAGACCTCGCCCAGCTTGTCGGCCATGAAGCGGACCTTCTTCCACTCCACCAGCTCGCGCTCGGCCTCCGCCGCCCGCCGCTCCATCTCCGACAGGTGCCGGCCCATCTCCGCGAGCTGGGCCGGAAGCTCCTCGGCCGCCCCCTCGCGCCGGCCCCGGCGGAGGGCCCGCAGCGCGCGGTGGACGACGAGGTCCGGGTAGCGGCGGATCGGGCTCGTGAAATGCGCGTACATCTCGGTGGCCAGGCCGAAGTGCCCGAGGTTCTCCTCGTGGTAGCGGGCCAGCTTCATCGTCCTCAGTAGCAGGTAGGAAACGAGCCTCTCCTCCGGCTTGCCGTCGATCTGGCGGAGGATGAGCTGGAAGTCCTGGGGCCGGATGGCCTCGAGGTGGGCGGGGACGCGGTAGCCGAAGGAAGCGACCAGCTCGGCGAACTCCTTCACCCGCTCCGGGTCCGGTTGCTCGTGGATGCGGAAGAGAGCCGGCGTTCCCGCGCGGGCCAGCCGCTCCGCCACCGCTTCGTTGGCGGCGAGCATGAACTCCTCGATGAGCCGCATGCTGTCCAGCCGCTCGGCGGCCACGATGCCGGTCATCTCTCCCGACGCCCCCAGCACCAGCTTCGGCTCCGGCAGGTCGAAGTCGAGCGAGCCGCGCTCGTAGCGCCGTGCGCGCATGAGCTTGGCCAGCTCGTCCATGTCCTCGAGGGCCTTCCCGAGCGGCGCGTACCGCCGGCGCAGCTCCGCGTCCCCGTCCACGATGGCCTGGACCTGCTGATAGCTCAGGCGGGCAGCGCTGCGGATGATCCCGTCGTGGAACTCGGCCTTGCGCACGCGGCCCCTCGGGTCCAGCTCCAGGACGACGCCCTGCGTCAGCCGGTCCTGGCCCTCGACGAGGCTGCAGATGTGGCTGGAGAGCGCGTGCGGGAGCATGGGCACGACGCGGTCCGGGAAATAGACCGAGGTGCCGCGGAGGTAGGCCTCCTGGTCGAGGGCGGTGCCCGGCCTCACGTATTGGGCGACGTCGGCGATGTGCACGGCGAGGCGCCAGTGCCCGTTCGGCGCCCGCTCGATGGCCACCGCGTCGTCGTGGTCCCGGGCCGTCTCGGGGTCGATGGTGACCGTCGTCCAGTCCCGGAAGTCCGTCCGGCCCTGCGTGTCCTCGGGACGCACCTCCCGCGCCACCCGTCCGGCCTCCGCCTCCACTTCCGCCGGGAAGGCATCGGGCAGCTCGTACTTGGCCATGACGACCTTGAGGTCGACGCCGGGATCTTCGAGCCGGCCCAGCACCTGCAGGACCCGGCCGGACGGGTTGCGGGTGGCGGTGGGGGGCCGGGTGATCTCGGCCGCGACCATCTGCCCCGGCCGGGCGCCGCCGCTGTCCGCGGGAGGGATGAACAGCTCGTGCAGCACCCGCTTGTCGAACGGCACCACGTGGCCGCCGAAACGGCCGTCTTCCTCGTAGCGCCCGACCATCCGCTGCAGCCCGCGCTCGAGGACGCGGATGATCCGGCCTTCGGGCCCCTTGGGGGTCATGCGCTCGAGGCGGGCCACGACCCGGTCGCCGTGGAGGGCCTCCTTCATGTTCATGGCCGAGACGTAGAGGTCGTCCCGCCGCCCGTGGCCGGCCTCCGGCACCACGAAGCCGAACCCGGCCGGGTTGCAGCTCAGCCGGCCGACCACGAGGTTCATGCGCGAGGGCAGGCCAACCCGCGCGCCACGGATCTTGACGAGCTCCCCGTCTGCGATGAGCTGCCGGAGGAGGCCCTTCAGCTCGTGCCGGGCCTCCTTGGCGAGGTCGAGGTGGCGCACCAGCTCCCGGACGGAGACCGGCTTGCCTTCGTGGGAGAGGTCTTCGAGGACGCGGTCGCGGAGGGAGTTCAGAGCTGGGTTTTCTAGCCTAAGGTGTCTTTAATGCCGGAGGTGGGACTTGAACCCACACTAGCCGAAGCCAACACGGCCCTGAACCGTGCGCGTCTGCCAATTCCGCCACTCCGGCGCTGGGCGAAGGAACCATCCTAACAGGAACGGTCGGACCCGATCAAGCTCGGGGTTGATGCGCACGCGCGCGGCTGGTAGAATCCGGGTTTCGTTTGGCTCGGGCCGCAAAGACTGGTCCGTCGGAGGTCGACATGGTGAATCCCTCCCCGAAGTCGCTGGGTCCCTCCCCGAAGTCGCTCCTGTCCGTAGCCCTCGGCTGCACGCTCCTGTGGAGCTGCGGAGGCG
>QHVM01000023.1 GCA_003223555.1 Acidobacteriota bacterium | reverse complement strand
CTTCGCCTCCCCGCCCTGCACACTAAACTCAAACGGGTCGACTGTCTCACCGATGTTGGCACGTAGGGAAGAGGATCGGAGCGCGATTCACTCGCGCGGAGCGAGCGGGGGGCCTGGGGGGTGCGCCGCAGCATAAGCTAGGAGTCACAGGCTGCGCGCGTAGGCGAATTCATTTCGCCGGAGCGCGCGGGGATTCTGGCGGGCGCCGAAGTCGGAGGCCCTGAGCCAAAGCTGCGAGCGCAGCGCGATTCACTCGCGCGGAGCGAGCGGAGGGTTCTTGGGGGGGCGCGCCGCAGCATAAGCTGGGAGTCACAGGCTGCGCCCGCAGGCGAATTCATTTCGGGCGAAGCGGGCGGGGATTCTGGGGGGCGCCGAAGTCGGAGGCCCTGAGCCAAAGCTGCGAGCGCAGCGCGATTCACTCGCGCGGAGCGAGCGGGGGGCCTGGGGGGTGCGCCGCTAGCACCCCCCAGCTCAATATGGAAGCGCTGCTCGTCAAGTACGGGTACCTCCTGCTCTTCGGCGGGGTGATCGTCGAGGGGGAGGCCTTCCTGCTCACCGCCGCTTTCCTGGCCCAGCGGGGATACTTCCATCTGCCGGTCGTGGTAGCGGTCGCGATGGCCGCCACCATGCTCGGCGACCAGGTCTACTACCAGGCGGCCCGCGCCCGCGGCCGGGCGTGGCTGGAGCGGCGCAAGGGCGTGCGCGCCCGCTACGGCCGCATCATCGATCTCACCGCCCGGCGCGGGCCGTGGCTGCTCCTCGCCAGCCGGTACACCTTTGGCTTCCGGATCGTGATCCCCGCGGCCTGCGGCGCGGTGGGGATGCGGGCCGCCCTGTTCACGTCCGTCGATTTCGTGGCTGTAGCCATCTGGGCCGCGCTCACCGCCAGCCTCGGCTACTACGGCGGAGCGGCGATCGCGCGCTACCTCCAGGACTTCCGGCGCATCGTGGTGTGGGCGCTGGTGGCGGCGGTCCTGTGCGTGGCCGCGGTCGCATCGCTGCGGCGCATGAACCGCGAGGCCCGCTTGCGCGAGCTGGGCATGGCCGACGTCCACGCGGTCATGCCCTTCGTGATGTCCCTGCTGGCGGTCGTCAACATCGCCTCCGCCTTGTGGCCCCACTCCTCCACCACCCAGGCCATCAGCCGGCACCTGCCGCTCGAGGTCAGCCACGGGTCACGGACCGTGATGCTCTTCGCCGGCCTCGCCCTGCTCCAGGTCACGCGCAACCTCGCCCGCCGCAAGGAGCTGGCCTGGTGGGTGGCGGTGGTGGCCTTGTCCCTCTCCTTCCTGTCGCACCTCGGTCCCGGGCTGAACGCGCCCCACACCCTCGTCTCCGGCCTGCTGCTCGCCTACCTGCTGGCCTTCCGCCGGCGCTTTCACGCCCTGTCCGACCCGGCCACGCTGCGCCGGGCGCTCCTCATGGTGCCGATGCTCGGCGCGGTTGTGCTGGCCTACGGATACCTGGGCTTCACCGAGCTGGGCATGGAGTTCGTTTGGACGCCGGGCAACACGCCCGTCGTCGAAGCGATGCGGGACGGCATCCTCATCCAGCCCCCGCGGGTGGAGCCCGGCAACCGCGAGGCGGCGCGCTTCCTGAACTCCCTGGCCGCGGCCGGCTGGCTGGCCCGGCTCTATCTCCTCGTCCTGCTGCTGCGGCCGGTGGTCGTGCGGGGCCGGCAGGAAGCGCCCCCCGACGTCGTGGAGGACCTGCGCCACCGTCACGGGCGGCGCTCGCTCTCCGCCTTCGCCGCCCGCGCCGACAAGCACCATCTCCTGGTGGCGGGCGAGCGTGGACTGGTCGCCTTCGCCGTCCGCCACGCGGCGGCCATCGCGTGCGGCGATCCCCTGGCTCCTCCGGACGCGCTCGAGGAGAGCATCCAGGACTTCGTCCAGCGGTGCCGGCGGAACGGCTGGACGCCGGCGTTCTACGGCGTGGCCGAGGAGAATCGGCTCGCCTACGAGCAGGCTGGGCTGAAGATGCTGCCCATCGCCCAGGAGGGCGTGTTGTCGCTGGGCGACGGGAAGTCTTCGTCGTGGCCGCCGCCCCTGGCGGCCCGGCTCGCCGAGGCGCGCGCGGGCGGACTGCGTGTGCGGCGCTACCGCCGCACCCTCGTCCCCGAGCCGCTGCTCGACCAGAAGCTCGAAGCGGTGTCGGAGGCGTGGCTGAAGGAGCGGCGGCTCGACGAGCTGCGCTTCAGCCTCGGCTCCTTCTCGCTGGAGGAGCTCGACGGCAATCCCGTCTTCGTCTGCGAATCGGAGGGCCGGCTGGAGGCGTTCTGCTCCTGGCTGCCGTACTCGGCCGGCCGCGCAGTCGTGCTCGACCTGCTCCGCAAGCGGCCCGACGCCGCTCCCGCCTCCCGCGACCTGTTGCTGGCCGAGAGCGTGGCCGACCATGTCGAGGCCGGCCTCGAGGAGGCCAGCTTCGGCATCATCTCCGTGTCTCGACCGGAGGCTTTGGAGGCTCCGCGGCAGAGCAGCCGCCGGCTGGCCCGGATCCTCGACCGCCTGGGGGGGGCCTACGGCTACAAGGAGCTGTTCGCGCTGAAGGACGCCTTCGGCCCGCGCTGGGAGGCGCGACACCTGGCCTTTCCCGGAGACCCGAGCCTGCCCCGGGTGGCGCTGGCCCTGGCTGATGTCCACACGACCCGCGGCCTGCGCCAGTTGCTACGGCGCTGAGCGTTGCCTCCAAACGCAGGGCACGCCGAGGCGTAGAGGCCGAAAAGGAAGAAAAGTCACAGCGGCGAGCGGAGCGGGATTGACTCCCGCGCAGCGAGCGGGGGTCTGGGGGCTGCGCCGCTAGCACCCCCCAGACTCAGCGCCGTCCGGTGCCGTCCAGCTCTTCGAGGACCCCTAAGACCAGCAGCGGCCAGACGGTGGTCGCGTCGGCGTAGACTTCGGCGAACCGCCCCCCTTCGGCGGGAGGCACGAACTTCCCCCACGACACGCCCTCGGAGTACGTGCATCCGGAGAGGCCGCCCCAATGCGTCGGCTCGGGACAGATGCGGACACCGTAGTGGTAGCGCGGCGGCCGCAGCTCGAGTCCCAGGCGGTGGTTCATGATGTCGATGTACGGACCCACCTCCTGGGCCCAGTTGCGCGGCACGCCGCCGCCGATGGTGAAGATGCCCAGCCGGTCGGCGCCGAGGCTGAAGCGCGCGAAGCTGTTCAGGTCCAGGTAGGGGTTGTAACTGGGCAGGGCGGCGAAGAGGGACTCGGCCTCACGGACGCCCTCGCGCCGGGCCTTGCGCATCGACCACGTCGAGAGGTCGAGTCCCAGCTCGGAGTCGGTGAAGGCGGGCACGTAGACGGGCACGTCCTTCTCGTAGGCGCTGCGCAGGACGCCCGCGCCGTGGTCCTCCTCGGCGAGGATGCGGCCCAGGGCGCGGCAGATGATCTCGCTCGACAGCTCGCCGGTGAGCGTGTCGAGGGCGCGGGAGGTGAACTCCTCGACGTAGTTGAGGTTGGCCTCCATCTCCAGCGTGTCGTACACGCGGTTGTAGCCCTTGTCGAACAGCTCCTCGTCCGACATGCGCGGGTCGTAGCGGTAGTGCACCATCCCGACCGCCTCCGACAGCCCGTGGGCCATGAGGGCCCCCGTGGAGACGACCGCCTGCACCATGCCGGAATCGATCATCTTGCAGATCACCTTGCCCATCTTGGCGATCGTCATCGCGCCCGAGAGGGTCAGCACGACCCGGCAGCCCGGGTCGTTGACCATGGCCGTCGTCACGTCGAGGGCCTCGCCCAGGCTGCGGCCGCTGAAGGCGGTGTGCGACATTCCGCGGAGCAGGGAGGCGAACGAGCTCACCTCGTCGAGGTCGAGGCTCTCCAGCGGGACGAGGCCGTCGTGCCGTCCGTCATGGAACTCGCGCGTCTTGCCCATGCCCACCCCCGCCAGGATCCTACCATCGGCGCCCCGGACGCCCATTACAATGGCCCGTGCGCATCGACGACCTGCGCCGGCGGCTCGACGCGCTGTACCTCCGCTACGATCACCGCTTCGTGGACCCCGATCCCCTGCAGCTCGTCCGCGCACAGGCCGCCGACGAGGACCGCGAGGTGGTCGGCCTCCTGGCGGCCGCCCTGGCCTACGGAAACGTCGTCCAGATCAAGCGCAGCATCGGAGCCGCGCTCGGGGCGCTGGGCGAGCGGCCGGCGCGGGCCGTGCGCCACCTCGACCCGGGTACGGCCGCGCGGCGGCTGGCCGGCTTCCGGCACCGCTTCAACGACGGCCGCGACGTGGCCTGCCTGCTCTTCTTCATCAGGCAGATGCTCGAGCAGGCGGGCTCGGTGGAGGGCTTCTTCGCCCGCGGCCTCGCTCCGGACGCCGCCGACGTGGGCCCGGCCCTCGCCTCGTTCGCCGCGCGCGCGCTGGCCCTCGACCATGGGGGCTTGTACGGGCGGCGGCAGCTCCCGGCCGGCGCCGGCGTGCGGTTCTTCTTTCCCTCCCCGGTGGACGGCAGCGCGTGCAAGCGCCTGAACCTCTACCTGCGCTGGATGGCCCGGCGCGACGGCGTCGACCTCGGGCTCTGGCGGTCGGTGGACCCGGCCAGCCTGGTGATCCCGCTCGACGCCCACATCTACACGATCGCGCGGCGGGTCCGGCTCACGCGCTACCGGTCCGCCGGCTGGCCGATGGCGCTCGACATCACCCGCCGCCTGCGCCGGCTCGATCCGGCCGACCCCGTCAAGTACGACTTCGCCTTCCACCGCATGGGCCTGTTCAAGCGGAAGGACGAGATCCGCGCCCTCGTCTAGAGACATGCGGCGCGCTCCGCTGCGCGCGGTGTTGACCCGAATGCGGCGCGCTCCGCTCCGCGCAAGCCATCATCGAGTGCCTCGCGTCGGAGTGAATCCGCCGCGAGGCGACCGAGGAGACGCTCCGCTGCGCGCGGTGTTGACCCGAATGCGGCGCGCTCCGCTCCGCGCAAGCCATCATCGAGCGCCTCGCGTCGGAGTGAATCCGCCGCGAGGCGACCGAGGAGACGCTCCGCTGCGCGCGCCGGGCGCTCGCGCGGGAAGAGTTGTTCAGCCGCCTGCCTGACTGGAGAGGCGTCCTGCTGGCGCTCACTCCACGGGCGCCAGCAGCACCACCGAGTAGCCCACCGCCGGACGGGAGCCCGGGTTGGCGTAGGAATGGCGTTGATCGCCGCGGAAGGTCATCACGTCCCCGGGGGCGAGGCGCCACTGCTCGCCGGCCACGGCGAGGACGATCTCGCCCGTCTCGCAGGTCAGGTACTCGCGGGTGCCCGGCATGTGGGGCACGCCCGTCATGCGCCCGCGCGGCGGCAGCTCCATGCGGTCGATGAGGACGCCTGGGATGCGGTCGGGGAGCAGCTTGCGCAGCAGGACGTCGCCCTGCTTGCGGGTGGGCAGGTCGTCGCGCCGGTAGAGCCGGCCCGAGGAGCGCGGGCTGCTGGTCAGCTCCTCGAGCGGGACCTGGAGGGCGAGCGCGGCCCGGTGGAGCACCGCCAGGGTCGGGTTGGCCTCCCCCGACTCCAGGTGGCCCCACGTCGCCCGGGGCAGGCCGGCCAGCCTCGCGATCTGCTCCTGGGTGAGGCCGCGGGCCTCCCGGAGCTGCCGGAGGTTGGCGGCCAGGCGTCTGGACAGCCGACCAGTGAGCGGGGAGGCGCTCATGCCCACAGATTAGCCGTCCGCCAATGCATTGGCAAGGCTGTTGATAGATTGGCGCACCGCGCGTAGCTTCATGGTGGAGGCAGGGGACCATGAGGATCGAAGGCGCGGCGGCGCTGGTCACCGGCGGGAGCCGGGGCCTGGGCGCGGCCCTCGGACGGAGGCTGGCCCGCGACGGGGCGCGGGTGGCGCTGGTGGCGCGGGAGGAGCGGGAACTGCAAGCGGTGGCCCGAGCGATCCGGGCGGCGGGCGGGGAAGCGCACGCGCTGGCCGGCGACGTCGGCGACGCCCCTTCGGCCACCGCGCTGGCCGGAGCGGCGGCGGCGCTCGTCGGGCCCATCGACCTGCTCGTCCACGCGGCGAGCACGCTGGGCGCCGTGCCGCTGCGCCTGCTGCTCGACACCGGAGACGCCCAGATGGAGCGCGCGCTGGCCGTGAACGTGACCGGGCCGTTCCGCCTCACCCGGGCGATCGCGGGGAGCATGGTCCTGCGTGGGCGGGGCCTGGTGCTCCACGTCACCTCCGATGCCTCGCTGGTGCCCTACCCGCGGTGGGGAGCCTACGGCGTCTCGAAGGCCGCTTTCGACCACCTGGCGCGGATCTGGGCCGCGGAGCTGGACGGCACCGGCGTGCGCTTCCTGAGCGTCGATCCGGGTGAGATGGACACCCGCATGCACGCCGAGGCGGTGCCGGAGGCGGACCGGACGACGCTGGGCGATCCGGCCGTGGTGGCCGAGCGCATCGTGCGCCTCCTCCGGCGGGCCGAATCGATTCCGAACGGAGCCCGGCTGGAGGTGACGGGCACCGCCGCCGCCTCCGGGCAGGGAAAAGCGTCGTGATCGCGGCGACCCGGCCGCGACCCCGCGCGGAAGAGAGGTTGCTGCACCTCGACCCGCGTGGCGGCCGCTTCCGTGACGGGCGCCTGGCCGACCTCCCCGGCCTGCTGCGTCGGAACGACCTCATGGTGCTCAACGACGCGGCCACAATCCCGGCGTCGCTGGCCGGCAGGACGGCCAGCGGCCAGAGCGTGGAGGTGCGGCTGCTGGCGGACGTCAGTCCCGGCCGATGGCGGGCGGTGCTCTTCGGCGAGGGCGACTGGCGCACGCGGACGGAGGACCGTCCGCCACCGCCGCGCTTGCGGTCTGGAGATGTCGTCTGCTTCGGCGGGCTGACCGCCACCCTCATCTGCGCCTACCCCCTCTCGCCCCGGCTGGTGGACCTGCGGTTCGATGCCGAAGATGCGGCGCTCTGGACCGCTCTCTATCGCCTGGGCCGGCCCGTCCAGTATGCGCACCTCGGGGCGGGGCTCGCCCTCTCCGAGGTGCAGACCGTCTATGCCTCGCGCCCATGGGCGGCGGAGCTGCCTTCGGCCGGCCGGCCCTTGAGCGGGGAGCTGCTCCTGGCCCTGCGGGCGCACGGGGTCGCACTGGCCGCCGTCACTCATGCGGCGGGCCTGTCGTCGACCGGCGAGCCGGCGATCGACCGGTCGTTGCCGCTGCCCGAGCGCTACGACATTCCCCCCCGGACGGTGGCCGCGGTCAGCCGGACGCGATCGGCCGGTGGTCGGGTGGTGGCGGTGGGGACCTCGGTAGTGCGCGCGCTCGAGGGCTGCGCGCACGACCATGGACGCCTGGTGGCCGGGCCGGGCACCACCAGCTTCGTCGTCCGCCCCCCGTTCGTCCCGCAGGTCGTGGACGGGCTCCTCACCGGCTTCCACGAGCCGGGGTCGAGCCACCTGGACCTGCTACGCGCCTTCGTGGCCCCACCGCTGCTCGACGCGGCCTACACCCACGCCGAGAGCGCCGGCTACCGCGGCCACGAGTTCGGGGACGCGAGCCTCATCCTGGCCGCGGCCTAGGGAGCCGACTCGCCCGGCCGGCCATCCGGTCGGCCCTTGACGTAGGGATTGGGCCATGCGCGGCGGAGCGGGACAGAATGCACAACCGCCCCCCGCGCCGGCTCCGCCGGAGCCGGCTGGGCCCGGCGCACGGGCCGGACCTTCGTCACGACCGGCCGTCCGGCCGCGACCGCGATGGCCAGGATCACCTCGTCCCCCGGACGGATTCCCCCCAGGCCCGCCGCCGCCTCCGCGCTCGCTCGTTCGGCCCGCTGGCGTCCGCTCATGTCGCGGAACATGAGCGTGCCCTGAGCGGCGTTGCGGCCGAGGAACGTCGCCTGGACGAACGACGTCGCCGTCTCCGCCTGCGCGGGTGCGGCGGGTCCGGGAAGGAAACATGAGAACAGGAGCGATGCGCCCATGATGTACTTCATGGAGGTTAGCAGCGAGCAAGCGGGATGCCACGTTGCTGGCCGCCTATGTCCTTGATCCGGTGTTGGTTTTGTCGAGCGATCCCGGCTCTTTTGTAAGACCGCGTAGAATCACCCGACGCAAGGGAGGAAATCGCGATGACAGAGCCGTCCGGTCCCGACGGCCCGCCAGTCGATGTCGTGCGGATCATGAAGGAGATCCGCGAGTCGATCCAGAAGAAGCGGGAGCAGGGGCTCTATACCGACGAAGAGGTCGAATCGCTGGCCGCCCTGCGCCTGCGAGCCTACGGCGAGGAGGCGCGCATCGACGGCAAGCTCCTCGAGCGCCTCCTGGGCCCGACCCACGACTGGAACATCTCCGTGGACTACTTGATCCGCACCACCCGGCCCGGACTGTTCGGCCGCGCGGTCATCCTGGCCAAGAAGGCCGTGCGTCCCTTCGTGCGCCTCTACACCGATCACGTGCTCAACCGCCAGGCGCAGGTCAACCTCTACTTTGCCCACCTGCTGCACAACAACGTGCGCGAGACGGCTCGCCTGCAGGTGGAGCTGCAGGCCCTGCGCCACCGCTGCGAAGCGCTGGAGCGCGAGAGGGGGACCCACCCCCCCCGATGAGGATCGGCCTCGTCGTCCAGCGCTTCGGCGAGGAGGTCATCGGCGGGGCCGAGCTGCACGCGCGCTGGATCGCCCAGCACCTGGCCGAGCGGCACGCGATGGAGGTGCTCACCACGTGCGCGGTCGACTACCTCACGTGGGAGAACGCCTACGAGCCGGGAGAGACGAAGGTGGGTGGCCTGCCCGTGCGCCGCTTCCCGGTCTCCCGGCGGCGCACTCCCGAGGGCTTCGACGAGCTGTCCTCCAAGGTGCACTTCTTCGAGCACAGCGACGAAGAGGAGCGGCGGTGGATGGAGGAGCACGGCCCGGTCGCGCCGGGGCTGCTGCGGCACCTGGAGTCGCACGGCTCCGATTACGACGCGTTGATCTTCTTCTCGTACCGCTATTGGACCACCTATCACGGGCTCCGCGTCCACCCCGCGAAGAGCATCCTCGTGCCCACCGCAGAGCAGGACAACGCGGTGCGCCTCCGGATCTTCCGCGACCTGTTCCGCCTTCCGGCCGCCCTGGCCTTCAACTCTCCCGAGGAGCGTGAGCTGCTGCTGGAGGTGAGCGGGGCCGAGGGGCTGCCCGGGGACGTAGTGGGGGTGGGGATCGAGGACGCGCCGGTCGTGCCGCCGGACGAGATCCGCCGCCGGCTGGACGTCCTCGGCGACTACGTCGTCTACGTCGGGCGGATCGAGCGGGAGAAGGGCTGCGCGCGGCTGTTCGACGAGTTCGCGCGTTACGTGCGAGAGCAGGCGCCCCACCTGAACCTCGTCCTGGTCGGCAAGGCGGTGCTGCCCGTCCCGGTGCACGTGAACGTCACCCACCTGGGCATGCTCTCCGACGCGGAGAAGCTGTCGGTCATCGGGGCCAGCCGGCTGCTCGTCCACCCGAGCCCCTACGAAAGCCTCTGCATGGCGCTGCTGGAGGCGTGGAAGATGGGGCGGCCCGGCCTCGTCAACGGCCGCTGCACGGTGCTGCGCGGCCAGGTGCAGCGGGCGGGGGGCGGCCTCTATTACGGCGCCTACGAGGAGTTCGCGGAAGCCCTGACCTGGCTGCTCTCGCGCCCGGCGGAGGCCGACGCTCTCGGGCGCTCCGGCCGGGCGTACTTCGAGCGGCACTACTCGTGGCCCCTGATCATGGAAAAGTACGAGCGGCTGCTCGCGCTGGCCACGAGCGGTCCGGCCGGCCGCGGCTGAAGCATGCGCCTGTGCTTCGTCATCCAGCGCTACGGCCTGGAGGTGGCGGGGGGCTCCGAGCTGCACTGCCGGTGGCTGGCCGGCCGCCTCGCCCGGCGCCACCAGGTGGAGGTCGCCACCACCTGCGCCCTCGACTACCTCGAGTGGCTCGACCACTACCCGCCTGGCCCGGACCGGGTCGACGGCGTCCCGGTCACCCGCTACCCGGTGGCCCGACCGCGCTCCGGACGTCGCTTCGCGCTCGTATCCGACCTCGTCTTCCACGAAGAGCACTCGCTGGCCGACGAGCGGGAATGGGTGGTGGAGAACGGCCCTTTCTGTCCGGACCTCGTGCGGTCGCTGCCGCGCCGGCGCGACATCGACCTGTTCGTTTTCTACTCCTACCGCTACTACCACACCTTCTTCGGCCTGCCCCCCGTCGCCGGCCGGGCCGTGCTCGTTCCCACCGCCGAGGAGGACCCGGCCATCGAGCTGCCGGTCTTCGCGTCCCTGTTCCGCGCGCCGCGCGGCATCCTCTACCTCACGCCGGAGGAGCGCTCGCTGGTCCAGGGCGTGAGCGGCAACGTTGGCGTGCCGGGCGCGGTCGTCGGCAGCGGCATCAACGTCCCCGCCGGCTGGCCGGCCGTGGACGTGAAGGCGCGCTTCGGCGTGCCGCCGCGCTATCTGCTCTACGTCGGCCGCATCGACCGCAACAAGGGAGCGGATCGCCTGTTCTCGTATTATCGACAGCTCCGCGCCGAGTGGCCCGAAGCGCCGCCCCTCGTCCTGGTGGGCCGGCCGGCGCTCGAGATCCCGGTCCACCCGAAGATCCTCCACCTCGGGTTCGTGACCGAAGAGGAAAAGTTCGCGCTCCTGGCCGGCTGCGAGGCCCTGGTGATGCCCAGCGCCTACGAGAGCCTGTCCGTCGTCGTCCTGGAGGCGTGGGCGATGGGCCGGCCGGTCCTCGTCAACTCGGCCTGCCGCGTCCTGGAGGGCCAGTGCGTGCGCAGCGGGGGCGGCCTCTTCTACCGCGGCTACTCGGAGTTCGCCGCCGCGCTGCGCCGGCTCTCCGGCGACGAGCGGCTGCGCGCCGCGCTGGGCGCGGCCGGGAAGGCCTACGTCCGGCGTGAGTACGACTGGGACGTGGTGGAGGAGCGGACCAACGGGTTCCTGGCGACGATGGCCGGACGGGGCTAGGAGGCCGCGGCGTCCAGCAGCGCCTCGCCGAAGGCTTCGATCCGCCAGCGGCGGAGGCCCTCGACTTGCCCCAGCGCGGACGGCTCACTCGGACCGGCCTGGGCCAGCCGCTCCAGCAGCCGCTGGGGGAGCACAACCGACACGTCGACCCGGAGACGGGCCGCCTCCTTCGCCCGCCATGCGCGCAGCCTCTCGACGCGGCGGTGGACGGCCTCCGGCAGCACCGGCCGGGTCGGGGGCGGCCCGAGGCGGGGAAGCTCGGCGTCGGGCAGCGAGAGGGCGCGGTCGATGGCGGCCAGCAGCTCGGCGCCGCGGGCCCGGACACGCGGCGACAGTCCGCGGAACCTGGACAGCTCGGACAGGCTGCGCGGCGCGCGCTCGGCCAGCTCCAGGAGGACCTCGGCCGAGACGAGCTTGAAGGCCGGCACGTCGGTGGCTTCGGCCAGCGCCTCTCGCCAGGCGTGGACCTCGCGGAGCACCGCCTGCTGCCGGCGAGAGAGCCGCCTCATGCCCTTTACCTTCTGATAGGCCTCGGGGTCGCGGCCGCGCCGGGCGGCTTCCAGGCCCCCCACCGCGGCCGATTCCTCCTCCACCCACGCCAGCCGGCCCAGGTCGTGCAGCTCCCCGGCGAAGCGGGCCTGGAGCGGGAGCAGGTGGGCGACGTCGGCCAGCGCGTACGCCTCCTGGAGGAGAGTCAGTGGGCGCCGGGACCAGTCGTCGCGCTGGCTCTCCTTCGACAGGGACACCCCCAGCTCGGCGAGGGCCAGGGCCTGCAGGCCGATCTGGGGCCGGCCGAGGAAGCGCGCGGCGATCATGGTGTCGAACAAGCCGGCGAAGCGGAAGCCGAAGTCGCGCTTGAGCGTCGTGACGTCGTAATCGGCGCCGTGGAGCACCTTGAGCACGCCCGGGTCGGCCATCACCGGGCCCAGCGGCGAGAGGTCGCGCAGCGCGAGAGGGTCGACGAGCCACGCCTCGCCCCGGTCGGTGGCGAGCTGGACGAGGCAGACCTTCTCGACATGGTGGTGGAGGCTGTCGGACTCCGTGTCCAGGGCGAGAGCCGCGCGTCCGGTGAGGGACTCGCCGAGTCGAGCAAGTCCATCCCGGTCCCGGACCCAGCGGCGGGTGTCCTCGGTCGGCAGGCTCAGCGTCCGCTCCGTTCCCGGGCCTTTGCTTCCTGCCAGAGCGCTTCCATCTCGGCGAGGCTCGAATCGGCGGGAGAGAGCCCGCGCTGCTCGAGCCGCTCTTCGATGTAACGGAAGCGCGAGCGGAACTTCCGGTTGGCCGCCTTCAGGTTCGATTCCGGGTCCTCACCGAGCAGGCGCGCGAGGTTGACCGCCGCGAAGAGCAGGTCCCCCACCTCTTCCGCCGCTGCCGCGGCCTGGCCCGCGCGCACGGCGGCCTTGAGCTCCGCCGTCTCCTCGTCGATCTTCTCGAGGACCGGCTCCGCCCCCGGCCAGTCGAAGCCCACCCGCGAGGCCTTGGTCGTCATCTGGTAGGCCTCCAGCACGGCGGGCAGGGCGGACGAGACGCTGTCGAGCAGGGATCCGGCCTCGCCCGCCTTCTCCGCGCGCTCGGCTTGCTTCAGCGCCTCCCAGTTCCGGAGAACGTCGCCACTGGTGGCGGCGGGCACGCTTCCGAAGACGTGGGGATGGCGGCGCACCATCTTGTCCGCCACCCGCTCCACCACCTCCGCAATGTCGAAACGCTCCTGCTCGGAGGCGATCTGCGCGTGGAAGACGACCTGGAGGAGCAGATCCCCGAGCTCACCCGCCAGGTGCTCGTCGTCACCGCGGTCGATCGCCTCCAGGACCTCGTAGGCCTCCTCGATCGTCATGGGCTTCAGGCTCCGGTGGGTCTGCTCACGGTCCCACGGGCAGCCCTCCGGCCCGCGCAATCGCGCGATGAGGGCCACGAAGGCCTCGAAAGCGGTGCCGGCGTGGTCCTGGCTCATGGCCGCGACTCTAGAGGAATCGCCGGCGAGCGGCAAGGCGGGTTAGAGTGCGTGTCGATGGCCCCCATCCAGATTCGGCCCGCTCGAGGCGAGGCCGGCCTGGCCGAAGCGCGCGTGCTTTTCCGCGAGTACGCGGCCTCGCTGGATGTCGACCTGGGCTTCCAGGGCTTCGAGTCGGAACTGGCCGGGCTTCCCGGCGAGTACGCCCCACCGCGGGGACGCTTGCTCCTGGCCTTCGACGGGAAGCGCGCGGTCGGCTGCGCCGCGCTGCGGCCGCTGGAAGCCGGGGTATGCGAGGCGAAGCGCCTGTACGTTCGCCCTGGGGCCCGCGGGACGGGCCTGGGGCGCCGTCTGGCCCGGACGCTGATCGAAGAGGCGCGGACGGCGGGCTATGCGCGCATGCGACTCGATACGCTGCCCGGCATGAGGGAGGCAATCGCCCTCTACCTCTCCCTCGGCTTCCAGCCGATCCCTCCCTACCGCTACAACCCGGTGGCGGGCACGCGGTTCCTGGAGAAGGACCTCGGGGCGCGGGAGTAGAGGGTCGGGCCGGCCTCAGTTCAGGCGCTTGGGCGCCTCGGGCTGGCCCTCGTCCAGGACCCGGATCGTCTTCACGTATTGCTTGTTGAGGGCCACGAACGACTCCACCGTCTGGGCGTCGTTGACCTTCACATCGGTGAGGCTGAGGAACATGCGCTCGTCCGAGATCACGTCGGAGAGCCGCTTCTTCGTCTCCGGCACGTAGATCCGGCCCACGTAGACCGCGCCTTCGGTTTCGATCCGCACCGTCGCCCAGCGGGCGCGGGCGGGCGCGTAGCGCAGACCCTCGACTCGCCGGATCTCCAATGTCGTGGCCATGTCATCCTCCGTTTCGCCCCCCGGACTTCCCGTGGGCGCCTTCATCCAAAGCACTTCTCATGCCACGCAGGGAATAATCCTCATCTCTCTGAAAACACTGGTAATAGCCCAGGCTGATACGATGCGCTCTGGTGCGTGTGGCGGGTGTTCTTGCCGGGCGTCCGGGAGGTCTGCCCGAAGCGACGGAGGGCTCCTATTGCGATTTTGCTCCTCCCAGCCGTCCCTGGCTGAGGCCCACGGCGAAGGCTACGGCGTCCAGTTCGCGGTCTACGACGCCGGGCGGCGCGCCGACACGGCGGCCCTCGACGACATGGGATCCGGCCGCTGCCCCAGATCTGTCTCAACTGCCGCGGCGGGACCTACGACGCGCAGCGCCACCTGGCGAGCGGCGCCCGCTTTCCTGCCTGCGAACGTATTCGCCATCGGCTATGCGGACTTCGCCGTACACGCGCGAAGAGCAGGGCGACGTCTTCCGGCGGCTCAACGGCGCTCTGTACGAGGCCGAGCTCGCCCGGGGGGCGACGTGGTGCTCACCTTCGCACAGCGGGAGTCCTTGCGCGCGCTCTACGCGTTGAAGGAGGGGCGCGGGCGTGCCACGAAGGCGCGAGCGCGGGTGGCCTCTGCGTCGAGGCGCCGCCCAGTGGAGACCAATCTGCGCCTCTGGACTGAATGACGTCGGACTCCGCGGCACCCGCAGCGCAGGCAGAGTTGGTCATCCGACCAGGTGCGCCTGCGGCTGGTAGCGCGCATTGGCGCTATGCCGGGGGCGGGATTCGAACCCGCATGGGCCGAAGCCCAATAGATTTTGAGTCTATCGTGTAAACCAGTTCCACCACCCCGGCCAGCCTTCTAGTTTACGGCAAGCACGCGAACGTTTCATTTCTTGGGCCCCACGACGCGACCGACAGCAGGTCTCTTCGCGGTGTTGTGCAGTGAACACCATAGTCAACGCATGCCGCACGGAAGACCTGCCTTATTCCGCTGGACTTGTTGCTGAAGTGGTAGCGAGGATAGCCCGTGCCATTGACGCGGTTGAGGATGCGGCAGAGGCCCAGCAAGTAGGCATATGCTGTCTCATCCCATGCGACGCGATCACACCGCGGGCAATTGCTCCGGCGAGCCCTTTCCGATCCATTCGAACCTTGGTGGCGCCAGTCCCTGACCGTCGGGCGCGGGATGCCGGTGGCGCGCGACGGCGCAGTCGTTCAAGCCGGAAGCGATCAGCCGGTGAACGGCGTCCCACTCCGCTTGCGGGCGAACGTCGAGAGCATGCCCGACGTCCCTGCCGAAGCAGGTCACCGCGGCGATAGAATCGCGCGTGATGACCACGCAGTGGACCGAGATCCGGCGCGACTTCCCCGCCCTCGCCCGCTGCGTCTACCTCAACGCCGCCGCGGGCAGCCCCACGCCGCGGCCGGTGCGGGCGGCGGTCGACGCCTTCTACCGGCAGCTCGAGGAGGAAGGCGACGCGGCGTGGGACGAGTGGATGGAGAAGAAGGAGGCCGTTCGCGCCCGAGTGGCCCGCTTCGTGGGCGCGGAGGCCGATGAGGTCGCGTTCGTCCCCAACACGTCCACCGGCATCAACTTGATCGTCGACCTCCTGGCCGAGGACGGACCGGTGCTCGCCGCCGAGCCCGAGTTCCCGACCGTCACCTTGCCGTGGATCCACCGCGGCGTCGAGGTGCGCTTCCTGGCTCCCGAGCAGGGCACGCTGCCAGCCGCGATGTTCGCGGCCCGGGGGAGCCCCGCCGCCGCCACGATCGCGGTGAGCCACGTCCAGTTCAGCAACGGCTGCCGGCTGGACCTCGACGCCCTCGGTGCTCTCAAGGACCGCCGGAACCTGGTCGTCTGCGGCAGCCAGTCGGCGGGCGCCTTTCCCGTCGACGTGCATCGGAGCGGCATCGACGCCTTCGCCACCGCCGGGCACAAATGGATGTGCGCCGGCTACGGAGCCGGCTTCGCGGTCATGCGCCGCGCGCTGCTCGCCCGCCGCCCACCCCGCGCGATCGGCTGGATGAGCGTGGCGAACCCCTTCGCCTTCGACAACCGGCGCTACCAGACCGTCGCTGCGGCCCGCAGGACAGAAGCCGGCTGCCCGCCATTCGCCGCCATCTTCGCCCTCGGCGCGGCGGTCGATTACCTCTCGGCCATCGGCAGGGAAGCCGTCGCCGAGCGGGTGCTGGCCCTCAACACGTATCTGACCGACCGTCTTCGGCAGGCGCGCATCGAGGTACTCTCGCCGGGCGGACCGTTCCGCTCGGGCGAGACGCTGTGCGCCGTGGCCGAGCCCCGACTGACGGCGGCCCGTCTCCGCGAGCGCGGCATCCACGTCACCAGCAAGCCGGAGGGCCTGCGCATCGCCACCCACTTCTACAACGACGAGGCCGACGTCGATGCCTGCGTCGAAGCCCTCGTCTCCGGGCCGTCCCGCTACTAGGCGGCTTCGGAAGAGTCCATTCTTCGCGTTCATGCCGTTTGCCCCTGCGGCGACTCTCTGTTAGAATCAAGGCCTCGGATCACAATCGTGCGCTCCCTGCAGGCTTTCCAGCCCCCCCGCGCTCTTTGGAAAGAGAGGTCAGTGTGGAGTTCCAGGTCGGCGAGAAGGTCATCTACCCGAACCACGGCATCGGCATCGTCGAGAGCATCCAGACCCGTCCCGTCCCGGGAGGGAAGATCAGCCTCTACCAGCTCCGGATCCTCTCCAACGACTCGCGCGTGTGGGTGCCCCAGCAGAATGCCGACGGGGTCGGGCTGCGCCATGTGATCACGGCCGCCGACGTCCGGCGGATCTACAACCTGCTCGCCGACGGGACGATCGACCAGCATCCCAACTGGAAGGGCCGCTTCAAGGAGAACTCCGACAAGATGCGGACCGGCAGCCTCTACGAGGTGGCCGTCGTGCTGAAGGGGCTGACCTTCCTCAGCCGCAAGAAGGCGCTCTCGTTCCGGGAGAAACGCATGCTGGACCGGGCGAAGTTCCTCCTGGTGAGCGAGATCGCCGAAGTGGAAGGCAAGCCGGCCCCCGTCGTCGAGGAGCGGGTCGACCGCGCGCTGGCCAAGACCTTCAGCGCCGACGGCAAGGCGGGCAAGAAGCCGATCCAGAAGCCTGTCGGGGCCGGCCGCCGCGCCTCCGACGCGTAGGACGGCTCCGGCCTTCGCGGCTCACGCGACACCAGCGCTCGCGCAGGGAGGCCCGGTCGGGACGGATCTTCCAATGGCTCCTTGACTTCGGCGGATCAGCGGACTAGACTTCCGCTTCGTCCTTCACCCCTGGCGCGGAGCGTCGCGATGAATGATGCGTCCCGTAACGCCATGACCAAGGCCGACCTCATCAACATCGTCGCGCGCAAGCTCGAGATCACGCAGGTCCAGGCAGGAATCATCGTGGAGGCGGCGCTGCGCAGCATCGTGAACGCGCTGCAGAACGGCCAGGAAGTGGAGATCCGGGGCTTCGGCAGCTTCCGCTTCCGCAACCGCGCCCCCCGCAAGGGACGGAACCCGAAGACCGGAGAAAAGGTCGATGTGCCGCCGAAGAAGATCCCGTACTTCAAGATGGGCAAAGAGTTGAAGGCCCTCCTGAACGGCAAGCCGTCCGAAGAGCTGGCGGCGCCGAACCCCAATCCCGAGTCCTGAACACCGCGGCCGCCATTAGCGGAAGCGCCGCGGCATGATCCGGACCGCGGCCGTCCTCCTCTTCCTGGGCCTCTACCTGCCGGCGGCCAGCCTGGTCGGGCTGCCGATGGCTCACCTCCTGCGCTCGCCGGCGGTCCTCTATCGGCTGGGCCGCTTCGGGATCGGGATCGCGCTCCTGCTGAGCGGCACCCGGGTCGTCGTCGAGGGCCGGGAGAACCTCGGGGACGGACGCAACACGGTGGTGATGCCGAACCACGCGAGCCACCTGGACGCGCCGGTCCTCTTCGAGGCCCTGGCGCTCGACTTCAAGGCGATCGCCAAGAAGGAGCTTTTCAGGATCCCCTTCCTGGGCCAAGTCCTGCGCGTGGCCGGCTTCATCGAGGTGGACCGCGGCGACCGCCTCCAGGCGCGCCAGGCCGTCGACCGCGCCGCGCGCTCGCTGCAGGAGGGAAACTGCTTCCTCATCTTCCCGGAGGGCACGCGCACCCGCACCGGAGAGCTGGGTGCCTTCAAGAAGGGCGCCTTCGTCGCGGCCATCGAGGCGGACAGCCGGATCGTGCCCGCGGCGCTCCAGGGGGTGCGCGAGCTGATGCCGCGGGGGAGACTCCGCATCCGGCCGGGTACGGTGCGCATCCGCCTCCTGGACCCGGTGCGGGCGGGGAGTTACAGTTACGACGACCGCGAGCGGCTCGTCGCCGAGGTACGGGGCCGCATCGCCGAGGCCCTGGCGGACAACGCATGAAGCTGCAGGGAAGCCTGGTCGAGCGAGACTTTCCCGAGCTCATCCATGGATTGTCCGAGCGGCGCTGGACGGGCGTCCTCACCCTCACCCAGATGGGGGTGGGCCGCAGCGTCACCGTGCAGCAGGGCCGCATGGTCTTCGCGGCCTCGACCAGCCCCGACGACCGGCTGGGCGAGCTGCTCCTGCGTCAGGGCCGGATCAGCCTGCGGCAGTTCGCGGACGCCGGGCGCGTCGTCGCCCCCGGCAAGCGGCTGGGAGCCATACTCGTCGAGCAGGGGGTGCTCGCGCCGAAGGAGCTGGTGCGGGCGGTGGTGGAACACACCCAGGAGATCATCTACGGCGCCTTCCAATGGACCGAAGGCCAGTACCGGATGCAGGAGGGCGCGGTGCCGGCCGAGTCCATCACGCTCAAGATCAGCACCCCGGACATCATCGTGGAGGGCATCCGGCGCATCGACTCCTGGAAGCGGATCCAGCAGGCGGTGGGCGGGCTCGACGCGCGGTACGAGCGCTCGGCGGACTACGAAGACGTGCTGCGCTCGATGAGCCCCTCCCTGGAGAAGCTCAGCCTGCTCACGGGGCTCAACCGGCCCGCCACGCTCGAGGCCCTGTGCCAGGACTCGACTCTCTCGGACTTCGAGGTCTGCCGAGTGCTCTGGGCCTACAAGGTCATCGGCGTCGTCCGCCGGCTCGACGCCCCGGCCGCCGCGCCCCGCGTCCAGGAGGACGAGGGGCTGGGCCTGGTGCTCCCCCAGGAGTAGGGTGAGCGCACCCCCCGAGAAGCGGAAGACGCCGCGGATCCAGCCCTACGTCGTCCCCTGCGTGGTCGTGGACGGCCCGCGCCGGCTGCCGGCCTATCTCACCGATCTCAGCATCCGGGGAGCGCGCGTGTCCAGCGAGGAGGAGCCGCCGCACGCCCACGCCCGCGTGGTGGTGGAGGTCCGGCTCGGGCGGGTCGTCTCCCCCTCACGGCTGCCCGGGCAGGTCAAGTGGGTCAAGGCCCGCGGGAAGGGCCACGACTTCGGCCTCACCTTCGTCGGGATCACCGCCGAGCTGCAGCGCACGCTGGAGTCGGTGGTGGAGGAGTTCCGGCGGCTGGCCGCCGCGCTCTCGTAGCCCCGCCGTCGGCCGTGGACTAGAATCAGGTCTCCTCCAGAGGAAATGACTTCGGTGGATGAGGACGATTCGGCGCGTCGGCGGCCCTGGAAGGAAGGGCCGGAGGGCACCGGGGGAGGCGCTGCGGGCTGGCTGGCCCTGAGCGACGACGATCTGCTCTTCCGGATCGAGGCGCTGGGTCCCGAGCACGACGCCGACGCGCTGCTCATGGAGGTCGTGCGCAGCGACCGGCACTTCTTCATCCGCCAGGAGGCGGCCAAGCGGATCCGGGACGCGGAGCTGCTCAAGGAC
Organism: Acidobacteriota bacterium; assembly: GCA_003223555.1. GTDB lineage: Bacteria > Acidobacteriota > Vicinamibacteria > Fen-336 > Fen-336 > AA32. Next base: position 52,413 of record QHVM01000023.1, on the reverse strand, counting down.
CATTCCGGCGACCGGCACATCGGCCAGATCCTCGTCCGGGTCATGAACCGGGCCGAGGACCTCGTGTATCTCGAGCGGCTGGTGGTGGAGAGCCGCCACATGGAGGTGCGCAAGGCGGCCGAGGCCCAGCTGCGCAGCGTGCTCGCCCGCGCCGTCGACAAGCGCTCGTAGCCTGCCCGCGAGAGACAAGAAGCAGCGAGCGAGGGATTCATCCCGAGCGAGCGACTTGGGGGGTTTGGGGGGTGCTTCTGTGTCGGTACCCCCCGACATTGATGAAGAAACGCGAGGCATTCACTCCCGAGTGAGCGACCGGGGGGAAAGCGCGAATGCGCGCGGGGGGGTGCTTTCGTCCGCTCTGTACCCCCCCGAATTGAATAGGATCCGGAAGCCGATGAGCGCCCGGGAGCGCGCGCCCGGGGTCTCCACGAAGACGTCGTTGCGCCGCTCCCAGGCCACGAACGTCTGCAGCGTGCGCCCGTCCCGGCGCCAGCGCGCGCCCGCCTCGGCCGACCGGTCCAGGAAATCACCGCGGGGAAACGCCGCCGAGCGCTCCACGGTGACGAAACGGGCGTCGCCCGCCACGTAGGCCTCCGCCTTCTCGCCGGAAACGATCGCCGCGTCGACGTGCCCCGTCGCTTCCCACCGGTAGCCGACGAGCGAGGCGAGCGTCGCGTGACCGAGGCTGGCCGCGAAGCCCACGGGGACCCGCCCCCGCCGGCGTCCCGCGAACCGCAGGCCGAGGATGTTCCAGTCCACGGCCTCCGCCTTGGCCCGGTCCACCAGGTGACGCGAGACGTGATGGAAGAACAGCGTCGCCTCCCGTCCTCCGCCCAGGCTTCCGCGCAGCCCGGGCTCGAGGTGGTAGTTGGCCTGGGTGGCGTCGAAGGCCCGGCGCGTGTTGCCGATGATCGTCTCGACGTCGGCCGTGAGGTACGCGGTCACCTTGTCGATCGCCAGCAGGCCGGCGCCGGCGCCGATCCAGCCGAGCCAGTGCATGTCGGTCTCGGCGGGCGCGTATCGCGCGGCCTGAAGGCGCACGGAGGCGTCCGGCAGCAGGGCCGGCGCGCTGTCGGCGCTGACGGCGCCGAGCGCGAGGACGGCGGCGCAAACCGCGCGGATCATGGTGGCGGCCGCCCGATGGAAGCGGCCGGCCATTCTAGCAGCCCCCTCGCCGCGCCAGGTCATGGAGTACGATCTCGGGCGATTGGGCGACGCGGGCACCAACTTCCTGGGCATCGACGTCCACGGCCTGGACGTGCCTGCGTTCCTCGCCACCGCCCGCCATCTCTACCCGCTCCTGGGCCTGCTGTGGCTCGGGGCTCTCCTTCGCATCCGCCGCGCCGGGTGGCTGCTGGCCGGGATCGTGGCCGCCAACGCGTTCGCATGGCTGGAGACCAACTACCCCCTGCAGCGGATCTACGCGTTCGGCCCCAGCCGTGACCGGGTGGGAAACGTCGCGCTCTGCCAGGTCGTGGCCGCCGGCAACCCGCCCCTCCAGACCTGGCAGGTGGGCCAGATGCACTTCGAGCCGTTCTGGGGCCTGCTGGTGGCGGCCGTCTCGGGCTGGAACGTGGAGCGCGTCCTTCGCCTGTATCCCTGGTTCTCGCTGATCATGATGGCGGCCCTCGCGGTGTCCATCTCTCTCGGGCTCCGGCCGGGCCCGGGGGAGAGGGGCGGCCGCCGCTGGGAAGCCGTGTTCGCCGCCGGCTTCGCGACGTTGCTGTGCTCGATGCCCTTCGACTCCACCCGCCCATACCGGGTGCCGTGGGCCATGACCTTCCTCCTCAAGCCCAACCACGCTCTCGGACTCGTGATGTTGCCGATCGTGCTGAGGGCCTTCGCCAGCATCCGCACCTGGCGCGGCCGGCTCGTGACCGGTCTCCTCCTCCACGTGATGGGCTGGGTCTTCGTCCTCCACATGTTCTACCTCGTGGTCGGTCTGGCCGCGTTCACGGCCCTGTCGATGCTGCGATGGCCGGGCGAGGCGCGGCGGGACGCGCTGGACTCCGCGGTCGTGATCGGGGTCAACCTCCTCGTCGTGAGCCCGTACCTCGTCATGCTGGTGGCCGGCTATCCGGCGTTCACCCGGAGCCCGCTCATGACCCTCGACCCGGCCTCCGCCCACCTCATGGAGGTGACCTTCCGGCATGGCTTCGTCTTCTGGCTCGGGCTGTGGGGGCTCGTCGTCCTGCTGCGGCGCGGCGACCGGCTCAGCCGGCTGTGGGCGGCGCAGGTGGTGGGCGGCCTCGCGCTGTGGCTGGCCTATTACGTCCTCAGCGCGCTTCAGCTCGCGCGCGAGCGCGACGAGATCTACTACTGGAACGCTTTCCTCCTGGCCGCGGTCGCGGGCATCGGGTGCTGGGACCTCGGAGGACGGGCGGCGGCATGGCTGGCCCGGCCGCCGGTGGCGCCCGCGATCCGGGCCGCGGCGCTCGGAGCGCTGCTCCTGCCCTTCACGCTGCCCTACTGGTGGAACCCGGCATCGATGGACGGCTACTTCACGCTCTCGCTCCCCCCGCTGGCGGCGCCGCTGCGGCAAGCCACGGACTTCATCCGCGGGCAGACCGCGCCGCAGGACGTGATCGCCGGAGACCCGGACTTCGCGCGGTACGTCGCGGCCCTCGCCGGCCGGCGGGCGCTCGTCGGCCTCACGCTGCCCCTGCCCCGTGACTGGGACGAGAGGTGGCGGCTGCAGGGGATGCTGGTCGCCGGCCCGGATCCGGAGGCGGCCGTGGCCGCCGCCGCCCGTTACGGAGTGCGCTACCTGGTGGTGACCCCCTATCTCTTGAGTACGTACTACTCCGGCACCGACCTCGGCCGCATCGGCGCGCAGCGGCATCTCCAGAGCGTCTTCTTCACCGGCGACCCCGACGGCGACTACGTTGCCATCTACCGAGTGAAGAAGCGCGAGTCTTGATTCTCCGGGCGGGGGAGCTGCTGGGCGTGCCGCAGGGGGTGCCTGACCCCGCGCTGCATGCGGGCCTGCTCCGCTACCTCCTGCTCGCGCTCGCCCTCCTGTGGGTGCTCGCCGCGGGGCGGTCGCGTCCGGGTCTCTCCTTGCTGGCCGGGGTGACCTTCGTGCTGGCCGCCGAAGGCTTCTGGGTGCTGGCCCTCGGACGACCCTACGGGCTGTTCCTCGACGCCGCGCTCACCCGCCGGGCGGCCGACATGTCGGTGGCCGCGGCGGGCGCCCCACCCGGCCAGGGCTTTCTCGTGGACGTGCCGCCCGCGGCCGAGGCCTGGATCCCGGCCGCGACGTGGCTGAGACCCGCAGCGTGGCTGCTCCTGTGGCCGACGCTGCTGCCGCTGCTGGTCCTTCCCGTCCTCGGGGTCCTCGTGCATTCGCTGTGGCCGCGGCGCGAGGACGCGCCGGTGGCGGCGACGCTGTGCCTGCTGTTCTCGACCGGAGACCTCGACGCCGCCCGCGGCGTGGGCTTCGTCCCCGGCCTGTGGGCCCATCCCGGCTCGGCGTTGCTCCTCCTGCTGATCATGGCCGCGACGCTCGTCCTCGGCCGTCTGGCCGTCCGGGAAGTGGTCGCGACCGGCCTCGGCGCCGCGGCGATGGCGTCGTGGCTCGTCGTCCATGGCGCCTCCGAGGGCCTCGGACTCGCCGACGCCACGCTGCTGCTGACGCTGGACCAGGTGCCCTGGTGCCTGCTCGCGGCCTGGGGCTGGCCGCGCCTCGCTCCCGCAGGCCGGGCCTTGATCCTCGGGGGCGCGGCGCTCGTCCTGCTGAGCGCGCTTCCCCTGGGGATCGACGGGTGGGGGAGCGAGTCCTTCTACCGCTTCGGCCTGCTCCTGGCCTCGGCGCAGCCCCTGTCGTCGCTGCTGAGGCAGGCGGCGGCCGTGCTCGGCCGGCGCCGCGCGCTGGCCGGCTTCGCCCCGGCCTCGCTCAGTCCCGCTCTGCTCGTCCTGGCCGGCGCGCCGACGTGCTTCCTCACCTGGTGGACTCCCACCCGGACCGACCGGCTGATGGACGAGAGCCGCGAGCCGATCGCGGAACGGCTGCGGACCGCCATGGCCTGGGTGCGTCGAGAGACCCCTTCTTCGTCGGTCTTCCTGGCCAGCCCCGATTACGCGCCCGAGATCGCGGTCCTCGGGGGCCGCCGGGTGCTGAGGGCTCCGACCCTCCTCGTGGCCGACGACGATGACCGCCGCGACCGCGCCGAGGACAAGGTCCTGCGGGGCCGCGCGCTCGGCAAGCTGGGCGGGCTCTATGGCCTCACCCACGTCTTCATCGCCCCGGGAGACTTCCTTTCCTTCGGCATCGCCGGTCCCGAGGAACTCGAGAAGCGCGGGCGGTTCCGGCTCCGGTATCGCGATTCCTCGGAACTGCGGGTCTACGAGCTAGAATAGCCGCCCATGTCGCGACCGCGGTCGGGCCACCTGCCCGCCCGAGCGGGATTCATTCCCGCGAGGGCGGAAGCTTGATGGAAGCGCCCGACCGCGGACGCGGCGTTCAGGCGCGCGAAGCGCGCCGTGCTCGAATCTGATGCTCGAGGGCCGTTGGGTGGCCGTGGTGGTCCCCGCGTACAACGAGGCGAAGCTGATCGGGAGGGTGCTCGACACGATGCCCTCCCTCGTCGACCGCATCGTGGTCGTCGACGATGCATCGAGCGACGAGACCGGCCGGGTCCTCGGCGCGTGCCATGACCGGATCGGCTGCCGCCTGAGGGTCATCCGGCACGAGCGGAACGCGGGCGTGGGGGGCGCCATCGTGTCCGGCTACAAGGCGGTGATGGAGGAGGCGCCGTCCGAGAACGCGTTGGTGGCGGTGATGGCGGGCGATGCGCAGATGGACCCCGAGGACCTGCCGAAGATCCTGGCCCCGCTGGTCAGGAACGAGGCGGACTTCACCAAGGGCAACCGCCTCTTCACCGGCGAGGCGTGGCAGATCATCCCGCGGCACCGTTACCTGGGCAACGCGGGGCTGTCGTTCCTGACCAAGGTCGCCTCGGGCTACTGGCACGTCGCCGACAGTCAGTCCGGCTACACCGCGATCACGATCGAGGCCCTACGGGTGCTGCACCTGGACCGGCTCTACAAGCGCTACGGCTTCCCGAACCACCTGCTGGTGGAGCTGAACAACTACGACTTCCGGGTGCGCGACGTGCCGATCCGCCCCGTCTACAACATCGGCGAGGTGTCGGGCATGAGACTGCCGCGGGTCGTGCCCAGCCTGTCCTGGCTTCTCGTCAAGTGCTATTTCTGGCGGATGAAGGAGAAGTACATCATCCGGGACTTCCACCCCCTGGTGTTCTTCCTCGCCTTCGGGCTGTTCCTGGTGGGGGGCGGGTTGCTCTTCGGCGCCTACCTCATCTTCCTGCGGCTGAGCGTGGGGGCGCTCTCACCCAACGCGGCGATCTTCGACGCCTTCTGCCTCATCATGGGGATGCAGATGCTCTTCTTCGCCATGTGGATGGACATGGAGCACAACAAGGGCCTCAAGTAGGTGGCGTCGCCGGCGGTAGGGGTGGCGGTCGCGGGGTGCGGTTACTGGGGGAAGAACCTCGTCCGGAACCTCCACCAGATGGGGCACCTCGTCTCGGTCGTCGACGCCAACCCGGCGGTGCTGGACGGCGTGCGGGCGAGCTACAAGGGCGTCGACGCCCTCTCCGACATCGGCCGCGCCCTGGCCGATCCCCGGGTGCAGGCGGTGGCGCTGGCGGTGCCGGCCGATCAGCACTACGCACTGGCCAAGAAGGTGATGCTGGCCGGCAAGGACGCCTTCGTGGAGAAGCCCCTGGCCCTGCAAGTGCCCCAGGCCGAGGAGCTGGTGGCCCTGGCCGAGCGCGAGAAGAGGGTGCTGATGGTCGGCCATGTCCTCGAGTACCACCCCGCGGTGCGCAAGCTGAAGGAGTTCGTCGACGCGGGCGAGCTGGGCGAGATCCACTACGTCTACTCGAACCGCCTCAACCTGGGCAAGGTGCGGAAGGAGGAGAACATCCTCTGGAGCTTCGCCCCCCACGACATCTCGGTCATCCTCCTCCTGACCGGCGCCATGCCGGAGTGGGCCTCCACCAGCGGTCAGAGCTACCTCCAGCACGACATCGCCGACGTGACGATGACCTGCCTGGCCTTCCCGGGCCGGCTGCGGGCCCACATCTTCGTGAGCTGGCTCCACCCCTTCAAGGAGCAGAAGCTGGTGGTGATCGGCAGCCGCAAGATGGGGGTGTTCGACGACGTGGCCAAGGAGGGCAAGCTCAAGATCTTCGACAAGGGGATCGATTGGAAGGACGGGGAACCGGTCATCCGGCAGACCGCGGAGTCGACCCTGTTCTTCCCGGAGATGGAGCCGCTGCGGGAGGAGCTCGCCCACTTCGTGGAGTGCGTGCGCACCCGGCGCACCCCGCGCACGGACGGCCTGAACGGCCTGAAGGTGCTGCGGGTGCTGGAGGCCTGCCAGCGCTCCGTCGAGGAGGGTGGCCGGCCGGTGCGGCTGTGAGCGACAAGCCCTACTTCGTCCACGAGACCAGCCTCGTCGACGAGCCGTGCCAGATCGGGGAGGGGACGAAGATCTGGCACTTCTGCCACGTCATGGGCGACAGCGTGATCGGCAAGCGGTGCAACATCGGCCAGAACGTGTTCGTCTCGCCGGGCGTGCGGGTGGGCGACGACTGCAAGATCCAGAACAACGTCAGCCTCTACGCCGGCGTCATCCTGGAGGACGCGGTCTTCTGCGGCCCGTCGATGGTCTTCACCAACGTGGTGAACCCCCGCGCGGAGGTGGTGCGGCGGGACGAGTACCGGCGCACGCTCGTCCGCCGGGGAGCCTCGATCGGCGCCAACGCCACCGTCGTCTGCGGCGTCACCATCGGCGTCTACGCCTTCGTGGGGGCGGGGGCGGTGGTGACGCGCGACGTGCCCGACTTCGCCCTGGTGGTGGGCAATCCGGCCCGCCTCACGGGATGGATGTGCCGGTGCGGCGTCAAGCTCGACGTCGCGGAGGAGACCGTCCGGTGCAGCGTGTGCGGGACGACCTACCGCCTGCACGAGGGAGCGCTGAGTTTCGCCCGGGAGTGAGTCACTCGTTCCAGGCTCGAGGCTGATGCGCATCGGGATCAGCGGGTCCGGCTACGGCCTCGGCCAGGTGGGAGGGCTGCAGGTCTACCTCCGCGAGCTGCTGCGAGCCCTGGCGGAGGCCGACGCCCCCGGCCACGAGTACGTCGTCTTCTGCTCCCGGGCGGAAGAGAGCCCGCCCCTGCCCGCCTCGCCGCGCTTCTCGGCCGCCCGCCTCCAGGCTCCGGCTCCGCGGCGGCGCCCGCTGCCGGAGCTGCTGCGGTTCGCCCTCGGCTGGCCGCCGGCCCCGCATCCGCGGGCGGCGGAGATCGACGGCCTCGGCCTGGACCTCCTTCATTTCGCGACCACGCGGTTGCCGCCTCTCGACCTGCAGACGCCGGTGGCGCTGACCTTCTTCGACATGCAGGAAGAGTTCCACCCCGGCTTCTTTCCCCTCCGGGAGCGGATCGGCCGCGCCGTGGCCCACCGGCGAGGCGTCGGCCAGGCCCGCCTGGTGCTCGTGCCCTCGGAGTTCACCGCCCGCAGCCTGACCTCCCGCTACGGGACGCCGGGGGAGAAGATCGTCGTCGTGCCGGTCGGGATCTCCGGCCGCTTCCGGCCGCGCGAAGAGCCGGGGGAGCGCGGCCGTCTCGAATCGCGGTACGGCCTGCCGGGCGGAGACTTCGCGCTGTATCCGGCGAATCCCTGGCCCCACAAGAACCACGCCCGGCTCCTGGCCGCCCTGGCCGGCCTTGCCCGGCAGCGCTCCCTGGTCGTGCCGCTCGTCTGCACGGGACGGCTCGAAGGCGAACGACGCTCGGTGGCCGCGCTGGCGAGGGAGGCCGGGCTGCGGCCCGAACAGGTCCGCGACCTGGGCTTCGTCGCCGAAGAAGACATGCCGGCCCTGTATCGCGCCGCCCGGGTCCTCGTCTTTCCGTCGCTCTTCGAAGGCTTCGGCATGCCCGTGCTGGAGGCGATGGCGTGCGGCTGCCCGGTGGCCTGCGCCCGGACGGCGGCGCTGCCCGAGGTGGGCGGGGAGGCGGTGCGCTACTTCGATCCCCGGCGGCCCGAAGACATCGCCGGCGCGGTGGCGGAGGTCTGGAGCAGCGACGCGCGCCGGGCCGAGCTGGCCGGCCGGGGAACGCAACGGGCGGAGTGCTTTCGCTGGCCGGCCGTGATCCCGCGCATCCTGGCCGCTTACGCGCGACTGGCGTCGGTGCGGGCCGCGCCGGGAACGCTCCTGAGGACGGCGCAGCGAGAGGGCTGATGGAAGGCCTGCCTCTCGTCTCCATCGTGACGCCGTCGTTCAACCAGGGCCGGTTCCTGCGCCGGACGATCGAGAGCGTGCTCGGCCAGGGTTATCCGCGCATCGAGTACATCGTCTGCGACGGGGGGTCGACCGACGGCTCGCGGGAGATCCTCGGCTCCTACGGCGACCGCCTGCGGTGGGACTCGCAGCCCGACGCCGGCCAGAGCGCCGCGCTGAACCGCGGCTTTGCCGGGGCCCACGGAGAGGTCTTCGCCTACCTCAACTCGGACGACCTGCTACGGCCGGGCGCGGTGGAGGCCGTGGTGCAGCACCTGGCCCGGAACGCGGAATGCGATCTCGTCTACGGGGACGCCGACTACGTCGACGAGGAAGACCGCGTCATCGGCGCCTATCCCACCGCCGAGTACTCCTTCTCGCGCCTGGCGGAGGAGAACGTCGTCTGCCAGCCGGCGGCCTTCTGGCGCTCGCGCGTCGCCGGGCGAGTGGGGCCGTTCAACGAGGCGCTGCGCTACGCGATGGACTACGAGTACTGGCTGCGGCTGGCCCGGGCCGGCGGCCGGCTGGAGCACCTGCCGCGCATCCTCGCCGCCACGCGCCTGCATCCGGGAGCCAAGACCCTGGCCGAGCGGCGCGACGTGCTGCGCGAGATCTTCGCCGTCTGCGAGACGCAGCTCGGCCGGGTGGGCCGGACGTACTTCATCGGCCTGTGGCACGACCGGATGGCGGCCGGGCCCGGGCGGTGGCTCGGGCCTCCCGCCCGCTGGAGGCGGCTCTACCAGGCGGTCGGCTACCTGCACCACAAGTGGTATCATCGCGGCCGCCGTGCGCAGCGGGGCCTCGGGGCGGGAAGCGCGCCCTGAGCCCCTGGCCGGACCCACCCACCTGAATCCATGGCCCAGGCCGAGGTCCTTCCGCTGGTCTCCATCGTCACGCCTTCCTACAACCAGGGCCGCTTCATCGAGGACACCATCCAGAGCGTGCTCGGCCAGGACTACCCGAACCTCGAGTACATCGTGGTCGACGGAGGATCGACCGACCAGACGCTGGAGGTCCTGCGCCGCCACGAAGGACGGCTGCGGTGGATATCCGAGCCGGACGGGGGCCAGTCCGAGGCCATCAACAAGGGCTTCCGGATGGCCAGGGGCGAGATCGTCTCCTGGCTCAACTCCGACGACACCTACGTGCCGGGAGCGGTCACCAAGGCCGTCGCGTACCTGCGGGCCTGCCCCGATGTGGCGATGGTCTACGGGGAGGGATACCTCCTCGACGAGGCGGGCCGGGTCACCCGCCGCTTTCCGTCCACCGAGCCCTTCAGCCTCTGGCGGCTCGTCTACTTCAGCGATTACATCCTGCAGCAGACGGCGTTCTGGCGCCGGTGCGTCTTCGACGCGGTGGGCATGCTCGACGAATCGCTCCACTACGGGATGGACTGGGACTTCTGGATCCGGGTTGCCAAGCGCTTCGAGATCGCATATATCCCCGAGTTTCTGGGCAACCTCAGGGAATATGCCGCCGCCAAGACCTTCTCCGGCGGGCTGCATCGCTTCTCCGAGCTGGCGTCGATGATGCGCCGCCACGGGAGGCGCCGTTTCCCTCCCGCCTACTTCAATTACGGGTGGGACGCCTACCAGGCGGCGATGGGCGAGAGGATCCGGCGGGACCTGCCCTGGCTGGACCGCCCGGCCTTCCGGCGGCTGGGCCGGTCCGTGCGCAGCCTCGGGGCGAACCTCATCTTCGGCCGCTTGAGCCGGCTCTTCCCGCCCAGCCCCTATCCGGACCGCTGGCTCTCCGACCGCGCATACTTCCTCTTCCCGGACTGGCGCGGCAAGACGCGCCTGCGCTTCGCCGGCACCGCGCAATGCTCACCGGAGCGCGTGCTGCCCCTCCGGGCCGAGGTGCTCTTCAACGGAAGGTACCTCCTCCGGTTCGACCTCACCCGGAGCCGGCCCTTCGAGATCGAGGTGCCCCTGCCGCCGGGCGTGCCGGAGGCGCCCATGCTCGAGATCACCCTGCGGATGAACCGCTGCTTCGTCCCCGCCGCCTCGGGCGGCGAGGACCCCCGCCGCCTGACCTTCCAGCTCGCGGAGCTGTCGCTGGCCTGAGGCGGCGGCGCGCCCGGAGACGGCATGACCGAGAGCATCGTGGTGACCGGGGCGGCGGGCTTCATCGGCTCGAACCTGAGCCGCGCGCTCCTCGAGCGTGGCCATGCCGTCTGCGGCATCGACAACCTCTCCCAGAGCACCATGCTGAACGTGGAGCCGCTCGTCGAGCACCGGAGCTTCCGGTTCGTGCGCGAGGACGTTCGCGACGGGGCGGCCATGCAGCGCCTGGCCGCCGGCGCCACCGTGGTCGTGCACCTGGCCGCCTTCAAGATCCCCCGCTACGGCAACGCCCTCGACACCCTCCTCGTCAACACCCACGGCACCGAGTCGATGCTGAAGGCGGCCGCCCGGGTCGGGGCGAGGCTCGTCCTCGCCTCCACCTCCGACGTGTACGGCAAGAGCCCGCACCTGCCCTTCGCGGAGACGAACGACCTCTACCTGGGCGAGACCAGCGTGAAGCGCTGGGCCTACGCCACGTCCAAGATCTTCGACGAGCACCTCTGCTTCGCCTATCAGCAGGAGCGCGGCGTGCCGGTCATCGTCCTCCGCCTTTTCGGGTCCTACGGGCCCGGCCAGAACCGCACCTGGTGGGGGGGACCGCAGGCGGTGTTCATCGACGCCGCCCTGCGCGACCAGCCGATGGAAGTGCACGGCGACGGCCAGCAGACGCGCAGCTTCACCTACGTCGACGACACCGTGGACGGTATCGTCCGGGCGATGTTCGAGGAGCGGGCGGTGGGGGAGATCTTCAACCTCGGGGACACGCGGCCGGTCACGATCCAGGCCCTGGCCGAGAAGGTATGGCGCCTGGCCGGACGCGGCGAGCCGAAGGTCAAGCGGGTCTCGTATCAGACCTTCGGCCGGTACGAAGACGTGCGGCACCGGGTGCCCGACATCGCCAAGGCCCGGGATCGGCTCGGCTTCACGCCCCGGGTCGACCTCGACGAGGGCCTGCGCCGCACCGTGGAGTGGCAGCGGGCGGTGACGGCGCGGGAAGGGACGGCGTCCTGAGCGAGCGGGGCGTGGTCACCGGCGTCGCCGGCCTCATCGGGCCCCATCTCGCGCGCGCCCTGCTGGAGAAGGGGCACGAGGTCGTGGGAGTGGACGACCTCTCCCAGGGCCGCCGGGTCAACCTAGCGTCGTGCGTCGAGCATCCCTCGTTCCGCTTCCACGAGGCCGACGTCCGGGACCTCGGATCGATGGAGAGGCTCACCGCCGGCGCCTCCACCCTCGTCCACCTGGCTGCCCTGAAGATCCCGCGCTACACCGGGTACCTGGCCACGCTGGAAGTCAACGGCAGGGGCACCGAGGTGGTGCTGGAGTGCGCGCGCCGCCACGGGGCACGCATGCTGTTCGCCTCCACCGACGACGTGTACGGGAAGAACCCGGATCCCCGCTTCAGCGAGGAGAGCACGCTCGTGCTGGGTGACTCGAAGATCAACCGCTGGGCCTCCGCGGTGTCCAAGGTCTACGGCGAGCACCTGTGCTTCGCGTACGCCGAGTCGCACGGCGTCCCCGTCTCGATCGTCCGCTACTCCGGCATCTATGGACCGACCTACCAGCTCTCCAGGCTGTCCGGGCCCCAGGACATCTTCATCCATGCGGCCCTGACCGACCAGCCGATGCCGATCCATGGCGACGGCACCCAGACGCGCCCCTTCGCCCATGTCTCGGACGCGGTGGAGGCCACCCTCCGCGTCCTCGAGGCTCCGTACGCGGAGGGCGAGGTCGTCAACGTGGGGGCGGCCGACCATCTCAGCATCGTGAACCTGGCCTATCTCGTCTGGCGCCTGGCCGGCGCGCGCACGAGGCCCCGGCTCCGCTTCGTGCCTTATACGGATTTCTCCCGCGGCTACGAGGACCCCCGCCAGCGCACGGTGGACATCGGCAAGGCCGAATGCCTGCTCGGCTGGCGGCCGCGGATCGACGTCGGCGAGGGGATGCGCCGGCAGGTGGAATGGTTCCGCGAGCACCTCGAGGAGATCCGGCAGGCCAACCCGGGATTCACCCTCGAGGACGAGCGTTGACCCAGGCGGGTCGCGGCCAGCCGCCGCACCTCTACGTCCTGGTCCCTCTGCTCAACGAGTCGCCCAACGTCGCCCGGCTGCTCGCGGGCTTCCGCCGCCTGGAGGAGGGCCTGGTCGGGCAGATGCAATGCGCGGCGGTCTTCATCGACGACGGCAGCACCGACGGCACGGGGGAGAAGATCCGTGAGGAGAAGGGCAGCCTGGCCGTCGAGGTGCTCCGGCACGAGAGGAACCTGGGGCCGGGCCGCGCCTTCGGAACCGGCTTCGCCCACCTGGCGCCGCGCCTGGCCGAGGCCGACTGGGTTGCCACCATGGAGGGGGACAACACCTCGCGCATCGACACGCTCCAGCAGATGCTCGTGCGGCGCCGGGAGGGCTTCGAGGTCGTACTGGCCAGCCCCTACATGTACGGGGGCGGCATGACCAACAACACGCCGCTGCGGGTGTTCCTGAGCCATGGGGCGAACAGCCTGATCAAGGAGCTGCTGGGCATCCACGGCATCCTCACGATGAGCTCGTTCTTCCGGCTCTACAGCGCGCCCGTCCTGAAGCGCCTCCAGACACGGTACGGCCCCGCGATCCTCGAGACGCCCGGCTTCGAGTGCATGGTCGAGCTGCTGGCCAAGCTCATCCAGGTCGGGGCCACCATCTCCGAGGTGGCCATGCCCCTCGACGGCTCGCTGCGGGCCGGCCAGAGCAAGATGCGCATCGCGCGCACCATCGCGGGCTACCTGCGGCTGTTCTGGGTGGGGCGGAAGTGGCGGGTGCGCTGAGGGTCCGCGGAGACCTTCTGCCTCACCACGGCCCACGGGTGCAGGAGCATCAGGCCCAGCTTGTATTCCCAGGAAGCCTCCAGTTCCCGGACGAGGACCTGCCACTCGTCGGCCGACCGGGTCAGCATATGGATCTCCTCGTCCTTGCGGTCGGCCTCCTGCTTGAGCCGGGCGATCTCCTCGTCCTTCTGGCCCGCCTGCCACGTCAACGATTGAAAGGCCTCGTGGGCCTTCGCGAACGCGCGATCGCGCGACTCAATGAGGCTCCAGAGGGTCTCGTCGGGAGCCGTCGCCATGAGTGGTCCTCCCTTCGGACGGCCGGCGGCGCCAGCGTCACCCGGCATGGAGCTTCCTCCGCAGCGCCTGCCACGGGTGGAGGAGGGTCAGGCCGGCCTTGTACTCGCGGGAAGCCTGCAGTTGCTGGATGATGCCCAGTCGCTCGGCGGCGGCCCGCGTCAGCATCTGGATCTCATCGTCCTTGCAGTCGGCCTCCCGCTTCAGTCGCGTGATCTCACGGTCTTTCTCGGTGGCGGCTGCCTTCAGCCGATGGATCTCCTCCTCCTTGTCGACGACGGTGCGGTGGGCCTTGGCAAAGGCCCGATCACGGGATTCGATCACCCTCCACAGGGCCTCGTCGGAGGCCGACCCCGTCTCTTGCCCCTGCCCCGGCCGGTCAGTCGGCATAGCCGAACACCTGATCCGCCTCACGGCACGCCGGGTCGCGGGCCGCCGCGACCCAGGCCGGAGAGCCGCGATTCTCCGGGAGCACCTCGATGCGCTCGGAGCTGCCGGCCCGGGAGGACACGGAGACGCGGTTGTCCCCCGTGCACCGGTCGAAGGCGGGGAACCCCTCGAGGAAGCCATCGGAATAGGCGATGCCCAGCCACCCGCAGAGCCTGGCCAGCTCCCGCTGCGGCTCGCGGCAGAACTCCTCGAAGCGGATCACCGGGCGTCCGTCCATGACCCGCGCATAGGCGAGGTAGGCGGCGCCGAACGCCTCCGCCGTCAGGTCCCGCAGGTGGTCGAACGTGCGGACCACCGATTCGTAGACGGCGGCGCCGCGCCGCGCTACCACGGCCGAGGGAGGGGCCAGGCCGTGGCGCGTGAGGTACAGCTGCTGCTCCAGGAGCAGGCTGGGCTGGAAGTATTCGGAGAACAGCCCGGACAGGAAGTTCAGGGCCGGCCAGTCGCGCACCACCAGGTGGCGGCCCTGATTCGCGGCCGCCTCGCTGAGCCATCGGATCTTCGCCCCGTAGCCCTTCCCGGCCAGGATCTCGAACTCCCCGGGCCCGACCAGGCCCAGCCAGTCCCGGGCCTGCACCTCGACCGGCACCAACGCCCCGTGGGGGTTGACCTCGGAGAGGACGAGGTTGCCGGGGATGGCGCCCAGGCACCGGTTCACCAGCGTGCCGCCCGAGCGGGCGAAGGAATAGAAGACGGCCAGCGTCATAGTGCCCGCCGGAGGGCCTCCGCGCCAAGGTTAATCCGGGACCCGGCAAAACCCAACCGGCGGACCGTGCTCCGCCGGCATGTGCCACAATACGGCGTCTATGTCCGAGCTTGCGGTCGCGGCCGTCGACGGCTTGGCGAGGGCCATCGAGGGCAAGACGGCCAGGGTAGGCGTGATCGGACTGGGCTATGTCGGCCTGCCCCTGCTCCTGGAGTTCAGCCGTTCCGGCTTCCCGGTGGTGGGCTTCGACGTCGACCGCGAGAAGGTGGCCACCCTGCAGGGGGGCGGCTCCTACATCCTCCACATCGATCCCGCGCGCATCCGGGCCGCGCTCGACGGCGGCCGCTTTGAGGCGACCGCCGACTTCTCCCGGCTGGCCGAGGCCGACGCGATCTTGATCTGCGTGCCCACTCCTCTCACCCGCCAGAGGGAGCCCGACCTTTCCTACATCGAGAAGACCGCCGAGGCCATCGCCGCCGCGATACGGCCGGGCCAGCTGGTGGTCCTGGAGTCAACCACGTTTCCCGGCACCACCGACGAGGTGGTGCGCCCGCGGCTGGAGGCGAGCGGCCTGCGCGTGGAGCAGGACTTCTTCCTCGCCTTCAGTCCCGAGCGCGAGGACCCCGGGAACCCTCGCTACTCCGCGCGCAACATCCCCAAGGTGGTGGGGGGAGTGGGGCCGCACTCGGCCCGGCTCGCGGAGGCCCTGTACCGGGGCGGCCTGGACCAGGTCGTGCGGGTGTCTTCGGCCCGGGTGGCCGAGGCGGTCAAGATCCTCGAGAACACCTACCGGGCCGTGAACATCGCCCTCGTCAACGAGCTGAAGGTCACCTTCGACTCCATGGGAATCGACATCTGGGAAGTGATCGAAGCGGCCAAGACCAAGCCGTTCGGCTTTGCGGCGTTCTATCCCGGGCCAGGCCTGGGTGGCCACTGCATTCCCATAGATCCCTTCTACCTCACGTGGAAGGCCCGGGAGTACGGCCTGTCCACCCGTTTCATCGAGCTGGCCGGCGAGGTGAACACGGCCATGCCGCGCTACGTCGTCCAGCGGCTGACCGCCGCCCTCAACGAGGCCGGCAAGTGCCTGCTGGGCGCGCGCGTCCTGATCCTGGGGGTCGCCTACAAGAAGGACGTGGCCGACGTGAGAGAGAGCCCCGCGGTCGAGATCATCGAGATGCTGCAGCAGGCGGGGGCCCGGGTCGACTACCACGATCCGTACATCCCTCACCTGCCGCGGATGCGAGATCACCAGCTCGCGCTGAAGTCGGTTCCCCTCGACGACGGGCTTTCCCGCTACGATGCGGCGGTGGTGGTGACCGACCATTCGAAGATCGACTATGCGGCGGTGGTGTCCGCGATCTCGCTCGTCGTCGACACCCGGAACGCGTGCGGCCGGGTGCCGCACGCCTCCGGCCGCGTCGTGAAGGCATGAGCACGGCCTCCGGGGGATAGAGAGCTCGGGTATAATCGACACTCCCTCGATCGACACCTGAGACTGGGGTCTTTTCGCTTGTCCACAACCGCTCCCGCAGGCCAGGCCGGCGTCCCGGAAGAGACCCATCTCTGGGAGTACCTGCACGTCGTCCTGCGCCGGCGACGGCTGGTCCTGGCGGTTTTCCTCACCGTGGCCGCCGCGGCGACCGTCCGCACCCTGCTCACCCGGCCCGTCTACGAAGCCGACGTGCAGATCCTCATCGAGCGCGAGAACCCCAACGTCCTCACCTTCAAGGAAGTGGCCCGGGTCGACTCCGAGCGCGACGACTACTACCAGACCCAGTACAAGCTGCTGCAGAGCCGGGCGCTCGTGCGCAAGGTCATCGAGGAGATGGACCTCTTCCAGGACCCGGAGTTCGGAGGGCCGCAGCCGGCCGAGCAGAGAGCGGCGCTGAAGGCCAGCGCGCCCGGCTCTTCCCGGGTGATGGAGGCCGCCATCGATCAGTTCCTGTCCCGGGTGAAGGTGCAGCCGGTCCGGAACAGCCGGCTGGTCCTGGTGGGATTCGAGGCCTACCGCCCGGAGCTGGCCGCCCAGGCCGCCAACAAGCTCTCCCAGCTCTACATCCAGCAGACGATGGAGTTCCGCTACCAGACCTCGGCCGACGCGGGACTGTGGCTGGGCAGCCAGATCGAGGAACAGCGCCACAAGGTCGAGCAGGCGGAGCTGGCCCTCCAGAAGCTGAAGGAGAAGGACGGCATCGTCAACATCGAGGAGCGGCGGACCCTGGTCGAGCAGAGGCTGCGGGAGCTGGGCACCAGCCTCACCGCGCTCAAGACGCAGCGGATCGAGAAGGAGGCCCTCTACCGGCAGATGAAGGAGGCGCCCAACTCCGAGGAGCTGCCCGAGGTGATGCGCAACCCGCTCATCGGGTCCCTGCGGGTCGAGCTGGCCAGCCTCCAGCGCCAGAGCGTCCAGCTCCAGGAGCGCTACCTCGACCAGCACCCCGAGGTCGTCAAGAACCGCAACCAGATCACGGAGACACGGGAGAAGATCGCCAGCGAGGCCCAGCGCGTCATCCGGGCCGCCGAGAACGACTACCGCGCGGCGGTGGCCCAGGAGCACGGGGTGGCCGACGCCCTCGAGATGGCCAAGCGCGAGGCCCTCGAGCTGTCCCGGCGCGGCGTGCAGTACGACAGCCTGAAGCGCGAGCTGGACGCGAGCAAGGAGGTGCTCAACAGCCTGATGGCGCGGCACAAGCAGACCGACGTCGCCCAGGAGCTGAAGGCCTCCAACATCCGGATCGTCGACGCGGCCGCCGTCCCCGGCAGCCCGGTGCGCCCGAACCGGCCCAGCGACATCGCGATGGGCCTCTTCCTGGGGCTGGCGCTGGGCGTGATGGCCGCCTTCTTCCTCGAGTACCTCGACAACAGCATCAAGACTCCCGAGGAGGTCCGGCTCCACCTGGGGGTGCCGCTCCTGGGCGTTATCCCCGAGCACGGCCAGGACTCGGGAAGCCCGGTGCTGTCGAATTCGCACCAGCAGGGCCCGTTCATGGAGGGCTACCGCGTCTTGCGGATGGCCTTGAGCTACTCGTGGCCAGGCCAGGACTCACGCGTGCTGGTGCTGACCTCGACCGCCCCCGGCGAGGGCAAGACCTTGACCTCGGTGAACCTGGCCTTGACGCTCGCCACCATGGACGGACAGGTGCTGCTCCTCGACGCTGACCTGCGCAAGCCCCAGGCCCACGAGCTGCTCGGCCTCAAGAAGTCCCCCGGTCTGTCGGACATCCTGGTGGGCCTGGCCGATACCGCCGAGTGCGTGGAGCGCGTCAAGGGCACCAACCTGAGCCTGCTCCCTTCCGGCAGCCATGCCCCCAGCCCCGCGGAGCTGATGAGCCCGCAGCTCCTCCGCGGCTTTCTCCACGGCCTGCGGGCCGCCTACTCCTGGGTCCTCATCGACACCCCGCCAGTCGGCGCGGTGGCCGACGCTCTCATCCTGTCCTCGGCGTGCGATGGCGTGCTGATCGTCGCCCAGGCCGAGCGCGTCCCCCGCAAGGCGGTCCTCCACACGCTGGAGCGGGTGAAGGACACCGGGGCGCGCATCCTCGGCGTGGTGCTGAACCGCGTGCCGATGGAGCAGAACGCCTACTACTACAGCCACTATTACAGCCACTACTATGGGCATTACTACGACGATCAGCACCCGAAGCGGCAGGACGAGCCCGCCCCCATGACCAAGCAGGCCACGCGGTAGCGGGAAGGCTCCGCGTCCAGAGCGCCATGCCCGTGGTGATCGTCAAGCTGACGTTCCTGGTCCTGATCCTGAGCGGCCTCTCGTCTCTCGTCCTGACTCCCTTGCTCCGGAACCTGGCCTTCCGCCGGGGTTGGGTCGACCAGCCCGACGGGCTGCGGAAGATGCACCGCATGCCCGTCCCGCAGCTGGGGGGCGTCGCCATCTACCTCTCGTTCGTCGTCTCCTTCCTCGCCCTGCTCCTGCTCGACCGCTATGCTGGCACCGGCGAGTCCTCGGTCGACGGTTTCCCGTTGATCGTGGCCTGCGCGGGGGTGATGCTCATCGGTCTCGCCGACGACATCCGGGGCGTGAAGCCAGCCTCGAAGCTGGTGGTTCAGGCGGCGGCGGGACTGTACCTGTTCTTCAGTGGGTACCGGATCAGCTCGGTCACGAACCCGTTCGGGGACCCGGTGGCCCTCGGCTCCCTTTCCCTGCCCCTCACGTTGCTGTGGTTCGTGGGCATGAGCAACGCGTTCAACCTCATCGACGGGCTCGACGGCCTGGCCGCGGGGATCGGCTTCTTCGCGACCACCACGCTGTTCGTCGCCGCCATCATCAACGAACGCTGGGAGGTGGTCCTCCTGTGCGCCGCCCTGGCCGGCGGGCTCCTCGGCTTCGTCCGCTACAACTTCAATCCCGCCTCGATCTTCCTGGGCGACTGTGGCTCGCTCTTCGTGGGCTTCGCGCTGGCCGCCTTCGCCATCCGCGGCTCCATGAAGAGCTCGGCCGCCATCGCGGTGGCTGCCCCCCTCATCGCCCTAGCGCTCCCCATCGTCGACGCCTCGATCGCCATGATGCGCCGGCTGCTCCGCGGCCAGAGCATCTTCCACGCCGACCGCGACCACATCCATCACCGGATGGTCCGCATGGGCTTCACTCCCTCGCGAGTGGTGATCATCCTGTACGGGGTCGCTGCGCTGTTCGGCGCCTTCTCCCTCCTCACCATGACCGGCCGCAGCCAGATCGTGGGGCTGGTCATCATCGCCTTCAGCGTGGTCACCTGGTTCGGCATCCAGCGCCTCGGCTACTCCGAGTTCAGCGAGCTGCATCGGCTGCTGCGGCAGCGGCTGTTCCAGGATCCCCGAGCCGTGGTGAACAACATCTACCTGGCCGGGCTGAAGTCGGAGTTCGAACAGGCGCTGGACCTGGCCGCCCTGTGGAGGACCCTCACGACGACGGCGTCCCGCGTCGACTTCTGCCAGGTCGAGATCGTCCTCTCGCCGTTGGCCCGCGACCGGTTGATGGTCTATCGGGGAGCGCCGGCTTTGCCGCCGGGATTTCCGCAGTGGCGGGCGCCCGGCTCGCCGAGGAGCGCCGGCGACTGCTGGTCCTGGACGATACCCATCCTGGACGCGGGCACCGTCGTGGCGGAGCTGCGGATGGGCCGGCCCGTGCAGGCCCGGAACGGCTTCGAACTGTCCCATCTCATGGGCGCCCTCATGGAGGGTTTCGCGCCGAGCTTCATCCGGCTCCTGGACGGGTCGCCGCTTCCGGACCGGCGGCCGGTGGTGGAATCCCTCAGCCCTCTGCCCGTCGCGCCGGAGAGCTGATCGTCGCCCGAAGCGGGAGTAACTCGTCCGCTCGACCCAGGGAAGCGGCCTTCGGCGCGCTCCGGGCTGCACTCGCCCTTGGCCCGGCCAGGGCTCCGGCGGCGGCCCGGTCCGCCACCGCCTCGAGAGCGCGGGCGACGCCACGGCCGTCCCCGATGTCCACGCGGAAGTAGCCTCGGGGATCGAGGTGGCGGTCGCACAGGAGATGCACCTCCGATTGACGGCTGCCGACGTAGAGGACGTCGCGCCTCCCGGAGCGTGATGAGGTGGGCGTCGGGGGTGATGAGGAGGCTCGCCAGCTGGTCGATCGGCACCGCGGAGGTCCGGTGGATGGGAAGGCCTGCCTCCCTCACCGCTCGCTCGAATGCGTCGGCGCGCACGCCGGTGGCGTTCAGCCACAGGGCCGCCCGCGCCGAGCCCTCATGATGGTGGAGCCGGTAGCCCTCGACGAAGGTCTCGTATTCGTGCGCGTGCGTCACCGCCCCCGAATAGAGGACGACCGCACGCCCGGCCAGCTCGGTCGGGATCGGGAGCGGTGGCGTGTGGGAGGCGACTTCGACCGGAGAGCGTGACCTCCGGAGGACGATCCGGCCGTCGGCGACCCCCTGCGCGGCGAGCAGGCGGCGCTGGTCCTCGCCCAGCACCTCGATGCGGGTGACCGTCCGGCGCCAGCGCAGGGTCAGGGCGTGGAACAGGCGGAGCCACCAGGGAATGCGGCCGAGATGCGCCATCAGGCACTCCGGGTGGAAATCGGACAGGCGGAACGTCAGGCGCGTTCCCAGCAGCAGGCTCAAGGGGGTCAACAGGTGCTCCAGGAAGGGCGGGCTGCCCGTGAACAGGACCTCCTCCGCGGTGCGGAGGTGGCGGCGGGCGGCCCAGACCAGCCGGAGGTCGGTCTTGAGTGTCCACCAGGCGCGCCGACGGAGGTTGCCCTTGTCGACGGGACGGCAACGGATGCGGATGAGCGTGAGGTGCCCCCGGCCCACGTCCTGCACGTCCGACGAGCCGGCCGAGCTCGACAGCCCGACCAATACGACGTCGTCGCCCCGAGCCGCGCGATCGCGGCTCTCCTGCAGGGCGTACTGGCCGACCGCTCCATAATCCGGCGGCAGCCAGTCCACGATGTAGAGAAGCACGGTCAAGGCCTCGGAAGGACGCTGTCAGTGATCCGGCAACCCTATCACGGGCCCGCGCCGCGGGGAAGGCGAGGCGGGCGGCCGGCGGCGGGGTGATAATTCGGCTGCCTTGCCGCTTCCGCAGGACCGGCCCGCCGTCGTCATCGTCGCCCACGCTCGTCCCCGGTCCCTCGCGCGACTCCTGTCTTCGGTGGCCCGGGGCCGATACCCCGGGGCGGTGAAGCTGGTCGTCAGCGTGGACAAGAGCGACGACCCTGAAGTCCTCCGGGTCGCGGAGGAGTTCGTCTGGGCCTTCGGCGACAAGGAGGTCATCCGGCGTCCGGAGCGGCTCGGCCTGCGCCGGCACGTCTTGAGCTGCGGGGACCTCAGCCGGGAGCACGGGTCGGTCGTCGTGCTGGAAGACGACCTCTACGTTTCGCCCGAGTTCTATGCCTACGCCGGCCAGGCCCTGGCGTTCTACCGCGGGCGGAGCGAGATCGCCGGCATCTCCCTCTACGCGCACCACCTGAACGTGCATGCCCGCCTGCGCTTCGAGCCCCTGCCCGACGAGAGCGACGTGTTCTTCCTCCAGATGGCCTCCTCGTGGGGGCAGGCCTGGACGTGGGAGCAGTGGCGGGGATTCCGGGACTGGTACGGCGGGCACGACGGGCCGGTCACGGCCGAGGACAACCTGCCGGATGCCATGGTGGGATGGCCCGACAGCTCCTGGCTGAAGTACTACACGAAGTACATGGTCGCGACCGGGAACTACTTCGTCTATCCGCGGGAATCGCTCTCCACCAACTGCGGCGATCGCGGGGTCCATCACCGGTCCGGCACCACGCTGTTCCAGGTCCCCCTCCAGCTCTTCAAGAGCAGCTTCCGCTTCAAGCCCCTCGCCGACTCGGCCGCCGTCTACGACGCCTGGTTCGAGCTGCTGCCTTCCCGTCTGGATCGGCTGACCGACTCCCTGAAGGGCTACGACTACAGCGTCGATCTCTATGGCACGAAGGCTCCGGGCCGGCTGGGGACCGCGCACGTCCTGACCTCGCGTCGGTGCCGGAGCCACGTCCGGAGCTTCGGCCGCACGATGCGCCCGCCGGAGATGAACGTCATCGCGGGAGTCCCGGGCCAGGACATCCTGCTGAGCGCGGTTGGGGAGGTGGTGGGGGCGGCCGACGGCCAGCTCCCGCAGTTCTACCCGGAGCTGTCGTCCCGGCGTCTCCTCGCGATGGTGCGGGCGCGGCTGGCTGGCCGGCTCGGGCTCACGAAGCGAACGTGATCGACCCGCAGAAGATCCACCGGCTGGCCCGCTGGCTGCACCTGCGCCGGGTCCGGCTGCTGCCGGGGCTACTGCAGCGCTGGAACTACTTCCTCACCGGATGCGACCTCCCCGGCAGCGTGCGCATCGGCCGGGGAGTCCGTTTCCAGCACCACGGCGCAGGGGTGATCGTGCACCCCCGGACCGTCATCGGCGACGACGTCATGATCCATCCCCAGGTGGTCATCGGGCAGAACGTGCGCCACCGCGAGCCGGTGGACCTGGACGAGATCGTGATCGGCGAGGGGGCGCAGCTCGGCGCGGGGGCCAAGATCATCGCCTCGGGCCGGCTCGAGATCGGGGCGCGGGCCGACGTGGGGGCCAACGCGGTCGTGCTCGAGTCCGTTCCGCCCGGCTGCACGGTGGTCGGGGTGCCGGCGCGGGTGGTCCGCTCCGCCGGCTGAAGGCCGGGCCTCAGGCGGGCAGCGACTGCAATCGCGCTTCGCGGGCCCGCCTGACGACCGATTGCTCCCAGAGATAGGGGGCGAGGAGCGTCCAGGCGCGCTCGCCCCGCTGGAAGGTCGCCTGCGGGTCGGTGATCACGCCCATGATCTCCCGGGCCGTCTCCTCCGGATCGATGAGCGGGCACGAGCGGAATGAGCGGGCAGCCAGCGTGTCGAGCATGAACTGGCGCAGCGGGCCCTTGATCCAGTCCACCGTCGGCGAGTTGAACCCGATCTTCGTCTTGCGATAGGCGATCAGCGGGGGCAGCATCGGCGCCACCGCCTCCCGGACCACGGCCTTCGAGTACCCCCGGCGCAGCTTCGAGTCCCAGGGCAGAGCAAAGGCGAAGGCCGCAATGCGGTGGTCGAGGAAGGGCATCCGGATCTCCACCCCGCTCGCCATGCTGTAACGGTCGTAGTTGCGGAGCAGGGTCGGCAGCACGGTCTCGTGAGCCGAGACGTAGAGCACGCGCGTCAGCTCGTCGAGCGACCGCCAGGCCGGATGGTCGCGGTCCCGCGCCTGCTCCGCGCCTCCCAGCAGCCTTCGGGCCAGCCTCCGGGCGTGCCATCGGGCGAGGAAGGGAAGCTTCCCGGGGAGGCGGGCATATTGGACGCTGTCGGCGGGCTGGCTGTCGTAGTAGGCGTCCAGGACCTGCCGCGCCTGCACGAGGTTCCAGCCCGCGTCGCCGAGGGCCCTCAGGAAGTCGAAGCGATACCCGCCGAAGAGCTCGTCGGCGCCGTGGCCGTCCAGGGTGACGCTGATGCCGCGGGCCTTGATCGCCTCGTAGGTCAGCATGAACGGGATCGGGCTCGTGAGGTAGAGGTCCTCGAAGCGGTAGAGGAAGTCGTCCAGCCGGTCGAGGGCGGTCCGGGGATCCACCTCGACCACCGTCAGCTCGATGCCGAGGTACTCCGCCACCGCGCGCGCGTAGGGCACCTCGTCCAGGGAAGTACCGGGGAACGAGGCCACGAAGGCATGCTGGCAGCGCCGGTGCACCCGCTCCGTGCCGGCGCGGCGGGCGGCGTGGCTCATGCCGGAAGCGACGGCGCTCGAGTCCAGCCCTCCGCTGAGGGCCGTCCCGAGGGGGACGTCGCTGCGCATCCGCAGCCGGCAGGCGTCCAGGAGGAGGCCGCGGAGCTGCTCCCCCTGCTCCTCGAAGCGGCCGGGGACCCGCGGCAGGTGATCCAGCGTGCACCACCAGCGCCGCGTCTCCAGGCGGCCGTCGCCGAACCACGCGTAGTGGCCGGCGGGCAGGCGCTCGATCCCCTCGATGACGCACTCGCGGGTGGACTCGTACTGCATGAGGCGGGCCGTGTCCCGGACCAGCGAAACGTTGGGCCGAACCTGATCGAGCAGGGGGAAGAGCGCCTTCATCTCGGAGGCGAACGCGAACCCGTCCGCCACCCGGACGTGGAAGAGCGGCTTCTTGCCGAACCGGTCCCGGGCGAGGAAGAGGCGCTTCTCGTCGTCGTCCCAGACGGCGAAGGCCCACATCCCGTTCAACCGGTCCAGGCCGGCGGGCCCCCACCGGGCGAAGGCGGCGAGGAGGACCTCGGTGTCCGACTCGCTCTGGAACGAGTACCGGTCCCGCAACTCCTCGCGCAGCTCGAGGAAGTTGTAGATCTCGCCGTTCAGCGTGATCCGGTATCGCCCGTCCAGGAAGGACATGGGCTGCTCGCCCCGGGGCGACGGATCGAGGATGGCCAGGCGTCGATGGCCGAGCGTGACCTCCGGTGTCCGCCAGAGCCCGCGCCCGTCGGGGCCGCGGTGGGCGAGAGAGTCGACGCACGCGGAGGCGAGGTCCGCCGAGAGGTGGCCGACGAAGCCGAAGATGCCGCACATGCGCAGGGGCCCCGGGCGAGCACGGCATCCGCGCCGTTCCCGCGTTGGACGACGAAACGCTATTCTAGGACAATCGTGCCGGCGCCAGCGGCGGCAGGAACGGTCCAGATGCGTTCCCGGTATCCCGGCCGGCTTCGCGAGAGCTGCGCCCTCGTTCGGGCGGAAGCCCGGACCCACCTCTGCTCCCTGGTCGGGCTCGTCAAGGCCCGGCTTTTCTTCGACAAGCGCCGGGTCAACCGGCTGGAGATCGGCCCCGGAGGGGTCAAGACCAAGGAGGGCTTCATCACCTCCGACCTCAGCTTCCGCACCGACTTCCCCTATGATCTGCGCCTGGGCCTGCCCTTCCCCGACGAGTCGCTCGACCTCATCTATTCCGAGCACGTCCTGGAGCACTTCCGGTACCCCGACCTCGTGGCGCTCCTGCGGGATTGCTACCGGACGCTCAAGCCGAACGGGGTCTTCAGCCTGGCCGTCCCCAACGCGAGGATCTACCTCGAGGCCTATGCCCACCCGGAGACGTTCGACGCCCGGACCTACTGCACCTACGACACGGGGCTGTCGCTCCGTACGCCGATCGACTACGTGAACTACATGTTCTACATGGACGGCGAGCACCGCCACATGTTCGACGAGGAGAGCATCCTGGCCCTGCTCGGGCAGATCGGCCTCAGGGAGGTGCGCCTGCGGCCCTTCGACCCCGCCCTGGATCAGCCGGAGCGCCGCTACGAGTCACTCTACGCCCAGGGAGTGAAGTGACGGGCGGCGCCCGCGCCTCGTCGCGATCGCCGGTCGTGTCGATCGTGATCCCGGTGTACAACGGCTCGAACTACCTGCGCGAGGCGGTCGACAGCGCGCTGCAGCAGACCTACGGGCGCACCGAGGTCATCGTCGTCGACGACGGATCCGACGACGGAGGCCGGACCGACGCCATCATCCGGTCGTACGGCGACCGGGTCCGCCGCTTCCGGAAGCCCAACGGCGGCGTGTCCACCGCGCTGAACCACGGGCTGCGGGAGATGACCGGCGAGTGGTTCGCCTGGCTGAGCCACGACGACCGGTTCGCTGCCGACCGCATCGAGCAGGACATGATCGCCGCGGCGGAACGGCCCGAGGCCCGCGTGTTGTTCTGCCCGATCAAGGTCATCGACGGCGCGGGAAACGTCATCCGGGAGCCGGTCTACCCGGTCGACCGGGTCACGAACCCGCGGGACGCGCTGCGTCTGGGGGGCGTCGACATGTGCGCGATGACCATCCACCGGTCCTGCTTCGCGCGCGTGGGCCCGTTCAACGAGGCCAACCGGACGACCCAGGACGTGGAGATGACGCTGCGCCTGTCGGCGGCATTCCCCTTCCTCCTGAGCCCGCGGGCGGTCACATTCAAGCGGGTCCATCCGGCGCGCGGCACGGAGACCGAGGCCGGACAGGTCCGCCGGGACATTCGCCTCCTCATGGACGTCGTCCACGACCACCTGTCGGTGCGGGGCTTCTTCCCGGGCCTGGCGGACGGCGGAACCGGGCCGGCCGACGCCTGGATCTGGATGGGCGACCTCTACCGGAGCTTCGGCGCGCACACCTATGCCGACGAGGCCTTTCGCAACGCCCTCGCCGTGCCGGATGCCGGATGGGCGCGAGCGCTCCAGGTCCGGGCGCGCCGCCTCAACTCGCCGCTCCTCGACCGCCTGTTGCGGGTGGCGCAGCGGCTCGCCCGGCTCGCCGGCGGACGAGCCTCGGCGATCGACGTGAGCGATCCGGCCCCTCCGCCGCCCTCGGTGAGCTAGCCGTGGCGGCGCCCGCCGAGGCGACCGGCCGGACCGCCTCGCCGGAGGCGCCCACAGAGCTGCTCGTGATCGAGGCCGGTCGACCGGCCGGCCAGTACCTGAGAGATCTCTGGCGCTACCGGGAGCTGTTCTACTTCCTGGCCTGGCGGGACGTCACGGTCCAGTACAAGCAGGCCGCCATCGGCGTGGCATGGGCCCTCGTGCGCCCGCTGGCCACCATGCTCGTCTTCACCGTCGTCTTCGGCCGCATCGCCAGGCTGCCGTCGAACGGGGTGCCGTACCCGGTCCTCGTCTTCGCCGCCCTACTGCCCTGGCAGTTCTTCGCCAGCGCCCTGGCCGGCAGCAGCGCCAGCCTGCTCGCCAACGCGTCCATGGTCTCGAAGGTGTTCTTCCCCCGGATGGTGATACCCATCGGCGCCGTCGTGGTGAGCTTCGTCGACTTCCTGATGTCGCTGGCGCTGCTCGCCGGCCTGATGGCCTGGTACGGAGTGCTGCCGACCGTGCGGCTGGCCGCCCTGCCCCTTTTCGTGCTGCTGGCCGCGGCGACCGCGGTGGGCGGCGGACTCTGGTTCTCGGCCCTGACGGTGAAGTACCGCGACTTCACGTACATCGTTCCCTTCGTGGTGCAGTTCGGGCTCTACGTCTCGCCGGTCGGGTTCTCGAGCGACGTGGTCCCGGCGCGCTGGCGCCTGCTCTACTCGCTCAACCCGCTGGTGGGCGTGATCGACGGCTTCCGGTGGGCGATCCTCGGCCGGGCGTTTACGCTATACTGGAGCGGCCTCTTCCTGGCGGCGACGGTGGTGGCCCTCCTGGTGATCTCCGGGCTATGGTATTTCCGGAAGGCCGAGCGGAGCTTCGCGGACGTGATCTGATCGCGGCCGGGCGACCGCAAGATGCCCCCCGCTCGGCGTTGCCGTGCCCGCCCCGATTCCATGTCCGCGATCATCGCCGAGAAGCTCTCTAAGAAATACGTCCTGCGCCACCAGCATCCCGAGCGCTACCTCACGCTGCGGGACGATCTGGCCGTGCGCGCGCGGCGGCTGGCGGCGAGGCTGCGGGGGCGGAGGCTCGACCGGGGGATGGCGGGACGCGAGGAGTTCTACGCCCTCGAGAAGGTCTCGTTCCACGTCGCGCCGGGCGAGCGCATCGGCATCATCGGGCCCAACGGAGCCGGCAAGTCCACGCTGCTCAAGCTCATGAGCCGCATCACGGAGCCCTCGGAAGGGCGGCTGACCCTGCGCGGCCGCCTGGCCAGCCTGCTCGAGGTGGGGACCGGCTTTCATCCGGAGCTGACGGGCCGGGAGAACATCTTCTTGAACGGCGCCATCCTGGGCATGCGGCGGGCGGACATCAAGAGACGCTTCGACGAGATCGTCGCCTTCGCGGAGGTCGAGCGCTTCCTGGACACGCCGGTCAAGAGGTACTCCTCGGGCATGTACGTGCGGCTGGCCTTCGCGGTGGCCGCGCACCTGGAGCCGGACATCCTGGTGGTGGACGAGGTCCTGGCGGTCGGGGACGCGGCGTTCCAGCGGAAGTGCCTGGGTCGGATGGAATCGGTGGGGCGCGAAGGGCGGACCGTGCTGTTCGTGAGCCACAACATGAGCGCGGTGCGGACGCTGTGCGACCGGGCGCTGCTTCTCCGGGGCGGCTCGCTGGTCGCCGCGGGGTCGGCCAGCGAGGTCGTCTCCCGGTACTTGGGCGAGGCCGGCACCGCCGTCCTGTCCCGCGAATGGCCGGATGAGCGGGCGGCCCCCCGGAACGCCTCCGCGATCCTCTCCCGGATCACCCTCCGCGGCGTGGACGGAGAAGCGCTGTCCCAGGTCCATACCGACACCGCTTTCGACGTGGACATCGACTTCCGGGTCACGACTCCCGGGACCTACGTGGGACTGACGGCGATCCTCTTCGACGACGAGCAGAACATCGTGTTCTCCTCCATCAACAACCACGAATCGTGCTGGTACGGTCGTCCGATGCCGTCCGGGGAGTACCGTAGCTCCTGCCGCGTCCCCGCGAACTTCCTGAACGACGGCTGGTTCAGCCTGGCCGTCAACCTCTTCGGCAAGGGGTTCGTGGACGGGACCATGACCCGCGACGTCCTGAGGATCGAGGTGCTCGACAGCCCCGCGGTGCGGAAGGACTACTTCGGCCGCTTCGGCGGCGTGGTCAGGCCCCTGCTCGAGTGGCGGACGGTGTCCCGGTGAGGGCTCGCGGCCCCGGCCGCCGTCGGGAACCCGCGTGGGCCTGACCTGGCTGACCGCCGAGGAGATGCTGCCCGCCTTGCGCAAGGCCCTCGAGCCGGTGCCGGTCGTCCTGGACATCGGCTGCGGGATCATGCCCCAGCCGTACCTGCGCCCGCTCGTGCACATCTGCTGCGAGCCCTTCGAGCAGTACGTCGAGGTCCTCCAGGGCAAGGTCCGCTGCCGCCAGGACCGGACCTTCGTCGTGCTGAAGGCGACGTGGGCCCAGGCCCTCGAGCTGTTCCCTCCGCGGTCCGTGGACACGGTTTTCCTGGTGGACGTCATCGAGCACCTGGAGAAGGAGGAGGCACGCCGGCTGCTCGCGGCCACCGAGCCGCTGGTGAGACGCCAGGTCGTGATCTTCACGCCCCTCGGCTTCCTGCCCCAGCATCATCCGGACGGCAAGGACGCCTGGGGGCTCGACGGAGGACGTTGGCAGGAGCACCGGTCGGGGTGGGGACCCGAAGACTTCGACTCGTCCTGGCAGATCTACGCCGCCCGGGCCTTCCATATCGCGGACAACATGGGGCGTCCCCTCGAAGAGGCCTTCGGGGCCCTCTGGGCCATCAAGACCGTGGCGGATCCCGGCCGTCCGGGTCGGATGGCGTCCTTCGTCTTGCGGCAGTTCCAGCGCGTGGTCGGCCGCCTCTATGCCGCCGCGGAAAGGCGCCGGGGATGAGGGTCCTCGTCCTGGGCGCGACCGGAATGCTCGGACACGTCCTACTCGAGCGCCTCCACCAGGGTGGACGTCACGACGTCCGGGCGACGGCCCGCGCCGAGGACGGGTTGGACCGTCTGCTTCCCCGTGCTCTCCGCGAGCAGGTCGTCCCCGGAGTCGATGCCGAGCGCATCCAGACCGTGGCCGCGGTCCTCGAGTCCTTCCGGCCCGACGTCGTGGTCAACTGCATCGGCCTCGTCAAGCAGAGGCCTTCGGCGGCCGACCCGGTGGCCGCGATCAGCCTCAATGCGCTGTTTCCCCACCAGCTGGCTCGCCTGTGCGCGGCGGTGGGGGGCCGCCTGGTGCACGTCAGCACCGACTGCGTCTTCGACGGCGCGGCCGGGAAGTATACTGAGAACGATATTCCCGATGCCGTCGATCTCTACGGACGCACGAAGGTCCTGGGTGAGCTCGCGGCCGCTGACGGCATCACGCTCCGGACGTCTTTCATCGGTCACGAGCTGCGCGACCGGTACGGCCTCGTAGAGTGGTTCCTCTCCCAGCCCGGGCCGGTCCGGGGCTTCACCGGGGCGATCTTCTCGGGGTTTCCCAGCGTGGAGCTGGCGCGCATCATCGACGAGCACGTCCTGGCGCGGATCGACATGCGCGGCGTCTACCACGTCTCGTCGAGCCCCGTGTCGAAGTGCGATCTGCTCCGGCTGATTGCCGGCCAATATGGCCACGGGATCGAGATCGTGCCGGATGACGGCTGCCGCATCGACCGGACCCTCGACTCGTCGCGCTTTCGTGAAGCGACCGGTTACGAGCCCCCCGCCTGGGCGGAGCTGATCGGACTCATGCACGCCCACTTCGAGTCCTCGCCCTGTTACCGGGAACGGGGGCTCCAGGGATGACGGCGGGCGGACCGGCGACGCTGAAGGGAAAGACGATCCTCATCACCGGGGGGACGGGGTCGCTCGGCAAGGTGCTCACCCGCTGGCTGCTCGCCCGCCCGGACGATCGCCCGGGCAAGATCCGGATCTTCTCGCGGGACGAGGCCAAGCAGCACTTCATGCGGCTGGAGTACCTGCACAAGACGAAGGCCACCGACGAGGTCATCTATCACGACTTCGAGCGGCTGGTGGAGTTCAGGATCGGCGACGTGCGGGACTACCATGCGGTCTGCTCGGCCATGGACGGAGCCGACATCGTCGTCAACGCCGCCGCGCTGAAGCAGGTCCCCTCCTGCGAGTACTTCCCGTTCGAGGCGGTGCAGACCAACGTGGTCGGAGCGGAGAACATCGTCCGCGCGGTGCGCGACGGCCGGGTCGAGGTGGGGACGGTGGTGGGCGTGTCGACGGACAAGGCGTGCAAGGCGGTGAACGTCATGGGGATGACGAAGGCGCTGCAGGAGCGGATCTTCGTCGGCGCCAACTTGACCGTCCCCGCCACCCGCTTCATCTGCGTCCGCTACGGGAACGTCCTCGCCTCCCGGGGGTCGGTCATCCCGCTGTTCCACGAGCAGATCCGCAACGGCGGCCCCGTCACCATCACCACCGACGGGATGACCCGGTTCCTCCTGTCCCTGGGCACGGCGGTGGAGCTGATCGCGGCCGCGATCGCCCGGGCCCGGGCCGGCGAGACCTACGTCCCCAAGATCCCCGCCGCCCGGATCGTGGACGTGGCGAATGCGCTCATCGGCCGCCGGACGATCGAGATCGTGCGCACCGGGATCCGCCCCGGAGAGAAGATCCACGAGATCCTCGTCTCCGAGGAGGAGGCCGCGCGGACGGTGGACCTCGGCGACTACTACGCGATCCAGCCCATCCAACCCGAGCTGCAGGCGGAGAGCGTGAGCGGCCCGCGGCTCGAGAAGGAGTACAGCTCCGCCGATTCGCTGATGACCCCGGACGAGATCCGGACCCTCCTCGAGCGCCATTCCCTCATGCCGGAGCAGGGCGCGCGGGAGGAGGGCGAGTTCCTGCGTTGAAGGTCCTGACCCTCCTCGGCACCCGGCCCGAGCTGATCCGCCTCAGCGTCATCATCGGGAAGCTCGATGGCCGTTGCCGGCACGTCCTCGTCCACACGGGGCAGAACTACGACCCCGGCCTGAGCGACGTCTTCTTCCGCGACCTGGGGCTGCGCCCACCCGACCATCACCTGGGAGCGCGGGGCAGCTTCGGAGAGCAGATCGGCCGCATCCTGCCCGAGGCGGAGCGGGTCCTCCGGGCCGAGCGCCCGGACCGCTTCCTGGTGCTGGGCGACACCAACAGCGGCCTGGCCGCGATCATGGCCAAGCGGATGGGCATCCCGGTGCTCCACATGGAGGCGGGCAACCGGTGCTACGACGACCGCGTGCCGGAGGAGATCAACCGGCGCATGATCGATTCGTGCAGCGACGTGCTCATGCCCTACACGGAGCGAAGCCGCCAGAACCTGCTGCGCGAGGGGTTCGCCGGGGAGCGGGTCTACGTGACCGGGAACCCCATCCTCGAGGTGATCCGCCGCTACCAGACCCGCATCGACGGCTCGACCGCGCTCGCGCAGCTCGGGCTCGAGAAGGGCCGTTACTTCCTGGTCACCTTGCATCGGGCGGAGAACGTGGACGTGCCGGAGCGCCTGCGCGCGTTCCACCACGTCCTCGGCCGGCTGCCCGGCGAGCTCGGGGCCCCCGTCATCGTCAGCACCCATCCCCACACCCGCGACCAGATGGCGGCCCTGGGGCTGGCCGCGGGCTCGGACACGGTGCGCTACGCGCCTCCCTTCGGGTTCTTCGACTTCGTGACCCTGGAGCGCAACGCCCTGGCCGTGCTCACCGACAGCGGCACCGTGCAGGAGGAGTGCGCGATCTTCGGCATACCGACGGTCACCCTGCGCGACGTGACGGAGCGGCCGGAGACCATCGAGTGCGGCAGCAACATCCTCAGCGGCGCCGAGCCCGAGACGGTGCTTCGCTGCCTGCAGACGGCGCTGGCCCTGCGCGGAGCATGGTCGCCCCCCCGCGAGTACCTGGTCGAGAACGTCAGCGACACGGTCGTGAAGATCGCGCTGAGCTTCATCCATCGCTGAGGCACGCAGGACCGCGATGTCAGTGCCCGGCCCGCCCCGACCGACCGTCTCCATCGTGACCGCCTGCCTGAACCAGGGCGCCTTCCTCGAGCGCGCGCTGCGCAGCGTCCTCGACCAGGACTATCCGCGCATCGAGTACGTCATCGTGGACGGCGGCTCGACGGACGAGACCCTCGGCGTCATCCGGAGGCACGAAAGCCGCCTTCATCGCTGGTCCTCCGGTCCCGACGGCGGCCCCGCGGCGGCCCTCAACCAGGGCTTCGCCCGGACGAGCGGTGAGATCTGCGGCTACGTCAACGCGGACGACTTCCTGCTCCCGGGGGCGGTAGCCCGGGTGATGGAGGTCTTCGCCGGCGATCCCGCCGTCGACGTCGTCTACGGCGACGGCATCCTCGTCGACGCCACCGAGCGCGTCATCCGTCCGATCTTCAGCGACCCCTGGAGCCTGCGCCGCTTCGCCTTCGGAGCCTGCCTCGTGTTCCAGCAGGCGACCTTCTTCCGCCGCTCCGCCTTCGAGCGGGCGGGCGGCTTCCGCGAGGAGAACCGGACCTGCTGGGACGGCGAGCTGCTCGCGGAGATGGCCCTCTCCGGAGCGCGCTTCCGCCATCTGCCCGAGGCCCTGGGGGCCTTCCGCCTCCATCCCGGCTCCATCTCGGGGAGCGGCCGGCTCGAGAAGATCTATCCGGGCGACGTGCGGCGGATCTTCCGGAAGATCGTCGGGCGCGAGCCTTCGGCCTTCGACCGCCTCGTGCGCTTCCCGGTCTGGCGGGTCGTGAGGCTCGTTGGTCGGCGGCGACGCGACGAGGAGGCGAGACAGCCGGGGCCCGTGGCGGCGGCCTGGGTGGGCGGCCATCCGTCACACTACATGAAGGCGCTGCACCGCCGGATCGAGCAGAAGCACGGGCCCGCCGTCGCCTTCTTCTATACGCCCCCCAGCGCGGTCGAGCGTGTCGCGCGCCGTTACGAGGTGGGAGACCTGCCGCGGCGCAGCCTCGTCCTCTCCGCCGCCGGCGCCGTGCGCCAGACCACGGAGCTCTTGCGCGCGCTGCGCCGGGCCGACCCGGCGACGCTGATCGCCGCCGGCCACTTCCCTCGCCCGGTTCTCGTGGCCTGCCTGTGGGCGCGGGTCACCGGCCGAAGCGTCTGCTACTGGTCCGACATGAACATGGAGGACGTCCAGCGGGGGGGAAGGCTGCGGCGCTGGCTCGTGCGGGCTACGATGCGACCCTACCTGCGGGGCATGACGCGTCTGCTCTATGTCGGAACGCAGAACCGGAGGTTCTACGAGTGGTGCTGCGGCCGGCAGAGCCTCCCGCCGCTGCTGCGCTTGCCGTACCCCCACGACCCCGAGCCCTTCTGGCGGGCAGAGAGCCTGCGC
This sequence comes from Acidobacteriota bacterium, assembly GCA_003223555.1. GTDB lineage: Bacteria > Acidobacteriota > Vicinamibacteria > Fen-336 > Fen-336 > AA32. The sequence goes on along the minus strand of QHVM01000023.1, from coordinate 18,667 downwards.
GAGACCGCGCGCCGGGAGCTGGCCGGCAACGCCGATCTGGTCGTCCTCTACGTCGGTCGGCTCGTGGAGTCCAAAGGCGTGGACCTGCTCCTCGAGGGCCTGGCCCTGCTCGCTCCGCCCCTTCGGGCTCGCATGCGCTGCCTGATCGTGGGAGAGGGCGCCGGCCGGCCTGGACTGGAGCGGCGGGCGGCGAGGCTCGGCATCGGCTCGAGCACGAGATTCCTCGGCGAGCGGCCCAGCGACCAGACCCCGGCGCTCTACGCAGCCGCCGACGTCGTGGCGGTACCGTCGCGCCGGGAGCCATGGGGGCTGGTGATCAACGAGGCGCTCTCGTCGCGGCGTCCCGTCATCGCTCCGGCCTGGGTGGGAGCGGCCGCCGACCTGGTCCAGGACGGCGTCACCGGGTTCGTGCTGCGGGACGCGTCGCCGCCAGCCGTCGCCGAAGCGCTCGAGCGGACCCTGTCCCTGCAGCGCAACCTTCCCCTGATGGGGTGGCGCGGACAGCGGCTCGTACAGGAGGGCGGTTGGACCCTGGCCGCGGCCCTGGAATCGTGGGACCAGCTCGTCGTCATCCCGGCCCGCCGCGACGGCTCCCGCGGCTTGCGAAGAACCAACTGATCCGGATGTGCGCCATCAACGGCATCTACGCCTTCGCTCCCGGGGCCCCGCTCCCCGACCCGGAAGAGTGCGTCGCCGTGCGCGACGCCATGACGGCCCGGGGTCCCGATGGTCACGGCCTCTACCGTGATCCCGAAGGGCGGCTGCTCCTCGGCCACCGCCGCTTGTCGATCATCGACCTGAGCGAGGCGGCCGCCCAGCCCATGACGAGCGAGGGGGGAGACGCCGTGATCGTCTTCAACGGCGAGATCTACAACTATCGGCAGTTGCGGGAGGAGCTGCGCCCGAATGCCGGCTTCCGCACCGAGAGCGACACCGAGGTTCTCCTCCAGCTCTACCGGACGGAAGGGGTCGACGGCATGCGAAGGCTCCGGGGAATGTTCGCCTTCGCCCTGTGGGACCGCGAGAGCTGCGTCCTCACCCTGGCCCGGGACCCTCACGGCATCAAGCCTCTCTACTACTGCGACGAGGGCGGGACCTTTCGCTTCGCCTCCTCGGTGCGGGCCCTCGTGCGCGGGGGCCGGGTGTCGCGCGACGTCGATCCGGAAGGGGTGCTCGGCTTTCTCGCCTGGGGCAGCGTCCCCGAGCCGGCCACGCTCTTCCGGCGCGTCCGATCCCTTCCCGCCGGCTGCACGCTGCAGGTGAAGGAGGGCGAGGTCGGGTCGCCCCGGCGCTATTGGTCCGTGGCCGAGGTCTACGCGACCCGGGCGGAACCGCTGCCGCCGAGCGAGGTGGACCGGCAGGTGGAAGCCCAGGTCCGCGACAGCGTGCGCCTGCACCTTGTGGCCGACGTGCCGGTCGGAGCGTTCCTCTCGGGAGGGCTCGACTCGGCGGTCCTCGTCGGGCTCGCGTCGCGGGCCCATCCCGAGCCGATCCGCACGGTGACGCTGGGCTTCGGGGAGTTCCGCGGCCGAGCGGAGGACGAGGCGCCCGACGCCGAGGAGGTCGCGCGTCATTTCGGAACCCGCCACACCACCCTGACGGTGTCCTGGGACGATGTCCGCTCGGCCATGGACTGCTTCCTGTCGGCGATGGATCAGCCGAGTGTCGACGGCCTCAACGTGTACTGGGTCTCGTGGGCGGTGAAGCAGGCGGGGCTGAAGGTCGCCCTCTCGGGTCTGGGGGGCGACGAGCTGTTCGGCACCTATCCCTCCTACCGGTCCTACCCGCGGCTGCGACGGGTGGGTTTCCTGGGCCGGCTGCCCGGGGCCGACCTCGCCTTGGCGGGCCTGGGGCGGATCATGAAGCGCCGGCGGGAGAAGATCCGCTACCTGGGCCGTGCCGTCGCCCGGCCGGCGACCACTTACCATCTGCTGCGCGGCCTGTTCACTCCCCGCGAGATCCGGCAGTTACTGTCTCCCGACCTCTGGCAGGCGGGACGGGTCGAGGCGGTCATCGACCGGCCGGTGACCGAAGCCCTCCAGCCGCGTCCGGCCGGACCGTGGGCGGAGGTGGCCACCGCCGAGCAGAGCCTGTACATGCGCAACCAGCTCCTGCGCGACGCGGACTGGGCCTCCATGGCGCACTCGCTCGAGGTCCGGGTCCCTCTCGTGAGCGCGCACCTGACCGAGAGCCTCGGTCCCGTGCTGGCGGCGTGGCGCGGCCGACTGGGCAAGCTCCCGTTGGGCCGGGCGCCCCGCCCGGCGCTGCCGCCGCACCTCCTCCACCGGAGAAAGACCGGCTTCACTCTTCCGCTGCAGCGATGGGTGGGGAGCGATCACGAGCGCGGGCGCGCTCTCGAATTGCCGGGGTGGCTGCTTTCGGCCGGCGCCACCGCGGCGGTCGCGCGCATCTTCGATGGCGTCGCCTCGGGGCGGGTGCACTGGTCGCGGGCCTGGTCGCTGATCGTCCTGGAGCGGCTTCTGGGAGACGTGCGGTGACGGTCCGCATCCTCCACGTCCTGGCCTCGCTACAGCACCGGTTCGGCGGGCCCTCGGTGTCCATGCTGCCCCTGGCCCGGGCCCTGGCCCGCCAGCCCGGCTTCGAGGTGTCGGTCTTCACCGTCGGCGACGCCGAGACCGACGGCTCCGGGCCGACCCACATGGTCGAGGAGGCGGGAGTGCGCGTGACCTACTTCCGCGCGCCGGCCCTGGCGCCGCTCCGGCGCCGCCTGGTCGCTCCCGAGCTGACCGCCGCGGTGTGGCGCCGGCGTGACGAGTTCGACGTCGTCCACAGCCACGGCATCTTCACCTTCGTCACGGCCACCAGCGATGCCGCGCGTCTGGTGCTCGAGCGTCCCTACGTGATGCGGCCGTGCGGCGTCTTCGCCCCGTGGTGTCTCGCCCAGGGATCCTCGTTGAAGCGGCCCTTCCTCCTGATCGTGAGGCGGCTGCTGCGCTCGGCCGCCTTCGTCCACTGCACCTCGGAGGCCGAGGCCGAGGACGTCCGGCGCATCCAGCCGCGCGCCCGGACGCGGGTGATCCCGCTTGGCGTCGAGGCGGAGGAGCCCTCCGGAGCGCGGTCGAACCACGTCGACGATGCCCCGGCGCGGAGGTTCGAGCCTCCCCGGCTCTACGTTCTCTTCCTCGGGCGTCTGCACCGCAAGAAGGGCCTCGACCTGCTCCTCTCCGCCTTCGCCGAGCTCGTGCGCGACCGCCCCGGCCTGCAGCTTGTCCTCGCGGGCCCCGACGAAGGCATGCAGCAGCCGCTGGTCGAAGCGGCCCGGCGCTTCGGCATCGCCGATGCGGTGCACTTCACGGGGCTCGTGACGGGAGAAACGAAGGGACGCCTCCTCGCCGGGGCGCGCTGCCTCGCGCTTCCATCCTTCGATGAGAACTTCGGCGTCGTCGTGCTCGAGGCGGCGGCGGCGGGGACGCCGGTGGTGGTCTCCCGCGGCGTGGCGCTCCATTCCGAAGTGGAGGCGGCCGGCGCCGGCGCGGTGGCCGGGCTCGACACGCGCTCCGTGGCCGCCCGGATCGGCGAGGTCCTGGCCGTCCCGCGGGAGGCCTATGCGGCCGGGTGCGCGCGCCTGGCCAGCCGTTTCTCCTGGGAGCGAGCGGCGGGCGAGCTGGCCGCCGCCTACCGCGGGCTGGTCGGGGGAGGAGCCCCGTGACCGAGTGCCGCGCCTGCCCGGCCTGCCAAGGCCGCCGCGGCCGGAGGGCCTTCGACGTCGACGGCTTCTGGATGGTCCGCTGCCCAGACTGCCGGACGCTCTTCGTCGATCCGAAGCCCGACGAAGCGCTGCTGGCCGGGATGTATGCTCTCGAGCCGGACGCCGGCCCGGACGAGCTTCTCGGAGAGCTCCCCGTCCGCCGGGCCCGCCATCGGGCCCGGACGCTGGCCGGCCTGGGGGCGCGGCGGATCCTGGAGGTGGGCTGCGGGGCCGGCGAGTTCCTCGACGCGCTCCGGGAGCAGGGGCTCGAGGCCGAGGGCGTGGAACCGGGCCCGGCGGCCGCGGTCGCCGAGGCGAAGGGCCATCGGGTCCACCGGTGCTGGATCCAGCAGATGCCTGTTCCCCCGGTTCGCTACGATGCGGTCGTGCTCTGGGAAGTGCTCGAGCACCTTCCCGAGCCGGGACCCGAGCTCGTCCGCATGCAGGCCTTCGTGCGGCCGCAGGGCGTCGTGGCCTTCTCGACCCCCAGCCTCAGCGGCGTGCCCGCCCGCGTCCTGGGCCGGCGCTTCCCGATGATCAACCCGCCCCAGCACCTGACCCTCTTCAGCAAGCCCGGCCTGTGGAGCCTGCTCCGGCGGGCGGACCTCCCCGTGACCGCGTGGACGAGCTTCTCCGGCCTGGGGATGGAGCAGCTCGCCCGCGGCTTCCGCAAGTACGTCGCGGGGGAATCCTCCTGGGCGCGCGCGGCGGCGCGCGTCTTCGCCCCGCTGGCCTGGGCTCCCGCACGCGCCATGGATCTCGCGGGGCTGGGCACGGAGTTCGAGGTCTACTGCCGGGTGCGACCGTGACCGAGCCCCGGGAGGGGATGGACCTCACCGACTGCCCGAGCCCGCACACCCTCGGCAACCGCGCCGGCCGTCTGTTCTGGAGCGTGGCCTGGTGGCTCTTCTGCCGCTTCAGTCCGCGGCCCCTGTGGGGCTGGCGTCGCCTGTGGCTGCGGCTATTCGGGGCCCGCATCGCCAAGGGCGCCTACGTCTACCCCTCGGTGCGGATCTGGGCCCCCTGGAACCTGGAGATGGGGGAGTACGCCTGCCTCGGTCGTGACGTGGAGTGTTACTCCGCGGACCGGATCAAGCTCGGGTCCCATGCCCTGGTGAGCCAGTACACCTGGCTGTGCGCCGCCTCCCACGATCACCGGCGGGCGAGCCTGCCCCTCGTCAAGGCCCCCATCACCATCGGGGCGAGCGCGTGGATCGCGGCCGACGTCTTCGTCGGCCCCGGGGTGGTCGTCGGGGAGGGCGCCGTCGTCGCCGCCCGCGCCTGCGTGGTGAAGGACGTCGAGCCGTGGACGGTGGTCGGGGGCAACCCGGCCCGCTTCCTGAAGAAGCGGGAGATCCGCCGCTCGTGATCTCCGTCCTCATCCTCACCCGCGACGAGGAGAAGAACCTGCCGCGCTGCCTGGAGTCGGTGCGGTGGAGCGACGACGTGGTGGTGTTCGACTCCTTCAGCAAAGACCACACCGTGGATCTGGCGCGCGCGGGGGGAGCCCGCGTGTACCAGCACGCCTTCCTGGGTTACGGCGAACAAAGGGAGGCGGCGCGCACCGGGGTGGCGTACCGCCACCGCTGGGTGCTGGCGGTGGACGCCGACGAGACGGTGGAGGCGGACCTCGTCCCCGAGATCGAGTCGATCGCCCGGGCGGGGGAGGGGCCGCCGTGGGTCTACCGGCTGCGGCGGAAGGAGTACTTCTGGGGGCGCTGGCTCCGGCATGCGGGCCTCTACCCCTCCTGGTTCCTCCGCTTCTTCCGGCCCGAGCGGGTCCGCTATGGCGCTCGCGCCGTCCACGAGTACCCCGAGTTCGAGGGCCCGGCCGGCGAGCTGCGCGGCCACCTGGCCCACCATGGCTTCCACAAGGGGCTGAGCGACTGGCTGCACAAGCACGCCCGTTACGCCGAGATGGAGGCGGAGGAGAACCTCAAGACCCTCTCCACGGGGGGCATCCCGTGGCGCGACGGCCTCGCGTTCCGCGACCCGGTGAAGCGCCGGCGCCTGATGAAGGAGCTGTCCTGGCGCGCGCCGTGCCGCCCCACCTTGCGCTTCCTCTACATGTACGTGCTGCGCCGCGGGTTCCTCGACGGCTGGCCGGGCCTGACCTACTGCCGCCTGCTCTCGCAATACGAGTACCTGGTCACCCTCAAGATGAAGGAGTCGGCCCGCCGGGCCCGGGGGCTCACGATCTGATGCGCCGAGCGGTCAAGAACCTGCTGAAGCGCCTGTTCTTCCTCGTCCACCGCCAGGCGGCGCGGCTCGGCGTCCACGTCCTGCCCGTCCACTATTACTCGCCCGTGCCGGACGTCCTGGAGCTGGACCGGACCCGGGAGCGATGGGCGCGGCCTTCCGCGCTCGCCGGGATCGAGGTCGACCTCGAGGAGCAGGTCCGGAACCTGCGGCGCATCTGCCTGCCCTTGCGCGAGGAGTACCGGGACAACGGGAACTACCTGCGCGGCGTCAGGGACGGGTACGGCCCCGGCTTCGGCTTCGTCGAGGCGCAGGCCCTGCACGCGGTGGTCCGTCACTACAAGCCGGCCCGGATCCTGGAGGTCGGCAGCGGTGTCTCCACCTTCTGCGCTCATCGGGCGGCGGAGGCGAACCAGCGGGAGAGCGGACGAGCCTGCCGCATCACCTGCGTCGAGCCTGCGCCGTCCCGGCCGCTGCGGGAGCTGGCCGCCCGCGGCTCCGCGGTGGAGCTGTTGGACCTTCCGGTGCAGAGCGTGGGCCCAGGCGAGTTCGCCACCCTGGGGCCGGCGGACATCTTGTTCATCGATTCGAGCCACGTCGTCAAGACGGGGAGCGACACGGAGTTCCTGCTCCTCGAGGTGCTCCCCCGGCTGGGCCCCGGCGTGCTCGTCCACTTCCACGACATCTACATGCCCTACACCTACCAGACCAACGCCCTCGAGTCGTTCTTCCACTCGAACGAGACCGCCTTCCTCCAGGCGTTCCTCATCGAGAACCGCCGCACGCGCATCCTCTTCTGCCTGAGCCACCTCCACCATGCGCGCCCCGAGGCGCTCAAGGAGGCCTTCCCGGATTACGTGCCGGCCTCCTTCACCGACGGCCTCCGCGACGCGCGCTTCGATCCCCACCATCATTTCCCCTCCTCGATTTGGCTGGAGCGGCGGTGAGGCGCGGTTGACGCGCGCGGACGCTGTGTCAGTATTGGGCTCGATGACCGCCCTCGACGGCCTGGCCTGCGAGAAGCTGTTCACGATCACCGCCCCGGAAGGCAAGCCGATCGCGGTCCCGGTGGCGGTCGAGGACGGCTCGGATCCCTACCTTCGCCTGGACCCCGCCGGCCACCGCGCGTACTACGAGCAGCACGGCTATGTCGTCTGGCGCGGGCTCGTCGACGATGCGCGGTGCGGAGAAGCGAAAGCCGCCTTCGTCCGGGAGGTGAAACCCTACTCCGGCTTCCTGTACCGGCAGGCGAGCGGGAACCCCGAGCGCCACGTGCTGACCGAGGGCGGCCACGTCCTCAACTCCATCCTGAACGTCCAGGACCTCGACGCGAGCCGCTTCCCGAGCTTCCGCGCCGCCTCGCTGGCCGTGATCACCGACCGCCGCCTCCAGGCCGCGGTGGAGAGTCTTCTCGGAGAGCGGGGCGTGCTCGTGCAGAGCATGTACTTCGAGGGCAACCCGTCCACCTGGGCCCACCAGGACACCTACTACCTCGATTCGGCCGACATCGGACGCATGGTCGGGGCCTGGATCGCGCTGGAGGACATCGAGCCGGGCGCGGGGCGCTTCTACGTCTACCCGCGAAGCCACCGCATCGACATGGCCAGGAACGGCGGTGACTTCGACATCGCCTTCCACCACGACCGCTATAAGCGGCTGGTCCTGGACCTCATCCAGAGTCACGGCCTCGAGTGCCACGCTCCCGCCCTGCGCCGGGGCGACGTGATGTTCTGGAACTCCAGGACCATCCACGGCAGCCTGCCGACCGTGCAGCCGCGCGCGTCGCGCAGCTCCCTCACCGCCCACTTCATCCCGGCATCGCGGCCGTTTCTCCAGTATCAGACGATCGAGAAGCCGCTTCGGCTGCGGGAGGTCAACGGTATCCCCGTGAACCACCCGAAGGACCAGAACCGGCGGGTGAACCGCGTGGTGATGTTCATCGAGACGCGGATCCCCGACGCCTTCCGGCTCGGGAAGCGGCTGGCCATCAAGCTCCTGACCTCCTGAAGCCCGGACGCCGCCCTCCGGTGCGGACGTCCTCCGTCCTCATGTCCGCCGCGCGAGCACGAACGTGCTGGTCGGCAGCGCGGCGTAGTCGAGCGCGCGGTCGCGGGCGTGGAGCGCCTCCAAACGGCGGCTGGCCGCCTGCAGGGCGCCGATGCGGCGCCACGGCCAGCGGTAGGCGTAGGGCGAGGTGGTGCTCCAGAGCCGCCCGAAGAGGAAGGCCTGGACGCGCACGCCGGCGTAGCGCCGGGTGAAGGACTGGTGCCAGCGCGGGTAGTTGGGGAGGTAGGCCTCCACCGCGAACCCGGCCCGCGCGAGCAGGGCGGCGAAGGACTCCCGGGTGTAGTGGCGGAAGTGGCCCATGAGCCGCTTGTACTGCGGCCAGTAGTAGGTATAGGGAACGGCGGCCACCAGCCACCCGCCGGGCCGGAGGACGCGGGCCAGCTCTCGGGCCGCCGCAGCGTCGTCCTCGAGGTGCTCCAGGACCTCCAGGCAAAGGCAGGCGTCGAGGCTGCCGGAGGCGAAGGGGATCCGATCCGCCGCGGCGCGAGCCACTCGGGCCTGTTCGCCGAGCCGGCTCCGCACCGAGCGCAGGCTGCTCTCGGCGAGGTCGGTGCCGTAGAGGCGGACAGGTCCGGGTAAGCCGGCCAGCACGTCCCCCAGCCCACAGCCCACGTCGAGCAGTCGCGCCCCGGGAGGCAGGCGGCCGGCGAGGGCCGAGGCGATCGTCTCCCGGCGCTGGACCATGCGCGGGTCCTGCCGGTAGGCCTCCTGGTCCTTCTCCTCGAAGAAGCCCTCGTAGAACCGCTTCACATCCGCTCCCGAGGCCGAGCGGAGCGGCCGGCGGCCGAGCTTGGCCAGCTCCAGCAGGACGAGGGCCACGTAGTCGCCGAGCCGGCGTCGTGTCGCGTCGCTCATGCTCCGTAGACGCGTTCGCCCAGGCGGAACAGGGCCTGGTAGAACCCCCGCAGCTCCCGCACGTCCAGGGCTCCCTGCAAGGCGGGCGCCTCGCCGAGGGCGGCGGCGAAGGCGAGCGCGTGTGAAGGATCCGACTCGCGCCCGCGGAGTCGGTCGAGGCCCTTCGCGGCCGTTGCCCGCAACGACGCAACGGCCTCGCGCAACTGCAGGATGGGGTTGTCATCCGCCATGCGCAGGGAGAAGGTATCGGGAAAGAAGCCGAGGCGCACCGAGTAGTTCTGGAAGGTGAAATCGAGGCAGGCGGCGCGCCGGCCGAAACCCTGACGGAGGACGAACGAGACGGGGTAGCGGGGTCCGCCGAGGCGGCCCTCGATGAGGGCCGTGGCCCCGTTGCCGTCGAGAAGATGGCTCGCCGCGTGCACTTCCCATCCTTCGCGATCGAACATGCATGCGAGGTCGAGGAAGTGGAGCGCGTAGTCGACGAGCAGCGTGCGCGCCGCCCTTTCCTGTCGCCGCCAGGGCGCGGCATCGCCGGCCACCGAGGGGCTCTCGAAATCGAGGTGCACGTGGAGCAGCGCCCCCGCATGGTAGCGCCGCAGGCAGTCGAGCATCCGGCCGACGTTCGGCTTGAGCCGGTAGTTGTGACAGGCGAGGGTGGGCGCGCGGCGCGCTTCGGCGAAGCCGACCCAGCGCCCCAGCTCTTCGCTCGACGAGCAGAGCGGCTTCTCGACGAGGACTCCGCCCTCGTGAGCCGCGAGCAGGCCGAGGGTGGTTGTGTGGGCGGGGCCGGGAGAGGCCACCACCACGAGGTCGGCCGGCTCGAGGACCTGCGGCAGGGCGGTGACCTCGGTGCCGTCCGCGTCGCGCCGGGGCTGGAGGTCGTGGGCGAGGATCGTCCCCTCGAAGCCGAGCCGGCGCAGCGCGGGCCGGTGGCGCTCGTGCACGATGCGGCCGTACCCCACGAACGTGACCCGCCGGGCCGCCGTACGCGGCAGCTTCAGCGGGGGTACGTAGGGAAGGCGCACAGTCTCCTGCCCCGGCAGCGCGTGCTGGAGCGTCTGCCGCCAGTCGAACGCAAACGACAGGCCCAGGCGGCTCTCGGTGCGACCGGGATCGAAGCTCTGCCGGCGGCATGCCGATCGCACCCTGGCGAAGATGCCGGCCCCGCCACGCCCCGTCAGCCGGGCCGCGGCCTCGGCGGCGAGCCCCCCCAGCCACCAGACCGGCGTGGGCAGACACGTGACGCCGGTGCCGCAGCCGAGCCGTTCGCAGCAGGCCTGCAGGTACTCCCGCCGGCTGGGCGATGCCGGATGCGCCAGCAGGTAGGCCTCGACTCCCGGCGCGGGCGCGCTGGCCAGCAGGCGGAAGACGGCCTCGGTCAGGGCCGCGCGGCTGACGAGGGGCAGCACGCTCGCGCCGTCTCCGACCGCGAGCAGCCGGTTCCAGGGGAGCTTGAAGCCCGTGCCCACGATCGGGCTCGCGAGGCCCTCGCCGAGGACGAAGCCCGGCCGCAGCAGGCTGAGGGCGAGCGAGCCGGGCCGATGGTCGACCAGGAAGCGCTCGGTGGCCACCTTCAATGCCCCGTAGGCCCCCTTCCGGGACGGATCGGCCTCCACCGGCGAGTCCTCACGGACGACGGCGACGTCCCTCCGGTACACGCTGATCGACGAGACGTGGACGAGGTGGGGCACCGCGCGCTCGGCGCACAGGCGCAGCAGGGCGGCGGCGTAGCGGGCGTTGCTCTCCGCCGGCTCGTCCTTGAGGACGATGTAATTGATGACGGCGTCGAAGGGCTCCCGGAGATGGGGGTTCACGTCGAGGAGGTCGACCGGGCCGCTCACGGAGCGCTGCGCGCGCCCGACCTCGCCGCGCGAGAACCGGACGACCTGGTGGCCGGCGCCCTCCAGCGCTTCGGCGAGCCCGCGGGCGGCGAAGCTGCGGTGTCCGCAGAGGAGGGTCCTCACCGTTCCCGATGCGTCCGCCGCGGCCTCGCGATGCGCAAGCCAGCGAAGAATATCAGATCGGGTCCGGGCCGCCCGGTGAAGCTCCCCTTGCCGGTGCGGTCCGGCTGACATAGCCTGACTCTCTCGAGGTGGGGGGCCGGGTGATGGACGAGACGCCGTGATCGGCCTGCTGACGGTCAGTAGCGTGATCGCCCTCAGCGTCTGGCTGAGCATCCGGAACCCGCGGGCGCTGTTCTACGCCGGCCTCGCGCTGCTGCCCTGGCAGGGACTCGACTTCGACCTGGGCCTGAGGGTCACGGCTTCCCGTATCGCGCTGGGCTTCGCCCTGCTGACGAGCCTGGCTGGACTGGCCGCCCGTCGCGCCCCGGGCCAGACGTTCCCGATCGCCGGCCCCCTGAAGGCCCTCGCTCTCTACGCGGTGGGGCTGTCGCTGGTTCGCATCCCCTTCCTGCCTGACGTGGACGTGGGGGGCGGCGCGCTGCGGGCGCCCCTGATGCGCACGCTGATGCAGTGCGTCTATTTCCTCGTCGTCTTCGGCAGCGGCCTCTTCCTGGCTCCCCTTTACGTCAAGACCCTGGCGGACGTCCGAGCCGCGGGGCGGTGGTTCCTCGGCTCTCTCCTCGTGCTGGCCGCTCTGGGGTGGCTCCAGCTCGGAGTCTGGTACGGCACAGGGTGGAACCCCATGCCCATCGGGCTCCTGAGCGGCGTCGATGCCAGTGTCCGGCGCGAGGCGACGATCATGGCCGGCGACACCCAGATCCATCGGATGAACTCCCTGGGCGGCGAGCCCAAGGACCTCGGGATCGGTCTCAGCGTGGGACTCCTCCTCGTCCAGGCGATCTGGGGGATCGGCCGCGATCGGGCCACGATCAGACGACTGAGGCAGGCCTGGATCGTGCTCCTGCTCTCCATGCTGGCGACGCTCTCGACCGCCGCCATCTTCATGTGGGTGGTGGGCACGGCCCTCGAGCTGCTGATGTTTCCGATGCTCGTCCAGGGCCTGATGGGCCGGTCCCGGCGGGGTCGAGGGCTCCCGGGGATGACGGGAGCGGCCCTGTTCCTCGCGGCCGTGTACTTCATCGTCCCCAAGGACCTCGGCCAGGGATTGAGCCTGACCGATCTCGTGGCGGGTCGCACGGTGGAGCGGCTGGAGCTGGAGGACTTCGATCAGGCCATCGGCCAGTTCCTCATCCACGAGCCCGGGTGGCTGCCCCTCGGGGTGGGCCTCGGCAACGCGCACCTGTACGCCGATCGATACCTGCAGGCCTCGGCCTGGGACTACGCCGGGGGACGCGCCTTCAGGTCCAAGATGGGGCTGCTCAAGATCGTCTCGGAGCTGGGTCTGTTCGGTCTGCTCCTGTGGGTGGCCGGCGTGGCCACCCAGCTTCACCGGCTCCGGACGGCCCTGGGCCGGCTCTCCCCGGTGGCGCACGCCGACCTGATGCAGGTCGGCGCCCCCCTGCTCCTGTTCGCCGCGGCGCTGTTCAGCACCTACTTCCTGATATCGGGGATCGAGGAGACCGTCTATCTGGTGCTGGGGGTCACGGCGGCGGTGATCGTCCTCAGCCACCGCCGGGCGGCCGGAGTCTTGATGCTCGCGCGGCGGGAAACCGCACCGCCGGTGAGCAGGGTCGTCTGAGGCTCACGCCTCCGGCCGGGCGAGACGCGCCAACCGATCGAGCGCTTCGCGCGGGATCGTTCCGCCGCGCTCACACTCGACCTCGATCGTTCCCCGCTCATCATAGAGACGCTGGCGGAGCTGGCCGGGCGGCCAGATAACCGGCATCCGGCCGAGGTAGGACGCCCACATGCTGAAGGTCGAGCCCGAAGCCACCAGGACGTTCGAGTGCGTCAAGGCCCAGAGGTCGGCCAGGCTGGAGCCGAAGCGCGCCCGCCGGACACCCGGCAGGGCGAGCAGCTCGCCCAGCTCGGCGTCGGTCCCATCCGAGAAGACGTGGACCGGCCATTCGGCCCCGACGGCCAGACGGATCTCGCTCACTCGCCCGCGGTACCAGGAGAGCGGCGTCCGAAGGTTGAGCGGACCGCCGTCCGGGGGGACCATCCCGCCACCGGCCGCGAAATCGCCCAGCCGGACGTGGAGGCACATCGAGCGGCGAAAGTCCGTGGCCAGGCCGGCGGTGTGCTCCGGGCGGGAGATGCGCAAGAGGCTCTCGCGGACGAGCGCATGGTCGCCCCGGACGGACGCGAAGTAGTCCGCCATACCCTCGAACACCACGACGGCCGGACGTGCGCCATGGCCCTCTTTCTCGTCGTCGAGGGCCGCCTCCGTCAGGCGGGGCAGAGCCAGGAGCCGGCGCAGCTTGCCGAGGCCGCGGACGTACTCGGCGGTGGGCCGGAACAGGCCGGTGTAGGTCTTCTTGTCCGGCTCCCTTCGCAGCAGGGGGCCGAGCCTGAGCTGGCACCATGTGGGCCAGATCGGCTGGAGTCCGCGGCGGCGCGCCGAGACGATCGACCGCGCCCACGGGAACAGCAAGTTCCCGAGGCCGGCGCCCAGGATCCGGACCAGGCCGAGGTCGTAGGGGCTGAGCTTGGCGTACGCGTATCTCATGCCGTCGGAGGCGGCGCGTCGCACGCGGCGACCATCGGCCACATCATCTCAAAGAGGGCGGTCATGTTAGTGTCCAGAAGGCGGCCCGCGGAGCCCGTCGACGATGAAGCGCGCTCTCAAGGAATCGTCTCTTTACGGCTACGCCGTCCCGGTGGTGGCCGGGCTGTGGAGGCTCCGGGGCTCGCCCCTCCCTCCGCCCCATGCCGTGAAGGAGCGTGCGGTGAGGGAATACGCGGCCCGCTTTCGGCTGCGGGTGCTGGTCGAGACGGGAACGTGGCTCGGCGACATGGTGGCGCGGACGCGCCACGCGTTCGATCGCGTCTACACGATCGAGCTCGACGACGCCTTGTGGCGGCGCGCCCGGAGCCGCTTCGCGGGGGATCGGCGCGTCACCCTCCTCCACGGTGACAGCGCGCAGGTCCTGCCCGGCGTCCTGGCCTCGCTCCAGGAGCCGGCCTTGTTCTGGCTCGACGGCCACTATTCCGGCGGACCCACCGCGAGGGGCTCGCTGTCGACGCCGATCTCCGCGGAGCTGCGGCACATACTCGCGCATCCGGTTCGGAGACACGTCATCCTCATCGACGACGCGCGGTGCTTCACGGGCGAGGACGATTATCCGGCGCTGGCCGAGCTCGAACGGCGGCTGCGCGCGGAACGTCCAGACTATGCCTGGTCCGTGAAGGACGACATCATCCGCTACCACCCGGCAACGGCGGGCGGGCGAGCCGCCGGCTGATCGCCACGGTCCACCGCGCGAGCCGCCCACCCGCGGCGGACGCCTCCCGCGGGGCCATCGCGCACAGTGCGACGAAGAGAAGGGCCACCGCCGGGATCTGCATGTCGAAGTCCACGAACACGTGGCCGAGGAGGCCGGCGGCGGCCATGAACAACCACCGCCGGCTCCGCAGCCGGCGGAGCACGCGAAGGCCGGCCCAGAGCCCGATGGCCAGGCCGGCCACGCCCGTCTCCACGAAGAGCTGGAGATAGTCGTTGTGCGCCTCCCGATACCACGTCAGCCACGGCAGCTCGGCCAGGGCCCGGAAGCCGGGGCGGGCTTCGGGGCGCGTGTCCAGCTCGGGCGGCCATGCGCTCGCCCCTCGGGGCAGGGACCAGGCCGGCACTCGGCTCATGGAAGCGGCAAAGGTATTGAAGCCGGTGCCCATGAGCCATCGGCCGTCCAGCCGCCGAAGCGCATCGGCCCAGATCGCGACGCGGCCCGGGCTGTCGGCCGCGGTCCGCGCCAATCGGGCGTGGAGCCGCTCGGGTCCGGCCCACGCCAGCGCGGCAAGCAGGAAGGGGAGCGGCACGGCCCACGACCAGCGCCGTCGCCACCCGGCGCCGACGAGCCCCCCGAGCAGGAAGGCCACCACGAGGGCGACCAGCGCTCCCCGGGATCGCGTGGCGACGAGGCTGGCCACGGTGACCAGGACGGGAACGGTGGCGAGGACCGGACTCGGCTTGGCTACGGAGAGGGCCGACAAGCGACGCCTCAGCCCGACCTCCGCGCCCGCCGTGGAGCGGACGGCCCGCACGAGCCGCTGGAGACAGATGGGGACCACCATCAGCATGTAGCCGGCGAAGCTGTTGCGGTTGACGAAGGGCCCGAAGATCCCGCTGTCGCCGTCCTCGGGGGTGAAGAAGCCGTAGATCCGTCGGGTTCCGGCGGCGGACTGCACGAGGGCGATGAGAGCGAGCAGCGTTCCGAGGATGACCAGCGCGCCGCGGTAGCGGTCGCGGCTCGCGCGGCGGACGAACAGCGCGGCCGCTGCCACGTGGAGCAACCCCAAGGACGCGACGAAGGCCAGCCCGCGAAGCGTGTCCTCCCCGTCCGTGGTGAGGGGCGTCCCCGACCGCCACCGGGGCAGGAGCTGCACGATGACGAGGACGGCGAAAACCAGTCCAGGGAGGAACAGCGGCGCCGCTCGAAGCGGCGGGGTGTCGAGGTCGAGCGCGCCGGAGATCGCCCGTCCGGGATCGAGCAGCAGTGCATGCCGGTCGTGATCGACGGCGACGCGGCAGGGGCCGAGGCGTCGGCGCAGGAACAGGATGAGCTTCGCCCGGACGGCGAAGAGCGCCCCGACGGCTCCGCACGAGAGCCAGAGGGGCACGTAGGCCCAGGGATGGACGGCGCCGAAGGCCAGGGCGGAGAAGGCGGTCAGCGCGATGAGGCCGCCTTCCAGGACGGCCCCCAGGGCCCGAGCGGCCTGGACGGCGCGCAGAAGCTTGCGATCCGTGACTCCCGGGACGGCCCGGCCGGCAAGCGCTGATGAGGTTGGGACCATCGGCGAGCGCGGCGACCGGCTATCGGCTGGGGCCTCCAGGCGGTCGTGCCCAGTCGGGCAGGCTCGTCCCGAGCCCGGCCTGTTGCGCGCCCTTCAGGATGGGCCGCGCGACGCTGCCCAGGAACGGAGCGCCGGCCGTCGCCTTCACCGCGGCCGGGCAGCCCACGGCGATGCACTCGCCACTCGTGAGACGCACCAGGACCGGCTCGTCTCGGGCTGAGGCGCGGGGTACGAGTGAGACCGTCGCCGGGGGGAGCGGGACCGCCCAGAAGGACAGCCAGGCGACGGAGAAGAGGAATCGGCTCATGTCGGCGCGGGCTCGATTAGACGCATCCTCGCCGCTCGCTGTCAAGAAGACCGCGTGAAGCTGGTAGACTTCGGCAGAGTGGCGGCGACGACGGGCAAGGAAGCGGGCAGCCTGGCTCGGTTCCGGGAGGACAGCGGACCGGTCTCCTGGCATCTGGGAGAGACCGTGAACGTGTTTCCCCGCCGGACCCAGGACTTCCAGGACCTCAAGGCGCTCGTCGACAGGTTCGTAGTCCCGGGCCACCGGCCCCATCCCCGGCCCTTCCGCAGCAACTCCAAGCTGCTGACGCTCGGCTCCTGCTTCGCGGAGGAGATCCGCGACTTCCTCGCCGAGAAGCAGCCGGCCACCCAGAACATCTGGGTGCCTTCCGGGCTGAACAACACCTACGCCCTGCGGCAGTTCATCGAGTGGTGCCTGACCGGGAACCGATCCGAGGACGCCTTCTGGTACGACCAGTCCGGGTCCGGCAAGCCCGTGAAGTGGACGCCCAGCGAGGAGCGCGAGGGCTATCGCCGTACCTTCGAGACGGCGGCCGGCTTCGTCTTCACCCTTGGCCTGGCCGAGGTCTGGGCGGATCGGCACACAGGAGGAGTCTTCTGGCGAGGGGTGCCCGAGGGCATCTTCGACTCTTCGCGCCACGTCTACCGGACGACGTCCGTCGACGAGAACGCCGACAATCTCTCGAGGATCGTCCGGCTCATCCACGAGCATCTCGGCGCCCGGGACATCGTCTTCACCCTGTCGCCTGTGCCGCTCAAAGCCACATTCAAGGACGAGTCCTGCATCACCGCCGACTGCGTCTCCAAGAGCATCCTGCGGGTGGCGCTCGACGCCGTGATGGCGCGGCGCCTGGACCGCGTGCACTACTGGCCCTCGTTCGAGATCGTCAGGTGGCTGGGGGGCCACCTCCCCTTCGCCGTCTACGGGACCGACGACGCGCTGTCCCGTCACGTCTCGCGCCGAATGGTCGCCCTGATCATCGAGAGCTTCGTGGAGAGCTTCTTCGAGGCGGAGCCGGCGGCGGCCGAGGAAGGCTCGTCCGGCTGACCCCTCGGCCTTGACAAGCGCGGCTGCGGCGCCCTAGGCTCGTCGGCTGCGTCGGCCGGCGAGGAGCCGCCTCCAGCTCAGGGAGGCGGCGGGGAAACAGGATGGCATCGATCCGGGTGGGGTTGGGGCAGCTGCTGGTCGAGGGGGGTGAGCCGGAGCGCAACCTCCAGCGCGCGGCCCAGCTCGTCGAAGAGGCGGCGCGGAAGCAGTGCGACATCGTCCTCTTGCCCGAGGTCCTCGACCTGGGCTGGACCCATCCCAGCGCCAGGACCGAGGCCCAGCCCGTTCCCGGCCCCCACAGCGACCGCTTCTGCCGCCTCGCCCGCGACTCCGGAGTCTATGTCTGCGCCGGCCTCACGGAGAGGGCGGACGGCCGGGTCTACAACGCCGCGGTGCTCATCGACCGGAAGGGCGACATCATCCTCAAGTACCGGAAGATCAACTGCCTCGTCGTCGAGCAGCCGTTCTACGCGATCGGGCAGAGCCTCTCGGTGGTGGAGACGCCCTTCGGGATCGTCGGCGTCAACATCTGCGCCGACAACTACCACGATGCCCTCCATATCGGGCACGTGCTGGCCCGTATGGGCGCCCAGATCATCCTCTCTCCGTCCTCGTGGACCGTGGACTACTCCATGACCGAGGCCGAGGATCCCTACCAGGAGAAATGGACGCGGCCCTTCTCGATCCTGGCCCGGCTCTACGACCTCGTCATCATGGGGACGACCAGCGTCGGCTATCTGGTGGGGGGTCCGTACGAGGGGAAGAAGATGGTGGGATGCTCGCTGGCGGTGGACAAGCACGGTATCATCGCCCGCGGTCCCTATCTCGAGTTCGCGGGGGAGCTGATCGTGGCGGAGGCGGAGGTCCCCGTCCGCGCGGAGAGGGGCACGCAGATCGGCGAGATGCTGAGAGCCCGGGGCTACCCGCTCGACACCCTGCCCGACCCGGTGGGCGAGGTCCGCAGACGCGCATGACGACGAGGCCGGCCTGGGAGACGGAGGCGGCGGTCGAGCCGGCGCCGGAGCGCCCGACCTGCACCCGCTGCATCATGGACACCAGCGCCCCCGGCATCTCGTTCGGCGAGCGGGGCGAATGCAGCTTCTGCCGGGTCCACGACAACCTGGAGAGGCTCTATCCGCTCGGCGAGCCGGGGCGCGCGAAGCTGGACGCCATCCTGGACGCCGTTCGGAGCCGCGGGCGCGGCCGACCTACCTCCTCTACCTGGCCCGGAAGCAGTGGGGGCTGCGGCCCTTGGCCGTCCACTTCAACGACGGCTTCGACAACCCGGTGGCGGGCGAGAACATCAAGAACGCCGTCACCCGGCTGGGCGTCGACCTGCGGACCATCACCTCGGACTGGCGCGAGTCGAAGGACATCCGCATCGCCTTCCTGAAGGCTTCCACGCCGGGGCTCGAGGTGGGCACGGACCTTGGCTACTTCGCCGCCCTCTACGGCGCCGCCGTCCGGGCCGGCGTGAAGACCATCCTGACCGGCCACTCCTTCCGCACCGAGGGCATCGCCCCCCTGAGCTGGACCTACGTGGACGGCCGCTACCTTAGTGCCGTGCAGAGGAGGTTCGGCAGCGTTGCCCTGCGCCGGTGGCGGCCCGATGACCCCGGCTTCAACCTCGGCCTCCCGCACCTCTTCTATTACATGGTCCTGCGGGGG
>QHVM01000022.1 GCA_003223555.1 Acidobacteriota bacterium | reverse complement strand
AGCGCGTCGCCCCGCACCTTCAGCGCCACCACCAGCTCCTCGAGCGACGCGTTCCCGGCCCGCTCGCCGATGCCGTTGATCGTGCACTCGACCTGGCGGGCCCCCGCCTGCACCGCCGCGATGGAGTTGGCCACCGCGAGCCCGAGGTCGTTGTGGCAGTGGACGGAGATGACCGCGCCCGGGATGTCGTGCACGAGCCGGCGGACCAGGTCCGCGTACTCGTGGGGCAGCGAGTAGCCGACGGTATCGGGCACGTTCAGCGTCGTCGCGCCGCCCTCGAAGCAGGCCTGGAGCACCTCGCGCAGGTAGCCGTAGTCGGTGCGCGTCGCGTCCTCGGCCGAGAACTCCACCTCGGGGGCCAGGGACCGCGCGAGCTTCACGCTGTCGGCCGCCTGCTTGAGCGCCTCCTCGGGCGTGATCTTGAGCTTCCACTTCAGGTGGATGCCGGAGGTGGCGAGGAAGACGTGGATGACCGGGCGCGCCGCCCCGCGCAGCGCCTCGCCGGCGGCCACGATGTCCGGCTCCTTGGCCCGGGCCAGGGCGGCCACCTTGGCGCCCCGGACCTCCGCCGCGACCGCCCGGACCGAGTCCACCTCGCCGGCGGAGGCGATGGGGAAGCCGGCCTCGATGATGTCCGCGCCCAGCTGCTCGATCTGCCGGGCCAGCCGGACCTTCTCGGCCGGGGTCATGCTGCAGCCGGGCGACTGCTCGCCGTCGCGCAGCGTGGTGTCGAAGACCGTGATGCGCGCGCTCATCGGGCGACCTCCGCCACCGGCCGCGCGTCCGCGCCCCGGACCGGGCGCACCTCGCCCTCGGGGGTGACGGTGACCGGGTCCAGGAACGACATGAGGGCGCGCAGGCGCGCGCCCACCTCCTCGATGACGTGGGCCCGCTCCTCCTTGCGCCGGGCGTCGAACCAGGGCCGTCCGGCCTCGTTCTCCGCGATCCACTTCTTCGCGTACGCCCCGCTGCGGATCTCGGCCAGCATCCGGGCCATCTCCTGCCGCGTCTCGCCGGTGATGAGGCGCGGGCCGCCGGTATAGTCGCCGTGCTCGGCGGTGTCCGAGATGGAGTGGCGCATGTAGCTGAGGCCGCCGCGGTACATGAGGTCCACGATGAGCTTCAGCTCGTGCAGACACTCGAAGTAGGCGATCTCCGGCTGGTAGCCGGCCTTCACCAGCGTCTCGAACCCGGCCTTGACGAGCGCGGAGACGCCTCCGCACAGCACCGCCTGCTCGCCGAACAGGTCGGTCTCCGTCTCCTCGGCGAAGGTGGTCTCGATGACCCCGGCCCGGGCGCATCCGATGGCCTTGGCATACGCCAGGGCGGTCTGCTTCGCGCGCCCGCTGGCGTCCTGGTGGATGGCGAGGAGAGCCGGCGTGCCCTGGCCCTCCACGAAGACCTCCCGCACGCGATGTCCGGGAGCCTTGGGGGCCACCATCGACACGTCCACGTCCTTCGGCGGGTCGATCGTCCCGAAGCGGATGTTGAACCCGTGGGCGAACATCAACGTCTTGCCCCCGCGCAGGCCCGGCTGGACGGCTTCGCAGTAGAGCTTCGGCTGCGCGGTGTCGGGGGCCAGGATCATCACGATGTCGGCCTCGGCCGCGGCGGCGGCGGGGGTCAAGACGCGCAGTTTCTCCGCTTCGGCGCGCGCCCGCGAGCGGCTGCCTTCGGGCAGGCCCACGACGACCGACTGGCCGCTGTCGCGCAGGTTCAGCGCGTGGGCGTGGCCCTGGCTGCCGTACCCGAGGATGGCGATCTTCCGCCCGCCGAGGTCCTTGAGGTCCGCGTCCTTGTCGTAGTAGATCTTGGCCATGGCTATGACACCTTCTCCGTGTTTTCCGCCTGTCTTCCGTTGGCCTGCTCTCCGCCCTCCGCGGACCCTCCGCGCACCATCGCGACCTTGCCCGTCCGCACCATCTCGGTGATCCCCCGCGGACGCAGCAGCTCCACCAGGCCGTCCACCTTCTCCCGGTCGCCGGTGATCTCCACGATCACGGAATCGGGCGCGACGTCGACGATGCGGCCCCGGAAGATCGAGACCAGCCCGGCCAGCTCGGCCCGTTCCGCCGGCTCGCACCGGACGCGGACGAGGGCGAGGTCCCGCTCGACGGTGGGGACGTGGGTCACGTCGCGCACCTCCGTCACCGGCACCAGCTTGCGGAGGTTGGCCGCGACCAGGTGGGCGGGCACGCGGGCGGTGTCGACCACGATCGTCATCCGCGAGTAGGCCGGGGTCTCGCTGCCGCCGACCGTGAGGCTCTCGATGTTGAAGGCCCGCCGCCGGAACAGGCTCGCCACGCGGTTCAGCACGCCGGGCTGGTCCTGAACGCGGGCCACCAGGGTGTGCTTCACGCCTGCACCTCCTCGCCGGCCGGCCGGCGCACCATGGCGTCGAGGTTCGCCCCCGCGGGCACCATGGGATACACGCTCTCCTCCTTCTCGACGCGGAAGTCCACCAGCGCGGCCCGCCCCGATCCGCGGACCGTCTCGACCGTGGGCCCCACCTCCTCACGGCGGCTCACGCGGTGGCCGGCGATGCCGTAGGCGGCGGCCAGGGTCACGAAGTCGGGCGAGAGCATGGGCGTCGCGGCGTAGCGCTTGTCGTAGAAGAACTCCTGCCACTGCCGCACCATCCCCAGGTAGCCGTTGTTGATGACGGCGATCTTGATGTCGAGCTGTTCCTGCTGCAGCGTCGCCAGCTCGCACTGCGTCATCTGGAACCCGCCGTCACCGGCCACCACCCACACCTCGGCCTGGGGACGGGCGATCTTGGCCCCGATCGCCGCGGGCAGGGCGAAGCCCATCGTCCCCAGCCCGCCGGAGGTGATGAGGCTGCGCGGCCGCTCGTGGGCGTAGTACTGCGCCTCCCACATCTGGTGCTGGCCGACGTCGGTCACCACCACCGCCCCGCCGCCGGTGGCCTTCCACAGGTCGTGGATCACGTGGGCGGCATAGAGCCGGCCGTTGTCGGGCTGATGGAGGATGTCGCGGGCGCGCGTCTCCTGGCGCCCCCGGCCGATCTCCTCCAGCCAGGCCTCGTGCCGCGCCGCGGGGACGTGGGGGAGGAGAGCCTCGAGCGTGGCGCGCAGGTCGGCCACCAGGGCCACGTCCACGGCGACGTTCTTGCCCACCTCGGAGGGATCGATCTCGACGTGGATCTTCTTCGCGAGCCGGGCGTAGGTCGCGAGGTTGCCCGTCACCCGGTCGTCGAACCGCATGCCGAAGGCCAGCAGCAGGTCCGCGCGCTGGATGGCCTGGTTGACGTACGCCTCGCCGTGCATGCCCATCATGCCGAGGCTCAGGGGGTGGCTGGCCGGGAAGCCGCCGAGGCCGAGCAGGGTGAGCGCCACCGGAGTGCCCGTCTTCTCGGCGAAGGCGCGCAGGGCTTCCGAGGCGCCGGACTTCACGACGCCGTGCCCGGCCAGGATCAACGGCCGCTCCGAAGCGGCGATGAGGTGCGCGGCGCGGGCGAGGTCGTTGGCGTCGGGCGGGACGTCCACTTCCAGGCCGGGCAGGTCCACCGAGTCCGGCCATTCGAACTCGACCTTCGCCTGCTGGGCATCCTTGCAGATGTCCACGAGCACGGGTCCCGGGCGTCCCGACCGCGCGATGGTGAAGGCCTCGCGCACGGTCCGCGCGAGCTGGCGCGCGTCGGTGACGAGCGCGTTGTGCTTGGTGATCGGCAGCGTGATGCCGGTGACGTCGGTCTCCTGGAACGCGTCGGTGCCCAGGAACTTCGAGGAGACCTGGCCAGTGATGAATACCGTGGGGATGGAGTCCATCATCGCGGTGGCGATGCCGGTCGTGAGGTTGGTGGCTCCGGGGCCCGAGGTGGCCACGGCGACCCCCACCTTCCCGCCCGCCCGGGCGTAGCCGTCGGCCATGTGGGCCGCCCCCTGCTCGTGACGGACGAGGACGTGGCGGATCGGGTAGTCCAGCATGGCGTCGTAGGCGGGCAGGATCGCGCCCCCCGGGTACCCGAAGACCGTGTCGACGCCCTCCCGCAGCAGGCATTCCCAGAGGATCTGGGCGCCGGTCAGCATCTTTCCCATCGCGTTTTCGCCCCCCAAAAACAAAAACCCCCGGGGCTTCCTTCCCGGGGGCCTTTGGATCTGCTCGGTTGCGGCTAGATCCCAGATCCCCCGGGCGGTCTAATGGACCGCAGGACCAGGACCCGCAGCAGCACGGACACGTGGGCCTGGGGGGGACCGGCGAGCGGCACCGCAGCCGAGTGAAGCATCCGAACGGTCGGTAGGATATCCGAGGCCAGGGCGCGTGTCAAGTCGTCCAGCCAAGGACCCGGAACCACAGCTGCGAGCGGAGCGGGATTCACTCCCGCGGAGCGAGCGGGGGGTCTGGGGGGTGCGCCGCTAGCACCCCCCAGCTTGGTTGAAGGTCCGTCACCGCCCCCAGGCTGCTGCTGCTGACCAGGCGAGCATACTTGGCCATGACGCCGGCCGTGTACCGGGGCCGGGGCGGCCGCCATTCGGAGCGCCGCCGTTGCAGCTCCGCCTCGGGGACGTCCAGGCGGAGCAGCCGCGCCTCGGCGTCGATCGTGATGGGGTCGCCCTCGCGCACGAGGCCCAGCGCGCCGCCGACCGCGGCCTCGGGCGCCACGTGGCACACCACCAGGCCGTGGGTGGCCCCGGAGAATCGGCCGTCGGTGATGAGCCCCACCTCGCCGCCCAGCCCCACGCCGACGAGGGCCGAGGTGGGCGAGAGCATCTCGCGCATGCCCGGTCCGCCCTTCGGCCCTTCGTAGCGGATCACCACGACGTCGCCCTTGCGGATGCGCCCGGCCAGGATCGCCTCCGCGCAGCCGTCCTCGGCGTCGAACACGCGGGCGGGCCCGGTGATGCGGGCGGTCTTCAGCCCGGTGATCTTCGCCACCGCGCCCTCCTCGGCGAGGTTGCCGCGCAGGATCGCCAGGTGGCCGTGCGGGTAGAGCGGCCGCGTCCAGGGACGGATCACGTCCTGGTCCGACCGCGGCTCGGCAGGTATGCCGGCCAGGTTCTCGGCCACCGTGCGGCCGGTGATGGTCGGGGCGTCACCGTGGAGCACCCCGTGCGCGAGCAGCACCTTCATGACCTGTGGGATGCCGCCCGCCCGGTGCAGGTCGACCGTCACGTATCGGCCCGAAGGCTTGAGGTCGCAGAGCACGGGGACGCGGCCGCGGATCGCCTCGAAGTCGTCCAGGGTCAGCTTCACCCCCGCGCAGTGGGCGATCGCGAGCAGGTGCAGCACCGCGTTGGTGGAGCCGCCGACGGCCATGACCACCGCGATCGCGTTCTCGAAGGCGGGCCGGGTCAGGATCCGCCGGGGACGAAGGTCCCGGGCGATCGCCTCCGCCAGCGCCTGGCCGGCGCGCTCGGCGGCCTGCGCCGTCTCGGGATCCTCCGCGGCCATCGTGGACGTATGGGGCAGGCTCATCCCCAGCGCCTCGATCGCCGACGACATGGTGTTGGCGGTGAACATGCCCCCGCAGGAGCCCGCCCCCGGGCACGCGCGGCGCTCGATCTCACGGAGCTCGTCCTCGCCGATCTTTCCCGCCCTCATCTTGCCGAGGGCCTCGAAGACGCTGACGATCGTGAGGTCCTGCCCGTCGTAATGGCCGGGCTTGATCGTCCCCCCGTAGACGAAGACGGACGGGACGTCGATCCGGGCCATGGCCATGAGCGCGCCGGGCATGTTCTTGTCGCAGCCCCCCACCGCGAGCAGGCCGTCCATGCTCTCGGCGCTGACGACGGTCTCGATGGCGTCGGCGATCACCTCCCGCGACACCAGCGAGTACTTCATCCCCTCGGTGCCCATCGAGATCGCGTCGCTCACGGTGATGGTGCCGAACATCTGCGGCATCGTCCCCGCTCCCTTGAGCGCGGCCTCGGCCCGCGAGGCCAGCGCGCCCAGACCCAGGTTGCAGGGGGTGATGTTGCTCTGGCCGCTGGCCAGGCCGACGATGGGCTTGGCGAAGTCCTCGTCCTGGAAGCCGACCGCGCGCAGCATGGAGCGGTTGGGCGACCGCTCCAGGCCCTCGGTCGTGACGCGGCTACGGAGTCGCTGGGCCATGGGTCCTCTCCGCGGAAAGCAGGAGTCGTCCAATGATACCCGTTCTCGCCCCCCCGCCTTGAGGGCGCCGGGAGCGGAGAGTATCCTTTGACTGCTTCGGCGAGAGCAAGAGATCCCCTAGGGGCGAGAGGCCCGTGATCTGTCCCTCGTGCCGGGAAGAGAACGATGCGCAGGCCGCGGCCTGCTTCAGCTGCGGCCATCCCTTCACCGCGATCATCCGGCGCGGGGCGCTGGTGGACGCCCGCTACGAGGTCCGCGAGCGTCTCGGCAGCGGCGGCATGGGCACGGTCTACAAGGCCTACGACCGCGTGCTCGAGGAGACGGTCGCGCTGAAGATACTGCGGCCGGAGATCGCCGGCTCGCCGGAGATGGCCCGTCGCTTCCGCTCCGAGATCAAGCTCGCGCGGCGGGTGCGCCATCCCAACGTCTGCGGCATCCACGAGTACGGAGAGGACCGCGACCTGCGCTACATCTCGATGGAGCTCATCGAGGGGACCGACCTGAAGCAGATCGTCCAGAGCAGCGGGGCGCTTTCGCCGGAGGAGGCCTACGAGGTCGCCATCCAGCTCGCCGAGGGCCTGCGCGCCATCCACGAGGTCGGCATCATCCACCGGGACCTCAAGACCGCCAACGTCATGCGGGACGGACGAGGCCGTGTGCGCCTCATGGACTTCGGGATCGCCAAGCAGCTCGGCGTCGAGGCGACCGCTGGCGCCACCGGCACCGGGCACATCCTCGGCACGCCCGAGTACATGAGCCCGGAGCAGGCCCGGAGCCAGCCGCTCGATCCGCGCACCGACATCTATGCCCTGGGGATCGTCATCTTCGAGATCTTCACCGGGCGGGTGCCCTTTCACGGCGACACGCCGGTGGCCACGCTGCTCAAGCACCTCCAGGATCCCCCTCCCCTCGACGCCCGCGAGGACGAGGGGATCCCGGCGCCGCTGGTCATGGTGCTACGCAAGGCGCTGGCCAAGGACCCGGCCGACCGCTACGCGACGACGGAGGACCTGGCCGGCGACCTGCGCCGAGCCCGGGCGCAATCGGCCGCCGAGCCCGGAGCCACGGCTTCCGCCTCCGCGCTGGCCGCCACCGTCGTCCCGGTCGAGGCGCTCCAGGAGACGTTGCGCACGCCGCCGGCCGCCACGACCTGGGGCCAGGCCGTCGTGGGAGATGCGACCTCTTTCGATCTTCCAACCAGACCATCGCCGCCCCCGCCACCGACCGCAGGCAGCGAGCGCCTCCTCGACAAGGCCGGTGAACCCGCCCTGGCGCGACCCGCGGCGGCCGGGCGCCCGACCGTCGCCATTCGAGGATGGCTCGCCTTCGGCGCCGTGCTGGTCGCGGTCGGGAGCGTGCTGGCGGCCATTCGGCTGTGGCCATCAGCCGTCTCTCGCGCCGAGCGCTCCCCAGCCGCAAGAGCGGTCCCGACCAGCCTGTCGCCCGGAATCGCGGGCGTGCATGGCGTGCCTCCAACGAGCGAAGAGCCGTCTCCGCTCCCTGCGCTCACGGATCGCACCGCTTCGACGGGCGCGATGAAGGCCGCGAATACCGCACCGGCCGGCCGCCCGCAGGCAGGGAGCGGAGCCGTCCCGCGGACGTCAGCGCCGGTTTCGGCCTCGCCGGCCCGCTCGGCGACCGCAGTGGCCCCGCCCCCGCCGCCGCCCGCCCGGGCCGCTGTCTCCAGCCCGTCACCTCCGCCCGCCCTGACCGGCGTCCTTCAGCTCGTCGTCCACCCCTGGGCGGACGTCACGGTCGACGGGGTCTCCGTCGGCACGACTCCCTTCCGTCCCCTGCCGCTCGACGCGGGCGTGCATACCGTCGTCTTCTCGCATCCGGGCTACAAGCCCTTCCAGAAGAGGGTCACCGTCCGCCCCAGGGAGACCACGAGGCTGGAGGTGGACCTGGCCTGGGAGGCTTTCAGGAGGTGATCATGCGGCAGGCGCGCCTGTCGACCGTGCGGCGGACACTGAGCGCTCTGGTCACCTTGTCACTCATCGTCATCCAGGCGCCGCTCATCTCCGCCCAGCGACCGGAGGAGCAGATCGAGCTCGGCGTGAAGCAAGTCGAGGGCGGAGACTTCGATGCGGCCGTGATCACGCTCGACGCCGTCGCCCGCGCGCTCGCGGCCGATGGCCGGCGGCCCAGGGAGCTGACCCGCGCCTATACCTATCTGGCCATCGCGTACCTGGGCCTGAGCCAGGAGCAGACGGCAAAGGCCAGATTCCTGGAAGCCCTCAAGATCCAGCCCGAGCTCAGGCTGGATCCCCGGGAGTTTCCTCCCAAGGTCGTGAGTTTCTTCGAGCAGGTCAGAGAGGCGAACGGGCCGCCGGCCAGCCCGTCTCCGGTCGTCTCTCCATCGCCCGCCGCCAACCAGCCGGCGGCGCCTGCGCCGGGGCCGGCCACGGCTCCGCGTCCGGCCAGGAAGGGACGCTCCAAGGCGGTGCCGATCCTGGTTGGCGTGGCGGCGGCGGCCGGGATCGGCGTGGCGGTGGCGGCCGGCAAAGGGAACTCTCCGGCGCCGCCTCCGACGACCCTCGTCCCGCCTCCCGCCACGCTTTCCGAGCTCAGCGCCGCCGTGACGTCCCCGCAGCACAACGGCAACATCCTCTGCACGGACAACGTCATCGTGACCGTCACCCTCACCAACCGGGCCCGGAGCAGCGTGACCGTCACCGGGGTCCGCGGGGAGAGCCGGCTCGTCTCGGGCAACTGCTCGGCGGCCAAGCCCTTCGTCTACCCTCCTCTCACGTCCACCGTCGCCGCCGGGTCGACGGCGACGGTGCTGAGCACGCCGCTCTTCTCGGGCGGCTCGGGCTGCTGCACCAGCAGGAGCTCGTGTGGCGGATCGTGCGAGTTCCAGGACGTGCTCATCGTCGTGACGTCGGCGGGCGAGGTGAACGCCGGAGCCGTCGGCTATGCGGTCATCTACCAGAACTGCGGTGCGTGCGCGTCCGCCGCCGCCGACGGCACGGGTTGTCCGCCGGCCATGAAGTAGAAGGAGCGTCCGTCGGCGGGAGCGCCTACTCTTCTTCCTCCTCCTCCGTAGCGCCGCCGTCGAGGCGGTCCCAGGCGTCCCGAGTCGCTTCGCGCGCGCGGTCCCAGCTGAGCCGGTTCCGGCTCGCGTCCCAGTCGCGGGCCAGCTCCGGCTCGACCTCGTCGAACCGGCGCCCCTCGTACTGGGCGTAGGATTCCCACCCGTACTGGTATGCGGGCCGATACGTGTCGTACGTGCTCCCGGGCGTGACGTACGGCCGCGTGGCATAGTTGCTGCGCCAATAGGCATCTTCGGCCGTCGGGTTCACCGCCTCCGCGGCGCCCTTTCCGGCCAGGCCGCCCGCCACGCCGCCCACGACGGCTCCCACCGCCGAGCCGACGGGGCCGCCCACGGCTCCCACGGCCGCGCCGGCCGCCGCTCCTCCGGCCGTGCCCACTCCCACGCCGACCGGGTGCGATCCCGGAGCGCCGGTGAGGGGGTCAGGGTTGGTATTGCCGGCGAGATCCTTGTCCTTCATGTCCGCCATGTCGGCCTCCTTCGGGCGCGTCCGACGCGCGCCCCAGACTCCCGGTGAGGGGATGCGCCCCTCGCCGGGAAGTCGTGCAATGGGTGTGCCACGGAGGCCTGCCTCACGATCAAGGCCGTTTCTCGTCGACCTCCACGATCTTCTTCTCGCCGCTGCTGGTCACCGCGATCATGATCCCGATGCCGACCGCGATCACCAGACCGATGATCGTCCAGGTGGTACCGAGCTTCTCGAGGATGCGGGCCTTCCACAGGGCGGCGATGACCCCGGCCACGAAGATCACGTACCCGAGCAGGTAGATCCCCATCCACTTCATAGGCTCTCCTTATAGGCTCTCCTTGATTTCAGCCTAGCATCGCCCGGCGGCCGACGGCGGCCGGGTGCTAGAATCCCGCGCATCTTGCATTCCATCGCGATCCTGGGGGCGGGGGACCTCGCCGCCACGCTCGCCCGCCGGATCGCCGAGCAGGAGCTGGCGCGGCGGGTCGTGCTCGTGGAGGCGGACGAGACGCGGGCGCGAGGCAAGGCGCTCGACATCGCCCAGTCCGGGCCGGTCGAGGGGTTCGACGTCGAGATCCAGGCCGTCGGGACGCTGTCCGCGGCGGGAGCGTTCGACGCCCTCGTGGTGGCCGATCCGCCCGAGCTGGCCGATCCGCACGTGCCGCCGTCCCGGGCCAGCGCCCTCGGCGAGTCGCTCGCGGCCGCGGTGGGGACGCGGCTGCTGCTCGTCGCCGCCGCGTCGGGGGCGACGGTGATCGAAGCGGCGGTGCGCAAGGGCGCGAGCCGGGAGCGCGTGATCGGCAGCGCGCCCGTCGCCTACGCCGCCGCACTCTGCCGCCGGCTCGCCGTGGAGCTGGAGGTGGAGCCCCGGGCCGTATCCGCCCTGGTGCTGGGCCTGCCGCCCGACCTGCTCGTGGTGCCTCGCGACGGCGCTTGCGCCGGCGGCGTGCCCGTCGACCGGTTGTCTCCCGTGGCGCTGCGGCGGGCGGCCGCCGCCGTCGCCGGCCGCACCCTCGGCCCCGTCGCGCTGGCCGCCGGCGCGGCCCGGCTCCTGCGCGCGCTCGCTGGCTCGCGGCCGACGCTCTCGAGCGTGCTCGTCCAGCTCCAGGGCGAATACGGCCACCGCGGGGTCGCGGTGGCCGTGCCCGCCCGCCTCTGCGGCGGCCGGCTGGAATCGGTAGTGGAGGTGCCGCTCGACCCGGTCGACCGGGTGGCCTTCGACCGCGCCGGGCAGAAGCGTGGGGAGGAAGCATACTGGGCCTGAGTCCGTCTCCTGGCGTCGTTCTTGCACGGCGCCTTCGTTGCCAAAGGACGCCCGGACGGCCAGCGGGAGAGATCGATGCGCACCCCGGCGAGCATCAAGGGGCATCCCATCCACGCCATGCTGGTCGGCCTCCCCGTCGGGCTCCTGATCTTCTCCTTCGTGAGCGACCTGCTGCTCGTGGGCGGGCTGGGGGGCGCCGACTGGGCGGTCGTGGCCCGCTGCAACCTGGCCGCCGGCATCGTGACAGCGCTGCTGGCCGCGGTGCCCGGGCTCCTGGACTACCTGAGCCTCGCCGGACGCGCCCGCCGCGTCGCCACCTGGCACCTGCTGCTGAACCTGGCCGTCATCGGCGTCTTCGTCATGGACTTCCTGCTCCGGCTGCGCACGGACCCGTACGACAAGGTGCCGGTCTTCTTCTCGGCCGTCGGCATCGCGCTGCTGGCCGTCTCGGGCTGGCTGGGCGGCGAGATGGTGTACCGCCTCGGCGTAGGCGTCGACCCGCGGCCGGAGCCCTGACCGGCGCTGTATGATGGCCGCCTGATGGCGGCTGCCCTCACCGCCGAGGAGGCCTTCGCTCACTGCGAGGCCCGCGTGCGCAGCCACTACGAGAACTTCCCGGTCGGGCGGTGGGTGCCGAGGGACAAGCGGCCCTACATTCACGCCCTGTACGCCTTCGCCCGCGCCGCCGACGACTTCGCCGACGAGCCGATGTACGAGGGGATGCGGCAGGAGAAGCTCGACCAGTGGGAAGAGCGGCTCCACGCCGCCTACCGCGGCGAGGCCGAGGACCCCATCTTCGTGGCGCTGGCCGAGACGGTGCACCGGCTCGACATCCCCCGGCAGCTGCTCCTGGACCTCCTGTCCGCCTTCCGGCAGGACACCGTGAAGCAGCGCTACGAGACGTGGGATGAGCTGCTCGATTACTGCCGGCGGTCGGCCGACCCCGTGGGCCGGCTGCTGCTGCTCGTCTTCGGCTACCGCGACCCGTCGCTGGCCCCGCTGTCCGACGCGCTTTGCACCGCCCTCCAGCTGGCCAACCACTGGCAGGACCTGGCCGTGGACCTGCACCGGGGACGGATCTACGTGCCCCGGGAGCTGCTCGACCGCTTCTCGGTGAAGGAGTGGGACCTCAACGCGTCGCTGGTCAGCGACGGCTTCCGCGGCCTGATGGCGGAGCTGCTCGCACGCACCCGCGAGCTGTTCGCCCGCGGCCGCGCCCTCTGCGACCGGGTCGGTCCCGACCTGCGCTTCGAGCTGCGCCTCACCTGGCTGGGGGGCAGCGCCGTCCTCGACCTCATTGAGGCCGCGGGCTACGACGTCTTTCGCCGGCGGCCCCGCCACGGCGTCGCCGGCAAGCTGGGCCTGGCCTGGCGCGCCTGGCGCTGGCGGCCCGCGCGAGCCTGACCCATGTCGCTCTCCGCCCGCCTCACGCGGCAGAGCGGCACCAGCTTCTACTACGCCTTCCGCATCCTGCCCGCGCGCAAGCGCCGGGCCATCTACGCGCTCTACTCCTTCTGCCGGATGGTGGACGACTGCGTCGACGAGCCGGGAGGCGAAGGCGAGGCGGGACTCCGGCGCTGGCTGGACGAGGTCCGCCGGTGCTACGCCGGCCGGCCGTCGACCGAGCTGGGGCGCGACCTGGCGGAGGCGCTCTTCGAGTTCCCGATCCCCCGCGGCTGCTTCGAGGACATCGTGGCCGGCTGCCGCATGGACCTCACCACGAAGCGCTACCCCACCTTCGCCGACCTGCGCGTCTACTGCGAGCGGGTCGCGTCGGCGGTGGGCCTGGCCGCGATCGAGGTGTTCGGGTACGCGGACCCGGGCACGCGCGAGTACGCGGTGGAGCTGGGGGTGGCGCTCCAGCTCACGAACATCCTGCGCGACGTCGCCGGAGACGCGGCCCGGGACCGCATCTACCTCCCGGCCGAGGATCTGGCGCGGTTCGGCGTCGCCGAAGCCGAGCTGTTGTGCGCCGCCCGGGGGCAGCGTTGCTCCCCCGCGATCCACGAGCTCCTGGCCTTCCAGGCCGAGCGCGCTCGCCACCACTATGAGCGCGCGCGCTCGCTGCTCCCGGCCGTGGACCGGAAGGCCATGACGCCGGCCGAGATCATGGCCGCGGTCTATGCCGCGCTGCTCGACGAGATCGCCCGCCGCGGATACCCGCCCGACGGCCGCGTGAGCCTTTCCCGCACCCGCAAGGCGTGGATCGCGCTGCGCACCCTCCTCCGCTCCCGCCGCCCATGAAGGCCGTCGTCATCGGCGCCGGCTTCGCCGGCCTCGCCACGGCCATCGACCTCCAGGAGCGCCGCCACCAGGTGACGCTGCTGGAGCGCCGGGGCGTGCTCGGCGGCCGGGCGACCTCCTACCGCGACGCCGTCTCCGGCGAGGACGTCGACAACGGCACGCACCTGATGGTGGGAGCGTACGCGGCCACGTTCGATCTGGTCCGGCGGGCGGGGGCGGAGGACCTGCTGCTCTTCCAGGACGACCTCCACATCGATTACGTCGACGACCGGGGTCGGTCTTCCCTCGACTGCCCGCCGCTCGCCGCCCCCCTGCACCTGATCGGCGGCCTGCTCGGCCTGAAGCTGCCCTGGGTCGTCCGCTGGCAGGCGCTGCGCCTGTGGCTGGCCGTGCGCTACGGCCAGCCACCCCTCGGCCTGACGCTGGCCGAGTACTTGCGCCGAGCCGGCCAGGGACGGGAGGCGCGCCGGCTGCTCTGGGACCCGCTCGCCACCGCCATCCTCAACGAGGCCCCGGAGCGGGCGGCGGCCATCCTCTTCTACAACGTCTACCGCGAGGCGTTCCTCACCCGGCGGGAGGCCTCCCGCCTGGTCTTCCTCCGCCGCGGCTTTGCGGAGCTGCACGAGCGGATGGCCCGCTACTTCCAGCACCGCGGCGGGGTGCTGCGGCGGCGGGCGCTGGCGGAGGAGGTCGTTCTTACGAGCGGCCGGGCGAGCGGCGTGCGCTATACCCAGCGATCCGAGACGCGAGAGGACATCCGGCGGGGCAAGCCGGGTGTCCAGGGCTTCCTGGAGGCCGACGCCGTCGTGGCGGCCGTCCCCTGGAACGCCGCCCCCGGACTCTTGCCCGAGCCCTGGCCGGCCCAGCCTCCCTTCGCCGGCCTGTCCCGCCTGGGCGGCTCGCCCATCGTCTCGGTCGAGATGTGGCTGGACCGCGTCGTCGTCGACCGGGCGATGGTGGGACTGCGGGACTCGGAGATGGAGTGGGTGTTCGACAAGGGGGCGATCTACGGCCGGGAGGGCCCGCCCCAGCACCTGGCCTTCATCGTGAGCGCCGCCCGCCGCAGCGCGGAACGTTCGAACCAGGAGCTGGCCGCGTCGGCGGAAGCCTCCTTGCGGCGTTACTTCCCGGCGATGGCCAAGGCGACGGTCACCCGGTCGCTGGTGCTGCGCGAGGCCGACGCGACCTTCGCGTCCGATCCCGAGGCAGAAGCGCTGCGGCCGGGGCCGGTCACGCCGCTGCGCGGGCTCTACCTGGCGGGTGACTGGACCGCCACCGGCCTGCCCGCCACGATCGAAGGGGCGGTGCGCAGCGGCCTGGCGGCCGCGCGGGCGGCGGAGGCCGGTTGAAGCTGCTGAGAGTCGGCGCTGCGCTCTGGCTCGTCACTTTCGTTTCGGTCTATGCGTGGGTCTACGGAGCGGCGAACTTCGTCCGCCTCTGCGACATCGCCGTCATCCTGACCTGCCTCGCGATCATGCGGGGCAGCGCGCTGCTCCTCTCCAGCCAGGCCGTGTCGTCTCTCGTCGTCGATATCACCTGGGACCTCGATCTCGTCTGGCGGCTCGCCCTCGGCCGTCACCTCATCGGGGGCACCGAGTACATGTGGGACCCGCGCTATCCGCTGTGGGTGCGCCTGATGTCGCTCTTCCACGTGGCCTGGCCGCCGCTTCTCGTCTTGACGCTCCGCCGCCTCGGCTACGACCGGCGAGGCTTCGCCCTCCAGTCGGCCATCGCGGCGGTCGTCCTGGTGGCCTCGCGCTTCGTGCTGCCCGGGGAGAACCTGAACTTCGCCTTTCGCGATCCGTTCTTCCATCGCGCTTGGGGCCCGGCCCCCGTCCATCTCGCCCTGACCTTCGCCTTCCTGGCCGGCGTGGTCTACTGGCCGACCCACCGGGCGCTGCAGAGGCTGTTGCCCGCGGCCCACGCCTAGGCCGGATTCCTTCTCAACCGCAGAGGCCGCAGAGTCCGCAGAGGCCGCAGAGAACAGAAGAAAGATCGGGTCAAATGCGGCGTGGAGGCCAGACAACCACGTCCACGCGGCGCGAGAAGTGGAGCAGCGGCTGGGCCATCGGTAGACCCACGCCCGCGGCCTCGGCCATCGTGTTCGCTTCGATCCGCGCCCATGCCGGCTGCAGGGGCCACGGGTCGTGGAGGATGTCGACGCGCAGCGGCCGCCCGGCGCGGTCGGCCGTGTAGAGGCAGTAGCGTTCGGTGAGCCAGTGGTCGAGCCTGCCGGCCCGCGCTGGATGGACGGGGCCGGTCGGCCCGTAGGCGGCGCGGAACTCGGCGGCCGCTGCGCGACGGCCCGCCACGCGGATGGAAGAGTAGGATAACCGGTCGCCCTCGCGCCGGCACGTCATGTTCGCCCGCCAGTAGGGCAGATGGAAGAAGCGGCGCGCTCCCGCCACGAACAGGCGGCGGGCGGCGTCGAGGCTCAGGAAGAACACGCCCGGACGTCCGCCGGCGGCCGCATACGTCCGGACATTGACCTCCGGCGAGGCCGACAACCCTGGGAGCGGGAGCAGGCCACGGGCCCGGATGCGCGACATGCGGAAGGGGACGACCCCGAGCCAGGCCTGCCCATCGAACAGGTCCAGCTCCACTCCGGGCGGCAAACGCGGCCGCAGCAGCTCCGCGTCCACCGGCCAGTGGGCGAACAGCAGGTCGTGCCAGACCTGGGCCATGACCCACGGGCCTTCCGGCCGCG
The DNA here is from genome assembly GCA_003223555.1 of Acidobacteriota bacterium. Lineage (GTDB taxonomy): Bacteria > Acidobacteriota > Vicinamibacteria > Fen-336 > Fen-336 > AA32. The sequence goes on along the minus strand of QHVM01000022.1, from coordinate 25,781 downwards.
TCAGAATCCCGCGCGGCGCATGATGGACCGCGGCAGCGCCCGGACGACGAGCATGACCCAGCGCCAGATCGGCGGCGCATAGACGACCGGCTGTCCACGATCGATCGCGCGCAGGACCACGCGAGCGACCTCGTCGAGCTCGCCGGCAAAGGGTGGAGCGGGCAGGCCGTCGGTCATCGACGTCTTCACGAAGCCCGGCTTCACGCAGACCGTTCGCAGGCCCTGGGCGTGGAACCTGTGGTCGAGTCCCTCCAGGTAACGGGTGAGGCCGGCCTTGGCGGCGCCGTAGAGGACGACCGGCTTGCGTGCTCTCTCTCCGGCCACCGAGCTGAAGACGACGAGCGTGCCGCCTCCCCGGGCCAGCAGCCGGCGCCGGGCGTGCTCGCAGAAGGTGACCGTGTCGGTGAAGTCCACCTCCAGTATCCGGCGAGCGCGCTCGGGATCCTGCTCCAGCACGTCCTGGGTGGCGAAGACCCCAGCGGTGACCACGACCGCGTCCAGACCGCCGAGGCCGGCCTCGGCGGCATCGAGCGCGGCGGCGAAACCGGCGGGCTGTTCGAGGTCGCAGACGGCGACGCCCACCGAGCCCCGCCCGGCCCGGGCTTCGAGGTCCCGCGCGCTGCGCTCGAGGCCGGCCGGCTCACGGCCGAGGAGGAACAACTCGTCGCCTCGCGCGGCCATCAGGCGCGACAACGACCGGCCCATGCCGCGGGTCGCGCCGAGGAAGGCGACCTTCATCGCGCGCGCGGCGTCACGGCCGGTCCGCCAGCAGCCTCACCGACTGGGCGCTGCGCAGCCTCCCCTCGGGATCCCACTTGCGCCGGATGCACGTCCACTCCTCGAGCCTCGGCTCCATGGCGCGGAAGTGCGCGGGCCGCGTGAACTGGTCCTTGGCGAGGTAGATGCGTCCGCGTTCGGTGACGACGAGCTCGTTGAGCGCGTCGACGAGGTCCTGCGTGTCGTCGCGGATCGGAATGTCGAGGGCGATCGAGATGCCCGGCTTGGGAAAGCTCAGCAGGCCGATCCCCTCCGCTCCGCAGTCCTTGATCACGCACAGCATGGAGGCGCCCCCCCGCCGGGTCAGCAGCTCCAGGAAGCGGCGGGCCGCCCCCCGGCCCGCGGACTCGGGCAGCACGCACTGGTACTGCGTGAACCCCCGGGGGCCGTACATCCGGTTCCAGTGGCCGATCGCGTCGAGCGGATAGAAGAAGGATTCCGGATCGACCAGCCGCCGCCGGACCCGGGGAAGATGGCACCGGAAGAAGGCCGCGTTGAAGGCGCGTACCGTCCAGCGGTTGATCACCCAGCCGGGCAGGACGAGCGGCACGGACGGACGCCGGCGCGGCCGCGGCAGGCCGGGCGGCGCCTCGTCCGGCTCCGCCCACCGGCCCTTCATGAGGATGCCGCGGCCGAGGAGCGAGCCGCGCGAGAGGCAATCGATCCAGCCCATGGTGTACGGCCACCGCACGCCGGCCTCCTTGAGGCCGTCGATGAAGCGGTCGACGTCGTGGATGCGCTCGCTCTCGGCCACGATCCACGTCGACGGGACGCGGGCCAGCCGGCACTCGACCTCCAGGATGTGCCCGGTCAGGCCCATGCCGCCCACGGTCGCCCGGAACAGCTCCGTCTCCTCCTCCGGCGAGCACTCGAGGATCCGCCCGTCGGCCACCCGCATGCGCAGCCGCGTCACGTGGGCGCCGAAGCACCCGTCGCGGTGATGGTTCTTGCCGTGGACGTCGGCGGCCACCATGCCGCCGAGCGTGATGAGCTGGGTGCCGGGAGTGACCGGCGCATAGAAGCCCCGGGGCAGGAAGGTCCGGTTGAGGGCGCGCAGCGAGAGCCCGGCCTCCGCGCGCAGCCGTCCGGTCGCCCCGTCGAAGGAGAGGATGCGGTCGGCGAGGGGGGTCGCGGCCACCACCGGATGGCTGGGCGGAGGCAGCGATGAGTCGCCGTACGAGCGGCCGAGCCCGCGGCAGAGCACGGCCCTCCTCGTCAGCTCTTCGAGGTCCTCGGAGCGCACCTCGCGGCCGGCCACGGGGACCCGTCCCCAGCCGCAGAGCATGCCGTCAGATCCGGCGCTCAACGTGCGGGAAGCTGCGCCAGACCGGCACGCCGCAGAAGTGCTCCCCCTCGGTGCAGGTGGGGCTGGCCCGGCCGGCGCGAAGCACGCACGGCGGCCCCATGTGGCGGGCGAGGCGCGGGTGGAGGGCGCGAAGCTGCTCCAGCTCATCCATCGAGGCCCGATAGATCTCCTCCTGCGCGTTGAAGCAGGTGCGCATCACCCACTTGTGGGCGAGGTAGAGCAGGCTGCCCGTCTCGTGGAAGCGCAGCGCCTTGGCGTTGGGGAGCAGGTAGAGGGCCGATTCGAGGGGCACCCCCATGTCGAGGAGCCGGTTCTTGGCCGCCCATGCCTGCTCCATCGCCGCCGCGTAGACCTCGTGGGCCCGCGGGTTGGCGGCGATGAGGGGGGGGGTCACGTAGTCGGGCCGCCGGGTGTCGGCGAGGGTCATGAGGGGCCGGGAGGCGGGCACCATGCGGTGGCGTTGGTCCTGGCTGTCGGCGGTGTGGGAGAGCCGCTTCAGGAAGGTATAGGTGGCGTGATGGAGCGAGCGGGTCATCGGCGAATGCACCGAGAGCTGGAGCGTCTCCAGCCGGTAGCGGTTCAGGCCCGGGTTCAGCACCCGCTCCAGGGCGTCCTCGTCCGGCAGGGTCTCCGGAGCGGCTCCGAGCACGGTGCGCACCGCTTCCGCGGTCGTCTCCTCTCCCCGGGCCGTGTAGTCCACCAGGAGGGACGTGCGGGCGCCGAGGAGGCCGTCGATGCGGGCGGCGATGCCGTCCCCCCCTGTCTCCATCCGGGGCAGCCGCGACTCCACCACGTCGCCGGCGGCCAGGGGAGCCTCGCCCACCCGCTCGAAGAAGCCGGGATCGACCTCGCTGACTCTGGCGACCATGGCCGTGACGACGCGCGCGCTCTCGGCCGGGGCGTCGCCGGTGCGCATCATGCGGTGCAGCCGGTGGAGGACGATCCCCGACACCGTGTGGACCATTGAAGTGAAGGCCGCCACCGGGATCACGTAGCGCGCCAGCTCGATGGCCTTCTTCTCGGCTTCCCGCGCGACCTTCTTGCGGCGCTTCTCGGACGCCCCCGGGCCGAGGTGCCGCAGGTCGCCCAGGATTTTTGCCGTGTCTTCCTTCAGGATCTGTGAGAGACTCCGGTACGCCGCCCACGCGGCGGCGATTCCCTCTTCGTAGACCTCGCGGGCCGTCGGTCCCAGTCCCTCCGGAACGAAGGCCGAGACCTCGTCCAGGCGCACGAAGCGCTGGCTGGACTGCTCCGAGTTGTAGAACGGGTGCGAATGCAGGAACGACCACACGAATTGGCGGCTCACGTTCTCGAGCCCGAACTCGAAGTGGGCGTGCTGGTAGACCGTGTGATGGCCGGCCGCGAAGGTGAGCGGGCCGATCGACTCGCGCTGGCCGGGGGTCACCTCTTCCGCGGTCACGACGCGGGGCGAGTAGCACGTTCGGGCCGCCGCGATCGCGCCGTCGTAGGGCCGGGAGAAGGCGTTCCTCAGGGTGACGACGGGAGGCCCGGTGCGGACGCGGTCGGCCATGAAGCGAGATAGCCTAGCCCACGCGTTCACCCCCGGCAAGGTGCTGGCGGCGGGGGTCGCGTACGGCCTCCTCCATCTCGCCGCCCTTCTCCTGCTGCCCCGGCCGGCATCGGCGCCGGTCCGCGCCGTCCTCGGTCATCTCGCGCTCTTCGGGCCTCCCGCCCTCGCCGCCCTGGCGGCCGCCCACGCCGCCCGCAGCTCGCGCGGGTCGGAGAAGGCGTTCTGGCTCCTCCTCGGCAGCGCCTCGACCGCCTACGCCGCCGCCGAGATGCTCCTCGCCCTCCCGGCCGTCTGGCCGGCCGCCGCGCGGCTGCGCGGCGCCGCCCACCTCGGCGACGAGACCCTCGTCGTCTTCCTCCTGGTGGCCCTCCTCGTCCGCCCCGACCGCCCGCGGGCTCCGCACGAAGTCCGCTCGGCGGTCCTGGAGTGGGTGGTGGCGGCAGTCGGCGGGTACTTCCTGGTGGCGTACTGCGCGATGCGGCCGCCGGGGGCGGCGGGCGATCCCTGGTTCCTGGCCGTCACGGCCCCGGCTGCGCTTCCGGGGCTGTGGGCCCTCGCCCTTGCGTTCCGCGTCAAGGATCCGCCGTTCCGCCGGGTCTACGGCCTGCTGGCCCTCGGTTTCTGCGCCGGGGCCGTCCTCGGCGCCTGGCCTCGCTGGCTCTACGCCCAGGGCCAGCACGAGGCCCATGGCCCGTGGGACCTGGCCTCCCTGTTGCCTTTCTTCTCGATCGCCGCCGCGGCCCTCGGCCCACGCGGTCCGGCCTGGGTGGGTTCGCGCCGTCCGGCGGTCGGCGACCGCGGCCGGGCGCGGCTGGCGGTGCTGGCCCTGGCCGTGCCTCCTCTCATCGACCTGGCCAGCCGCGCGGCCGGAGTGCAGCCTTCGCTGGCCGAGGCACGGACCGATCTCACCCTGGCCTGCTCCTCCGTGCTGTCGCTGCTCGTGGCCCTTCGTGTGTACCAGACAGGCCGGCCGTCCGCAGCACACGACGCGGCCGAGCCGGCCGGAGGGCGACCGCCCCTCGCCGAGGCGTCGGAGTACCTCCAGTTCGCTTCCGGGCTGGCCCACGAGCTCAACAACCCGCTGATGGCCGTGGCCGGATGGGCGGAGCTGGCGCTGAGGCGTGGCGGACCCGAGCCGTCGTTGCAACCCCTGGTGGAGGCGACTGGCACGGCGGCGGCAGCGGTGGGTCGCTTGCAACAGCTCGTCCGCAGCGGGCGCAGCGCGGGGGAGCCGCGGTGAGGCCCAGGGCGACCCCGGGCGGTCTGGCCCTCGGCGCGGCGGCCTTCGCGGCGCTCTATTACGCGGTCGCCCGCGGGCCGGGCGCGGACCTGCGCACGGATCTGCTCCTCCTCGCGCCCCCGGTCCTGGCGCTGAGCTGGCTCCTGCGCGCGAGCCGCGAGCCGGGGCGCGCGAAGTGGTTCTGGCGCCTTCTCGCCCTCGGCCCTCTCCTGTGGCTCGCCGGGGAGGCGCTTTGGTCCCTGGCCGATTACGAGGGCCGAGCGCCGCGGTTCTTCGGCGACCGCGCCACCGGCTTCCCGCTGGGCACCGACCTCTTCTTCATCGGCTTCCTGGTGCCGATGATCGGAGCGGTCGGGCTACGGCCCCATCCCCGGTCCCTCCGGCGCGACCGGGTCGCGCTCGCCGACACCGCCCTGGTCTTCGTCGCGCTCTCGTTCGTGTTCCTGCGCATCGTGTTCCTGCCGCTCATCACCGCCGAAGGGACGCACAGTCGCAGCTTCGTCCTCGGCGGCCTCGCTTTCGCGCTCGCCGCCTGGACGGCCACGCTCTGGCGCCGGGTGGAGGAGCCGAGGTGGCGCCGGACCTACGGCGCGGTCTGCCTGTTCGCCGTGCTCTACGGCACGCTCAGCGCGGTCGCCAACGGTCTGGGCCACGAGATGCTGCCCCCCGGCGGGCCGGCCGACGCCGGCTGGTTCGTCCCGTTCTTCCTGCTCGCCGCCGCCACGACGACGCCGCGGGCGCGCGTGACGCGGCGGCTGTCGAGCGCGGCGGTCGTGCTCGCGGCCGGTCCGGCCCCGCTGGTGCTGGACCGCGTCCTCGGCCGGGCGCTCCCCTCGCTGGGTTTGGCCGTCTCTCCGCAGCCGATCCTCCTTCTCGTCACGTCGGCGCTCCTCGCCGTCGGCTGCGCCGCGCGCCTGCTCGTGGAGGAGCGCCTCGATGAGGAGGCCCAGGCCCGGGAGCGCGCCGCCGACGAAGCAGCGCGGCGAGCCGGTCGGCTGGGCACGCTCGCCGCCCTCAGCGCCGGCCTGGTGGAGGAGCTGGAACGGGCGACCGACGAGGTGGCGCGCCAGGCGCGCTCGGCGGCGCCGTTCATGGGAGCCAAGGCGGAGCGGGTGGTCGATCAGGCCGAGCGGGCGCGCGGCATCGTGCGCGAGCTGAGCGCCGCGTTCCGGCTCGTGCCCTCCCGGTCGCGGCAACCCGTGGACGTCGGCCGCGCCCTGGAAGACACGGTCCGCGCCGTCCTCGACGAGGGGCTGCCTCTCCGAGTGAGCCTCGAGGGGACGGGTCAGCTCCCGGAGGTGATGGGGGACCCGGGCGCCCTCGGCGCGGCATTCCTCAGCGTCGTGCGCAACGCCGCCCAGGCTTCCCCCGGCGGTGTGCTGAGGATCGGCGCCGCGACCGACGGGCGGGAGGTCGTGCTCCGCTTCCGCGACGACGGGCCGGGCGTCCCGGCCGAGATCCGGCCGCGTATCTTCGATCCGTTCTTCACGACGCGCCGAGTGGGCGAAGGAGTGGGGCTCGGCCTCACCCAGGCCCACTTCGTGGCCCGCGACCACGGCGGGTCGGTAGGGCTCGAGCCGTCCGGCGAGGGCGCCTGCTTCGTATTCCGCTTTCCGGCCCGGGAGCGTCGCGCCATGCGGCCGGTCCCCGACGCCTGGGCCCTCTCGGGGGCGGCGCTGCTCTCGGCGGCGATGGCGACCTCGCTCGCCCTCATGTCGCCGAACGCCGGCCGCGCGTGGTGGGCGTTCCAGTTCCAGGTCGGCGCGGCGCTGCTGGCGGCCGCCGCGCTGGCTGCGGCCGGCCTTCGCCACCGGGGGCGCGCGCGGCGGTTCTGGCTGCTCCTGGCCGCCGGCCCGGCGCTCTGGGCCGTCGCCCGGATGCTGGGCCTGGGGGCCCTGGAGGGCTCTCGTCCAAGCGGGGTTTGGGCCTACCTGGTCTCCGCGGCGGGGGAGCTCGCCTGGGCGGCGGCGCTCCTCCTGCGGCCCGACCTCAAGCCCGAGCGGGGCGCGTCGGCGCGCTCCCTGCTGGGCGCGGGTGCGGCCTTGTGCTGCTTCGCCTACTTCTACATGTACCTGGTGGTGTTGCCCTGGCCTTTCAGCGAGGGTGAGGCCGTTCTCGGCCAGCACGTTGCGCTCGGGCGCGGGCTCGTGCGGGCCGCGCTCGCGCTGTGGGCCTTCGTGCTGTCCCGGAGGGTCGCCTCGGGACATTGGCGGATCGCCTTCGGCCGCCTGGCGCTCGTGTTCGTGGCGTGGGCGGCGGGCCAGACCGCGGCGGATTACGGGCGCACCGTCACGGGCTTCGCGGGGGGGACGCCCGCCGACCTGGGTTGGATCGTGCCCTACCTGCTCCTGGCCGCGGTGGCCCTGGCGGAGAGCCGGCGCCGCTGGCGGCCCGAGCCCCACTTTGCGAGCTACCGCCCGTTCCCGTTTGGCGCCGCGGCTTCGCTGGCGTCGGTGGCGCTGTTGCCGGCCTTCGACGCGCTCGTCGGCTCGTCCGGACATCCGGCGCTCGACGCGGCCCGCGACGACCTGACGGCCTTCGCGGTGGTGGCGCTGGGAGCGCTGCTGGCGCTGCGGGAGCTGGCGCGGGATCGAGGCGTCGGGGCCTCCGCGGCCACCGGAGCGGCCGACGCGAGCCAGCAGGTGTTGCCTCGCCTGGTGGCGAACGCGGTCTACGAGCTGGGCGGCCAGCTCTCGGGGATCGCCGCCCTGGCCCGCCTGCTCCTGGCCCAGCGGGACCTGCCCGGTCGCGCGCGGGAAGATGCGCGGCGGATCCGGCGCCGGGGCGATTCCGGCCTGCGCCTCGCGAGCAACGTGATCGCGGCGATGCGCGGGACGAGCGGCCCGCGCGACTTCGTCTCGGTGAACCTCACCGTGCAGGAGGTGATCGGGGAGCGGTCGGCGGACCTCGGCGAAGAGGACATCCGGCTGCAGGCATCCCTCTCGGAGGCGGTGCCGCCGCTGTCGGTGAACGTGACGGCGCTGCGGCAGGCGGTGCTGAGCTGCGTGGACGCCGCCGCCGTGGACCTGCGCGCGGCGGGAGGCGGAGCCACGATCGAGGTCGTCACCGCGGTCGAGGACGACCAGGTGCTGGTGGGCGTACGGCACGGGGAAGGAGCGACCGCTCGGGCGACCAGAATCGCTTCGGGAGATCTGGACCCGGGCCTGGGCCTTGCGCGCGAGATCGTCTCCCAGCTCGGCGGCACTCTTGTCGGCGGGAGCCGCGCGCTCGGCGGGCTGGAGCTGTGGATCCGACTGCCGGTGCCGCGGCCGGTCGCGTCGTCGGCCGCCCGGCGCGGCCCGGCCGCCGGCGCAGGCTCCGCCTAGCTTCCCTCCTCGTTGTGGGCGTCGGGGCCGAAACGGTGGAGCTCGCGGAGGAAGGAGAGGGTACGCAGGTCGTCCATCCGGTCGAGATAGACACGGCCGTCGAGGTGGTCGCACTCGTGCTGGATCACCCGGGCGAAGAAGCCCGAAGCGTCGGCGATGTAGGGCCGCCCGTCCCGGTCGCGCGCTTCGAGCCGGGCGCGCGCGAAGCGGGGGACCATCCCCCGCAGGCCGGGCACCGACAAGCAACCCTCCCACGCCGTCAGCCGTTCCTCGCCGACGGGGGTCACGACCGGGTTGACGAGCACCGTGAGCGGCACGGCCTCGATGCTGCGCTCGTCCGAGGCCGGGACCTCGATGACGGCCAGCCGCAGCGAGACGTGGACCTGGGGCGCGGCCAGGCCAACGCCTTCGTACTCGTGCATCGTCGCGACCATGTCGTCGACGAGACGCTGGAAGGCGGGAGAGGCGATCTCCGCTGCGGGGACCGGCTGGGCGGCCGTCCGGACGACGGGGTGGCCGATGCGGGCCACCTTGAGGATGGACACCGTCACTTGTAGAACTCGTACCGGTCGCCGGCGGCGACCTCCACCACCCGGATGGCGGAATCGCGGAGGACCTGGAGACTGAGCGACTCACCGGGGGCCCTCTTCCAGATCGTCCGATACAGCTCGCGCAGGGACGAGACGGGCGCCCCGTCCACCGAGAGGATCAGGTCCCCGCGGGCGAGGCCGGCCCGGTCGGCGGGGCCGCCCGGGACGACCCCGGTGAGCACCACGCCGCCGTCGTAGCCCTGGGGGTAGAAGCCCAGCCAGGCCCGCGCGCCCTCCGGACCCTCCCCGCGCTCGAGGGCCTCGCGCCGGGCGAGGAACAGCTCCATCGGGATGGCGAGGCTGTAACGAGCCACCGCGGCCAGGCCCAGCGAGACGATGCCGACCAGCCGTCCGTCCGGATCGAACAGCGGCGCCCCGGCCAGGCCCGGGTTGATGACGGTGGTCATGATCGCCCGGTCGAGCATGTACTCCCAGAACGCTTCGAAGGGCCCGACCGTCGACACGTGGCCGCTCGCGCCCTTTCGCTCCCGCTCGCTCGTGCACGTCATCAGGAACACGGGCAGGCCGGGGGCGGCGGGATGGGGAGCGATCTCGACCGGCGGCAGCGGCGCGCCGTCGAGCGAGAGGAGGGCGAGCCCGCTCTCGTGGTCCAGGGTGCTGGCCCTGACGGCGCGGCCCCGGCCTTCCGGCCCGGCGACCTCCAGGCGGGCGGCGCCGAGCACGAGGTAGTGGGCGGTGAGTACCTGGTGGGGGCCGACCGCGACCGCGGTGCCCATGCGCTCCTCTCCGAGGACGACCGCCGAGGGATGCTGGGCGGGGATCTCGCTGCGCAGGAAGACGATCGAGGGAGCGGTCCGGCGGGCGACGGCGACGGGAGAGTCCATCTCAGCGGCGGCCGGCGGTCGTCAGGAGGGCGGGTGGCGCGGCTATTTCGCGCGGTAGGTGATGAGGCCGCGCTTCAGGTCGTAGGGCGAGACGCCCACCGTCACCCGGTCGCCGGCGATCACCCGGATGCGGAACTGGCGCATCTTGCCGTTGAGCCGCGCCAGCACCTCGTGGTTCTCGCCGCACTTGACCTTGTAGTTGCCTCCCGCCAGGACCTCGGTCACGACCCCTTGCAGCTCGATCAGGTCTTCCTTGCTCATTCTCCTCCACAGCCTTCGTGAACTCCGGATTATCGGGCCGCTAGGGCAGCCTGTAAAGCCGCCGGCCGGCCGCTACTTGCCGGTCTTGGTCCAGTCCACGAGGCCGGAGCGCGTGGCGGGCTGGCAGCGGGGACAGAAGTACGCGTCCATCCCCCGCACCCCCGCGCGCCGGATCTTCGACCCGCATCGCGGGCACTCCTCCCTCAGGCGCACCTTCAGGAAGTCCCGCACCTTCACCTCGATGGGCTCGTCGCGGCGGGCCACTTCCTCGACCGCGTGCCTCATCACCTCCACGATCGCGTCGTGCAGGCGTACCGCCTCGTCGTGCGAGATGGAGCGGCACCAGGTCTTGGGGTGGATGCCGGCGGCGAAGAGGACCTCGTCCGCATAGGCGTTGCCCAGGCTGTCGAGGGCCTTCTTGTCGAGCAGGAAGGCGCGGACCTGGTCGCGCCTCCGCTTCAGCAGGCTGACGAAGCGCTCGCGGGTGAACTGGGGAGAGAGGATGTCGACCCCTCCCGCATCCAGGCCGGGAATCGCCTTCCAGTCGCCGGCCGGCGCGAGATAGGCCTTGCCCATGCTCTTGTCGTCCAGGTAGCGCAGCTCGCCCGCTCCCTCGAAGCCGAGGGCGAAGGCCAGCGAGGCCTCGTCCTTGTCCTCCCTCGACCCCAGGCGGAAGCGGCCGGCCAGCATCGGGTTCACCGCCAGGTCCAGCCCTTCGAAGCGGAAGACGAGGAAGTGGGAGCGGCGCCGGATCTCCTCCAGCCCGCGGCCGAGCAGCAGCGACAGGTTGCCTCGCACGAGGGCGCGCAGGACGACCGGAGAGGTCAGCCGCTCGCTCGCCACCCGGCGCCCGCGCAGCGCCGCGTCCAGCTTGGCCTGCACGTGCAGGAGGTCGGGCAGCTCGGGCATCGGCGGCGATCCTATCCTCGCCGCTCAGCGCTCCGGCGGCGGATGGACGTCGTACTGCTCGGCCACATGGAGGTCGAAGGCCTGGTGGCGCGGGTTGCGGGCGAAGCCGCGGAAGTGGGCGTGGCAGCGGTAGCAGACCGTGATCTCGGGGAGGAGCGAGTAGAGAACGGCGTCGAGCAGGACGGCGACCCCGAGGCTCGAGTAGTAGGGCGTGAAGGGAGCCAGCGCGGCGCCGACGACGACCACGACCAGGCCGGCCTTCTGGTTGAAGTCGCGCTGAACGTAGAGGAGCGGGCTGCCGCAGGACGGGCACGCATCGACGATCTGCGATTCGCGCATCGCCGGGGACAGCGCGAGCGAGCTCTCCCGTCCGCAGGCCCGGCAGCGCCCCCGGCCGTCGAGGCCGGCCCGGGCTTCCCTTCCGCAGCCGGGGCAGGGGAAGGCGATTTCCGGCGTGCGGTTGGGTCTCCGCGGATTACGCGACGAAGGCCGTGTTGGACTCGGCGGGGAAGGCATGGAACGACTCCAGCATAGCGCGACCGGAGCACGGGCCCCGCGGCCTGCAGCCTAGTTGGAGTCGGTCTGGCGCGCGGTCATCGCTTCGCGCGCTCCTTCCTGATCGACCGCGCCGTCTCACGACGACGCGGTCGATATCGGGTCCATCAACGAGTCGCGCGCTCCGCGAGAGCCGCGCGCCCTCCGTTTCTATCGGTTCTCTGCGGCCTCTCCGTTCTCCTCTGCGTCCTCTGCGTTCAGAGGCAACGCCTACAACGGGAAGCCGGCGGCGACGCGGAGGTACTTGGCCAGCAGCTCGCCGGCCAGGACGAGGAACAGCTCCACGTAGAGGATGCCGGTGGCGGACTGCGTCGCGCGGATCTCCACCGTCTTCCACACGAACCAGAGCAGCGACAGCGGGCCGGCCAGGCCAAAGAGCACGCGCATCCAGACGAAGACGCCGTCGGGGCTCCACAGGCCCGCGGCGACCGCGCGGGCGTCCGCGAAGCCGGCGTGCACGGGTCCGGCCAGGACCAGGCCGACGGCGCCGGTCCGCAGGGCGAGCGCCACGGCCAGGAGCACGGTGAGCCGGCGCAGGGCGGTGATGGGCAGGTCGAGGACCACGAGATACCAGTGGCCCAGGACCATGGCCGAAGCGGCTGCGCCCAGGAGAAGAATGGACGTGAGGTCGGTCAGGACCCCGAGCGGAAGGTCGGGAGCGGGCGCCCCGAGGACGACCGCCGCCGCCCCGCTGAGGAGCGAGCCGGCCAGCGATACCGGCTGGAGCCGGCGCCATGAGAAGTGGCGGGCGCGGTTGTAGACGACCGTGAAGGCCAGGCACGCCGCCGTCGTCAGCAGAAGGACTCGATAGCCGCTCGCGCCCGGCCCGGCGGCGCCCGCGGTCGTCCCGTAACGCCGCAGGAGAAGGCCCAGGCCCGCGGTCATGGCGAGGGCGGCCGAGGCCGAGCAGAACTTGAAGTAGCTCGTACCCGCCCGGTCGGGGACGAAGGGCAGCATGGCGAGGAGGCCGAGGCCGAGGTGGGTGAGGAAGAGGAAGAAGACGAGGGTCACCGGCCGTCCAGCGTGGCCTCGATCGCCCGCCGCTCCGGCGAGTCGACGGCGAACGGGTCGGCCGGCCCGCCGCCCCGGGGGCACTTCCTTGCCTCGAGGTGGGCGGCGACATCCGTCCGGAAGCGGTCGAGCAGGCCGGTGACCGATGCGGCGGCGGTGCGGCAGTGCGCGCAGTACCCGTGCGACGACATGAACCCGGCGGTCTCGGCCAGCGCGTCCAGGTCGGCGGGGCGGGCCCGCGCGTTCTCGACCGCCCGCAGCGCCTGCGCGAGCCGGGCGCTGCCGACCGTGCACGGCGGGCACTGGCCGCATGATTCGCGCTCGAAGAAGCTCGCCAGCGAGGCGCCCACCGCCAGGGGGCAGGTCCGGGAGCCGATGACGAGGATCGCCGCGGTGCCGAGCCCCGAGCCCGCCGCGCGCAGCAGGTCAGGGTGCAGCGGGGTGTCGAGCTGGTCCGGGGCCAGGGGCGGCGCCGAAGGCCCGGCCGGGAAGACCATCCCCACGCCGTCGGGAGCGCCCTCGCCATGCTCATCGAGGATGCGGTGCAGGGGCGTTCCCAGCGGGACCTCGTAGACGCCCGGCCGGCGGATGCGTCCCCAGAGCGATACGAGCGTGCCTTCCGAGGCGCGGAAGGCCTCCGGATCGGCGATGGCGGTCGGCACACGAGCCAGGGTCTCCACGTTCTGCACGAGTGTCGGCCGTCCGCGAAAGCCGACCGCGGCCGGCAGGGGCGGCTTGGCGCGCGGCCAGGCCCGCCGGCCCTCCAGCACCTCCAGGACCGCGGTCTCTTCGCCGGCGATATAGCTGTCGTCGCCCCGTTGCACGGTGAGGACCACGCCGCCCAGCGCGACCTCGGCGGCGGCACGCTCCAGGGCGGCGGCGGGCGCGGCAAAAGAGCCCTTCAGATAGATGACGGCCTCCGTCGCCCCGAGCGCCCTCGCGGCGAGGCGCACTCCCTCGAGCACGTCCCGGGGCCGGTTGAGCATCACCCACCGGTCCTTGACCGAACCCGGCTCTCCTTCGGCGCCGTTTCCCACGACCAGCGGCTCGCCCCCTTCCACCCGCACCGCGTTCCATTTGCGGCCGGCCGGGAACCAGCCGCCCCCGCGCCCACGCAGGCCGGAGGCCTGGAGCCGGCGGACCAGCTCGGCCGCGTCGAAGCCCTCCATCGCGCTCATGCGGTCGGTGATGAACACGCCCCCGCCAAAGGCGCAATTATAGTGGTGTTACAGTCTTACGCGGGCTGCCGGGGCTTCACTTCGCCGCGCTTTTCCTGTACGATCGTCATTGAGGGAGGACTCGGCTGATGATCAACCTCACCAGTGCGGCGGCGGAGAAGGTGAAGGGAATCCTGGAGCAGGAGAAGGGAAACATCCCCCAGGGCGGGTTGCGCATCTACGTCCAGGGGGGCGGCTGCTCCGGCTTCTCGTACGGGATGGTGCTGGACGAGGCCGCCGACGGGGACGAGGTGTTCGAGGCCGCAGGGGTGAAGGTCATCGTCGACCCGATGAGCATGCGTTACCTGGAAGGGGCGGAGGTCGACTACAAGGAAGACCTCATGGGGGGCGGGTTCGCGATCAAGAACCCCCACGCGACGTCCACCTGCGGCTGCGGGCACTCCTTCAGCGCGGGCGGCGAAGGCGGAGGCGGGGGCCACCACTGATCGGGTGTCCGGGGCGGCCTCCGAGCCGCTCCCGGCGGGGACCCGCGCAGTTGGCGCCGCCCCTCGCTGACCCACAGCGCCTTCCGAGGGCTTCATGAAAGCTTCGAGCGCCGCGGTCGCCTCCCCGAAGGGAGGCGGGCTGGAGACCGTCCGCGTCGTCACCGAGACGCTGCGCCTGGTCACGGACAAGCGGTGCGAGCTGTACAACCTCACCGAGCGGGTGGCGGAGATCATCAAGCGTCACGACATCAAGGAAGGCATGGTCCTGCTCTCGTCCCTCCACACCACGCTCGCCCTGTTCGTCAACGAATGGCAGACCGCCCTGCTCCACGACGTGAAGGCGATGCTCGAGAAGGTGGTGAGCCCCCGCGACGACTGGCGGCACAACAACCCCGACCATTCCGACTGCGACCGGCACAACGCGCACTCCCACCTCCAGGCGACGCTGCTCGGCCACGCCCTCCCGTTCTCCGTCAGCAAAGGCAAGCTGGTCCTGGGGCAGTTCCAGGCGATCATCGCCGCCGAGCTGGACGGTCCCCGCAACCGCGACCTGGCCGTGCAGATCATCGGCCGCTAACCTGCTGGAGAGGGCTTCGCGCCTGGAGCGCGGCCCTCCGGAAGCCCGGACGTGACGCAGATTCCCTCCCGGATCCCGCTCTTCCCGCTGCCCGACGCCGTGCTCTTCCCCCACATGCCGCTCCCCTTGCACGTCTTCGAGCCGCGGTACCGGAAGATGACGTCCGACGCCATGGCCGGCCACAAGACCATCGGCATGACGCTGCTCAAGCCCGGCTGGGAGCAGGACTACTACGGGCGGCCGCCGGTGTACCCGGTCGGGTGCGCCGGAGTGGTGGAGGAGTGCCGGCCGCTCGACGACGGCCGCTTCAACATCCGGCTGAAGGGGGTGAGCCGGTTCCGCATCCTCGCCGAGCACGACGGCCAGCCGTATCGGGTGGCCTCGGTGGAGCCGCTCGACGACGGCCTGGGCGACGAGCGGGCGCTGGAGGAGGGCCGCCGGAAGGTGCTGGCCGCCATCGGCCGCGCCGCCGACGGCCCGACGTTCCTGGTGACCCAGGCCGGGCTTCCGCCCGAGCTGTTCGTCAACGCCGTGTGCCAGGCGCTGGCCCTGAGCCCGGTCGAGAAGCAATCGCTGCTCGACTGCGACACCATCGGCGGACGCTGCGCGCGCCTGGTGGAGATCCTGGACTTCCGGCTGCTGGAGCAGACCTACCGCTCCGGGCGGGGCGACAAGCTCCATTGAGCGCGGACCCTCCGCAGCAGGGGCAGGACCGCCGCGTAGAGAGTTCCGACCAGGAACGGGGCCGCCGCGCTCCAGCCCACCACCGCGTGGCCGGCGGCGAGGCCGAAGCGGGCGAAGAAGGCGGCGGGATCGGCGCGCAGGCTCACGGCCAGCATCCGCGGGTCGAAAGGCACCGGCGGTGAAGCCAGGAGGGCTTCCCCGAAGCGCACGTAGAGCAGGATGAACGGGATCTGGAACGGGTACATGAGGTAGTTCGCGAGCTGGATCGCCGGATGGTTCAAGCGGAAGGCCAGGGCGGCCGCGAAGCACAGCAGCGTGCTGGTGCCCACGATGGGAAAGAGCCCGAGCGCTGCCCCCAGCGCGAGGCTGATGGCCACCCGCTCCGGCGTGCTGCCGTGGCGCAGCATCAGTCCGAGCGGGCCGACCACCCGCCGCCGCAGCCAGCCCTTTTCCTCCACCCGCCCCAGTATCCCCGACTTTTCCGGCCGCTCCCGCGTCCAACAGGCAGAGAGGGGCAGGTAGCCCGGACGGAGGAGGCTCGAATGGCGCGTGGAGCGTTCTGGCGGGTTGCTGCGCCGGTCCTGGCATCGGCGTGGCTGATGACACCCCCGGCGGTGACGCGAGCGGACGAGGCGCAGGACAAGGCCCAGGAGAAGGCGCGGGAGAAGGCGCGGGAGCGCGAGATCCGCGAGCCGGTCATCAGGGCCCTGCGCATGGCAGGGGGCGGCGTCCACCTGGGGGTGAGCCTGGCCGACATCGGCGGCGAGGAGCGTGCGCGGCTGAAGCTGGCCGACGAGCGCGGCGCCCTCGTGAAACAGGTCCACGCCGACGCCCGGGCCGGCCTCAAGGCCGACGACGTGATCGTCCGCTTCGACGGCGAGACCGTGCGCAGCGCCGCCCAGCTCTCCCGCCTGGTCCGCGAGACGCCGCCCGGCCGGCCGGTGGCGATCGAGGTGAGCCGCGACGGAACGACCCAGCGGCTGACCGCCACCCTGGAGGAGAGCGAGGGCTTCGCCCTGGCCGGCGAGCCGGGCGACTTCCGGATGGAGCTGCCGCCGATGCCGCCCGAGGCGCCGTTCCCGCCCATGCTTCCCCTCGAGCCTCTCGTGCGGGAGGGGATCGACCGCGCGCGGCGGGGGTTCTTCGTGGAACGCCCCGGGCGGCTCGGCATCACGTACCAGGAGCTGTCCGGCCAGCTCGCCCGATACTTCAAGGTCGCCGACGGGTCGCTGCTCGTGAGCGAGGTGGACGAGGGCTCCCCCGCGGCGAAGGCGGGGCTGAAAGCCGGCGACGTCATCGTGCAGGTCGGCGGCCAAGCGGTCTCGCGCGCCCAGGAGCTGCGCGAGCGCGTCGCGCGAGCGGAAGCGGGGACGCAGATCGCACTCGGCGTGCAGCGCGATGGCAAGCCGCTGGACGTGACGGTGACGATCGCCCCGCGCACCCGGGCGAACCGGGGACCGGCGATTTAGCCGCTCGCCCTGGTTTCGGGCTCCTTCGGCGCGCGCGATCTCCGGCGGCGCTCCGGGCGGTCGGGCGGGACCAGGTCCTCCTCCAGCTCGAGCACCATCAACGTCCCGCCCACGGTGAGGGCGGGCGCGAGGAGGAAGTTCGCCAGCGGCACGATCACGGTGCCAGGCCCGGCGCTGGCCGAAGCCCATGCCCCGGCGGGCGAGTGGCATGTCCGTCTGCTGGAAGGCCATCGAGTGCGCTCCCCACAGCAGGCCCAGCGGCGGCCCGAGCAGGGGGATGAGGCTCAGCAGGAAGACCAGGGGCGCGGCGAAGAGGAAGTAGAGTGCGCCGCGGAAGGCCTGGGCGATCTCCCACTTCAGCCCGCCCGCGTGCTCCACCACCTGCACCCGGACGTAGGCCTCGACCCGCCGCGACAGGCGCTCGAGGATGGGGGCGCAGAGGAGCAGCGCGACCGCCAGGCCGCAGATCGCGCCCGCCAGCACCGTGCCCAGGTAGAGGGCGAGGCTCAACAGGATGCCCACGCCGGCCGCGACCTTTCCCCGGCCGGGCAACACGTGCGTCTCGAGCCAGGGGATGGCGAAGGCGCCGAGGGCGATGCCGGCCAGCACCAGGAGCAGCGCGAGCAGGGTGGGCAGCGCGGCCAGCGGCCAGAACGAGGGCCGCCGGAGGAGGAACCAGAAGCCGGAGAGCACGTGCCAGGCGCCGGCGGCCATCCGCCGGAGGAACCCCGGCCGCCGCCGCGGCAGCTCCGGGGGAAGGCCGGCCAGGCCGTCCTCCTCGAACGGAAGGTCCGACACCCACTGAGCCTAGCAGCAATTTCGCGGCCCGGTGTCCCGTTGACAGGGACGCGCGCGCACGTGGGAGAATGGCGGCGGGCCATGAAGGACGTGCTGGCCGTCATCCTCGGCGGCGGGCGTGGCACGCGGCTTCATCCGCTCACCCTCCACCGCTCCAAGCCGGCGGTCCCCATCGGGGGAAAGTATCGGCTCATCGACATCCCGATCAGCAACTGCCTCAACTCGGACCTGCGGCGGATCTTCGTCCTCACCCAGTACAACTCGGAGAGCCTCAACACCCACATCGCGCTGACCTACAAGTTCGACTTGTTCTCCTCGGCGTTCGTCTCCGTGCTGGCCGCCGAGCAGACCGAGGAGAGCCCGCAGTGGTTCCAGGGCACCGCCGATGCGGTGCGGCAGAACCAGCGCCACCTCGCCAATCACGCCTTCCGCGACATCCTCATCCTGGCCGGGGACCAGCTCTACCTGATGGACTTCGGCGGCATGCTGGAGACGCACCGCCGCCACGCCGCGGACGTGACGGTGGCGGTGACGCCGGTGGTCGCCGAACAGGCGACCGGCTTCGGCATCCTCAAGATGAACGGCCTCGGCCGGATCACCCACTTCGAGGAGAAGCCGGCCGCCGACCGCCTGCCGCAGCTCGTGTCGGAGATCCCGGCCCTCGGCTCCGGCCTCATCGCCTCGATGGGCATCTACCTGTTCAAGCGCGAGGCGCTCGAAGGCGCCCTCAAGGACCCGAGCTTCGTGGACTTCGGGCGCCACCTGATCCCGGAGATCCTGCCCCGCCTGCGGGTGCAGGCCCACGTCCACCGCGGCTACTGGGAGGACGTGGGGACGATCCGTTCCTACTACCACGCGAACCTCGCCCTCTGCCAGGCCGTGCCTCCCTTCGACTTCTACGACGCGTCCCGACCCGTCTACACCCACCCCCGCTTCCTGCCCGCGAGCAAGATCGAGAGCTGCACGGTGACGAGCAGCCTCCTCTCCGAGGGTTGCATCCTGGTCGGAGCGCAGATCGAGCGGTCGGTGGTGGGCATCCGCAGTCGCATCGGCCGGGGGGCGCAGCTCCGCGACAGCCTCATCCTCGGCGCGGACTACTACGAGACCCTCGACGAGCTGGAACGACACACCGGGCGAGGTGCGCCCCCCGTCGGCGTGGGGGCCGATGCGGTCGTGAACGGGGCCATCATCGACAAGAACGCCCGCATCGGGCGGGACGTGCGCATCGTCAACGAGGCCGGCGTGCAGGAGAAGGACGGCGACGGCTACTACATCCGCGAGGGCATCGTGCTCGTGCCAAAGAACGGCGTCATCCCGGACGGGACGGTGATCTGAGCTGGGGGGCGCTAGCGGCGCGCCCCCCAGACCCCCCGCTCGCTACGCGCGAATGAATCGCGCTTCGCTCGCAGTTGTTGCTCGTTCGTTCAGCCCAAAAATGGCGGGGTCACGAGGCGGAAGACGTCCGGGCGGCCATAGTGTCCGGCCACGTCGAGGAGCTGGCGCCCGGCGGCCACTTCGCCGAGGTCGAGTTCAGCGGTGAGGATTCCCTCCTCGCCGAAGAGGGGACCCGCCAGATAGCGGCCGTCAGGAGCCACGATCGCGCTGCCCCCGCGGCAGAGCACCTCCGGGGCGCGGCGCAACGCCTCCTTCAGCTCGAAGTCGGCGGGGTAGTGGGACCGCGTCACGTACTGGCAGCAGCCGACGACGAAGACGCGCCCTTCGAGGGCGATGTGACGCAGGGTGGCCTGCCAGCCCTCGCTGGCATCGGCGGTGGGAGCCAGATGGATCCGCTCCCCGGACTCGTAGAGCGATTGCCGCGCCAGCGGCATGTAGTTCTCCCAGCACACGAGCTGGCCGAGGGCGCCGAACTCGGTAGGGACGGTGCGCGGCGCCACTGCCTCGCCCGGGCCCCACACCATGCGCTCGTCGTGGGTGGGGATCAGCTTGCGGCGCACCTGGGCGAGATCGCCCGCCGGCGAGAAAAGCAGCAACGTGCAGTGCAGGGTACCGGTCCGCGTGCGCTCGTTGACGCCCACGCATAGCCAGGCCCGCGACTTGCGGGCGGCGCGGGCCATGGCTTCGGTGGCGGGGCTGGGGACCTCGACGGCGTTGGCGGCCAGGCGGCGGAAGGCGGGCCCGGCCGCCGGATCCGAGAACCCGCCGAAGACGGCGCCGAACACCGGGGAGGAAGGGTAGGCGGGCACGAAGGCCTCGGGCATGACGATCACCCGCGCCCCGCGGTCCGCGGCCGTCTGGACGAGCGAGTCCAGCTTCGCCAGCGTCGCCTCGCGGTCGAGCACGACCGGTGCCGCCTGCACGGCGGCGACCGTCACGCGGCCGTAGGTGTCGCCCATGCCGGCCTCATCGTGCTCCTCGCCTGAACTCGTCGATCTTGCGGTCCCGCTCGGAGACGATCCGCTCGCGGTCGCGCCGGTACTCCTCCTCGAGGGCGTCCCGCGCCTCCGGCTCGAGCACGCCGCGCATCTTCGAGGAATGAAGGATCTCGCGCTCGGCCAGCTTGGCCTCCGCCACGCGTCGCGCCTCGGCGATGGCGTCGCGCTGCGCCGGGGTCAGGGCCCTCTCTTCGACGCCTTCCTCGCGGTCCTTCTTGCGCAGGCGCTCCATCGCCAGCTCGTACGCGGACTTCGGAGCGTCGCCAGCCATTGGGCATAGCTTAACCCGTCGCAGGAAGGAAGGGTTGCCGAGCACCCGGGTCGGCGTCCCGAACCGCGCCTCCGGCGAGCGGACTCAGTAGGCCAGCAGCTCGCGCAGCGCCGGCAGCAGTCGCGACCGCGGCGAGAAGACCTCCTCCAGCGGCTTGCTGAAGGGCACCGGGGTGTCGAGGGCTCCCAGCCGGACCACGGGAGCATCCAGCCATTCGAACGCCTCGCGACCGATCACCGCCGCCAACTCGCCCCCGAAGCCGCCGGTGGCCGGTGCCTCGTGCACCACCAGGACGCGCCCTGTCTTTCGCGCCGAGGACAACACGGTCTCCTGGTCCCAGGGCGACAGGGATCGCAGGTCCACCACCTCGACGTCACGGCCTTCGGCGGCCAGCCTCTCGGCCGCCTCGAGACCCCAGCCCACGCCGACGCCGTAGGACACGACGGTGGCGTCGTGGCCCTCCCGCGCGACGCGCGCACGCCCGATGGGAACCGAGTAGTACCCGGGGGGCACCTTCCCCCGCGCGGAGCGGTAGAGGAGCTTGTGCTCAAGGTAGAGCACCGGGTTGCCGTCGACGAATGCCGCGGTGAGCAGGCCTTTCGCATCGTAGGGCGAAGCCGGAGCCACCACCTTGAGGCCGGCCACGCTCGTGAACCAGGCCTCCACGTTCTGCGAATGGAAGGGCCCGGCGCCCAGGCCGCCCCCTACCGGCACGCGGACGACGACCGGCACCGCGGCCTCCCAGCGATAGTGCGTCTTGGCCAGGTTGTTCACGATCTGGTTGAAGCCGCAGGTGATGAAGTCCCCGAACTGCATCTCCACCATGGGCACGAACCCGTCCAGGGCCAGGCCGAAGGCGGCTCCGATCGCCCCCGACTCGATGAGGGGCGTGTTGCGAACGCGGTCGCGGCCGAACTCGGCCACGAATCCCTCGGTGACCTTGAAGACGCCGCCGTACTCGGCGATGTCCTGGCCCATCAGCACGGCGCGTGGGTTGCGGCGCATGGCCTCCCGCAGGCCGTCGCTGATCGCGTCGACGTAACGCATCTCGCGCGCCGCCGCGACGGCCTCCGGGGAGGGGGGAAGGGGCGGCACCGGAGAGGGCGCGTAGACGTCGGCCAGCTCCTTGGCGGCGGTCGAAGCCGGGTCGGGGGCGGCCAGCGCCTGGTCGACCAGCGAGTCGATGCGGGGCTTCATCTCTGCGCGCAGCGCATCGCGGTCGGCGGCCGACAGCAGGCCGCGGGCGGAGAGGAGGCGCTCGAAGCGCAGCACGGGATCCTTCTCGGCCCACTCCGCGAAGAGCTCCCGGGGGACATACGCGGTGCCCGATGCCTCCTCGTGCCCGCGCATGCGGAACGTCTTGAACTCGAGCAGGGTCGGGCCGTCTCCGCGCCGCGCTCTCTGGGCGGCGTCGCTGACCGCGCGGTGCACGGCCAGCAGGTCGTTGCCGTCCACCACGAGGCCGGGCATTCCGTAACCGGCGCCGCGGTCGGCGAGGTCGCGGCAGGCGTACTGCTCGGCCACCGGCGTGGACAGCCCGTATTGGTTGTTCTCGATCACGAAGACCACCGGCAGCTTCCACACCGCGGCCAGGTTCGCCGCCTCGTGGAAGTCGCCCTCGCTCGTCGCGCCGTCGCCGGTGAAGGCGGCCGCCACCTGGGCCTCGCCCTTCAGGCGCGCGGCCAGGGCGAGGCCGTCGGCCACGGGCAGCATCGCGCCGAGGTGGCTGATCATCCCCACGATGCGCTTCTCGAGCAGGCCGAAGTGGAAGGTGCGATCGCGGCCCTTCGTGAGGCCGCCGTCCTTGCCGAAGAGCTGGCGGAAGAGCCGCTCCAGGTCCACGTCGCGGGTCGTGAAGACGCCGAGGTTGCGGTGCATGGGGAGGATCCAGTCGCCGGCGTCGAGCGCGGAGGCCACACCGACCGCGATCGCCTCCTGGCCCATGCCCGAGAACCACTTGGAAAGCCTGCCCTGGCGGAGAAGCAAGAGCGCTTTCTCTTCGATCAGCCGGGGCAGCAGCAGCGCACGGTAGAGTTGCCGCAGGCGCTCGGGGGAGAAGCTCGCCCCATCGAGGGAGGAGGGGGGCGCCGCCGCGGCCGGCGGCGCCGCGCCCACCGCATCGCTCATGCCCCCGATTTCATCAGGAGGAGAGAGCCAAGGCAAACCAGCAAAGGCCGACAGGCAAGGAAAACGCCCCGGGCTGGAAAGCCCGGGGCGGAGGGATGACGAGAGCCGAAGCTCAGTGATGGGTCTCGGTCTTGGTCTTGGTCTCGGTCTCGCCGTGCTTGTTCGTCTTGGTCTTGGTCGTCGTGTAGACGACGCGGCGCACGGTCATGTCGCTACCGGTCGTGACCGTCGCCGGATAGATGGTCACGCGGCGGCCGATGGCAATCCCGGTGGGAAGCTGCGACTCGGTGTTGATCATGTACGTCACCTCGGTTCCATCGGGCCGAGTGATCGTGATCGACTTGCCCGCCTCGTACCCCCTGACGGTGCCCGAGATAGTGGTGGTCGTCTCGGTGGTGCTCTCCCCCTCCGGGGTGGTTCGCGTCGTCTCGGTGGTGGTCTTCACGTTGCCACTGGGCGTAACGCTCGTGGTTGTGACGCGCTTCACGAGGGTGGCACCATTCTCACCGGGCTCGGTATACAGGCTGACGGTGCGTCCCACACGTACGTCGCTCGGGACCACCAGGTTCGGCATCAACGTGTAGGAAACCTCTCCCTTGTCGGAGCGGACCACGATCACGTGACCCGGCTCGTAGCGAATGACTTCACCGGTGACGACGACGGGCTGCACTTCCGCCGTCCGGATAGTTTCCGTGTACGTTTGGCTCTGGGCAAAGGCGCCCACAGCGGAGCCCACGAAAAGGGCGACGCCGACGACAGTGTGTAACTTCATTATTTTCAGGGCCTCCTGGGATCTGGTGGATTCAGACGGTGATTCAACTCCTCTTCTCATCAAAGAGAGGGAGCAAGAGACGTGCCGCGACCCGAGGACCCTTCGGTTATGATTCGGGCGCTGCCCACCCGCCCTATCCTACTGATCTGCCTGCTGATCGCGGCCGGTCTGTCCGCCGGCGCCCTGCTCTGCGGCCGCGCAGGGGGCCTGACCGGGCTGATGCTCACCGCGGACTCAGGCCCGGGGACCGGCCTTCGCGCGGAGCCGCGCCGCGTCTCGGCAGTGGATGCGCGCGACCTGTGGGTCGGCGGCCCCGGCCCCGTGCGGGCGCGGTGGGACGGGTTCTGGAGCGTCTCGGCGACAGGGTCGTACGCGCTGGAGGTCCGGAGCGGCGACGCCGTCTCCGTGAGCCTCGACGGAAGGGAGGTCCTGGCTCGCCGTCCGGACGCTCGCTCACGCGGAGTGGCGGCGATCGTCGGGCTGACCCGGGGTTTCCACACGCTGAGCGTGACCTACGAGGCGGCGACACCCGGCGACCTTCGGCTCGTGTGGTCCCCGGCGGGCGAGGCCCCGCGGGATCTCGCGCCAGGGTCGCTTTTCACGACGCCTCCGTCCGCGCGCCAGCAGGCGCTCGGCCGGCTGGCCCACATCCTCGGGCGCCTGGCGCTCGCGGCGTGGCTCGGCCTGGCGCTCTTGCTCGTCGTGGCCTCGTCGGGCGCGCCCGTCGAGCGCGAGCGGCTGCGCCGGGCGCTGCGCGTCGCGCTGCCGGCGCTGGTCGTGCTCTACGCCGCCGCGCTGCGCTTCGAGGCCCTCGTGGGCCGCTACAGTTGGCAGGGGCCGTCCTGGGCGCTCGAGGCCGAGCGCGGGGTGAGGATGCTGCATCCGTCGGCGCTCCGCTGGCAGCCCGCGCTGGAGGGCTACAGCGGCGACCCCTACAACTACCTTGTCCGGGCGCGCGAGATGCACGGCTTCTACGAGCCGAACGTGCGGGAGCCGCTGTTCCCCTTCGCGACGCGCCTGATGCTGAAGCTGCTCCACGACCGCAACCTGGCCGTCAACGCCGCCTCCGCTCTCTTCTCCACCCTGGCCGTGCTCGCCACGTACCTGCTGGGGGCGTATGCGTTCTCGCCGGCAGTGGGGCTGGGGGCGGCGCTGGGCATGGCGATGCATCGGGACGTCATCTGGTTCGGCGTGGAGGGCTTCCGCGACGACGCGTTCACGCTGTTCGTGGTGGCGGCCGCGCTGGCGCTCCTGCGCGTGCGGGAGCGTCCCACCAGCACGCGCGCGGTCCTCGCCGGCCTCGCCGCGGCGGGCGCGGTTCTGAGCCGCGTGACCGCGTTCTCTTTCCTGCTGCCCACTCTCGCCTGGCTCGCGCTCGGCCGCGGGCCCGACGCGCGGGCGCGGCGCCGAGCGCTGGTCGTGACCATCGGCGCCGTGCTGGTGGTGGCGGGGCCGTACCTGCTGAGCTGCGCGCTGGCCTACGGCGACCCGTTCTATGCCGTCAACTTCCACACGAGGTTCTATCGCTCGCGGTCCGGGATCGCCTTCGACAGCGCGATGAGCTGGCTGCAGTATCTGCGCACAGGCTTCCGGCCGTTCCATCTCGTCGACACCGGCCTGACCGGCCTGACGACCTATCCCTTCACGAACAAGTGGGGCGGCTTCGACTACCTCTCGCCGTGGGTGGGGGATGTCCTGTCCATCGCCACCGCGGCCGGCCTCGTGTTGTTCCTGTTCTCGCCGGCGGGCCGGCTCCTGCTGCTGGTGCTCCTGACGTCGCTGCTTCCCTACGCGTTCACATGGGAGGTTCCCGGAGGCGCCGAATGGCGGTTCACGATGCCCGCGCTGCCCTTCTACCTGATCGCGGCCTGGCTCGCGATCACGCGGGCCGTGCGGGCGCTGCGTCCGGCGGTGCTCCGGGATCTGCCTGGCCGCCTGCGCGGGCGCGAGCGCCGGCTGGCCATCGCCGCGGCCGCCGTGGCCGGGCTGGCGGTGGGAGTGTGGGCCGCGCTCTGCGGCCTCAGCTACTTCCGCGTGCGCGAGTCGCTCCGGGCGGGGGAGGCCGGAATAATTGCCGCGGGCGGCCGGGACCTGCTCTTCTTCGGCCCGGGATGGAGCCCCCCCTTCCGGCGGGGCTTCGTGACCGTCCGGCAGGCGGTGCGCGGCCCGGCGGTCGTGTGGCTTCCGCTTGCGGGCGCCCGTGACTATCGCCTGACGATGCGGGCCGACCCGGACCCGCCGGCGCCCGGTCGCATGCTGGATGTCGCGGTCAACGGCGCTCCCGTCACGCGTCTGGCCCTCGATTGGGACGAGAGGCGCATCGGGACGTACGAGCTTCTCCTCCCCGCGCGGCTCCTGCGCGCGGGGCGCAATCGGCTCGAGCTGGGGCCGTCGGGGTTCGTGCTCTGGTATCTCAGGATCGAGCCGGCGCCGGCGGCCCTCAGCGGAGAAGCGTCTGCTCGGTGAACTCCAGCATCGTCGCGCGCAGGTGCTTCACGAGAGCGGGATCGGTGACGCCATGCCGGCTCTTGGGATACAGCATCAGCCGGAAGGGCCGCCCCGTCTTCTGGAGCTCGTGCGCGAGCTGCATGGTGTTCTGGGGATGCACGTTGTCGTCGATCGCTCCGTGCAGGAGCAGGAGCTGCCCGTGCAGGTCCTTCGCCGTCCACCGGGGCG
>QHVM01000021.1:86882-101323 GCA_003223555.1 Acidobacteriota bacterium | reverse complement strand
ATCCATGTGTTCGGCCGACGTGGTCGGCGGTAACCGGATTGGGCGTGCGGAACGCTCACGCGAGCGCTAGAATACCTCTGGTATGGCTGCTCGAATGACGCGGGACCGAATTTTGGAAGCCCTGCAGGATCTCCCGGCCGACGCGACAGTTGATGACGCCATCGAACGGCTCGTGTTCCTGGCGAAGATCGATGCGGGGCTGGCCCAGCTCGACGAGGGCAAGGGCATTCCGCACGCCGAGGTCAAGCAGCGACTCGGCATGTGACCCGAATTGTCTGGTCACCACAGTCTCTGCTCGACCTCAAATCGATCCGCGATTACATCGCGCACGACTCGCCACGCTATGCGGAGTTGGTCGTCCGTCGTCTGGTTGCCGCCGTCGAGCGACTGGAGGCTTTTCCACAGTCCGGACGTATTGTGCCGGAGCAGAACGCTGAAGACATTCGCGAGATCATCGTAAGGCCATATCGCATCGTGTACCGTATGCGTCCGGGACTTGTCGAGATCGTTACGGTGTTCAGGGCGTCGCGCCTCTTTCCGGATATTCGGTGAGAGGCGCGGCCGAACGATGAGATGCGAGAGAGCCTGAAGGAGGCAGTCCAGCTCATCATACAGGCCAACCGAGAACTGGCCAGGCGAGAGTCGGAAGGCCACGATACAGGCCAACCGAGAACTGGCCAGGCGAGAGTCGGAAGGCCACGAAGTTGTCCGCGAGCCGCTGGCCGTTCCGGTTGAGTGAAGCCGACTACCCAGAGGCTCTTCCTGGGTCTCATTCTCTCGCAGGCACTGCACTCTATCGAGGAGTACTGCTTCCGGCTCTACGACGTATTGGCCCCGGCCCGCTTCATCAGCAGCATGGTGAGCAGCAATCTGGCGTTGGGCTTTGCCATCGTCAACATCGCCCTCGTGTCGTTCGGCCTCTGGTGCTATCTGGCGCGCGTGCGCGCGAGGCACCCATCCGGGAAGAGCTGGGCGTGGTTCTGGACCGTCCTTGAAGCCGCGAACGGGGCAGGGCATCTCATACTGGCGGCGAGTCGTGGTGGCTACTTCCCCGGCGCCGCGACCGCACCACTCCTGCTGGCCTTCTCGGTGTCGCTCGGTGCGACCCTGCCCCAGCCTCACGCGCCCGAGAGGGTGTGACTTGACGGATGGGCCGAATTCATGGCCGACGACTACATCGCTGCCGTGTCGAACGCGCGGCTGAGAGACAAGCGCACGTGGGTTGAAGGAGTGCGCTCCGGCAGTCGAACATATCAATCGGTCGACCTCCGCAATTTGAAGGTCGCGTCTACGGCGGTACCGCCGTGGTGAGCGGCGAGTACGTTCAGAAGGGCCTTACTCAGGGTGAGCCCGAGAGCGTCAGCGGCGTCTCTGTCACGACGTGGCTCAGGCGGGACGGGCGATGGCAGGCGATCGCCAGCGGCCTCAGCAGGGCCGTGAAGTAGCGGCGGGCGCCGTCGGGGGCGGTCTTTACGAGCACATCGCTCACTCCTTTATGGAGTGGCTCGCCGCCCTCGTCGTTTCGAATCATCCAGCCGCGGTACCGGCGTTCATATGCGTAGCCTCGGAGCGGCCATGGCTGTTGTGCTGGCGGGAGTCGCGGGACCGCCGGAGCACGTTTCCTTTCCGACCCAGGATGGAGGGCTGATCTACGCGGACGTGTACGGAAGAGGCGACCGGGGAGTCGTGCTGGCGCATGGGGGCCGTTTCAACAAGGAGAGCTGGAGGCCGCAGGCTCGGACGCTGGCGGAGGCAGGATTCCGCGTCCTGGCCTTCGACTTTCGCGGATACGGGCAGTCGCGAGGCCCGGGCCAGTCCCAGCCTCTCGGCGCCCCGCTTCAATTCGACGTGCTGGCCGCGGTCCGCTACCTGCGGAAGACGGGCGCGAGGACGGTATCGATCGTCGGCGGAAGCATGGGAGGGGGCGCGGCCGCCGATGCGTCGATCGAGGCCGAGCCGGGGGAGATCGATCGCCTCGTGCTGCTGGCCGCCCAGGCCAACGGCCCGCCCGAGAAGATGAAGGGGCGGAAGCTCTTCATCGTGAGCCGAGACGATGTCGGCGGACCGGACATGCCACGCTTACCCGGGATCCGCGCGCAGTACGAGAGAGCTCCGGGCCCGAAAGAGCTGGTGATCCTCGAGGGCTCCGCGCACGCGCAGTTCATCTTTCAGACTGACCAGGGAGAGCGGCTGATGCGCGAGATCCTGCGATTCCTCTCCGCGCCGTAGACCCGGTCGGGCACTGCGAGCCGCGGGGCGAGGCGTGAGGCTAGCGGATCAGGCCGACCTTCGAGGGCGGCCAGAAGCGGAAGAACGCCTTGCCGTAGATGTACTTTTCCGGCACCTCGCCCCAGGTGCGGCTGTCGTTGCTGCTGTTGCGGTGGTCGCCGAGGACGTAGTAGTAGCCCTTCGGCACCACGACCGGCGCATGGCTCTCGCCGTCGTTGAACTGCGGCAGCAGGTAGCCCTCGTCGACCCTCTGCTCGTTGACGTAGAGAACGCCGCGGCGCAGCTCGACCGTGTCGCTCGGCACGCCCACGATCCGCTTGATGAAAGAGACCGACGGGTCCTTGGGATACCAGAACACGACCACGTCTCCCCGCTCGATGGGGTGGAAGCGGTAGATGAACTTGTTGACGATGATGCGCTCGCCGTCGTCGAGCAGGGGAAGCATGCTCGTGCCCTGGACGCGGAATGCCTGGGCGACGAAGGTGATGAGGAAGAAGCAGAACAGCACCGCCACCGAGAGGTCGTGGACGAGCTCCCACACCGCCCGCCAGATCTGGGAGCGGGTCTCCTCCCGCGAAGGCGCGATGGTGAGGCCGGCCTCGCCCGCGATGGGCTCGACCCCCGAGGGTTCCAGGTTCAGGCCCTCCCCCGCCGCACGACGCGGGTTCCTGCGATGCGGTCGTGGAGCGCGGTGCCGCCGAAAGCCACGATGAAGAAGCCCATCCCGAGGAGGAGGCCCGAGAGGACATAGCCGGCGAGCCGGACGGCCGCCCGCGACACGCCGATGGGGCTCGACCCGTCGTCGCCCTCCACGCCGAGTCCGAGGAGGCGCTTGCCGGGAGTCGTCCCCCTCACTCCCCAGTAATACACGAAATAGAAGGCGCCGAGGGCGAGGGCCACCGGCACCAGGGCGAGGGAGAGGACGATGGGAAGGAACGGCACGTCGGCCGGCGTCGGCCCCAGGTCGCGCCACCGCCAGTACAGGATCGCCGGCGCCAGGAGCAGGGTCTGACCGAGGCCGACGGCGAGCACGTCCAGCAAGCCGCCGCCGAGCCGAAGGCCGAAGCTCGCCGGCGCCACCGGGGGCAGCGAGCGGTCGAGCCGGTCCGCCTGCGGGCGCTTCTCGACCGGGGCCAGGCGGGGGATCCAGGCCGGCGGCGAGAGCGGGATGATGGCCGGCGCGGCCGCGGGCGCGGCCGCCGAGCGGGGCAGGTCGGTCCGGGGCGAAGGAGGAGCATCCGTGGGCTCGAGCCGGACCGGGCTCTCCGGCGAGGGCCGCTCGGCCGAGCCGCCGGCCTCGGCCTCGATGGGCGGGCTAGGCGCGGGCGCGAGTGGAGAAGGCGGGCCGGGGTCGGCATCGTGCGGGCCGACCGGCGCCTCGCGCGGGGCCTCCTCGGGAACGCCGGGCCGCGGCAGCGGCGTGCCGCAAGCGTTGCAGAAGCGCGCGGGCAGGAGGACCGCGGTGCCGCACGCGGTGCAGGTCGCCTTCGGAGGCGAGCTGGGGGCGAGGCCGGCGCCGCACTGGCGGCAGAAGAGGTCGCCCTTGCGGTACTCGGCCTGGCACGACGGACAGACCAGCCGCGGGGCGGACGGGTGCTGGACGACCTTGGCCCCCGCCTCTTCCTCGTGGAGGTCGTCGCGGAAGAGCAGGCGGGCCGTGCCGATCGCCACCAGGTCGCCGTCCCGCAGGTTCCGCTCGCTCACGCGGTCGCCGTTGACGAGCGAGCCGTTGGACGAGTTGCAGTCCCGCAGGTAGTACTGGCTGCCGCGGTACTCGATGACGGCGTGGCGGCGGGAGACCATGGCGTCGGGCAGGACCAGGTCGTTCGATGGATCCCTCCCGATGGACACCAGCGTCCGGCTGAGGTGGATCTCCCGGCGCGACGACGACGTCGGGTTGACGATGAGCTTCGCCATCGGCGCGATGCCTAACCGCCCTTGAAGGTGAACTTCCGCAGCAGACGCACCTTCACCTTCGTCCCGCGCTTGCTCCCGGGCGCGTACTTCCAGTCCCTCACCGCCGAGAGCACCTCGTCGTCGAGGACCTTGCCTCCCGACTCCGCCACCTTGAGATCGGTGATCTGGCCGGTGTCGCTCACCACGTACGTCACGGTCACCGAGACCGAGTCGCCCGGCCGGAGGCGCGGCGCCCGGCCGACCGGGTAGGAAGCCGAAGTGCCCGAGAGCTTCTTCGGCGGCGTGTCGACCTCGTTCTCGCCATAGAGCGTGCTCGTGTCCACCGCTTCCGGCGCCGCCGTCGCCGCCGGCGTGGCCCGGGCCACTGGCCTCAGGTTGGCGTCGAGCCACACCTTCTTGCCTCCCGCGGTCACCGACTGCGACCACGGCTCGTAGCCGTCCCGCGTCAGCTCCACGCGATGCGGGCCCGGCTTGAGCTTGAAGTCCACCAGCGGCGTGCGGCCCACCGGGGCTCCGTCGACCTTCACCGTCGCCCCCAGCGGCGTCGAGAGGATGTCGGCCACGCCCATCGGGGCGGCCACCCGCGCCAGCGTCAGCTTCAGCTCGGCCCGCGGCGTCTCGGCGGGCAGCTCCACGCCCTGCGCCGCCGGGGTATAGCCCTTCAGCTCGGCCTTCACGTCGTGATGGCCGAGAGCCAGCTCGGCCACGTCCAGGGGCGTCACGCCCCGCGGCTGGCCGTCGACCGTCACGGTGGCTCCCGCGGGCTGGCTCTCCACGTGGAGGGCACCGAGGACGAGGGGAGCAGCGACCGAAGGCGGAGCCGTCGGCACGGACGCCGCGACCGTCGACGGCGGCAGCGGGGGCGCGGGCGTCGCCACCGCTTCGGTGCGACGGCGGACGACCGCCAGCCCGCCCAGGGCCAGGCCCAGCAGGAGGAGGAGAACCATGCCTCCGACCACGAGCAGCGTCGCGCCGCTCTTGCGGACGCCGGCCGCCAGCCCGATGGGTGCCGGGGTCGTCGCGGTGTCCGGACCCGCGCCGGCCGCCATGGGCACGGTGGCGGTCGGCAGAGCCGGTAGGGGGACGCCACTCGCCGCCGCTGCCGGTTGCTTGACCGTCGGCGTCGAAGGCGTCCTGAGCGTGACCTCCGGGGCCGGGGCGCGCAGGGTCGCCTCGCCGGCGCCGAGCACGATGGTCGCCGGCACCTCCTCTTCCGCCTTCGACGGCGGCGGAGGGACGGGCCTGCTCTTCCCCCGGCTGGGCGGGAGCGGCGGCGCGCCCTTCATGAGGACGGTCGCTTCCACCGGCGTCACGGTCTTCTCCGTCGAGACCGGCGCGGGCTGGCCCGGCTTCATCAGGATGGTCGCCGGCATCTCGCTGGCCGCCGCGCCGGCCGGCTCGTCGACGAGCGCGCTCAGCTCGTCGGCGGGAGAACCGGTGACGGCGGGAATCGCGGCCGTGACCTCTTCGCCCGCCGGCCCGCCGGTCACAGGCCGGGGGGCGGCCGATGCCCGTGGGCGGCTGCCGGCGGCGGTGGCGGCCGCGCGCACCGCGGAGCCTCCGCCCTCGGTGAGCGTGTCGTCGTCCATGGCCGCGCCGAACCAGGAGCCCAGGCAGTATTCCAGGTCCTGGACGAAGTCGTTCGCGGTCTGGTAGCGCTCGTCCGGCTTCTTCGCCAGCACCCGGCTGAACACCTCGTGCCACTTCTGTGGCACCAGGCCGTTCATCTCCAGGTTGGCCGGCTCGATGGGGTCGACGTGGACCAGCTTGTAGAGGATGGAGGTCACGTTGGTGCCCGGGAACGGCTGCTCCCCCGACAGCATCTCGAAGGCGCAGACCCCGAGCGAGAAGATGTCGCTCCGGCCGTCCAGCTTGTCGCCCATCGCCTGCTCGGGCGACATGTAGGAGGGCGTGCCGAGCAGCGTTCCCGACTGGGTCATCTGTGCGTCGACCAGCTTGGCGATCCCGAAGTCGGTGACCTTGACGCGCTCGCCCTCGTAGAGGATGAGGTTGGAAGGCTTGATGTCTCGATGGATCACGCCCTTGCTGTGGGCGTAATCCACCGCGGAGGCGATCTGGCTGACGAGGGCGATCACCTTCTCGGGCGGGAAGCGCTCGCCCCGCTCGATGATGGATGAGATCGTGTCGCCCGCCACGAACTCCATGGCCAGGTAGGGCAGGCCGCTCTCCTCCCCGATGTCGAAGAGGGTGACGATGTTCGGGTGGGACAGGGTCCCGGAGATCCGGGCCTCGTGGTAGAACCGGTCGATGAACGAGTTGTACTGGGGGCTGTTGCGCGGGATGTCCAGGCGGATGGTCTTGATGGCCAGGGTGCGCTTGATGAGGGGGTCGAACGCCTTGTACACCGCCCCCATGGCGCCGTAGCCGATGCTGGAGAGGACCTGGTAGCGGCCGATCGTCTGCGGAAGCTGCTCGGACAATCGCCCGTTATCGTCCATATCCCCGTGAATTCCGCTCAGGGTAGGAGCCCACGTCTCGGCCCTCGGGGCCTGACTCGGAAATCCGACTCTAGCATCCTGGTCAAAACGTGTCAACGCGTGCGCCTTTCAAGTCCCGGAGCGTAAAGGGCTTGCGCGGCGAGAGAGGGAACGGATCCGGGCCCGCTGGCGTATGGCTGGAATGATGCGCTTATATAATGACCGGGCCATGGCGGAGCGCCCCGGGGCAGTCCTCGACTACGGGGCGTTCCAGCACCCCCCGAGCCCCCTGTTCCGGGATTACGTCGCCGGAGCACCGACGGTTCGACCCTTCTACGACGGCGGCGGCTGGGACCTGGAGTCGCTGACGGCGGCTGCCACGGCCAGTTCGTCCCTGCCCCGGCGCCGGGGACCGCTGGCTGACGCTCTCGTGCGCCAGCAGGAGGCGCTCGGCTCCCCGCGAGGGGCGGCCCAGGCCCGGCTGCTCGGCCAGGAGACGACCGCGGCCGTCGTCACCGGCCAGCAGGCGGTGCTTTTCGGCGGACCGCTTTACGTGCTCTACAAGGCGGTGGCCGCGATCAAGGTCGCCCGCACGCTGGCGCAGCGCACCGGCCGACCCGCGGTGCCGGTGTTCTGGATCGCCTCGGACGACCACGATTTCGCGGAAGTCCGCTCCGTCTCGGTCCTCGACGAGGCGGGGCAGATCGTCACCGTGCGTTATGCTCCGGAGCGCGAGCCGATGGGCGAGCCGGCCGCGCACATCGTCCTCGATCAGACGATCACTCCGCTCCTCGAGGAGCTGCGCAAGGCGCTGCCGGCGGGCCTCAACCGCGACGGCCTCCTCGCGCGGCTGGGGGAGTGTTACCGGCCCGGGGCCACCCTCGCCGGCGCCTTCGCCCGCCTGCTCTCGTCGCTCCTTCCCGAGCTCGTCGTCCTCGATCCCTCCGACCCCGGCCTCAAGTCCCTCATGCTTCCGGTCATGAGCCGCGAGCTGGAGGAGGCGTCTCCCACGTCGCGGCTGGCCGAACGCCGGGGCGCGGAGCTGCTCGCCGCGGGTTATCACCAGCAGGTGCCGGTCCGGGCGGGCTTCTTGAACCTCTTCCTGTACTCAGAAGGGCAGCGGCGGGCGCTCGCCGCCCAGAACGGCCAGGTGGAGGTCCGGGGAACGAGCCGCCGCCTGGGCCTGCAGGAGGCCTTACGGCTCCTCCAGTCGAATCCCGCCGAGTGGAGCCCGGGCGTGCTTCTCCGGCCCCTGGCCCAGGACCACGTGTTCCCGACCGCCGCATATCTCGGGGGACCGGCCGAGGTCGCCTACCACGCGCAGATCGTTCCCTCCTACGCCCACTTCGGCATCCCCCGGCCGGTGCTGATGCCGCGCCCCAGCCTCACCCTCGTCGAGCCGGCGCAGGCGCGGGCGCTGGAAGCGGACGGCCTGACCCTGGCCGACCTCCAGGAGGACCCGCAAACGATCCTCGGTCGGTGGGTGCGCGAGGCGCACCCGGAGACGGAGGCGGCCTTCACCCGCGCGCGGGAGGCGGTCGATCGGGAGATGGCGGCGGTCGAGGCCGTCCTCGGCTCGCTCGACCCGACCCTGCGCGGCGCGGCCGACGGTGCCCGCGGCCGGATCCTGCACCAGATCGAAGGGCTGCAGGAGAAGTCGACCCGCGCGCTCAAGAAGCGCG
Organism: Acidobacteriota bacterium; assembly: GCA_003223555.1. Lineage (GTDB taxonomy): Bacteria > Acidobacteriota > Vicinamibacteria > Fen-336 > Fen-336 > AA32. The sequence continues at coordinate 93,057 of QHVM01000021.1, read as the reverse complement.
ACCAGGCGCGGGCCGACCGCTTGCGGCGGACTCGGGATGCGCTGCTGCCGGGGGGATCGTTCCAGGAGCGCGGCCTGGGCCTGGTGAGCCTCGTGGCCCGGCACGGCGACGGGATCGTGGCCGAGATCGGGGAGAGAATGGACCCCTGGGCCCGAGGCCATCAGGTCGTGTACCTGTGAGACACACGGCATGAACGTCGGCATCACCTGTTATCCGACGGTCGGCGGCTCGGGCGCCGTGGCGGCCGAGCTGGGCAAGCAGCTCGCCCGGCGAGGCCACGCCGTCCACTTCGTCTCCTATCGCCTCCCGTTCCGGCTGGATGAGTTCACCGGCAACCTCTTTTTCCACGAAGTGGACGTCACGAGCTACAGCCTCTTCGAGTATCCGCCGCACGAGCTGGCCCTGGCCGCCAAGATGGCCGAGGTCAGCCGCGAGGGGCGGCTCGACGTCCTCCACGTCCACTACGCGATCCCCCACGCCATCACCGGATTCCTCGCCCAGCAGATGCTGGGCAAGGAGGCGCCCCGGCTGGTGACGACGCTGCACGGCACCGACATCACCCTCGTCGGCCAGGACCGGTCGTTCTTCGAGATCACGCGGTTCGGCATCCTGCGCTCGGACGGAGTGAGCGCGGTGTCGGAGTTCCTCCGCCGGATGACTGCCGAGGAGTTCGACATCAAGAACCGCATCGAAGTGATCCCGAATTTCGTCGACCTCTCGCTCTACGACCGGCGCTCCGTTCCCGAGCGCTCGGCGTTCGCGCCGAGCGGCGAGAAGATCCTGCTCCACGTCTCGAACTTCCGGCCCGTGAAGCGCGTGTTCGACGTGGTGCGGATCCTGGAGCGGGTGGCGCGGGAGGTGCCCGCGGTGCTGCTGATGGTCGGCGAGGGACCGGAGCGGGCCTCGGCCCAGGCCCTCGCGCGACGCCTCGGCGTGCAGGACCGCGTGCGCTTCCTCGGCCGTCACGACCGCATCGAGGAGATCATGCTCCTGGCCGACGTGTTCCTGCTTCCCTCGGAGCTGGAGTCGTTCGGCCTGTCCGCCCTGGAGGCGATGGCGGCGGGAGTGCCGGTCGTGGGATCGGATGCCGGCGGGCTCCCCGAGGTCGTGCGCCACGCCGAGACTGGCTTTCTCCTGCCGGTCGGCGACATCGAGGGGATGGCCGCGAGGACCATCGAGATCCTGAAGGACGACGAGCACCAGCGCTGCCTCGGCCAGGCCGGGCGCGCCCGCGCCGGCTCGCTCTTCAATCCCGACCGCATCGTCACCCAGTACGAGCGGCTCTACGAACGCGTGCTCGCCCAGGCATGACGTTGCCTTTTAACGCAGAGGACGCGGAGAACGACGCAGAGGACACAGAGAACATATGAATCTAAGATTCCCCCGCGTATCTCTGCGTACTCTGCGTTTGAAGGCTGATGGCTGACTTCGACATCGCCGGGGTCTGCGCTCACCCCGACGATGCGGAGCTGGTCATGGGTGGGACGCTCGCCCTCGAGGCGGCCCGGGGCCGGCGGATCGCGATCGTCGACCTGACCCGCGGCGAGATGGGGAGCCGGGGGACACCCGAGACCCGCGACCGCGAGGCGGCCGAGGCGGCCCGGATCCTGGGGGTGGCTCACCGCGAGTCCCTCGGCCTGCCCGACGCCGGTCTCGCTCCCGTCGCCGATCAGAAGGACGCGGTCGTCGCCGTCCTGCGCCGGCTGCGGCCCCGGGTCGTGCTCCTCCAGCACTGGGAGCAGCGTCATCCCGATCACGCCGCGGCCAGCCGCATCGTCTACGACGCCTGCTTCCTGGCCGGGCTGCGGGCGTACCGGCCGGACCTCGGCTCCCCCTTTCGTCCCGTCAAGCTGGCGTACGGGCTGCCCATGACCGAGGCGCCCGAGGTCACGCCTTCGTTCGTCGTCGACATCACCGCGCAGTGGGACACGAAGATGCGCGCGATCCGGGCCTTCGCGAGCCAGTTCACGCCCGCCGATGGCGAGACGGTCGCCCTGCCCTTCGATCGCTTCCAGCACGCGGTCGACCTGGCCGCCCGCCGCGCCGGCCAGCGCATCGGGGTCGAGTACGGCGAGGGGTTCGTGACCAGGGAGCCATTGCAGGTGGACGATGTGCTCGCGCTGCGCGGAAGATCGATCTGATCGGGCCCGCAAGCCCACCCGTGCACGTTCACGGGCACGTTCACGGGCACGTTCACGGGCACGGGCACCGGCACGGGTCCTTCTTCTGGCCACCGCGGGTCTCGGCCTGGTCGGCTGCGACCGGCCCACCGAGCCTCGCGTGTGCACGCTCGTTGCGGTCGATGCGCTCGTGGTCACCGTGACCGACGCCGCAACCGGTCAACGACTCTGCGATGCCAAGGTGCTGGCCGTCGAGGGAGCCTTCAGCGCCGAGCTTCGGGCCTCGGGCGCGGCGCTGGAGTGCGTGTATTCCGGACCGACCGAACGGGCCGGGCTGTACGAGGTAAGGGCATCGAGGGCCGGATACGAGCCGGGCGCCATCGGCGGCATCCGCGTCACCGCGGACGAGTGCCATGTCATTCCGGTGAGGGTGACGGTTCCGCTCGGCAAGAGCGGCTCGTAGCCGACGGTCCTAGAAAGACACCCGCACGTTCATCTCGATGAGATGGAAGTGCCGCCGGTTCTTCGGCGCGTCGACCGCGCGGGCATAGAGCAGGGACGGCTTCACGTGGGTTAGCCGCCGCCGCTCGAGGTCCAGCCCCAGGCCGGCTACGGCGTATCGGTCGGTCGCGAGCGAAGGGTCGTCCTGCAAGAAGGGCGGGTGATTCAGGAATCGTGTCTCGGCGAGCTCGGTGAAGAACGAAAGCTGCGGCGTCACGGCATAGGCGGCCAGCAGCCCGGAGCTGGTGAAGATCACGCGCGGCCCGAGCGAGTCGGTCTTCTTGCCGCGCACGCGCACGGCCGGATGGAGGGTGCTCCGAAAGCGGAAGGTGAAGCCGCCCTCAGAGGACGTGAGGCGCAGACCCTCGTAGACGTCGATGTGATTGGGCCCGAACATCGGGCCGCCCCAGTCCGTGCCGCTGAGCATCGCCCTCAAGACGATCGGCCGGCTGGGGAAATCGCCTCCCCCGGAGCCCACCGGCACCGTGCTGCCGAAGATCAGTCCCAGGTCCAGCCGGCGCGCGACAGGCATCTCGAGCGTCATGCCCAGCGAGGGGTTGGCGACGCCCCACGCCCGCGCTTCGCCTTCCGTCCGGTTGTCCACCAGGCCGAACAGGGCGAAGACGGCCAGCGTCCCCTCGAGGTCGCACGAAACGCCGAGGATCGTGAGGCCGGTGTCCTGGGCGGGGGCGCGCTGCCAGATCGTCGCCCGGCCCAGGGAGACCGAGACGCCGACCGGCTGGCGAGGCGCTTCGTCGCCGGCCGCGACAGCGGCGCCCAGCAGGGCGATGAAGATCAGGGGCGGGACGCTCGACATCGCGGGCCGGAGCGGGCCGTCCGCGGTCTCAGGGCGCGATCCGCGTCCAGACGAGGGGCCAGACGGACGGGTCGCGACCAGCACGGGATGGACATGGAGAAACGTTAGCGGGTGGGCGGACGGGCGGCTAGAAGAATCTTGCGCGGCCCCGATTGGCAATCGGTTGCAAGGCTGGCTCCGCGGCCGCCGGCCATATTGACTTCACGATCGCCCTCGCCCTGCTGGTAGCCGCCGCGCCGGTGATCGCCCGGAGGCCTACGGCCGCTTCTTCGTGGCGTCGTGGTGGCTGATGTCCGACCGCAGGATGCTCACGACCAGGACCAGGCCGCCCCCGGCCGCGGCCAGGAAGCAGATCATCGCCAGGCCGGGATAGCCGAGGATCCGGAAGGAGGTGTCGACGCGCATCAGCATGGCCGCGCCCACGATGAGCGCGGCCAGGATCAGGCCGAGGGTGATCCGGTTGGCGATCTTCTGGAAGCCCTCGATGAGGACCTTCTCCTCGATGGCGTCGACGCCGACCTGGATGGAGTTGCTGGCCAGCAGGTCGAGGATCTTGTTGACCCGGCCGGGCAGGCGCTGCACGAAGTCCTTCAGCTCCAGGGCGGTCTCCAGGAAGTGGCCGGGTGAGATCGCCTTCAGCATCCGCTGGCGGGTGATCTCGGCCGCGTAGTGCCGGATGGCGGCGTTGGGGTCGAAGCGGGGGTCGAGGGTGCGCCCGATCTCGTCGAGGTTCAGCAGCGTCTTGCCGAAGAGCGTCAGCTCGGGAGGGACGCGGAGCCCGCTCTCCCGGCACAGCCGGGTCACGGCCAGCACCACCCGCCCAACCTGGATCCGGCCCACCTGCTCGCCCTCGACCTGGCCGACGAGGTCGGTCATCTGGCGGCGGTACTCGGCCTCGTCGAAGTCGGGGAGCGGACGCCCGATCTTCAGGGCGGCGCCGGCCGCCTCGTCGGCCCGCCCCTCGCTGACCGCGATGAGGACCTGCAGGAGCTTCTCCTGCATGGTCGGGCTCAGGCGCGCCACCATGCCCAGGTCGAGCAGCGCGATGCGGTCGTCCTCGGTGAGGAAGACGTTGCCGGGATGGGGATCGGCGTGGAAGAAGCCGTCGACCAGGATCTGCTTGAGGTAGGCGTGGAAGAGCTGCTCGGCGAGGACGTCCCCGTCGAGGTCGAGCTGCACGACCGGATGGAGGGAGGTGACCTTCTGCCCGCGCACGTAGTCGGTGGTCAGCACGCGCGACGTCGTGTAGTCGTCGATCGGCGCGGGGACCACGATGCGGTCGAAGCCGGCCAGGTTGGCCCCGAGGGTCTCCAGGTTGCGGGCCTCCTGCCGGTAGTCCAGCTCCCGCAGCAGGCTCTTGCGCAGCTCCTCCAGGATGTCGCGGAACCCATGGCGTCGTCCGGCGTCGGTATGGGCGTCGGCCGCCTCGGCGATCTCCTCCAGCACCTCCATGTCCTTCACCACCTGTTCCCGGATGCCGGGGCGCTGCACCTTCACCGCCACCACCCGGCCGTTGCGCAGCACGGCCCGATGGACCTGCCCCAGCGAAGCCGCCGCCACCGGCGTCTTCTCGAACTCGGCGAAGGCCTTCGACATCTTCACGCCCAGCTCCGAAGTGACGATGGCCTCCACGTCGGCGAACGGGAATGGCTCGACGTCGTCCTGCAGGCGGGTGAGCGCCTCCAGGAAGGGAGCCGGCAGCAGGTCGGCCCGCGTCGACAGGAGCTGGCCCACCTTGACGTAGGTCGGACCGAGGCGCTCGAGGTCGGCGCTGAGCTGATCGGGCAGCGACGCCTGGCCCACCGTCGGCGGCGCCTCCTCCACGCTCACCGCTTCGCTGAGACCCTCGTGGTTGCGGACGAGGTCCGAGCGCCCATACTTCATCAGCAGGAACGCAATGTCCTTGTAGCGTTTCAGGTGGTCCGTCTTCAGGGACAGGGTCATGGGTCGGTGGAAGCTTTGCAAGCGCCGTGCCACGCGGTATGCTCCGTTGTTCCTGCCGGAGGATTCGTCATGATGAAATTGCTGCGCGGCCTCGCCGCCCTCGGCGTGCTCACCCTAGCGGCCGGGACCGGCGCGTGGGCCCAGTCCCAGGCGGTCAACGGCGCGCTTCAAGAAGGACAAGAACAATCTCGCGCCCCGGGCCGGCTTCTCGTGGACGCTGGACAAGGACGCGCGAACGGTGCTGCGGGCCTCGTCCGGCATCATGTACGAGCCGCCGCTGTTGAACTTCTACGAGGACGCCATCCTGAGGAACGGCGACCCCAAGTCCTTCACCACGACGCTGAGCCCGACCAGCGCGGGCCAGACGGCGGTGCTGAACTTCGCGCTCGAGGTGGGCGGGGTCCAGGAGGTGGTCTCGGTCAGCGGCGAGGCGCCCGTGGCGGAGCCGGGCAAGATCGCCCTCGGCCGGGTCATCGGCGAGACGGAGGTGAAGAACCTGCCCCTCGTCTCCCGCAACCCGTACAACTTCGCCTTCCTGCAGGCCAACGTCACCGGCTACGAGAACAATGAGTTCGGCGTCCCCCGCATCAACGCCAACGGCACCCAGATGCACACCAACTATCAGCTCGACGGGAACACCAACACGCAAAAGGACCGGGCGGGGTTGCGCCTGCTGCCAGTCTCGGAAGTGGTCGTACGGGAGGTCCAGGTCATCACCAGCGGCTTCGCCCCGGAGTTCGGGCAGACGACGGGGATGGTCTACAACGCGGTGACGCCCTCGGGGACCAACAAC
>QHVM01000021.1:42903-86820 GCA_003223555.1 Acidobacteriota bacterium | reverse complement strand
CGACCTCACCGCCACGCTGGGCGGGCCCCTGGTGAAGGACAGGTGGCACTACTACCTCGGCTACGAGTACGTGAACCAGGACCTGCGCGACGTCACGAAGGTCATCGCGCCGGTCACGGTAGCGAGCGCGCCCGCCCTGGGCCTCTCGCCGGCCGCCGTGGCCGACGGCATCATCCCCACCAAGCAGAACGTGAGCTTCGCCATCGCCAAGACCGATTACGACCTCAGCCCCACGAACAAGCTGACCGGCCGCTACTTCTTCTTCAAGAACCACTCGCCGTTCAACATCGGCGGCGACCTCAATACGCGGGAGCGGGCCACCGACTTCAACGACCGCATGGACTCGGCCGCGGTCCAGCTCGTCTCGTCCTTCGGCTCCGACCGCCTGAACGAGCTGCGGCTGCAGTTCGCGCGCCGGCACCAGTTCCGGACCGCCAGCGAAGGCGCCGGCGTGGGACCCGCCGTCATCGTGAGCGGCGTGGCCAACTTCGGGTCGCCGCTGGACGGGACCCAGAGTCTGGGCTTCGACTTCAGCCAGAAGATCTGGCAGCTCGTTGACAACTTCACCTGGATCCGCGGGCGCCACAGCCTCAAGGCGGGCGCCAATCTCCAGCTCATCGATGATCATCGGATCAACACCCTGCGGCAGATCTATACCTTCCGGGACGTCGCCTCGTACCTGTCGGCCAAGAACGGCACCAACCGGTTCAGCTACGTCAGCTTCCAGGAAGACCTCGGCGACCCGACGGTGGGGTACAGGTCCGACTTCTACGGCTTCTTCGTCCAGGACGACTTCCGCCTCGGCCCGTCGTTCAAGCTGCTCTACGGGCTGCGCTACGACCTCTTCAACATCCCCGACTCGCGGCCCTTCGCGGCCAATGCGCTGTCCCAGCGCTTCAAGAAGGACAAGAACAATCTCGCGCCCCGGGCCGGCTTCTCGTGGACGCTGGACAAGGACGCGCGAACGGTGCTGCGGGCCTCGTCCGGCATCATGTACGAGCCGCCGCTGTTGAACTTCTACGAGGACGCCATCCTGAGGAACGGCGACCCCAAGTCCTTCACCACGACGCTGAGCCCGACCAGCGCGGGCGCTCCGGCCTTCCCGAACGACCTGTCCAACCTGCCGCCGGGCTTCGCGCTTCCGACCCAGAGCATCGTGGCGATCGACGGCGATTTCTCGACGCAGTACACGATCCTCACCAACGTCCAGCTCGAGCGCGCGCTCACGAACGACCTCTCCCTGAGCGTCGGCTACGTGAACTCGCTGGGCCGCAACCTGCCGGTGCTCGTCAACACCAACCTGATCCCGACCGGGGCGACCCTGGGCGACGGACGGCCGATCTACTCCACGGCGGTCAACGCCCAGACGCGGGTGAACCCGGCCTTCAACCAGACGGACACGTTCCGGTCGATCGCCCGCGCGACCTACAACGCCTTCACGGTCATGGTGAACAAGCGGATGAGCCACGGCATCCAGGTGCAGGCCTCCTACACGCTGGCCAAGGGCGAGGACGACTCGCCGCTCACCGGCACCTACGTCGTGGGCAGCCAGGACGACCGGCTCTCCGACCCTTCGAACCCGGACCGCGACCAGGGCGTGTCGCCCTTCAACCAGACCCACACCTTCATCTTCAGCGGCGTCCTCGCCCCCCGGGTCGAGGGCGACGGGGTCGGGCGGGCCCTCCTGAACAACAACCAGCTCGGCTTCGTCGTCCAGGCCAACAGCGGCCTGCCCTTCAACATCCGCTCCAACCAGGACCTGAACAAGGACGGGCTCTCGAACGACCGGCCGCTCGGCATCGACCGCAACACGGGCCGGCTGGGCCGGGTCGTCAACGTGGACGCCCGCTATTCGCGCTTCCTCCCTGTAGGCCGGGTCCGGGCCGAGCTTTTCGTCGAGGCGAAGAACCTCCTCAACGTCGGCTGCTCGGATCCCGCCACATACGCTACCTGCCGCACGAACGTGGCCGCGGTGAACCGCGTGGTGGCCACCGACGCGGCCGGCAACCTCCTGGCCGCGCTACCCTCGCCCTTCCCCCCGACCGGCGGGTATCAGCAGCGACAATTGCAGCTGGGAGTCAAGGTCTCCTTTTAAGCGACTCTGCCGGAGGGGTTTTCGGCGCTCGTCGGCGCGGCCGGCCGTGTCGCTGGGGCCCGGGATTTTTCTGACCCGCCGCGGCCCCCACCCCTGGAGCTGGCACCGCGATTGCTCGATTCCTGATTGAACCGCAAATCGGGAGCAGGACCGCGCAACGCGGTCCGCCGAAGGGAGGAACCAATGAAATTGTCGTTCCTATGTGTACTGAGCCTGTTGGTCCTCGTCCTGGCCGTCCCGGCGATGGCCCAGACCGACAAGACCGTATCCGGGAAGGTCGTCTCGTCGACGTCGGACCAGTTGGTGATCCAGACCGACGAGGGCCGCCAGATGACCTTCAAGGTCGACACGCAGAGCACGGTGCCGAGCGCGCTCCAGGCGGGCAACCGGGTCAGCGTGAACTACCACGAGCTGGCCGGCGGCAACTACCATGCCGCGAGCGTGAGCACGACCGACATGGGTACGGGAGCGACGAACCCCAACCCGGCTTACGCCAATCCGAATGCGAATCCGAACGCGAACCCGGCCTACCCGTCCGCCAACACCGGCACCACCCCGAGCACCGCGCAGGAGCCGATGCGTGAGGAGACGGGCACCAAGGCGCGGCGCGGGACGCGTCGTATGCCGGCCACCGCCAGCCCCCTGCCGCTCATGGGCCTGGCGGGCCTGTTCGCCCTGAGCGCTGGCCTCGGGGTCGGGATCTGGCGGCGGAAGGCCGCCTGAGGCCCGGGTAGAAGACGACCGAGGAGGCGCCCGGTGCCCGCTCGAGGCCGGGTGCCTTCCTCGTTCATGGATCAGTGACGTGACGCGGCACGACCACATCCTGACCTGGATCGAGCGGCTATTGCTCCTGGCCGGCGGCCTCCTGCTGGCGGCGTGGGCGGCGACCGTGCTGGAAGCCCGCGGCTATGGGATGTGGCAGGAGCGGCGTCTGGATCGGATGATCCGCATGGGTCCTTCCGCCTCCGAGCCGCGCGCGGCGCTCGGCGATGAACCGGGAACGGGCTTGGGCCCCGCGCCGAAAAGGGCGGACGAGCTGGTCGGTCGCCTGGAGGTCCCCCGCCTCGGCCTGCGGGCGATCGTGGCCGAGGGCGTCTCGTCGGCCACGCTGCGGCGGGCGGTGGGCCATGTGCCCGGCACTGCGCTGCCGGGCGAGTCCGGCAACGTCGTGATGGCCGGCCACCGCGACACGTTCTTCCGGCCCCTCAAGGACGTGAAGCCCGGTGACGCCGTCCAGCTCACGACGCCGCAGGGTCGGTTCGAGTACACCGTGGAGAGCACGGAGGTCGTCGAGCCCGATCGTACCGACGTCCTCGACGCCGCTGGCGGCGCGACGCTCACCCTCGTCACCTGCTATCCGTTCTACCTCGTCGGCCACGCGCCCGAGCGTTTCGTGGTGCGCGCCCGGCAGGTCGCCTCGGCGCGCCCCGAGGCAGCGCTCCCCTGATCCGCCGTCGCGAACGGACCCCGACTTCGAGCGCAAGAATCGGATGGATTCCGCGGCCTCGACTGCGTAATCTCTAAGCTCGGAGGTGAGCCGTGGGTCGAGAGCGGGCCGCCGAGGTCGCGGACGCAGGGGGTCTGGGGGGTGCGGAGCACCCCCCAGCTCAAAGAGCGAGCGAGGGATTTACTCCCGAGCGAGCGAACGACCGTAAGTGGGAAGCGGTGCTGGCCCGGGATGCCGGCTTCGACGGCACGATGGTGTTCGCCGTACGCTCCACCGGGATCTACTGCCGGCCCTCGTGCCCCGCCCGCCGGCCCCGCCGGCACAACGTGGTCTTCTTCCCCCGGCCCGAGGCGGCGGAGGGCGCCGGCTTCCGCGCCTGCCGCCGCTGCCGGCCGAAGGCGGAGTCCACCGCTCAGGCCCGCACGGCGTGGGTGGCGGAGGCCTGCCGCCGGCTGGCGGCGCAGGGCGAAGGACGGCTGCGCCTGGCGGACCTCGGGGCCGAGCTGGGCCTCAGCCCCCACCATCTCCAGCGGACGTTCAAGCAGCTCATGGGCATCACGCCGCGGCAGTACGCGGACGCCGCGCGGCTCGGGCTCTTCCGGGCCCGGCTCAGAAAGGGGTCAGACGTGACCGAAGCAGTCTACGACGCGGGCTACGGCTCGAGCAGCCGGGCGTATGAAGGGGCGGCATCACGCCTCGGGATGACGCCCGGCACGTACCGCAAGGGCGGACAGGGAATGCGCATCGCCTACACCATCACCGAATCGCCGCTGGGACGCCTGCTGGTGGCCGCCACCGATAGAGGCATTTCGGCGGTGTGCCTCGGCGACGCGGACGCCCCGCTGGAGGCGGCCCTGCGCGCCGAGTATCCGGCGGCGGAAGTGCGCCGGGACGACGCCGTCATGAGCCCCTGGGTGGCTCGCGTGCTCCAGCGCATCGAGGGAGAGGAGCCCGCCTCCACCCTGCCCGTCGACCTGCGGGCGACGGCCTTCCAGCGCCGCGTGTGGGAGGAGCTGAGGACGATCCCCATCGGCCAGACGCGATCCTACGGCGAGATTGCGCGCCGCATCGGCCAGCCGACCGGGGCGCGGGCCGTGGCGCGGGCCTGCGCCACGAACCCGGTCGCCCTCGTGATTCCCTGCCACCGGGTCGTCGCCGGGAACGGAGGAGTCGGCGGCTACCGGTGGGGTGCCGAGCGGAAACGGCGGCTGCTGGCACGCGAGGCCGCCGCCGCGCCGCGGCACGAGCCGGGCCGGAGGGGCCACCGGTGAGGCTCGTCGCCCCGGCGGCTCCTCCGCCCGCGCTATAGTGGCGCGTATGGAGGCGCGGCGTGGCGCGGCCGGCGTGATCGCCGTCGCGGCGGTGACTCTCTCGGTCGTGGCTCTTGCCGTCCTCCTCGCGGCGGGGCCGGGCACCCGGATCGGCTGGTGGTCCTTTCGCACCGGGCTGGGACTGCTGCGCTGGGCCTTCTATGGAGGCGTCGCCGGCGCGGCGCTGGCCCTGATCGCAGTCGTGGGCGGCGGCCGGCGCGCGCTGGCCGCTCTAGGCCTGCTCGTCGGGGTTGCCGCCATGCTGCCACCGTGGCAGTTCCAGCGGATGGCGCGGTCGCGGCCGCCGATCCACGACATCAGCACCGACACGGACGACCCTCCGAGGTTCGTGGCCGTGGTGCCGCTGCGCCAGGGCGGCACCAATCCGGTCGACTATGGCGGGCCGGCGATCGCCGCCCAGCAGCGCGAGGCGTATCCCGACATCGCGCCGGCCACCCTGGCCCTTCCGCCCGCCCGCGCCTTCGAGCACGCGCTCCAGGTGGCGCGCGCGCAGGGGTGGCAGGTCGTGGCCGCCGCGCCGGCCGAGGGCCGGATCGAGGCCACCGACACCACCCGCTGGTTCGGCTTCAAGGACGACATCGTGATTCGCGTGCGCCCGGAAGGCGCGGGCAGCCGGGTCGACGTGCGCTCGGTCAGCCGCGTCGGCCGCGGCGACGTGGGCACGAACGCGCGGCGCATTCGGGACTTCCTCAAGGCCCTGGCCGGCTAGCCTCCACCGGGGAGGATGACGATGCGACGGCTCCCGGTTTCAATCGTCGATCCGGTAGCGTCTACCCGCCCTTCTTCACCGGCGTTGGCGAGGCCGCCGCGGCCGGCACGGGCACGTTCAGCTTCGTCAGCTCGGCATTGATGGACTGCGCGAAGTCCTCGAACGGCTTGGCCCCCGAGACGAAGTGGCCGTTGATGAAGAAGGCCGGCGTACCGGTGACGCCCAGGGCCTTGGCTTCGGCCATGTCGGCGTCGATGGGGGCCTTGCTCCGCGGCGAGTAGAGATCCTGCTCGAAGCGCTTCATGTCGAGCCCCAGATCGCGGGCGTATTGGAGCAGGAAGTCCTTCTGGATCTTGGGCTGGCTGGCGAACACCTTGTCGTGGAACTCCCAGAACTTTCCCTGCTGCTCGGCGGCCATGGAGGCGATGTGCGCCAGCGGCGCGTCCTTGTGGATGGCGAGGGGGTCGTGCTTCCAGACGATGCGGACCTTGTCGCCGTACACCTTCCGGATCTGATCGAGGGTCGGACCGACCCTCCCGCAGAACGGTCACTGGAAGTCGGAGAACTCGACGATCGTGACCGGGGCGCCGGCCGGCCCCCGCGCCGGCGCGCCCTCGGTCTTCACCGTGTAGACACGGTTGGGATCGGGGCCCTGCCTGGCCGGCGCTTGGCCCGCCTTGGCCGACAGCTCGGTCAGCCGGCTCTCGACCTGGGCCAGCCGGTCGTTGAGGCTCTGACGGAGCTGCCGCGCTTCCTGCCAGTTCATGTAGCTGAGCAGGACGAGCACGGCGATCCCGGCCAGGCTCGCCCCGGCCATCATCCCGGGCACGAAGGACGAGCTGGGCGGGAGCGGCCACCCCGCCGGCGGTCCGCCGCCGCCGGTATTCTCCCGATCACGTCTGGCCTTCGACATCAGCCCTCCCGATGATCTTCATTTAACATCGGCGCCGGCCCCGCCGCCACTGCGCGGCCCTCAGCGCCGGCGCCGCCGACCCCGTCGCTCGGCCTGGTGGGCCGCCGCCACCCGGTCCACGAACTCGGTGGCCAGGCCGAGCGAGTTGCGGTAATCCAGGGCCGCGGCCAGCCGCCGCGGGCTGAGCCGGCGCCGGACCTCGGGGTGGGCAGCGACCGCGTCCCGGAACGACACCTTGCGCGCCGCCGCGTCGCGCGAGATCTCGAGCACCAGGGCGTGGGCGCGGTCGCGGCCGATCTTCTCGGCCAGGGCCATCATTACCGCCTCCGAGAGGACGACGCCGCCGCTGCGCTCCAGGTTGCGCAGCATGTTCTCCGGCTTGACGACCAGGCTGCCCAGCAGCCGCTTGGTCAGCACGAGCTGGCAGCCGATGAGCAGGCACGCCTCGGGAGCGAAGGACCACAGCGTCTCACCCTGCCGGTGGTCGTCTTCCCACTCCGTGTGGATGTAATCCAGGATGGGCGCCGCGCGCGAGCGGAGCAGCCGGCCGAGCAGCACCACGGAGCCCGAGGCGACGGGGTTGAGCTTGTGGGGCATCGCCGAGCTGCCCACCTTGCCCTCCACGAACTCGGTCACCTCGTCGACGTCGGTCTGCTGCAGGTTGTAGATGTTCTGGGCGATCTTGCCCAGCGTCGCCGAGAGCATGGCCAGCAGGATGAAGAACTCGGCGAAGCGGTCGCCGGCCGTCTTGGCCGGCACGAGGGGCGCCCCCAGGCCCAGGCGGCGCATGAGCTTCTCCTGCACGCGCAGGCCCTTGCGGCCGAGCGAAGCGAGCGTGCCCACCGCGCCCCCGAATTCCCCCACCAGCACCCGCCGCCGGCTCTCCAGCAGGCGCTCGCGCTGGCGTATCAGCTCGTCGAGCCACACCGCGACCTTGTAGCCGAACGTGATCGGCAGGGCGTGCTGGCCGTGGGTGCGCCCGGCCATCAGCGTGTCGCGGTGGCGGACGGCGAGGATGGCCAGGATCTCGGCGATGGCGTCGATCTCGGCCAGCACCACCGCGTAGCTGTCCTTGATCTGCAGGGCGGTGGCCGTGTCCATGATGTTCTTGCTGGTGGCGCCCCAGTGCACCCAGCGCGCGCTGGCCGGACGCAGCACGCGCCGGAGGGCGTCCACCAGCGGCATCACGGGGTTCCAGCTCGCGTCGAAGTCCCGCTTCATCGCGGGAAGGTCGAGCAGCTCGACCCGCGCCCGGCGAGCGATGTCCCGCGCCGCCGCGCGCGGCACGATCTTGAGGTCGGCCTCCACCGCGGCCAGCGCGGCCTCCACGTCCAGCCAGCGCTGGATCATGGCCCGGTCCTCCCAGATCGCCCGCATCGCCGCCGATCCGTAGCGGTCCTTGAGATAGAACGAGTCGAACGCGGTCGACGGCATTACCCCGGCGTCCTTTCCAAGGGCGCGACGGCCGAGATGGCGAGCCCGATGGCGAAGACCGCGGCGGCCCCGATGAGCGTGTACCACAGGAAGTGGACCGGGCTGCGCCACACCAGCCAGAACACGACCGCTTCCCCGGCCAGGCCGCCCCAGAAGGCGCCCCGGGCCGAGGCGGCCGGAGCGAGCACGGCCAGGGCGAAGATGCCCAGGATGGGGCCGTAGACGTACGAGCCGAATCGGTTCACGGTCTCGATCGCGGAGCCGAAGCGCCCCGCCTGGAAGGCGACCAGGCAGGCGAAGAATCCCCAGGCCGCGGTCAACAGCCGGGAGACGAGCAGGTCGTGGGCATCGCTGCCGCCCGGCCGCAGGTAGCGCTTGTAGAAGTCGACCATGGTGGCGGTGGCGAGGGAGTTGAACTCGCCCGACAGCGTCGACATGGCGGCGGCGAAGATGACGGCGATGACCAGGCCGGCCAGGCCGGGGGGCAGGTTGGCCAGGACGTAGGACGGGAAGATGTAGTTGGTGTCGTTGTAGCGCTGGCCGCCGTTGAGCTTCTCCACCAGGCCGATCGCCTGCCTCCGCGCGGCCTCCACCTCCTGGTTGGCCGCGAGGTAGCGGCCCGACGCCGACTGCCGCTCGCCGCGGCGGAAGGCTTCCGCCGCTTGCGTCCGCGCCGCCAGCGCCGCCTCGTAGCGGGACTGCACCGCTGGCAGCTCCGCGGGGGCGGCCGCGGCGAGCTTCCGCATCTCCGCGACGTTCCACAGCAGGGGCGGGGTGTGGAAGTGGTAGAAGACGAACACCAGCACCCCGGTGAGCAGGATGAGGAACTGCATCGGCACCTTGAGGAACGCGTTGAAGAGGAGCGACAGCCGGCTCTGGGTCAAGCTGCTCCCGGCCAGGTAACGCTGGACCTGGCTCTGGTCGCAGCCGAAGTACGCGAGCATGATGAAGAAGCCGCCGACGAGCCCGCTCCACAGGGTGTACGGCGCGGTGAGGCTGGGCGAGAAGTCCATCACGCGGAGCCGGCCGGTCGTCTGGGCGATGGCCAGGGCGTCGCCCAGGCCGAAGCCGGCCGGCAGCTGCCTCAGCGCCATCCCGAAGCAGAGAAAGATCCCGAACCAGATGATGGCCATCTGGACCACGTCGGTCCAGATCACCGACCGGTTCCCGCCGTAGATGACGTAGACGATCGTGGAGCCGCCCATGAGCAGGATGGTGGAGGTCTCGCCCCAGCCCAGGATCACGGACAGCACCAGGGAGGGCGCGTAGAGGGTCACCCCCACCGAGAGCCCGCGGCCGAAGAGGAAGAGCAGGCTCGTGAGCGTCCGCGTCCGGAGGTCGAAGCGCTTCTCGAGGTACTCGTAGGCGGTGAACACCCGCGCCCGGTAGAAGAACGGCACCACGGTCAGGCACAGGGTCACCATGGCGAACGGCAGCCCGAAGTAGAACACGAGGAAGCGCATGCCGTCCGCGTAGGCCTGGCCGGTCGTGCCCACGAAGGTGATGGCGCTGATCTGGGTGGCCATGACCGAAAGGCCGACCGCCCACCAGCGCATCCGGCGCCCGGCGAGGAAGAAGTCGTCGATGCGCTGGTTCCCCCGTCCCGCCCACACCCCGAAGGAGACGATCGCCACCAGGTACGCGACGAGGACGACCCAGTCGAGCCGGCTCACTCAGTAGGGCCAGGCGGAGAAGAGGGCGATCAGGCCCATGACGGCGAGGGCGCAGGCGACGACCGCGGCGTAGATCGCGCGCCAGGTGCCGAAGATCGGCACCGCGTCGTCGTCCTCCGGCGGCCGTCCGGTGGCTTCCATGGATCTGGCCCTCGTGCAGGGGGGAGCGACATTATGCGACAATCCCCGCGGGAGGCGCGCGAGCCGCGTGCTCGAGGCCGGCTCGCTGCCGGGAACGCCCGCAGCGAAGGCATCCACTCTGCCGAGGCGGGATTCACTCCCGACGAGGCGGAACTCGATGAAGATGCCGGAGCGAGGACGTGGAGTTCAGGCGCCCGAAGGGCGCCGCGTTTGAATCGATGATTACCGGGTTCAATACCGACGTCAAGTACAAGGGCGTCGTCTACCACGTCCAGACCGAGGACAAGGGCACGGCGAACCCCCTCATCGAGACGCTCATCTACAAGGGGGGTGAGATCCTCGGCTCGCGGCGGCTCCCCTACGCGGACCTCGTGCCGATGGGCAACGAAGGGGCGATCACGAAGCTCATGGAAGATCAGCACAAGGGCATGATCATGGAGGTCAAGCGCGGGCGCTTCGACCTCACGAGCGACCGCACGGTGATGGAGGACTTGTCCCTCGACGAGCTGGTGCTCGCCTACCTCGCCGGCCGTTCCGCCGCCAGATAGCTTCAGGATGGCCGAACCCGGGGGGATCCAGGTTTCCGTCAACGGAGAGCCGCTGCGGGTGCCGGCCGGCTCCACCGTGGCCGACGTGCTGCGGCAGCTCGCCCTGGACCGGGCGCGGGTGGCGGTGGAGCACAACCTGCGCGTGGTGCCGAAGGCCGAGCACGACAGCCTGCGCCTGAACCACGGCGATCGCCTGGAAATCGTGACCTTCGTGGGGGGCGGCTAAACCCTCCGGCCGGCGTGGCGGTCCAACTCCTCCGGTCGACTGCGAAGGAGGACGGCTTGCTCTTCATCGTGACGATGACGCTCGCGCTGGCGGGTCTGGCCCTGCTGGGCCTCCGGTGGCTGTCCGGCCCGCGGCCGGAGCCCAAGGACCATCCGCCGGGGTTCGGGGGCGGCGTCGGCTAGCCGTCCGGGGACCGCTGACGGCGCTCGCGGCGGCGCGTGCTACCATCGGGACATGAGCGCCGATCCCCTCATCCTTTCCGGGCGCGAGTTCCAGTCGCGGCTCATCGTCGGAACCGGCAAGTACCCGAGCTTCCAGGTCATGAAGGAGGCCCACGAGGCCTCGGGCGCCCAGATGGTGACGGTGGCCGTCCGCCGCGTCGACCTCCAGAGCCGCGGCCCCGAGAACCTCCTCGACCACATCGACTCTCGCCGGCTCTTCATCCTCCCCAACACCGCCGCCTGCTACACGGCGGACGAGGCGGTGCGCACCGCCCGCCTCGGCCGCGAGGCCGGGCTCAGCAACTGGGTGAAGCTCGAGGTCATCGGGGACGAGAAGACGCTCTACCCCGACACCGAGGCGTTGCTCGCCGCGACCCGTATCCTGGTCAGGGAGGGCTTCGTCGTCCTTCCCTACACGACCGACGACGTAGTGGTGGCGAAGAAGCTCCAGGACGCGGGGGCGGCGGCGGTCATGCCGCTGGGGGCCCCCATCGGCAGCGGACTGGGGATCCGGAACCGGATCAACATCCAGCTCATCCGGGAGGCGGTGAAGGTGCCGGTGGTCGTCGACGCGGGCGTGGGCACCGCCTCCGACGCGACGATCGCCATGGAGCTGGGCGCCGACGGGGTGCTCATGAACACCGCCATCGCTCTCGCCCGCGAGCCGGTTCGGATGGCGGCGGCCATGAGGAAGGCCGTCGAGGCGGGGCGGGAGGCCTTCCTGGCCGGCCGCATCCCGCGCAAGATGTACGCTTCGGCCTCCTCTCCCCTCGAAGGCGTGGTCGGGCGCTAGCCGCTTGGACGACGCCGGCGACCTGGACGCCCTCCGCCGCAAGCTCGAGGAGCACGAGAAAGCCTACGGGTCGCTGCTCGACGCCCTCGACCGCCTGGCCGCGTTCTCCCTGCCCGCCGAGCAGCTCCCCGAGATGGCCCTGCAGATGGGGCAGCTCAACTCGCTCTGGGAGCGAGACTCGCCTCCTCCCTCGCCCGGCCTCTCGTGGAGCCCGTCCCGGATCGTCTGGAACGTGATGGAGCCGGCGCTCGACCGCCAGCGCGACTTCAACTCCGTCCTGGTCCAGGTCCTGAACGGGTACCTGGACGAGACGGCCCGGTTGCACAGCCACCTGCGCGAGGTCGTGGGCACGCTCGTGCGCTACCTGCAGCAGGTGCTCCCGCTCGTGGACGCGCGCGACCGTGTCGCGACCGCCCTCGCCACCACCCGCGCCGAGCTGGTCCTGGAGGCCTTCGACCGCCGGCAGGAAGCCCTGGCCCGCCGCATCGACGGCCTGATGGCGCTACGCGACCGGCTGGAGGTGGTGGCGGCCGAGGTACGGGGCGTGCGCGAGACGCTGGACGCGGGCGCCCCGCCGCCGGAGGTGGCGAGGGCGGCGGCTCGCGCCGCGGACGATGCCGCCTACTCGGCGTTCGAGAGCCGCTTCCGCGGCCAGCCCGAGGAGCTGCGCGAGCGGCTCGCCTCCTACGTGCCCCTCTTCGAAGGCCTCTCGCCGGTGGTCGACCTCGGCTGCGGGCGCGGCGAGCTGCTGGAGCTGCTGAAGGCGAAGGGCATCGCCGCCCGCGGCGTCGAGGCGAGCGCGCACGCCGCGGCCGCCTGCCGCGCCCGCGGCCTCGATGTGAGCGAGGGCGACCTGCTGGACTTCCTGCGGGGGCAGGCCGACGGGTCGCTGGGGGGCGTCTTCGCCGCCCAGGTGGCCGAGCACCTCGCTCCCCCGGCCCTCCGGGCGCTCCTGCGCGAGGCGCATCGCGTGCTGCGGCCGGGCGGACGGCTGGCGCTCGAGACGGTCAATCCCCGCTCGGTGCTCGGCCTGCTCGAGGTCTTCAACCGCGACCTCACCCACGAGAAGCCGCTTCATCCCGACACGCTGAGCTTCCTGGCCGCCGCGGCCGGCTTCAGCGACGTGCGCATCGAGCTGCGCTCGCCCGTCGAGCCCGCGGCCCGCCTCCAGCCGGTGCCGGCGGACGGCCTGCCCCCGCGCGCGGCCGAGGTCCTGAACGAGAACGTCCACCGGCTGAACGAGCTGATCTACGCGCCGCAGGAGTACGTCCTGCTCGCCCGGCGGTGAGCCGCCTCGCCTTCGTCTCCCCCCTTCCCCCCGCCCCGACCGGCATCGCCGACTACTCGGCCGACGTGGCGGCCCTTCTCGCTCCCGGCCACGAGGTCGATCTCTTCCACGACCAGGACGCGGTCGAAGCAGACCGGCTTCCCTCCGGCGTCGGACTGCATCGGGCCGCGACGCTCGTCGACCGCCACCGGCGGCGACCCTACGACGCCGTCATCTACCAGATGGGCAACGGGCCGGCGCACGACTTCCTGTACGGCTTGCTGCCGCGCCTGCCCGGCCTGCTCGTGCTGCACGACCTCGTGCTGCACCACGCGCGGGCGCGCATGTTCCTCGATTCGCCGGAGGCCCGCGCCTACGCTCGGGAACCGGCCGACGCTTCGCGCCGGGAGGCCGCCCGGCCGGCCCTCGAGGCCTACGCGGCGGAGCTCGCCTACAGCTATCCCGGGCGCGCCCGGCACCTCTTCGCGGCGCAGCTCGGCACGGTGGGAGCGCTCCTCCCCTACGCCTACCCGCTCTTCCGCCTGCCCGTCGAGGCGTCGCGGCTCACCGCCGTCCACAACGCGTTCATGGCCGAAGCGATCCGGGCCGAGGTCCCCGCCGCCGGGGTCGTCCGCGTGGCCATGCCCGTGACCGCCCCGGAAGCGACGCCGGAGCAGGAGCGCGCGCTGCGAGCGCGGGTGGGCCTGGCCGGCGGGGACTTCGTGGTCGGCTGCTTCGGCCTCCTCACCCCCGAGAAGCAGATCGGCACCGTGGCCCGCGCCGTCGCGCGGGCCGCCGTCCACCTGCCCCACCTGCGCCTGCTGCTCGTGGGCCCCGTGGCCGACCGTGACGCGCTCCGCCACCGGTTGCAGCAGCGGGGCATCGAGTCCCGGACGATCGTGACCGGGCGGGTGCCCTTGGCGGAGCTGGGCGCGTACATGGCGGCGGCGGACGTCGCCGTCCACCTGCGCTACCCGACGGCGCGCGAGACCTCGGCCGCGTTGCTGCGCGTGCTCGGCCAGGGCCGCCCGGTCGTCGTGTCGGACCTCGAGCACCTCGCCGACCTGCCCGACGACGCCGTGATGCGCGCGGATCTCACCGACGAAGAGGGCGCCGTCACCCGGGCCCTGCTCTTCCTGGCCGCCCACCCCGACGCCCGGGCCCGGCTCGGCGAGCGGGCCCGGCGGTTCGTCCGCTCCGCGCACGCACCGTCCCGCTGCCGCGAGGATTACGAGGTGGCGATCGCCCGGGCGGCCGCCCGGCCGGCGATCCCTCACGGTCCGTGGCCTGACCACTGGGCCGCTCCGAGGGACTGACTCGGCCGTTTGTCCGCGCGGCGGCCGCCGCGTTAGCCTTCTGCGGCACGATGAATCCCGTCCTCCGCAAGGCCCTCCTCGCCGCCGCCTACGCGGCGGCGGTCGCGCTCTTCTTCGAAGGCGCGTCGCGGGCGGCCCTGTCCTCCGACGGGTTCTTCCGGCGGGTCGCGGGCAACGACGAAGCGTCCTGGCGGCTCCGGTGGGTGAAGCGCCAGAAGGGCCAGCGGCGGATCTACTACGCCTTCGACGACTATCACCCCTCCCGCGGCTGGACCCTTCGGCCGGGCCTCCGCGGCGTCCAGGCCTTCCCGGGGAAGAAGCTCAGCTCCAACACGCACGGACTGCGGGGCGCGCGCGAGTACGCGTACGACCGGCCCTCCGGGATCGCCCGGATCGTGGTGCTCGGCGACTCGTTCACCTTCGGGGAGGACGTGGACGACGCCGAGACGTGGCCGCACCGCCTGGAGGAAATGCTGCCGGCCACCGAGGTGCTGAACCTCGGGGTCCACGGGTACGGCCACGACCAGATGCTGCTCTACCTGGAAGAGGAGGGCCTGAAGTACCACCCGGACCTCGTGGTCGTGGGCTTCCTGCCCGACGACATGGAGCGGAATCTCGTGGCCTTCCGCGACTACGCGAAGCCGCGCTTCGTCCTCCAGGACGGCCGGCTGACCCTGAGGAACGTGCCCGTGCCTTCGCCGGAGGGCGTCCTCGCCCGCGAGCCGTTCCGGCTGAAGTTCCTCGACCTCCTGTCGATGCTCGGCGGCCAGTACGAGCGCCGGACGGGACGCGAACAGGCGGCCATGCGGGAGATCACCCTCGCCCTGCTCGACGAGATGAACGCCGTCGCCGCCGCCGCCGGCGCCCGCATCGCCTTCGCGTACCTGCCGGTGTACGGCGAGATCGACAAGGCCGACCCGGGCATGACCGGGCGCGAGCGGTTCTTCTTCTCCCACTGGCGGCGAGGCGGCATCCAGTCGATGTACCTGCGCCCGTTCTTCCTCGACAAGATGCGCCGGGGGGCCGAGTTCAAGACCTACGGCCACTGGGGGCCGCTCGAGCACCAGACGGTGGCCGAGGGCGTGAAGGCCTATCTGCTCGAAAAGGGCCTGCTCAGTGGGCCTCCTCGGCCGTCGAGCAGTGCGTCACCGTGAGGTCGATGTCGAGGGCGCCCGCGCGCCATAGCAGCTCCGAAGGGAAGATGTCGATCTGGGTGACCCCCTCCCGGCGCCGGATGGCGAAGTCCAGCGTCAGCGCGTCGACGCCGGCAAAGCCGTTGAGCCGTCGCAGCTCGTCCTCGTGCTCGTCGAGGAACGCGAGCGCCTCGCGGACCTGGCCGGTCAGGTCGTCGAGACCCGCAGGGCCGACGGCAAGGTGGAATCCGGACGCCAAGGGCGGGCGCCCGCGCCCCGACGCGCCGGGCACGGATTCGCCCTTCCGATAGACCGCGTCCGGCCGGAGCGGGCTCGTGGCGAGGAACGCGTCCACGTCGAACTCCTCGCCGATCGCCCTCAGCACGCAGCTCATTCAAGGAATCCGGCCCAGGGCGGTGTCGAGGGCCGCCTGCAGTCCCAGCAGCAGAGCGAGCCCGAGCAGGACGCCCGCCGCCACCCGGCCGGCCGGGCCCCGCCCGGCCAGCCGGTTCAGGAGGAGGCCGCCCCCCACGGCCACCGGCGCCGCGGTGAAATAGTGATGCTTCAGCAGGAGGTTGAAGAACAAGTCGGCGGCGCTGAAGACCGGCAGCACCGCCGCCCAGGCAAGGAGCAGCGGCCATCCTCGCATCGTCCGCGCCCAGGCCAGGCCGGCCAGTCCCAGGAGCGGGACGAGGGCCGAGCCGTAACTGTAGTCGAGCTTGTGAGGCAGGGCGAGAAGCCGCCTCAGCACCGGCGTCGCCCCTGCCTCGGGAGCGCCGGAGCCGTGGAGGATGCGGGGCACGGACTGGCTCAGGAACGGCCAGGTCCAGTTCACATAATAAAGAAGGAAGGCGACCGCGGCCCCCGCCAGCCCCGCGGCGGCGAGGGCGCGGGCCGCCCGGGGGCGTGAGCGAAAGACGAAGGGCAGCGCGGCGGCGATGGCGAAGGCCGCGAAGAGCAAGCCGGCCGTATAGGCGAGGAAACAGAAGGCCAGCAGCGCCACCGCCGCCGCCCACGTCCGCCGTTCGGGCAGCCGGTCCAGCCGAAGGACCAGGAACCCGAGGGCCAGGCTCAGGGCGAAGCAGCCAAGGATCGTCATCAGGTGGCCCAGTCCGAGGAGCTGGTACGACGGCACCAGGCTGGCGGCGAGCACGGCCGTCCACGCTCCCGCCGAGGCGCCGGCGGCCGCGGTCGCCAGCATCGCCGCGACCAGCACGACGCCCGCCAGCCACGTGGCGAGGACCAGCTTCACGCCCAGATGGAACCAGGGCTGGGGAAGCGCGGCCAGCGGAGCCACCAGCGTGTGGAAGAGGCAAGGGTGCGGCACGACGATGTCGCCCCACTGCGCCTGTCGGCTCAGCATGCTGCCCGGGTGGGGCAGGTAGTAGAGGAGGAAGCGGCCCTGCCAGATCTCCTCGGCGATCTGGCTGTGGAAGTCGAAGTGGCCGCCGCGGTAGAGCGGGTAGGCGCTGGCCGTGAAGAAGGCCACGAACGACGCCGCGGTCGCGCCGACCGCGGCGGGGGCCGGCCCCGCCGCGCCTCCGCGTCGCGCGGCCACCGCGAACGCGCCAGCCAGGATCGCCGAGACGCCGCTGCCGAGCGCGGCGACCGCGCAGAAGACGGACGCAAACGGGAGCCACACCACCGGGTCGAGGGCCAGGGCGAGGGCCTCTGCGGCCACGACCCCGAGCGCGGCCGGCCAGGCCGCGGCGGGAGCCAGGCCGGCGGCCGCCAGCGCCACGGCCATGAAGAGCCCGGCCCCGAGGACGAGGGCGACCGCGCGCACGGACGGCCACGGGGCTCCGCGGTCGATGCGCACGCGGTCGATCCGCAGGTCCAGCGCGTCGCTGCCGGCGGGGAACTCGATCTGCGTCCCGGCCCGCCACCCCCACGGCGCGCGCGCGCGCAGGACCGTGGTGGTCCACCCCTCGCCCAGGATGGCGCTTGCTTGCGTGCCTTCCGCGCGAGCCAGGGTCAACGCGCGCCGCTCTCCTCCGAGGGCCGCGGTCACGGCCACGCTCCAGTCTCCGCTGCCGAAATCCCTCAGGTCCAGGGCTGCCCCGCGCATCGCCTGGCGGAACGTCGCGCCGCCCGCGGCGTCGAAAGCGCCGAGGTTGCGGGCCAGGCCGCTCTCCCGGCCGGAGCCGACGTCGACGTCGAGCACCGGATGGAGCCGATATGCCGCCGTCACCGCCGCCGTCCCCGCGAGCATCGCGCCCAGCATCGGCCGGGTCAGCACTACCCGCGCCCCTTGGGACCAGGCGCGGACGGAGGCGGCGGCGGCCTCGGTGGCCGCGCCGGCGAGGGTGGGCGCCGCGTGGACGAGGAGCGCCATGAGGGCCATCGCGCACAGCAGCGGCACCGACGCCCACGCCGTGTAGGGGCGGGCGAAGGCAAAAGCGAGGCCGAGGGCGGCGGCCAGGGCGATCCCCCACCGGCCGGCCCGCTCCGGCGACGATCCGATCCCCACCAGGGCACCGAAGAAGAGGAGCACGGTGGCGGCGCTGACGGTGGGCGCGCCGAGGGGCGGCCGGCGCAGCCGGACGACGGGGCCCTCGGGAACGAAGCGCACCGCCTGGACGCGCGCGCCGAGAGACCGCGGGTCCTGCGGCCCGGGATGGAACGTCTCGGACTGCATGCTCAGCACGACGTCCGAGCGCCACCAGCCGTGGCTCACCACGGGAAGGCTGAGCGTCTGGCCCTGCCGCGACGGTCGCGCTTCCACGCGGGCGCCGGCCGTCTCCAGGACGACGAGCGGCGGCTCCTGGCTCCGGGGCCGCCACCCCGCCAGGTCGGCCTCGATTCGTGCCCTCACTCCCGGTCCGGGATCGCGGAAGACGATGCGGCCGCGACCGCGGCTCCACCGGAACCCGCCTTCCCCCGGGTAGAACCCCTCGAAGCTCAGCGCGGAGAGCGCTCCCGAGGCCGGCATCGCCACCGGAAGCTGGACCTGGTAGGCGAGGGTCACCGAGCCCAGCGCGGCCAGCGCGAGGCGCCCCACGGGGCGCCCCCCTGGCCAGGCCAGCTTCATGCGGTGACGCGCGCGGCGGCCCGCGCGCGCCAGCGGATCCAGAAGCGGGCGATGGCGGCGATCGTGCGCGGGACGTCACGGGCCCGGACGGTCGATTGGCCGGCGCGGCGCGGGAAGTGATGGACCCCGCGCTGGACGGTCCGCCAGCCCCCGCGATGGATCCGGGCGGCCAGCTCGGTATCGATGAAGAAGTCGTCCGACTCGAGGGGCAGGCCGCGCAGCAGGTCGCCGCGGAAGAGCTTGAACGAGCAGTTGAGGTCGCGGACCGACATGCCGAAGGCGAACGAGGAGAGCCCGTTGAAGACGGCCGAGGCCGCCCGCCGCGTCCAAGGGTCCTTCCGGTCGATCCGGTAGCCGAGCACGGCGTCGTGGTCCGCCATCAGCGGCAGGAACTCGCCCAGCTCGGCGAGGTCGAACTGGTTGTCGGAGTCCGTGTAGAAGACGAGTTCCCCGCGCGTCGACGCGAAGCCGCTGCGCAGGGCTGCCCCGTAGCCGCGGTTGATCGGATGGCGGACCACGACCAGGCGTTGGCCCAGCTCCCGGCCCAGCTCGGCGAGCACCGCCGGCGTGCGGTCCCGGCTGCCGTCGTCCACCACCACCACCTCGTACTCGGGCACGAGGGCGGCCGCGGCCGCCGCGGCATCGCGAACGGCCCGGGGGAGGTTGGCGTCCTCGTCGTAGGCGGGAAGGACGATCGAGAGGATCGGTCGCGTCACGTCCCCGCCCCGGCCAGGACGCGGCTCAGACGCGCGCGGAAGACCTCATCGATGCGGACGAACTCGAGGCCGATCCCGAAGGTCCGCCGCGGGCCGGGCCGGGGCGTGCACACCGCGACCCGCGCCTCGACGTCGGCCTTCTCGCTCGCGACCACGATCCGGAACGGCAGCTCGGAATCCACGGTGAGGGCCACCGGGGACTCGATCATCATGCCGTACGGGCTCAGGTCGAGGAGCCGGGCGCCGACGACCGATACCGGCCCACCGTCGCGAGGCACGGGGACGCGACGGGCGCGCCGGCGTTCCAGGCCGGCGGGGAGAGAGGGAGACGGGGCGCTGCTCACGCCTCTTCCCGCAACACGCGGAAGCCGTAGTCGGCGTACCGGAAGGAGGGCGGCAGGCTACTGCGGGCCGCGGGAGGCGACCAGCGGACCCGATGACGCCAGGAGCCGCCGCGGCTGGCGCGCCGCTCGCCTCCGGCGGGGCCGCGCGGATCGCGCTCCGGGGCCTCGGCGTAGTAGGTCTCGGCGTACCAATCGAGGCACCACTCGTGCACGATCGTGCCCATGTCGAGCAGGCCGAAGCCGTTCGCCTTGCCGCGGCCCGCGCGCCACGGAGCCTCGAGCGGGCCCGCCGGCACTTCATCGACGGGCAGCTCGTCGCCCCAGGCGGTCGGAGCGGACTCCAGCCCGCCGCGGGCCGCTCTCTCCCACTCGGCTTCGGTCGGCAGCCGCCAGCGCCCTCCCTCGAACCGGCCCAGCCAGGCGGCGTATTCCATGGCGTCGTGCCAGGTGACGCCGACGACCGGCTGGTCGGGATCGCGGAACGCGGGATGGTCCCACCAGGGAGGCGGGCCCGCGGCGCCCGCGCGCAGGAACGGCTGGTACTGCCGGCGGGTGACGGGGGTCCGGCCGAGCCGGAAGGAACGGACCTCGACCTCGTGCCGGGGTCGCTCGTCGGGCCGGCCGGCCTCCGAGCCCATGAGGAAACGGCCGCCGGGCACGCGCGCGCTGTCCGGGGCCGTGAGGGATGAGGTGATGTCGAGCATGTCCGCGCGTCCCTGGAACACGCGAGGATACCACGAAGCCCCGCGCGACCCGGACCGGCGCCGCGCTGCGCGGAATCGAGGAAATCGCGGGTGCGCTATCCTAGGCCCATGCGACTCTTCCTCGCCGCTTCCGCCTTCATCGCCCTCGCGCTGGCTTCCGCCGCCGCGCCGCCCGGCGCGGCGCCCGCGATGCTCACGCCGGCCGAGAAATCGGCGGCCCGGCAGATCCGGCCCGAGGTGATCCGTGCCCACGTGCGTTTCCTGGCCAGCGACCTGCTCGAGGGACGCGGGCCCGCCACCCGCGGCGACCGCCTGGCCGAGGAGTACGTCGCGACCCGCATGGAGACCCTCGGCCTCGAGCCGGCCGCCCCGGGCGGCGGCTGGCTCCAACCCTTCGATGTCATCGGGATCACGAGCCAGGCGCCCGCCACCGTCCGCTTCGCGCGGGGCGGAGAATCGGTCGAGCTGCGCTACCGGGACGACTACGTGGCCTTCGCCGGCGTGCAGGGGCCTCAGGCGAGCACGGAGGGCGGTGACGTCGTCTTCGTGGGCTACGGCATCGTGGCTCCCGAGTACCAGTGGGACGACTACAAGGGCGCCGACCTCAAGGGCAAGGTCCTGCTGATGATGAACAACGACCCCGAGGACGACCCCGGGCTCTTCGCCGGCAAGACCCGTCTCTACTACGGGCGCTGGGACTACAAGTACGAGATGGCCGCGAGGCTGGGCGCGGCCGGGGCCATCGTCATCCACACGACGCCTTCGGCAGGGTATCCGTGGCAGGTGGTGCAGACGTCGTGGAGCGGCGAGCAGTTCGAGCTTCCCCACGAAGGCGGGCCCGAGGTGCCGGTCAAGGCCTGGGTCACCGAGCAGGCCGCCCGCAAGATCGCCGGGCTGGCCGGCCAGGACCTGGACGCCCTGCGCGCGGCCGCCCAGAAGCGTGACTTCCATCCGGTGGACCTGGGGGTGGGGGCCGACATCCGGTTGAAGAACGAGGTCCAGAAGAAGCAGACCGCCAACGTCATCGGCCGGCTGCCGGGCCGGGACCCGGCGCTGTCGCGGGAGGCGGTGGTCTATACCGCGCATCACGATCACCTGGGGATCAAGGAGGGAGCCAAGGCGGGCCAGGACAACATCTACAACGGGGCGCTCGACAACGCCTCCGGCGTGGCGGCCATGCTCGCGATCGCCCAGGCGATGAAGGCGCTGCCCCAGGCGCCCCGGCGCTCGGTGATCTTCGCTGCGGTCGCGGCCGAAGAGCAGGGGCTGCTCGGCTCGCAGTACCTGGCCGCCCACCCGCCTGTGCCCGCCGGCCGCATCGCCGCGGACATCAACATCGACGGGATCAACATCTGGGGCCGGACCCGCGACATCACCATGATCGGGCTCGGCAAGTCGAGCCTCGACGACTGGGTGGTCAAGCTGGCCGCCATGCAGGGGCGGGTCGTGGTGCCCGACCAGTTCCCCGACAAGGGGTTCTTCTACCGCTCGGACCAGTTCAGCCTCGCCAAGGTCGGGGTCCCGGCGGCCTACTTCGACGCGGGGACCGACGTCATCGGCCGGCCGCGCGGCTGGGGCAGGGAGCAGCAGGAGAGGTTCGAGGCCAACGACTACCACCAGCCCTCGGACGAGCTGCGTCCGGACTGGAACCTGGCCGGGGCGGTGGAGGACACCCAGCTCTTCTTCTATCTCGGCCTGAAGGTCGCCAACGCCCCCCGGATGCCCCACTGGAAACCGGGAGACGAGTTCGAAGCGGCCAGGGAGAAAGCGGTCGCCGCGGCCGGGCCGTGAGCGACGCCGGCGCGCGGAGCGCCCGCGGGTATTCTCGAAGCCCCCTTGTCCGCTGACGGACCGCGGCGTATACCCGAGAGAGGAGGCCACCATGCGACAGAAGGCACCCATCTTCATCTTGGCGATCTGCTTCGTGACGAGCGGCGCAGCGATGGGCCCGGTCCTGGCCGCCAAGCCGATCGAGAGGCTGACCGCCTTCGCGGTCGACATGAGCAACGCCGCCGGACGGACGCGCGCGGGCTCGATCGACATCGTGATCGACCGC
Source organism: Acidobacteriota bacterium (assembly GCA_003223555.1). GTDB lineage: Bacteria > Acidobacteriota > Vicinamibacteria > Fen-336 > Fen-336 > AA32. The sequence continues at coordinate 64,722 of QHVM01000021.1, read as the reverse complement.
TGGTCGACCGATGTGGAGCGTGACCAGCTCCGCGCGGCCCTGCGGGAGGGCGGCCCGGATTCCCTCTTGCGCGCGCTCCAGAAGATCAAGGACCCCGCCGGCTACATCCGGAGCGCCGGCAGCATCGGCTACCCGCTCCGGTTCGCGCGCGAGATCCCGACCAGCGACGGAGGGCGCCGGATCATCATCGCGACCGACCGTCCGGTGTCGTTTCTCGAAGCGAGCAATCAGCCGCGGACGCTGGACTATCCCTTCATGCTGATCGACGTGCGGCTGAACGCGAAAGGCGAAGGTCAGGGCAAGCTGCTGCCGCTGGCCAAGATCACGGCCAACGAGGACCACGTGGTCGAGATCGAGAACTACGCCTCGGAGCCGGTGCGCCTGACCGAGGTCAAGGAGACGAAGTAGGCCTCTCGCGGCCGAAGAGCCTCCGCAGCTCGTCCTTGGCCCGCTGGAGCCGCGCCTTGTCCGCCGTGCTCAGGCTTCGACCCGCCCGGTTGACGTAGAAGTTCAGCATCGACATGGCGGACTGGTACGCTCCGGCCTTGCGGCGACGGCTGTGCTCGGCCGAGCGCTTCAGCGAAGCGGCGATGGCCCGCGGCGACGCCTTCTTGAAGACGTTGGGCTCGAGGGCCAGCGCGTTGCTATGTCGCGTGACCCCGGCGGACCAGTAGCGGCTCTTCCGGGAGCGGCTTCCCGTCGTCTTGGCGTTCGCGCGAGCGCTCATCGCGACCTCCTCGCTCGATGATCGCCCGCTCCTCCGGCCGGTTCAAGGGCCGCGGATCGTTCGTCCGCCGAGTCAATGCTTCCCGACCTCGAGGGCCAGGTCCGGCTTTTTCTTGTCGAGGATGAACCGCACGGTGATGGTGGCCCGGGTCGGGCCGGCATCGGAGGGCTCGTAGCGCCACTGTCGGACGGCGGCCGCGGCCGCCTCCCGGAGCGCCCCGGGCCCATGCCGAGTCTCGATGTTCACCGGGCTGCCCGAGGACGGAGCCTTTCCCCGCAATCCCCACCTGAGCCTCACCAGCCTGACCGGCCGCCCCGTGCGGGGTGGGCTCGTCGACGGGCCGGTCTACGCGCGGATCTTCGAGGGCCTGAAGGGAGTGGGCCTTTCCGGGCCCGATCCCCTCGCCGCCTTCCAGGGCGAGGCCGTCTACCACGACGACGTGAAGGACTACGCCAGCAACGAGCCCACGATGGACGGTACCGCCTCCGCGGTGCTGCTCGCCGCGCTGATGGCCGGCGGACGGTGAGGCCCTATCGATTCATCGCGACCACGACGACCTCAACGCCCGCCACTCACCGCGATCCCGCTTCCACCGGACGGCCGTCCTTTCCGCATCCGCGATCGACCGCTCCGACAGGCGCGCCGGGAGGGCACCCGGTCGATGAGATCGAGTCGCCGGCGGCGCCCAACCCAGCCCGAGCGCCGCCGTCGCGAGAAGCCCGAGGCCGATCCATGAGGCCCGCCGCCCTCCGATCACCCTGCTAGCATGATCGACACCATGCGGGGGCTCTGGCTCGAGCGACAGGCGTTGCGGGTCCGTGACGACTTGGCCGAGCCCGAGGCGCCGCCGGGCGAAGCGCGGATCCGCGTGCTCACGGCCGGGATCTGCAACACGGATCTGGAGCTGGCGCGCGGCTACTATCCTTTCACGGGCGTCCCCGGCCACGAGTTCGTCGGCCGGGTGGAAGCCGCGACGGGGGCCGAGCGGTGGGAGGGACGACGCGTGGTCGGCGAGATCAACGCCTCGTGCGGCGAGTGCGGGACGTGTCGGGCGGGACGACGCACTCACTGCGAGCGGCGCACGGTGCTCGGCATCCGCGGCCGTCACGGCGCCTTCGCGGAGTGGTTGAGCCTGCCCGTCGTCAACCTCCATGAGGTGCCGGACGGCGTCCCCAACGAGCTCGCCGTGTTCACGGAGCCTCTCGCCGCCGCGCTCGAGATCCAGGAGCAAGTCGCGATCCGGCCCGGCCATCGGGTGGTGGTGATCGGGGATGGCAAGCTCGCCCAGCTCGTCGCCCAGACGCTCGCCCTCACCGGCTGCGCGCTGAGCGTCGCCGGCCGGCATCCGGGCAAGCTGGCCCTGCTCGCCGCGCGCGGAGTCGCAACCATGGCCTCCGCGGACATGCCCGAGGGACGCGCGGACGTGGCCGTCGAGTGCACCGGCAACGCCGAGGGCCTGGAGCTGGCCCGCCGCGCCGTGCGTCCCCGGGGAACGGTCGTCCTCAAGAGCACCTACCGCGGCCGCGCGCCGCTCGACGTCTCGCGCATCGTGGTCGACGAGGTCACGCTGGTCGGCTCGCGCTGCGGCCCCTTCGCCCCCGCCCTGGCCCTGCTCGCCGAAGGGAAGGTGGACGTCGCGCCGCTCGTCCGCGCCCGCTTTCCCCTCCGCGAGGCGGTGGCCGCCTTCGCCGAAGCCGCCCGTCCCGGCGTGTTGAAAGTGCTGGTGGAAGTGGGAACGTAGGGCCGGTCAGCCCGCGAGCGCCGCGGCCGTCTGCCTCCCCAGCCAGTAGCGGTCGCACACGGCGGTGAGCTCGTCGGCGATGTTCTCGACGGAGCGGGCCCGGTACCGGGTGAGGATGCGGTGGGCAGCTCCGGCTGGCCATGACCGGGACGCCGCCGATCGGGCGGGTGAAGATCCGGCGGAAGACGGCCCGGTCGCCGGTGACGCCCACCAGGTCCCATCGCGGAAACGGAAGGACCGCCAGGTCGGACAGCTCCTGGCTGGGGCACAGTCCCTCGAGCCGCTCCCCCGCGGCCAGGTGCATGACCGCCTCCTCCGGTTCACCGTGGATGACGAAGTCGGAGTGGCGAGCAAACAGATGGGGAAGCTTGGAGGCGGTGAGCCCGACGAACCCGGCACGAAGCCCTCGGTGCCCTTCGCGAGCCGTCCCGTCTAACCCACCACAAACGCGGGGACACTGCCTCCCCCGGCGCTCACGTTGATGACGGCCTGGCGGGAGGCCCTCGCGACCGCCCCCACCTCGGCGCCGGCGACGTAGAAGGGGTTCACGTTGACCTTGAGGTCCTCGAATCGGAGCCGCCCGTCCACCCATGCGGGAAACGGCTCCTCGGGAATGGCCACCCGCTCCTGCACCACCCACGCGCGCCCGGTGCCGGCCCGCACCGCCTCGTCCCAGGCCGCGGCGCCCGCCTCGTCCCCGACCAGCACGTCGTGGCCGCCATAGGCATGCGCGGGCTTCAGCACCAGCCGTTCCCGATGCTCGCGGACGAAGCGCAGCAGGTCCACCTCCTGCCCGTCCTTGCTCGTCCGCCGCTCCTCGAGCTTGCGCGTCCACGGCACCGTTCGGGCGACCAGCGTCCGCTCGGCATCGCTCAGCAGGGGGACGAAGTCCTCGTCGGTCAGCAGGGCCAGGAAGGCCTTGTCCTCCGAGAGCCGGCAGCGGAAGGAGTTGACGAAGACCGCCCGCCGCTCGGCGTACCCGCGCAGGAAGCCCGACACCTCGTCCTCTCGTTGCACCAGCTCCGACAGGACCGCCCGACGGTAGACGACGTCCACGGGCACCGAGCCCGCCCACAGCCGCCCGGCCCGCAGCTCCATCGCCCGCGGGTCGGCGAGCAGGCAGCGCGCGCCCCGGGCGGCGAAGGCCGACTGCAGGATCTGCTGGTCGGCCCGCGTCTTCACCTCCGCCCAGTCGGCGATCGCCACCGTGGGCGCGGAGACGAGGCCAGGGGGAGCCGCGCCGAGCACGGCTTCGACCAGGGCGGGAGTCGAGGGCCGATAGGCCACCGCCCACCGCCGGGCGAAGGCCCGGAAGACCGGCAGGCGCGCGAACACCTCAGCCATCCGGTCGCCGTACCCGAAGCCGGCGGGGGCGTCGTTGTTCAGCTCGATGAAACGGGCGCCGGCCGGGCCGAGGAACGCGTCGAGCCGGGACAGCACGACGTCGGGCGGGCCGGGGTCGACCGAGACCCAGCGGGCCTCCGCCTCCGGCGTGCCCAGGAAGGCACAGAGCCGCCTGGCGTCACCGTCGAAGGCGCGGCGGGCCACGCGCGCCGCCAGCTCCAGCAGGCGGCGCCCATCTCCGCGCAGCCGTTCCCACTGGTGGCGGGCCACGAAGTGGGGGCGCAGGAAGGTGCGCATGGGCCGGCCGTCGAAGGTGATGCCGGCCGCGGTGAAGGCGTCCGGCAGCGAGGCCGCCTGCTCGGCCGCCGCCGACTCGTCGGCGGCCAGCAGGCGGTTGTACTCCGCGGCGGGATCTAGCGCCGGTCCTGCCAAACGACCCGGCCCCCCACGATCGTCATCACGGCCGCGCCCTTCAGCGTCCATCCCGTGAACGGCGTGTTGCGGCCCTTGCTGTGGAAGCGCGTGGGGTCCACCTTCCGCCGGCGCGTGAGGTCGAGGATGGTCACGTCGGCCGGGGAGCCCGGCGCGAGCGTCCCGCCGGGGAGCCCGAGCACGCGGGCGGGACCGGAGGAGAAGAGCGCCACCAGCTGGGGCAGGCTGAGCAGCCCGGGAGCGACGAGCCGGTCCAGGCCCAGGCCCACGGCCGTCTCCAGCCCCACCACCCCGAACGCGGCCTCCTCGTACTCGACCTGCTTGTCGTCGATCGTATGCGGGGCATGGTCGGTGGCGATGGCGTCGATCGTCCCGTCGCGCAGCGCCTCCAGCACCGCTCGCCGGTCCGCCTCCGACCGCAGGGGCGGGTTCATCTTCGTCGAAGCGTCGTAATCGGAATCCTTCACGGCCTGGTCGGTCAGCAGCAGGTGATGGGGCGTGACCTCCGCGCTCACCCGCACGCCACGGGCCTTGCCCCGGCGCACCGCATCCGCGGCCCCCGCCGTGCTCAGGTGGGCGACATGGAGGCGGCCCCCGGTCAGCTCGGCCAGGAGCACGTCGCGCTCCACGACCATCGCCTCTGCCGCGGCGGGCGTGCCGCGCAGCCCGAGCAGCGTGGCCACCGGACCCTCGTTCATCGCCGCGCGCTCGGAGAGCGCCGGTTCCTCGCAGTGGTCGACGACCGGGAGGTCGAAGGCCCGCGCGTACTCCAGGGCCCGCCGCATGACTCGGGCGCTCTCCACGGGGCGGCCGTCGTCGGACACCGCCACGCAGCCGGCATCCTTGAGGTCGCCGTACTCGGCCAGCTCTTCCCCGCGCGATCCGCGGGTGATGGCGCCGATGGGATGGACGCGGACCGCGCCCTCCGCCCGCGCCTGGTCGAGGATGAAGCGGGTGATGCCCGAGTTGTCGTTGACCGGCTCGGTGTTGGGCATCGCGCAGACGGCGGTGAAGCCGCCCGCGGCGGCGGCCCGGGTGCCGGTGGCGATCGTCTCCCTGTCCTCCCGGCCCGGCTCCCGGAGATGGGCGTGGAGGTCGATGAATCCCGGGCAGACGACGAGGCCCCGCGCCTCGATCACGTCGGCCCCGCGGGGGGAGAGCTTTGCGCCGACCTGCGCCACCCGGCCGTCCTCGAGGATGACGTCCTGCGCGCCGTCGATCCGGCGCGACGGGTCGATGACGCGGCCGCCCTTCAGCAGCACCTTCATCCCTCAGCCCCGCCGCCGAGGAGGAGGAGGAGCACGGCCATGCGCACGGCCACGCCGTTGGTCACCTGATCGAGGATGACCGAGTAGGGGCCGTCGGCCACCTCGCTGGCGATCTCCACTCCCCGGTTCATCGGCCCCGGATGCAGGATCACCACGTCCTTCTTGGCCCGCTTCACTCGCGCCTCGGTCAGCCCGAAGCGCAGGTGGTACTCGCGGTCCGACGGGTAGAAGCCGCCCGTCATGCGCTCGCGCTGGATCCGCAGCATCATGACCGCGTCGGCCCCCTCCACGGCCTCGTCGATGCGGTGGGTCACCGGGGCGAAGGCCTCCAGGCCGGGCGGGACCAGCGTCGGCGGGGCGCAGAGCACGAGCCGGGCCCCCATCTTCGAGAGCAGCCACAGGTTCGACCGCGCCACCCGGCTGTGGAGCAGGTCGCCCACGATCGCCACCCGCAGGCCTTCCAGCCGGCCCTTGCGCTGGCGCAGCGTCAGGGCGTCGAGGAGGGCTTGCGTGGGGTGCTCGTGCGCGCCGTCGCCGGCGTTGACGATGGCCGCCCGGCAATGCCGGGCCAGCAGGTGGGGCGCCCCGGCCGCCGAGTGCCGGATCACGATCATGTCCGGGTTCATCGCCTCGAGGTTCCGGGCCGTGTCGAGCAGCGTCTCGCCCTTCTGCACGCTCGAGGCGGCCGCGGCCACGGAAAGGCTGTCGGCGGAGAGCACCTTCTCGGCGACCTCGAACGAGGCCCGCGTCCTCGTGGACGGCTCGTAGAAGAGGTTGACCACCGTCTTGCCCCGCAAGGCCGGGACCTTCTTGATGGGACGGTCGAGGATCTCCCGCAGCCCGTCGGCGGTGTCGAGGATGGCGGCGATCTCGGAAGGCTGCAGGCGCTCGATGCCGAGCAGGTGGCGATGCGGATAGCCGGTCACGCCCGGCGCCCCGCCCTGGCCTTGCCGGGCCGGGCCCGGCGCCGGGGGCCCTGCTTCTCGAGCAGCAGCACCCGGTCGTGGCCGTCCTCCTCGCGCAGCAGGACCTGGACGACCTCGTCGCGCGTGGTGGTGATCGTCTGCCCCACGTAGTCGGGTCGGATGGGCAGCTCGCGATGGCCGCGGTCGACGAGCACGGCCAGCTTGATCCGGGCCGGACGGCCGAAGTCGATGATCTCGTCGAGGGCGGCCCGCACCGTGCGGCCGGTGTAGAGCACGTCGTCCACCAGCACCACCGTGCGGCCGTCGATGGAGCCCGGGATCTCGGTCCCGCGCAGGACGGGCTGAGGAGCGACCATGGTGAGGTCGTCGCGGTAGAGGGTGATGTCGAGCGCGCCCACCGGGGGCGGCGGGGCGCCCGCCTCCGCCACCAGGCGGGCGAGACGGCGGGCCAGGGGCACCCCCCGGGTGCGGACGCCGACGAGCACCAGGCCCTCCGCATCGCGGCGGCGCTCGATGATCTCGTGCGCGATGCGCGCGAGGGCGCGCGACATCCGCTCCGCGTCCATCAGCTCCTGGCGCGTCCGGTAGCCGGGCGGCGCGGCCGGCTCCAAGGCCCTAGCCGACCCGGCCGCCGTCGGGCACCGGCCGCTCGGGGATCACGAGCACGCGCTCTCCCCTCCCGTTGTCCACCGCCAGCACCACCGCCGCCGAATCGAGGCCGGCCACCCGGCGAGGCGGGAGGTTGACGACGGCGACGACCTGGAGGCCGACGAGGTCGGCCGGCTCGTAGAGGTCGGTGATCTCGGCGCTGGAATCGCGCGTGCCCAGCTCCCCGAAGTCCACCCTCAGCGAGTAGGCCGGCGTGCGCGCGCCGCGGAGGGCCTCGGCCGCGACGATCGTCCCGACCCGCAGGTCGAGGGCGAGGAGCTCGTCGACGGTGGCCAAGGCGGGCGGATGGTAACTCGACTCCCGCCCCCGCGCAAAGGATCGCCGGGCCCTCGGCTCACGGCTCCTCGTCGGGCAGGGGCGGCAGCTCGGAGCCGCGCGCGGCCGGCGGGGTGACGGCCAGGCTCTCGTAGCTGGGGATGAAGGTCACCGGGTGCGCGAGCGTGAAGTCCTCCTCGAGGATCTCGGTCAGGACCCGCCCATCCATGTCGCGGGCCACCGGCAGGCCCATGAGGTACAGGATCGTCGGGGCCACGTCGAGGATCGACGCGTCCCGCGGCGTGGCGCCCGCCTTCACGCCGTCGCCGACGGCCATGAGGAAGCCGTCGGGGGCGCCACCGTGGCTCCCGCTGCGGAAGGCATCGCGGCGGAGGCTCTCGACCGCTCGGCGCCAGAGCGGCAGCGGCTCCATCCCATAGCCGGACACCACGATGAGGACCTCTCCCGGCCGCAGGCCCCGCACCGCCTCGCCCACCCATTGCGAGAGCAGGGCCGCGTAGCGGTCCACCACCCGTCCGTAGCGCCGAAGCTCGTCCGGCCGGACGTCGCCGAAGCGGTCGGGCTCCGCATAGCGCATGAAGGCATGGCCCACGACGTCCAGGCCGTAGAAGTAGGTGGCGAAGAAGGGCGGGTCGTAGGCCGCGCGCAGCACGGCGCCCGCGCGCTGGTAGGTGAGGTCGGGAGCCAGCGCGCGCTCCACCAGCTCGCGGCGCCAGGGAAGGCGGTCGCCCGGCACCTCGGCCGACGGGTCCACGAACTCGGACACCAGCGCGGGATCCACCTCGGCCGGCTCCACCACCCGGGCCTCGATCTCCGGAAGAAGGTCGCGCGGGTACAGGCTCTCCGCCGCCCGGGCCGGATCGCGGTGGAGCAGGTGGAAGTAGTTCGAGAGCATGAACCCCTGGACGCGCTCGGGCGGGAAGGTTCCCCACAGCCGCACGACCCCGGTGGAGATCCCGAACGCGTTGAGCTCGTTCCAGAGGGCGCGGCGGCGCCGCGAGGCGGACGTGACCGCGGCCGTCGACACGAGGCCGGCGCGCTCGAGCAGGCCGACGAGGGCGCCGCGCGGAAGCAGGTCGAAGGACCTGGCGGATCCGCGCAGCCGGTACGTCGCGAAGCCCTTCACGCCGTGGTCGCGCGGGCGGCGGCCGGTCACGATCGTGGTCCACACCGGCGGACCCTGGGTGGGCCGCATCGTGGCCAGGGGGCCGCCCGCCCCGCGGCGCAGGATCTGCGCGAAGGCGGGCAGGCCTCCCTTCGCCACGCCGTCGCGGACCTGCTCGGGACCGATCCCGTCGAGGCCGATGAGCAGCACCCGCCGCAGCGGCGCCACCGTCTCCCCGGCCAGCGGGAACGGCGCCGCGGCGGCCAGCGGCGCCGGCCGGAGGGCCAGCGGCAGCACGACCCCGCCGGCGGCGGCCAGCACGACGAGGGCGGCCGCGACACCGCGGCTGCGCAGCGGGAACAGCCAGGCGTCGAGGCCCACGGCCACCATCACCAGCGCGGCCGCGGTGAGGGCGGCGGCGGAGGCGGCCAGCCCGCGCAGCGATTCGGCGGGGACGGAGTGGCGGTAGCTGAGGAGGTTCAGCCAGAACAGCCCGGCCGCCGCGAGAAGGGAGACGAACGTCAGCGAGCCGAACCACGGCAGACCCGGCAGGAGCGGCCGTGGCGCGCGGGGCCAGGCCCGGAAGCCGGCCCCCGCGAGGGCCCCGAGCGCGAAGCCGGCGGTGGCGAGAAGGAGGTAGGGCAGGAAGAGGGAGAGCAGGAGGGCCGGCCCATCGCGCCGCAGCGTGGTCTCTGGATTCAGGAACAGGGTGAGGAGGACGAGATCGGCGGCGAGGATGGCGGCGGCCACGGCCGCGCTGGCGATCGAACGCAGGAGCATCGGGGCGGGTGGGGATTATAAGCGGCCTGCGCGGTATCATCCCCTTCGATGGTGGCGACGACGAGCCCTCGCCCTCCCGCGAGCCGCGACGTCCCCCTCGTGGCGCGCCGCCCCCTCCAAGGGCCGTACCTGCTGCTCACATTCCGGCACCCGGAGGTGGCCGGGCGCACCCGGGCCGGACAGTTCGTCATGATCAAGGCCAACACCGCGGCCGATCCCCTCCTGCGCCGGCCGTTCTCGATCATGAGCGTGCACCCCGCCGAGGACACTTTCACCCTCTTCCTCAAGGTCGTCGGCTCCGGCACGCGCGCGCTGGCCGACCTGCGATCGGGCGAGACGGCCGGATGCCTGGGGCCGCTCGGCCGTCCCTTCCCGATGCCGCCCGAGGACCACGAGGCGCTGCTGGTGGCCGGCGGCTACGGGATCGCCCCCTTCGTCCTCTTCGGCGACGAGCTGCGCCGCGCTGGGCGGCGCGCGCGGGCGTTCTACGGCGGGCGCACGTCCGGAGACCTGCAGGGGCACGATCCTTTTACCGCGCTCGGCCTGCCGCTGGCCTGCTGCACCGACGACGGCAGCTTCGGCCATCACGGCCGCGTGACCGACGCGGTCGAGGCCTACCTGGACACCCGCCCGGGAGCCGTCACCCTCTACGCCTGCGGGCCCGACGCGATGCTGCACGCGGCGGCCCGGCTGGCCGAGCGGCGGAACGTGCCCGCCCAGGTCAGCCTCGACCCCTGGATGGGCTGCGGAGTGGGAACGTGCCTGGGCTGCGTGGTGCGCATCCAGCGCGCCGACGAGCCGCGGGGGAAGTACCGCTGCGCCTGTACCGAAGGTCCCGTCTTCGACGCCCGCGACGTGGTGTGGGCCGGCGAGGGCTCGTCGCGGGCGCGGCGGGAGGCGGCGGCGGTGCTTAGGTGAGCCTGGCCGTCCAGCTCGCCGGGCTCCGGCTGAAAAACCCCCTCATCGCCGCCTCGGGCACCTTCGGCTACGGCGTCGAGTACGAGGGCATCCTCGACCTTTCGCGGCTGGGCGGCATCGTCTCCAAGGGGCTCTACCTCGAGCCCCGCGACGGCTGCGCGGTGCCGCGGATCGTGGAGACGCCCTCGGGGCTGCTCAACGCGATCGGCCTGCAGGGCGTCGGCATCCGCGCCTTCGTGAGGGACGTCCTGCCGCGGCTGGACGGATACGACACCGCGGTCATCGTCAACGTGTGCGGCGACACCGTCGAGGAGTACGCGGAGGTGGCCCGCATCGCCGAGGCGCCGGGCGTCGACGCGCTGGAGATCAACATCTCCTGTCCCAACGTCAAGAAGGGGGGGATGGCCTTCGGCGGCGACCCCCGGATGACCCACGAGGTCGTGGCCGCGGTGCGCAAGGCCACCCGCCTGCCGGTCATCCCCAAGCTCTCGCCCAACGTGGCCGACGTGACGGTCTTCGCCAGGGTCTGCGAGGAGGCCGGGGCCGACGCGCTCTCCTGCATCAACACGCTGCTCGGCCTCGCCGTCGACGTGGAGCGGCGGATGCCCCGGCTCGCCTTCGGCACCGGGGGACTCTCCGGCCCCGCCATCCGGCCGGTGGCGGTGCGCATGGCCTGGCAGGCCGCCCGGGCGGTACGCATCCCGGTGATCGGCATCGGGGGCATCGCCAGCGCGGAGGATGCGCTCGAGTTCCTGATCGCGGGTTGCCGGGCGGTGCAGATCGGCACCGCCAACTTCGTCGATCCGGGCGTCTATTCCCGGATCCTGGCCGGGCTCGAGGACTACCTCCGGCGGCACGGGCGCGAGAGCATCAACGACGTGGTGGGCAGTCTCCGTTTTCCCGACGCGGAGGAGACGGGAGGGGGGGGATGCTGAGCGCGCGCGAGCGGCTGATCGTGGCCCTGGACGTGCCGACGCCGGCCGAGGCGACGACCCTCGTCGACCGGCTCGCGGGCCTGGCCGGCATGTTCAAGGTCGGCAGCCAGCTCTTCACCGCGGGGGGACCCGACCTCGTGCGGGCCCTCGTCGCGCGGGGAGAGAAGGTGTTCCTCGACTTGAAGTACCACGACATCCCCAATACGGTGGCGGCAGCGGTGAGCGCGGCCTGCCGCCTCGGGGTTTCGCTCGTCGACGTCCACGCCCTGGGCGGCAAGGCGATGATGGAGGCGGCGGTGGGCGCCATGCCCGCCATGGGCACCCGGCTCCTCGCCGTCACCGTCCTGACCAGCCACGACGCCGCGAGCCTGGGCGAGGTGGGCGTCGGCGGCGACGTCGCCGACGCGGTGCGCCGCCTCGCCCTGCTCGCCCACGCCGCCGAGGTGGACGGCGTCGTCGCGTCGCCCCAGGAGGTGGCGCTCATCCGCGAGGCCTGCGGAGCGGACCTGCTCGTGGTCACGCCGGGCATCCGGCCCGCGCAGTCGCGCCTCGCCGACCAGGCGCGGGCGGCGACGCCGGCCGCGGCGCTGAAGGCGGGCGCCGACATGCTGGTCGTCGGCCGTCCCGTCATCGAGGCGCCCGACCCGGCCGCGGCGGCGCGCGCCGTCCTGCGGGAGATGGACGGGGGGGCATGAGGCCGCTCGTCCTGCTGGTGGCGGCGGTCGCCGCGGCCGCCGCGGCCGAGGCCGCCCCCGCCGAGCCGCCGCGGGGACCGCATCGCCTCGTCGTCGGAGCCGAGCTGAGCGCGGCCGTCGGGCCGCACGACGGGGGCTTCTTCAACTACACCTCCTACGAGGAGAGCGCGCAGAGGCTGGCCCGGCTCAGCCTCACCGCCGAATGGCGCGTGAGCGAGCCGGTGGCGCTGCTCGGCGAGGTGCGGGACGAGAACCTGGGCCGCCCGCGCGTCTACGCGCTCTACGCCCGCGTGCGACCGTGGCGCGAGCGTGCCTTCGACCTCCAGGCCGGGCTCATCCCGCCCGTGTTCGGGGCGTTCGCCCGCCGGCGCTACGGTGGCGACAACCCGCTCATCGGCTATCCGCTCCTCTACCAGTACCTGACCAGCTTGCGCCCTGACGCGGCACCCGGCAGCGCGGGCGACCTCATCGCCAACCGCGGCGGTGGCTGGCGCGTGCGGTACCCCCTGGGATGGGGCGATGCGTACCCATCGCCGGGACTCCCGGTGGTGAATGCCCTGCGCTGGGACGCGGGGGTACAGGTGCGCATCGGTTCGGAACCGGTGGAGGCGAGCGCGGCGCTCACCCAGGGGACGCTCTCGAGCCCGCGCGTCCGCGACGACAACTCCGGCAAGCAGCTCTCGGTCCGCGCGGTGTGGAAGCCGGTGACCGGCCTCGTCCTCGGCGCTTCGGGGGCCCGAGGCGAGTACCTCTCCCGCAGCGTCCGGCAAGCGCTTCCCGAGGGTCGGAGTGGACGCGGCCTTCAGCAGGCCTGGGGGGCCGACCTCGAGTACTCCCGCGACCGCTGGATCGTGCGCTCGGAGGCGATCTGGAGCCGGTGGGATACGCCCGCGCTCGCCCGAGCGCTCCAGGCGCTGGGCCTCACCGGCGAGGTACGCTGCAAGCTCGTGCCCGGCCTCTACGGCGCGGCCCGGATCGACCACCTGGGCTTCAGCCGTATCGACGGCCCCGGCGGGCCCGTGTCGTGGGACGCGCCCGTGTGGCGCGGGGAGGCCGGCGCCGGCTACACGCCCTTCCGCCACGCGCTGGCCAAGGTGAGCTACCAGCGCAACTGGCGGAACGGCGGCCGGGTCCAGGAGCTGGGACTGGCCATCGGCCAGCTCGTGCTGTGGTTCTAGAGACGGGATGAAGATGGCCCGGCTGCCGATGCTCGCCCTCGCCGTCGCCGCCGGCGCGGCCACACCCCGGCCGGCGCGGGCCGCGGCCGGCTCCATCCGCGGCCGGGTGGAGGTCACCCGCGAGCCGCCCGCGCCCGACGCGCGCCCGACCGTCGGGGAGCTGGGCATGCCCGCCGCCCGCGACGTCCCCAACCGGCGCCGGAGCGTCGTGTACCTCGAAGCGGCGCCGCAGGGCGCCTTCGAGGAGCACGAGCGGGGCCGGACGGTCATGGACCAGCGCAACGAGACGTTCGTGCCCTACGTGCTCGCGGTGGGCGTGGGCACGACGGTGGACTTCACCAACAGCGACCGCACCTACCACAACGTGTTCTCGCTCTCGAAGGCCAAGCGCTTCGACCTCGGCCGCTACGCCCGGGGGCAGTCCAAATCGGTGCGCTTCGACCGGCCGGGCGTCGTGCGGGTATTCTGCGAGATCCACTCCCACATGAGCGCGTTCATCCTCGTGTTCGCCCACCGGTTCTTCGCCACGACGGACGGCGAGGGCCGTTACCGGATCGACAACGTCCCCCCCGGCACCTATACGATCGTGGCCTGGAACGACGGCGAGACCCGGGGGAGCCGGTCGGTGCGGGTGGGAGACGAGGGCGGGGTCGTGGAGCAGGACTTCGTGGTGCGCTGATGAGGCTGCTCTCGTCGCTCAAGAACCGGATCTTCCTGGCCAGCGCGCTGCTGGCCGTGCTCTCGATCGCCTTCCCGATCCGCTTCGTGACCTCGCGTCTGGAGCGGGAGGTGGAGGCCGAGCTCATGCGGGGCCTCGGCGAGGGCGGGTCCCTGGTGGAGCAGCAGCATGCGGCCCGGCTGCAGAGCCTCGTCCTCACCGCCCGCCTGATCGCGGACCTCCCCAAGCTCAAGGCGGCGGTGGCCGAAGGGGACCCGCCCACCGTCCAGCCGGTGGCCGAGGACTACCGCGAGCGCGTCCGGTCCGACCTGTTCGCGGTCGCCAACCGGTCCGGCGACGTGGTGGTGGCCCTGGGCGGGCCGGCCGGAGCCATCGCCGATCGAGCGGCCGTGCAGGCCGCCCTGCTCGGGCGGGAGACGACCACGTTCCGCGCCCAAAGGGACGGCGTGCTGGAGGTGGTGACGGTCCCGATCAGCATGGAGAGGCCGGGCCCGCCGGAGGTGCTGGGCGCGCTCAGCCTCGGCTTCGTCCTCAACGACGCCCTGGCCGCCCAGTTCAAGCGCGTGGCCGGGGGCGAGGTCGCCTTCACGGCCGACGGCCAGGTCCGCGCCTCCTCCCTGCCCCGCGACGACGACGCGGCGCTGGCCGGCGTCCTCGGCCATACCGGCATCAGCACCGTGCGCCTGGGGGAGAACGAGTACGTGGCCCGCCCCCGGTCCCTCACCGCGGGCGGCGCGCCGGGAAGCCCGGTGGCGATCGTGCTGCGATCGCGCACGGAGCGGCTGCTGTTCCTGCGGACCCTCCGCACCGCTCTCGTCGTGGCGGCCCTGGCTGCGGTGGTGGTGGCGATCGCGACCAGCTACGCGCTGGCGCGCACGGTCACCCGGCCGCTGGCGGACATCACCGCCGCGATGCGCGAGATGACCGCCACCGGCGATCTCGCCCGGAAGATCCGGCTCGGCCGCTCGTGGGACGACGAGGACGCCCGGACGCTGGCCGCCACCTTCGACACCCTCACCGACTCGATCGCACGCTTCCAGCGCGAGGCCGCCCTGCGCGAGCGCCTCTCCGCCCTCGGCCGGCTGTCGACGGTGATCGCCCACGAGATCCGCAACCCGTTGATGGTGATCAAGGCCTCGCTGCGGACGCTGGCCCGGGAGGGAATCCCGGCCGGCGAGCTGCGGGAGCTGGCGGCGGACATCGACCACGAGGTCACCCGCCTCAACCGGATCGTGCACGACGTCCTCGACTTCGCGCGTCCGGTCCGGCTCGAGTACGCCCCGGCCGACCTGGCCGCCCTCTGCCGTGACGCGGTCGCCGCGACCCTGCCGCGCAGCGGCGGCCCGCGCTGCCACCTCGTGGTCGAGCCCGGCCTCGGAGTCGTGACGACGGACGCCGAGCGCCTCCGCACCGCCCTCGTCAACATCCTGGCCAATGCCCGGGACGCCGCCCTCGCCCGCGGCCCCGCCGCCGCCGACATCGAGCTGCGCGCCGGCGCGCCCGAGCCGGGCCGGCTGGTCGTGGAGGTGGAGGACCACGGGGCCGGCATCGACCCCGCGGACCTGCCCCACGTCTTTGACCCCTACTTCACCACCAAGCGCACCGGGAGCGGCCTCGGCCTCGCCATCGCCAAGAACATCGTGGACGCGATGGGCGGCGTCATCTCCGCCCAGAGCCGCCCCGGCGAAGGCACCCGGATCCGCATCGAGCTGCCCGCCGCGTGATGGGTCCCCGCGGCTCCATCCTGCTCGTGGACGACGAGGAGAAGATCCTCAAGGCCCTCGGCCGCGCGCTGCGCGACGAGGGCCACGAGGTGGTGGCGGCCGCCAGCGCGCGCGAGGCCCAGCGCCTGCTGGCGAGCCGGTCGTTCGACCTCCTGGTCGTCGACAACCGGATGCCCGAGAAGACGGGCCTGGAGCTCATCCGCGAGCTCGCCTCCTCCGCCCCCGAAGCCGACCGGCCGCAGATCATCATGATGACCGCCCACGCCACCGTCGAGAGCGCCATCGAGGCCATGAAGCTGGGCGCCTTCGACTACCTGCAGAAGCCTTTCGAGGTCGAGGAGCTGCTGGTGGGGGCCCGCCGGGCGCTCGAGCACCTGCGCCTGCGCACCCAGAACCGCTACCTGCTCAGCGAGCGCGAGGAGGAGTTCGACCACTACGGCATCGTGGGCCGCAGCCGCGCCATCCAGGAGGTCATCCGCCAGCTGGAGCTGGTCGCCCAGTCCCGCAGCACCGTGCTCATCACCGGCGAGACCGGGACCGGCAAGGAGCTGGTGGCGCGGGCCATCCACGACCGCAGCGCGCAGCGGGAGATGCCCCTCATCCGGGTCAACTGCGCGGCCATCCCCGAGAGCCTGCTCGAGTCGGAGCTGTTCGGGCACGTGAAGGGCGCCTTCACGGGCGCGACGTCGAACAAGAAGGGCCGCTTCGCGCTCGCCGACGGCGGCACGATCTTCCTGGACGAGATCGGCACCATGTCCACGACCGTGCAGGCCAAGCTGCTGCGGGTGCTGCAGGAGCGCGAGTTCGAGCCGCTGGGGGCCGAGCGCACCGAGAAGGTCGACCTGCGGGTGATCGCGGCCAGCAACCGGGACCTGCGGCGGATGGTGGGCGAGGGCCGCTTCCTGGAGGACCTGTTCTATCGGCTGAGCGTGATCCCCATCCCCATCCCGCCCCTGCGCGAGCGGCGCGAGGACATCCCCGCCCTCACCGAGCACTTCATCGGCAAGCACACCCAGCGCAGTGGCAAGCGGATCGACCGGGTGGAAGAGGCCGTGCTGGAAGCCTTCCGGGAATACGACTGGCCGGGCAACGTCCGAGAGCTGGAGAACACCATCGAGCGCGCGGTCGTGCTCTCGCCCGGGCCGGTGATCACCCGGCGCGAGATCTCGCTGCTCGGGGTCACCGAGTCCGTCCCGGCCGGCCTGCCTTCGCTGAAGCTCCACCACAACGTGGAGTGGGTGGAGCGGCAGACGATCGAGCGGGCGCTCCAGCGCGCGGCGGGCGTGAAGAAGGACGCGGCGGACCTGCTCGGCATCAGCCAGCGGGCCCTCAGCTATTACCTTGCCAAGCACCGCATCGAGTGACCCGGCCAGCCTTTCGCGTGGCGTAATCCCTTACCGCCGCCGTAACGGCGGGCGACCCCCCGGCGCGAGAAAGCGCGCCGCGGGGCCGTTTTGCCCCCGGCACGGCGCTTGCTCAAATGGCGCCGGCGTGGAGCGCCGCGGGAGACGTCCTCCGAAGGAGGCCAGGGGTGGATCGATCGAAGACACGCCGGACGCGCGGGACGGCGCGGGGACTGTGGGCAGCGTCGCTGCTCGCGCTTGGCGCGGGCGGCGCGAGGGCCGAGGCCCCGCCCGCGCCGATACGGGTCTTCGAGATGACGGCCTCGCGTTTCAGGTTCGAGCCGGAGACGCTGCAGGTGACCGAAGGCGACCGCGTGCGGTTGATCGTGCGCTCCACCGACACCGGGCACGGGTTCGCGATCAAGAAGCTCAACGTCAAGGTCGCGGTGCCGAAAACGGGCGAGCCGGTGGCGGTGGACTTCGTCGCCGACAAGCCCGGCACCTACGAGTTCAAGTGCTCCGAGTACTGCGGCTCCGGCCACGGCCGGATGAAGGGCCAGCTGGTGGTCCTGCCGAGGGCCCCGTGAGCGCCCTCCGACCCGGGCCCGGGGCGGGGATGGTGCTCGCGCTGGCGCTCCTGGCTGGGCCGCTCGCGGCGCAGGAGACGGCGCCGGTCGAGGCGGCGATGCCCGCCACCCCGGCCTCGCCGGCGCCCGCTCCGGGGGCGGACGACGACCTGGAGCTCGATCCTCTCCAGCCCGACTTCACGATCGTCGACCTGCCGACGACACTGCGGCTGCCGCGGCACGCGGCCGCCTTCCGCGTCACCCACCGCTTCGCCCGTCCCCTGGGCCAGGGCGACCTCGGCGACCTGGCGGCCGACCTGTTCGGGCTGGACTCGGCGGCCCAGATCGGCCTCGATCTGCGTTTCGGCCTCTTCTCGGGGACCCAGCTCGGCGTCTACCGCACGAACGACCGCGCGATCGACTTCTTCCTCGAGCGCGACCTGCTCGGGCGCCGGCGCTCCGGGTTCGGCCTGGCCCTCTACGGCTCGGTGGAAGGCCGGAACAACTTCAGGGAGCA
Source organism: Acidobacteriota bacterium (assembly GCA_003223555.1). Lineage (GTDB taxonomy): Bacteria > Acidobacteriota > Vicinamibacteria > Fen-336 > Fen-336 > AA32. The sequence goes on along the minus strand of QHVM01000021.1, from coordinate 46,899 downwards.
GTACTCGCCGGCGGCGGGGCTCGTCGTCTCCCGCAAGCTCGGCGCCCGGGCCGCCGTCTACGCGACGCCGGCCTGGGTGGGCAACAGCGCTCGCCAGGGAGAGTCGGACCAGGACGACACGCTGCTGCTCGGCCTGGGGGCGCGGGTCCGCCTCGGCTCCTCCGCCTATCTGGTGGGCGAGTTCGTCCCCCGGCTGGCCGGCTTCAAGGGCGTCGACCCCGCGCACCCCGGCCAGCGGGCCGCGAACCACGTCGACTTCGGCATCGAGGAGCGCGTGGGTGGCCACTCCTTCCAGCTCAACTTCTCCAACTTCTTCGCCACCACCCTGGCCACGCTGGCCCGCGGCGCGGGAAGCGGAGGCGACTGGTACCTCGGCTTCAACATCTCGAGGAAGTTCTTCTGACTTATGCTTGGCCTCGGGTCCCCGACCCGCAAGGAGGCAGTCCCTTGAACCTTCGGTCTCCCGGACCCTGGCGCTCGCGCCTCTCGGCCGGCGTCCTGCTGCTGGGCCTGGCCGCCGCGGGCGCGTTCGCGCTGGGCGCCTGCGGGAGCAGCTCCTCCTCGCCGACGACCGTGACCACGACGACCACCCTGCCCGCGGGCACGCCCGCTGTCACCATCACCAGCAGCGGGGTGAGCCCGAGACAGATCGAGATCAACGTCGGGCAGCGAGTGACGTTCGTGAACAACGACACCGTCTCCCACGAGATCGCGTCCGATCCCCATCCGGTCCACACCGACTGCCCGGCCATCAACGAGGTGGGCGGGCTGGCGCCCGGCGCGAACCGGGCGACCGGCGTCTTCACGATCGCCCGCACCTGCGGCTATCACGACCACGGCCAGCCGGACAACACCAGCCTCCAGGGCACGATCATCATCCACTAGCAACGGCCTCCAAACGCAGAGGTCGCAGAGAAGGCAGGAAAGGCCCGAGGACGCAGAGACGGACTTCAAGAAGAAGGCCGTATGTTGTCCTTTCATTCTCTGCGTCCTCTTCGTTTCTTCTCTGCGTCCTCTGCGTTAAGAGCCTTTCGGCCCCCCGGATTTGACGCGGTGGGGGCGCGGGAGGTAGCCTGCTCGGTGAAGATGAAATTGAAATTCATTTTCAATATGGCCGCCGCCGTATGGCTCGCGGCCGTCGGCTGCGCCCGCGTCCCCGCGTCCCCGCCGAGCGCGGCTGACGGCGGCGACGCCGAGCGCGTCGTGGCCCTGCTCGACTACGTGAGCGCAGACTACGCCCTGAACGCCCGCAACGGCGTGCCGGCCAGCCGGGAGGAGTACGAAGAGCAGCTGCGATTCGCCGCCGACGCCCGCCGGCTCGGCGACGGTCTCCTGGCCCCGGGCCCCGGAGACGACGGGCCGCGCCGTCGCCTGGCCGAGATGGAGTCGCGGGTGCGGGCCCAGGCCTCCCCCGAGGCAGTGGCGGAAGCCTGCCGGGCCGCGCGCGAGGAGATGATCGTCCGCTTCGGCCTCCGGACGACGCCCGCCGAGCGCCCCACCCTGGCCCGCGCGCAACAGCTCTACGCCGAGGCGTGCGCGATCTGCCACGGGCCGCGCGGCGAGGCCGACACCGAGCGGGCCCGCCAGCTCGATCCCGCCCCCGCCCGCTTCCGCAGCCCGGAGCGGCTGCGCGACCTGTCGCCCTTCCGCGTCTACAACTCGTTGACCTTCGGCGTGCCCGGCACGGCCATGGCCTCGTTCGAGTCGCTCTCCCCCGCCGACCGATGGAACCTGGCCTTCTACGTCATGCGGCTCGGCCACGACGCCGAGCCCCAGCGCGGCCCCGTGGACCTGACCCTTCCCGAGCTGGCTTCGCGTTCCGACCGGGAGCTCCTGCAGGAGCTGCAGCGGGACGGTTACCCTGACCCCGCCGGAGCGCTGGCGTGGGCGCGGCAGGAGGCGGCCTTCGGCGGGGCGCCGGCCGGGATGGGGCTGGACCGCACGCGGCGCATGGTCCGCCAGGCGCGGGAGGCCTTCGCCGAGGGCCGGCCCCAGGACGCCGACCGCTTCACTCTCGACGCGTACCTCCAGGGATTCGAGCCCCAGGAGGCGCGCCTGCGGGCGCGGGACGCCGGGGCGACCGCGGCGGTCGAAGCCGGCTTCCGCGACCTCCGCACGGCGATCAGCCGCGGCGATCGCGCGATCGTCGACCGGCAGGCCCAACGGCTTGACGGCCTGCTCGCCGCGAGCGGCACGGCGGGCCGGCCGCTCGTCCCCTTCGCCGCCGCCTTCCTCATCTACCTCCGGGAAGGCCTCGAGGCGGCGTTGCTGGTCGGTGCCCTCCTCGCCGGCGTGCGGCGTCTCGGTCGCCCGGACGCCCGGCGCTACGTCCACGCGGGCTGGCTGGCGGCTCTTCCCGCCGGGCTCGCCACCTGGTGGATCTTCCAGCGCGCGGTCGCCGTGAGGGCCGACGAGCGCGAGCTGGTGGAGGCGGGCGTCGCCCTGCTGGCGGCGACGGTGCTCTTCTCGGTCAGCTTCTGGATGATCTCCAAGATCGAGGCCCGCCGGTGGACGGGCTACCTGCGCCGGCGGCTGGAGGAGAGCCTGAACCGCCGCCACCTGACGATGCTGGCCGGGCTGTCGTTCCTGGCCGTCTACCGCGAAGCGGCCGAGACGGTGCTCTTCACCCAGGCCCTCCTGCTGGAATGCGCGGGCCAGCGTGGCCACGTCTGGGCGGGAGCCGCCGCCGGCCTGCTCGCCGTGATGGGGCTTGCGGTGGCCATGAGCCGCACGGTGACGCGACTGCCGGTCGGCCCGTTCTTCGCCGTGTCCAGCGCGCTGATGTGCGCCCTGGCCATCAGCTTCGCCGGCTCGGGGATCTACGACCTGGTGGCCGCCGGCTACCTCGCGCCGCGGCCGGTCACCTTCCCCGAGATCCCCTGGATGGGCATCCACCCCGACCTCACCGGCCTCGTGGTCCAGCTCACGATCGTGGCCGCGATCGCGGCCGCCGCCGTGACCACGCGGCGGCGGAGGCCGGCGGAGGCGGGCCAGGACCGCTGAGGTGACGCGCCGCCTCACGCTGCTCGGCCAGCCCGGCTGCCACCTGTGCCACCAGATGCGCCTCGTGGTGGAGCGCGTCCTGGCCGGCCGCGGTACGGTGCTCGTGGAAGAGGACGTCCGCCGCGATCCGGGCTGGAGCCGCTACCGGCTCGAGATCCCGGTGCTGCTCCTGGACGGGGAAGAGGTGGCCCGCCACCGCATAGAAGAAGACGAGCTGCGCCGGCGGCTGGCCGCCCGCGGAGTGGAGACTACCTCTCCGTCCTGAAGCTGAAGACCACGCGCTCTCCCGGCTTGCCCTTCAAGCGGAACACGATGGCGCTCTCGGTCACGAGCGCGACCTCGCCGGCGATGACCCGGACGCTTCCCGCCTGCAGGCTGGCGGTGGTGTCCAGCTCGAAGCGCCACGTCCCCGGCCTCCCGGCCGCCTCGACGACCTGGGCCTCGACGCGGTTCAGGCCGCGCCGGCCCTGGACGGCGCCGGACGACCGGCCGCGGGAGGCGAAGGCGGCCGCCTCGCCGTTGACGACCACCTGGCCGCTGCCGCCCTCGAGGTCCAGCTCGCTCGACCAGGCCACGCGCCGCGAAGCCGGCGTCACCTCCCCTACGCTCGCGCCGGTGTTCTCGCTCACCACGATGTGCCAGTTGTGGCATTCCTTGCGGGCGGCCTGTCCCACGCACACGACGGCGTCGAAGGCCCTGGTCGCGGGAGGCAGCGTCGTGACGACGCTGGAGGAGACTCCGCTCAGGCGGTAGACACGGGTCTCGTTGCACCCGGCCTTGACCTCGTTCCCGTCCCCGGCGAAATCGTAGATGAACTTCAGGTCGACCCCGGTGCTCGCGCACTCGTCGAAGGTCACCGCCAGGGGCTCCTTGCCGTTGGGCGGGTTCGGGCTGATGCCGAAGGAGGCCGAGAATGGCTGGGTCGGGAGGGTCGTGGTGGTCGTGGTCGTCGTGGTCGCGGGGGCCTGGGTGGTGACCGGAGGCTGGGTGACC
>QHVM01000021.1:0-42876 GCA_003223555.1 Acidobacteriota bacterium | reverse complement strand
CGCCCCGCCGGCCACGATGCCGAGGACGGCGCCGCTGGACAGCCCGCCCGCCGCGGCGCCGACGAAGCCCGAGAAGCCGGGGATGAGCGCCGGCGCGCCCGGCGTGGCTCCCACCACCACCGTCGCCCGGGTCAGGAACGGCGCCACGGGGACGTCCTTGCGGCACTGAGCGGCGCTCGGGACCACGTCGGGGTTGTACTCCGCCGTGCGGCCCTCGCCGCCCGAGCGGTCCAGCCCCTCGACGTAGTAGTCGATCTTCTTGATCGTCTTCTTCGGCTTGGGCAGCACGAAGGCGTGGCAGGGCATCTCCTGCTTGCCGTCCACGAAGTACCAGTGGGGAGTGCCGCCGGCGCGGAAATAGACGCGGGAGCGAGCGAGGCTGGGTGCGGGCACGAAGCAGGCGCTCATCTTCGGGTATTGCTCGGCCACGATGCAGCCCACCGCCTTGTGGTCGATCGTCACCCCCTGCGCGCGCAGGGAGGTCGCGAGGCCCAGGACTGCGGCCAGGACGGGCAAGACGCTCCGCTTCACCAGTGCTCCTCCTGCCAAGGAACGACCACCGCCGGGGCGTGTCCCTCGAAGAAGATGCGCGCGAGGGAAGGGTTCGTTGCCGGGCGGGATCGTACCACAGCGTCTCCGATGGTCAAGGGTGCCGATCACCTTCGTCACGCGCACGCCGCGCCCACGGCGTGTCCGGGAACTCTCGGAGCAGCCGCTCGCGGTGCCCGCGCGCGGCGTCGGCGTCGCCGGCCGCGGCTCGGGCCCGCGCGGCGCCGAACAGCGCCTCGGCGGTATAGCTGCCGCGCGGCTCGGCGCTGAGCAGCGTCTCGAAAGCCTCGGCCGCCCCCCGTAGGTCCCCCGCCGCGAGCAGGCTCTCGCCCCGCAGGCTCAGCAGGCCTCCCCGCTCCTCGCCGGCCGGACGCAGGCCGAGGGCGTCGCGCGCGTACTCCGCGGCGTCGGCGAAGCGCTCCTCGGCATAGGCGCGGGAGGCCCGCTCGTAGAGGGCGGACGCGGCGACGCCGCCCGCGCGCCGCCCGGCCAGCGGCCGCACCGCGACGAGCAGGGCCAGCGCGGCCACCGGCACGATCCATCCCCAGCGCCGGGGAGGCGGGGGCAGGGCGCACGCGTCCAATGATTCAAGCGGCCGGCCCCCGATGGTCACGGCGGCCGGGGCAGGCCGAAGAGCGGCGTCCTCGGGCACGCTCGTCGTGGAAGTCCTCTTTCGCCTCTGCGCCCAGAGTCCCTGGCCGAGCGCGAGCAGGACCGCGCCCGCGCTCAGGACGAGCCCGAGGTAGTCGGCCCAGTTGCGGGCGTAGACGAGGCGGAACGTCGGCTGCCGCGGCACCACGAGCATGAGGGCGGGCGAAACGAGGTAGGGGCCGTCCGCCCCTTCCGCCCGCCAGCGGGGGTGGTAGGAGACCTTGACCAGGAGCGGATGGCCGACGCGGTTGGTCGTCACGGTGAGGCGCTCCGCCTCGACCGTCTCGCGCACCTCGACGCCGCCGGGCAGCGGCACGGCCGGCGGCGGCAGCCACTCGTCCTTCTCCACGACGTCGAAGCGAGGGTCGTCGGTGAAGACGAGCGGGGCGGGGCTGAGGGGCTTGCGGGTGAACCATCGCCAGGCCTTCTCCCGCCAGCCGCGCGGCGACGAGCGCACGGGGGCCCAGGCGAGCGGCTCCACATGGCCCGGACCGGCGTCCGTAGTCTCCGGCAGGAGGTGGAAGAGCGCGTAGGGCGGGATGCGGGCCACGTCCCCGACGTCGGAACGGCCGGCGAGGCTCGAGATGAGCTGCGGGCTCAGGGCGACCACGTCGCCCACGTCGAACAGGCGCAGGTGGCGCAGGGCGGCCTCGGTGTCGAAGCGGGAGTAGTCGCGGCTCTTGAAGGGATTGGGCGAGGTCGCCCCCAGTTCCGACGCCAGGTAGTAGACGAAGTGGGTCTGCAGGCTGGCCTGGTTGTACACGCCCTCGAGGGTGGATCGCCCGGAGAAGAAAGGCAGCGTCTCGTACATGCGGATGGAGCCCGCCTTCTCGTGCTCGGCGCTGTACTCGACCGCCACCCGCGGCTCGGCCTCCGAGCCGCGCAGCTTCTCCGTCAAGTCGCGGAAAGCGGGCCACAGCTCCTTGGCCTCGAGCCCGGTGTAGTTCCAGTCGACCCAATAGCGGAGGACGTGGGAGCGGGCGTCGCCGTAGATGCCGGCCAGCAATACGAGCGCGAGCGCGGCCAGGTCGGCGGCGGCCAGCGACTGGACGAGCAGGCCGAGCGTCGCGCCGCCCGCCAGGCAGGCCGCGAGCTGGGCGAAGGGGACGAAGCGGACGTCGATGACGCCCAGGGCGGGCGCGCCCACGGCGAGCGCGGCGCCGGCAACGGTGGCGTGGAGCAGGAAGAGCAGACGGTGGTCGGGGCCTCCGGCCAGGCGGCCCGCGACGAGGGTCGTGATCCAGCCGGCGGCGGCCGCCGCGAAGAGCGGCCACAGCAGGGGCGGGAAGAGGTTGGGCAGCGACACCGTGATCCACGGGTCGTCGTAGGGGGTGGTCCAACCCCAGGCCGCGAGCAGCGGCAACAGGCACAGCGCCGCGGCGGCGAAGGCGCCCGCCGCCACCGCGGCCAGCCAGGCCAGCGTGCGCGGCGGACGGCGGGCGGCGTAGAGGAAGTAGGCGGCCGAAAGGCCCGCCCACAGCACCGCATAGCCGTGGGCGAGCGCGGTCAGGCCGAGCAGCAGCCCTGGCGCGCGCCAGGACCAGCCCCGGCTGTAGGCGCGATAGACGAGGCCGAGGAAGAGCACGGCGAGGGCGAGCCCCAGGGTGTAGGCGAACTCGCCGGTCAGCGTGCTCGCGAGCGTGCCGCCCCAGATGGGGTTCTCCTCGCAGAAGAGGAAGACGAGGGCGCCGCCGGCCCCGAGCAGCGGGGCCGGAAAGCGGAATCCCATGAGGCGCAGCGAGGCGTAGGCGAGAACCGGGAGCAGGAACACCCCGACCACGGTCCCCAGCTTGAAGGCCGCCGGCAGGCCCACCAGCGGCGCGACGGCCGACATGGCCAGGAACGGCAGCGGGAAGTAATAGAGCAGCAGCGGCTGGCCCAGGTAGGCGCCCGGGTACCAGCCGTGCAGCCGGCCGTGCGGAAGCAGGTGATCGTGGAACCATGCGAAGGTGGGGTAGTGGCAAGGCGTATCGCCGCCGGCGGCGATGGTGGGCAGGAGGAGCAGCGAGGGGCGCAGGTAGTCGAGGAGGACGAGGAGGATGAAGCCCAGCCCCAGGGCGTCCGCCACCGCCTTCCGGCGGGGACTGGGCACGGCCGGCTCCATGTCGAGGCCGAAGTCTATCAGGCCGGCGGACCGGGCCGGCTCGACCGCGGCGGGAGGATCGCGGGACCGGATCGCGTCTTTACGGGGGCGGCGCCGTCGAGTAGGCTAGCCGGCCGTGAAGGCGTCTCCGCGCATCCTGATCGTCGACGACAATCAGGACATCATCATGATGCTCTCGCATGCGCTCTCGCGGCACGGCTTCCTCATCGACGCCGCGACGTCGTCGGAGGAAGCGCTCGCACGGGTGGCCTCCGCCCCCTACGACGCGGCCATCGTCGACCTGGTCATGCCGGGCCAGGACGGCGCCGCGCTCGCCTCTGCGCTGCGCCAGCGCATCCAGGGCCTGCCGGTCGCCCTCATGACCGCCTACGTCCGCTCTCCCCTGCTCGTGGCGGCGCGGAAGGCGGGGGTCAGGGTCTTCGCCAAGCCGCTGTCGATCCAGGACCTCGTCGGCTTCCTGCAGTCGGAGATCCCGTAGGCCCGCATCGCCTTTTTAACGCAGAGCACGCAGAGAATGGCAGGAATAGCTCGAGGACGCAGAGAAGGAATTTGAGGTCGTCCGCCGTACTTCGTTCCTCCGAGTTCTCTCCGTTCGTTCTCCGCGTCCTCTGCGTTTAAGGGCCGGGGGAGGTTGGGGGTGGCCCTGCGCGCTTGGCCAGCAGGCGCTCGCGGCGGCGGCGGAAGTCCGCGCGGACGCGGTGGGCGGTCGGCGAGCCGTGATCCTCGAGCGTCTCCAGCGCGCGCTCGACCACGAGGAGGGCCGCCGCGAGGTCCCGCGCGCGGTGCTCGTGGTGGACGGCCAGCTCCCGCAGCGCCCACCAGTCCCCTTCTCCGGCCGCCTGCTCCCACAGCTCCACCGCCGCCGCGTGCTCGCCGAGGCGTTTGGCCCGGGCGGCCAGGCGAAGCAGCGAGCGGACCCGCCACGGGTGGGCGCCGGAGGACGCCAGGCGCCGGTACTGCGCCTCGCACCGCTCGGGCAGCTCGGCGCGCTCGAGCACGCGGGCCAGGCAATAGACGTCGCGCGGATCCTCGGCCCAGCCGTCCTCCACCCACCGGCAGGCGAGGGTGGAGAGGGCGGCCAGGGACACGACGTCCAGCCGGTTGTGCTCCAGGACCCGCAGGAGCGAGCGCCCGTCCCGCCGCCGCAGGTAGTCGAACCAGATCTGGGGGATCTCCTCGCCCGGCACGTCGCCGTCGCGGCGCAGGCCGAGCAGGGCCGCCTCCAGCGATTGCAGCCGGCACGACTCCAGCCGCAGCTTCCAGAGCCGCCGCGCAGGGTGCAGGAGGTCGAAGTGGCGCGCGCCGTCGAGCGGGAAGCGCTCGCGGTTGAGGCGATAACGGGCCTCCAGCAGGGGCACGTCGAAGGTGCGGCCGTTGAAGGTCACCAGCCGCGAGAAGCGGCGCAGATCGTCGGCCAGGCCGCGCAGCAGCGCGGCCTCTTCCGGATAGTCGCGCATGAAGTACTGGCGGACACGGAAGCGGTCTCCGTCGACGAAGCCGAGGCCGACCAGGAAGGCGGCGGTGCCGGTCCCGCCGGCCAGGCCGGTGGTCTCGGTGTCCAGGAAGGCGGCCTGGCGCAGCTCGAAGCCGGCGAAGACCGGCTCGCCGCTGAGGACGGCCACGCTGTCGGGATCGATGACCTGCACGCGGCTGAGCGGCGAGTCGCCGTGGAACGATTCCAGGCTGGTGTCCGTCTCGATCAGGAAGAACTCGCCGCGCTCGTTCTCGATCCGCCGCCCCTGCAACAGCTCTTCGAGAGGAACGGCCTCCCGCCACCGCCGCGGCGGCGGGACGGCGGCCCGGCCCCGCGCGGCGGCGGCGGCCAGGCGCTGCAGGCGCTCCTTCAGGCTGAGACCGTCCCCGGCCGCGCCGACCAGAGCGCGCTCCAGCCGCTCCAGCTCGTTCCCGGGGGCGGGGGCGGCGTCACCGTCGGCTTCCCGCCGCAGCCGCCGCAGGCGGTCGTGGAGGGATGTGCTCACCGGCTCAGGAGGAGGTCGAGCAGGGCCAGCGCCACTTCCTTGCCGCGCGTCCCCGCCTCGCCCGCGGGACCCACGCAGGACGGACATCCCTCCGCGCACGGACAGCCGGCGATGAGGGCGCGGCTCTCGGCCAGCAGGCGAGGGTGAAGCCGGTAGAGCGGCTCTGAGAGCCCGATCCCGCCCGGGTAGTTGTCGTAGAGGAAGATGTTCGGCTCGTAGTCCGCTCCCGGGGCCGCCGGCGGCTCGCTCTCGTCGAGCCGGCGCCGGCCGCTCTCCACGCGGGCTTCGCCCCGGCCGTCGTCGCCGACCGCCACTCCCAGGTCGTGCCGGTCGCACATGAGGAACAGCGCGGCCAGCTGCCCCAGCGTGTAGCTCAAGGCCACGACGCCGTCCCCCCGCTCCTCGCGGCCGTAGGGCAATCCGGCCAGGGTCTCGCGCGGGATGGTCAGCCAGTAGGCGGTCGTGTGCATCTCGTTCTCGGGCATCTGCAGCTCGCCCGAGCCCACGTTCTCGTTGGTGTGGAACTTGATCTTCTTGAACCCGACCACCTGCGCCGTGACGTGGACCTCCCCGTGGCTCCGGCGGGCTCGCCCGGCATCCTCTCCGTCGAACCGCTCCAGGATCCGCACCTTCGTGTACGTGACGGCGTCGGTGTAGTAGTCCACCTCCGCCTCCCGCACCTCGGCCCGGCGCTCGGCGTGGTCGTACCTCTCGACCAGGTAGGTCTTGCCCTCCAGGATGTAGACCGCCTTCTCGTGGAGCACGGCGGGGGCCGAGTCGAAGTCCACCTCGGCGATGATCCGCGGATCCTTGCCCGGCGTGACGTCCTGGACGACGAAGTTGTCCGAGGAGACGCTGCGCAGGCTCACCGCATCGGCCGGATAGCTCTCGCTCGTCCAGTGCCAGCGCCCGCCCGCGCGGTGGACGAGGCGCTCTTCCTCGAGGAAGGAGAGGACCTGCTGCACGTCCTCGCTGCCGAAGCCCTCGTCGGCGCCGAAGGGCAGCTCGAAGGCGGCGCACTTCACGTGGCTGACGAGTATGTGCAGGTTGTCGGGGTTGATCCGGCCCTGCTCGACGGGCGCCCCGAAGAAGTAGTCCGGGTGGCGGGCGATGAACTGGTTGAGGGGCGTCGAGTTGGCGACCATCACCGCGACCGACGTGCTGGAGCGGCGGCCCGCGCGGCCGGCCTGCTGCCAGGCCGAGGCCACGCTTCCCGGATAGCCGAGGAGCACCGCCGCGTCGAGCCCGCCGATGTCGATGCCCAGCTCGAGCGCGTTGGTGGAGACCACTCCCAGCACGGAGCCGTCCCGCAGGCCCCGCTCGATCTCCCGCCGCTTCAGGGGCAGGTAGCCCCCGCGGTAGCCGCGTACCACCCCCTCCGCGCCCGGCCGCGCCTCGAGCGCCTCCTTCAGGTACGTGACGAGCACCTCGGTGGCGAGGCGCGAGGGGGCGAAGACGATCGTTTGCAGCCCCTTGTTCAAGAAGGACAGGGCCACGTCCCGCGCCGTGTTGAGGGCGGAGCGGCGGATGCCGAGCGGCCGGTTGACGACCGGCGGGTTGTAGATGGCGAAGTAGCGCTCGCCCCGCGGCGCGCCGCTGCGGTCGATGAGCGCCATCGGCCGGCCGGTCAGCGTCTCGGCCAGCTCCTTCGGGTTTCCGATGGTGGCCGACGAGCAGAGGAACTGCGGGTCGGAGCCGTAGAAGCGGCAGAGTCGCTGCAGGCGGCGGAGGATGTTGGCCACGTGGGAGCCGTACACGCCGCGGTGGGTGTGCAGCTCGTCCACCACCACGTAGCGGAGGTTCTCGAACAGCTTCACCCACTTGGTGTGATGGGGCAGGATCCCCTTGTGCAGCATGTCCGGGTTGGTGACGACCACGTGGGCGCGGGAGCGGACGGCCTTGCGGGCGTCGCCGGGCGTGTCGCCGTCGTAGGTGAACGCGCCGATGTCGGCCCCCAGCGCCTCCACGAGCGAGTGCAGCTCGGCGAGCTGGTCCTGGGCCAGGGCCTTGGTCGGGAACAGGTAGAGGGCCCGGGCGTCCGGCTCGTTGAGGATGCGGTCGAGGACGGGCAGGTTGTAGCAGAGAGTCTTGCCGGAGGCGGTCGGCGTCACCACGACCATGTGGCGTCCGGAGCGGGCCGCCTCGTAGGCATCGCGCTGGTGTGAATAGAGCCGGGCGAGACCGCGCGCCGCGAGCGCGTCGCGCAGCCGCGGGTGCAGGCCTTCGGGCAGCCCGGCGAACACCGCCGGCTGGGCGGGGAAACGGCGCAGGGCGGCCAGGACCGGCTCCGCCCCCGGCCCCTTCGCCGCCTCGAGGCCTTTCAGGACGGCGACGAGCGCCTCTTCAGTCCGCTCCCGCCGCAGGACGAGCTGTTGGCTCACTGCGCGCCATGGTGGACCGGAAGCGGGTCAGGACGGGTCCGGCGGCTCTCCCGCCGGCGGCGTGCCGCCTAGCGCTGGACCGAGCGGCGCGCCCGCTCGAACTCGTCCCGGGCGTCCAGGAAGCGGGCGGTGGCCGCCGCGTACTGCTTCCTGGCCAGGAGGGCATCGCCTTCGGCGCCGGCGGTGACGGCGTTGGCGAAGCCGGGCAGGCCGTTGGCCTTGGCCCGCTCGGCACCGGCGCGCGCCTCGCTCATGAGCTGCCGAGACTGGCCGGCCTGGTCGTGGAACACGGGGTTGAGCGGCGCGACGAGCGCGTCGACGCCGTCGTAGCGAGGATCGAGGGAGAGGAGGCTCCACAGCGCCTGGGCCGCCTTCGCGTCGTCGCCGGCCGCGAGAGCCGTGCGGGCCGCCTGCGCGGCGGCATCGGCCTGCTTCAAGGCATCCTGGGCCCGGGCCAGGAGCTGGCGGGCCACGTCGTTCTTCGGATCGAGCTTGAGGGCCTGCTCGGCGCGGGTGGCCGCGGCGCGATAGCTCTTTTCGTCGAGCTTGTTCCGGGCCAGCTCGACCTGGCTGGCGACCAGCACCCGCGTGAGGTTGTCGATGGGCCGCGGCGGCTCGCTGGCCGGAGCCGGGCCGCGCGAGAGCAGCAGGGCGGCGAAGCCGCCGGCCAGTACGAGGGCCAGCACTCCGAGCGCTCCCCCCACGTACAGCGGGACGCGAGACAGCGGCGCGGCGACCGGGGGGCGCGAGCGGGAGCGCCGCGCGTCGAGCTGGGTCGGCGCCTTGGCGGACAGCGTCGCCGGCGCCGGCCGTCCAGTCCCGGGCTGCCGCTGCAGCGCCACCGAGCCGACGATCCTGGTGTCGCCGGAAGGGCGGTCGCCGCCGGGCGAGAGGCCGACCTCCGCGTCCAGCGTCGCCTCGAGACAGCCCTCGGCGATGGCCCGCCGCACGGCGCGCACGCCGCCGAGCATCTGGCTGGCGTCGTGGAAGCGGCCCGCCGCGTCCTTCTGCAGGGCCTTCTCCACGACCTCGGCGAGGATCGGGGGCACGTCGACCCAGTGGCTGATGGACTCCGGCTCCTCCTGGAGGACCTGGAAGAGCACCGTGTGCATGGAATCGCCGTCGAAAGCCTTGCGGCCCGCGAGCAGCTCGTAGAACATCGCCCCCAGCGCGAAGACGTCCGAGCGCGCGTCGGCCTTTTCCCCCCTCACCTGCTCCGGTGACATGTAGTGCGGCGTGCCCATGACCACTCCGGTGCGGGTCATCTCGGAGGCGCCCAGGCGCGCGAGGCCGAAGTCCATGATCTTCACCTGCCCGCTCGGCTGGATGTGCACGTTCCCCGGCTTGAGATCGCTGCTCCATGACGTCCAGCTAGCGATCCAGGCTGCCGAGCGTGCCGCCCATGATGAGGTCCTTGAGGTCGGAGCCTTCGAGCAGCTCCATGGCCATGTAGATCTGCCCCTCCTCCTCTCCGAAGTCATAGACGGTGATGATGTTGGGATGATTGAGGCGGGCGGCGGACTGGGCCTCCCGGAGAAAACGCCGGCGCAGCTCGCTCTCGGTCCCCAGGCTCGAGGAGATGGTCTTCACGGCGACCATCCGGTTCAGGGAGGGGTCGTGGGCCTTGAAGACCTCGCCCATGGCCCCTTGGCCGATGCGGGCGATGATCTGGTACTTGCCTATCGCCTTGTGGTCCATGCGCTCCGGTCGGCGATGATAGCACGCGACTTACGAGTGCGCCCGCTCACCCCGGGGCACGCCGTTCGCTTGACGATGTGATCATCGGATGGCACACTCGGCCGTCCCGCCGTCCAGGGCGGCGCCGTTTCCTCCCGCCGCTCCGGACTCCGGCTGGACGGGAGGTGTCATGGCGAGAAAGGCGATCCTCCTCGCGGCGCTCGCCGCGCTGGCGAGCCCGGCCGCCCTCAGGGCCGACGACAAGCTGGCGTTCCTCATCCCGGACCTCTACGGGTCGCGAGGCCTGATCGTGAACAGCGAGGCGCTGCTGCCCGACGGCAGCACGCACTCCGCCCACTTCAACAGCGCCTTCCAGGCCGAGTTCACGCAGTTCAACATCTCCCTGGCCAGCCAGCTCGCATCGGTGCCGCTCCCCTCCCCCGCCTCCGGCTTCACGTACGAGCTGGATCCCGCCCTGGGGGTCTTCAAGCGCTCGACCCAGAGCTTCGGCCCGATCCTCGCCGAGCGGTCGGAGACGATCGGCAGGAAGAAGTTCTCGCTGGGCGTCAACTACCAGTACTTCACGTTCGACAGCATCGAGGGAGTGGACATCCACAACGTCCCCGCCGTCTTCACCCACGACAACGCCTCCCCCGGCGGACGGGCCGACGTCGTGACCACCAACAACGGCATCGACCTCAAGGTCGGGCAGTTCACGGCGTTCCTCAGCTACGGCCTGGCCGACCGCCTCGACCTCTCGGTCGCGGTGCCGGTCGTGACCGTGGACATGGACGTGGTGTCCGACGCCACCGTCCAGCGCATCGGCACCGCCTCCAGCCCGGCCACCCATTTCTTCTCCGATCCGTCGGCGCCCGGCGGGTTCGGCAGCCACAAGCGCTTCGAGAACTCCGGCAGCGCCTCCGGCATCGGCGACGTCGTCGCTCGCCTCAAGGCGCAGCCCTTCAAGGGCGGCGCGACGGGCTTCGCCCTCGGCGTGGACGTCCGCTTCCCGACCGGCGACGAGGAGGACCTGCTCGGCTCCGGCGCCTACGGGGTGAAGCCCTTCGCGGTCTTGTCGGTGTCGAAGAAGGTCTTCTCCCCGCACATCAACGTGGGCTACCAGTGGAACGGCAAGAGCGTGCTGGCCGGCAACGTGCTCACCGGCGAGAAGAAGTCGTTGCCCAGCCAGATCCTCTACGAGGGGGGGCTGGACATCGGCCTCACGTCGCGGGTCACCCTCGCCCTCGACGTTCTGGGCCGGCGGGTCCTCAAGTCGCCGCGGCTGCAGACCGAGACGTTCCACGCCCTCCAGGGCGGGCTGACCTTCCCCAGCATCCACTTCGTGCAGGACGCCGACTTCAACGTCACCGACGGTGCGGCGGGGATCAAGGTCAACGCCGGGGGAAAGCTCCTGCTCGACCTGAACGTGCTCTTCAAGCTCGACAACGGGGGCCTGCGCGACAAGGTGACGCCGCTCGTCGGCTTCGAGTACAGCTTCTAGCGGCGGATCACCCACTCGCGGATCGTCCACCCGGACGGCCCCTTGACCAGCGTGAAGGTCTGCTGGAACCTCGGCTGCTGGCGGCCGTCGATGACGTCCTGCCGGGAGACCCGGGCCGTCGCCTGCGCTCCGTCGATCTGGATGGAATCCGTGGCCAGGCTCAACTGCAGCTTGCCGGCGGGACATGTTGGGCTTCACCGCCTTGAGCAGCTTGAGGTCCTTCGTCTCCATGGCCCGCTTGTAGTCGTCGAGCACCCTCCGGACGGCGGGCTCGTCGCCCAGGGGCAAGGCCAGCGATTGCGGGCTGGGCACGGCCGTCGGCGCCGCCGTGGCCGGCGGGAGGCTGGTCGGGGGGAGCGTGGTGGCCGGCGGGGCGAACGTCGGCGCGACGACGACGGCGGTCGGCTTCGGGGTGGGCTTGGGCCGCTCCTGCGCGTTGCGAGCCCGGTCGAAATGGTCGCGGGCCTCGAGGTAGCGCTGGGTGGCCACCGCGAACTCCTGGTTCTTGAAGAGGGCCTCCGCCTTGCGCTGGCTGGACACGGCGTCGGCGAATTCCGCCTGGCGGCTGGCCCCGGCGCCCTCGGCGGCGGTGCGCGAGCCCGCCAGTTGCCCCCGCGCCTCCTCGGCCGTGGCCCGGAAGTAGCGGTTGAGCTTCTGCGACAGCTCGTCGACGACGGGGTGGTTGGGATTGATCGACATGACCGTCGACAGCGCCTGCGAGGCCTTGTCGGTGTCGCCGGCCTCGAAGGCGCTGCGTGCATCACGGGCGGCCCCCTCGACCTCGTCAAGCTTGGCCTGGGCCACCGCCCTGATCTGCCGCGCCTCCGGGTTGTCCGCCCGCACGTTGAGGATGTTGTCGGCGCGCTTCACGGCCGAGGCGTAGTTCTTGTTCTTCAGGTCCTGGTTGGCCAGCTCGACCAGGCTGGCCACAAGGGCGTCGATGATGGGGTCCGTGATGTTCGGGGTGGGCGTCGGGATCGGCGCGGCGGAGGGCCGCAGCAGCCAGACCGCCACCGCCACGCCGACGACCAGCAGCAGCACTCCGGCCCCCAGGACCACGGGCAGGCGCGACGCGCGCGGCGGCCCGGGGGCGGCCGCGGCAGGGGCCCCGCCGCGGGCGGGCGGCCGCACGGTGACGCCGCGTCCGGTCCGCGAGACGCCGGGTCCCCGCGGGCCGGGCTGGCCGCGGCCCTTCCCGAAGCTGACCGGTGGCCGCGTCCGGTCGGGCGACGAGCCGCGCTCCGGCGGCGAGTCCGCCGGCGGCAGGCCCACCACGGTCGCTTCACCGTCGGCGGGAAGGCCGATGACGGTCGCCTCCGCCGTGCCCAGCTCGCGCAGCGCGGAGAGTCCGGCCACCTCTTCCATCTCGCCGGCGACGACCTGGCGCGCGATCCTCACCGCCTCCCGCATCTGGCCGGCGTCCGGGAAGCGGCGCGCCGGGTCCTTCTCCAGCGCGCGCTGCACCAGCGCGACCAGGATCTCCGGGACGTCGGGGACCCACTTGCGCACCGGCTCCGGGTCGTGGTCCAGGACCTGGAACAGGACGGCGTGGATGGAGTCGGCGTCGAAGGCCTTGTGGGAGGTGAGCAGCTCGTAGAAGACCGCGCCGAGGGCGAAGATGTCCGAGCGGGCGTCCGCCTTCTCGCCCCGCACCTGCTCCGGCGACATGTAGTTGGGCGTGCCCATGACGGTGCCGGTGGCGGTCATCTCCGAGGCGCCGAGGCGGGCCAGCCCGAAGTCCATGATCTTGACCTGGCCGTTCGGCTGGATGTGGATGTTGCCCGGCTTGAGGTCCCGATGGACGACTTGCTTCGAATGGGCGTAGGCCAGGCCGTCGCAGATCTGCTCCATCAGTTCGAGCTTCTGGCCGAGATCCGTGACCGCGCGGGTGTTGATCACCTCGCGGAGGTCGGTCCCCTCGAGCAGCTCCATGGCCATGAAGACGCGGCCCTGCTCCTCGCCCAGGTCGTAGACCGTGATGATGTTGGGGTGGTTCAGGCGCGCCGCGGACTGCGCCTCGCGCAGGAACCGCTTGTGGGCGTCGCTCTGCGTCCCCGGCTTGCCGGAGATCGTCTTGACCGCCACCAGCCGGTTGAGGAGCGGGTCGTGGGCCTTGAAGACCTCGCCCATCGCGCCCTGGCCGATCTTGCCGACGATCTGGTACTTGCCGATCTTGTCGAAATCCATCGCGCTCCGGCGAGGGGCCCGGTGTTGCGGGGCCTGGAGGTGCGACTTGGCGCGGGATCATACCATTCCGGGCCGCTACCGGCCGCGGCGCCCTTCCGGGTAGACTAGCCATTCGAGGATGAGCAAGGACCCCACCTTTCGCGTCCTGGGCGCCGTTCCCACCCGCTCCGAGCGCTACGAGGCGTACCGGCGGGAATGGGATCGCCGGGAAGCCGAGACGGACCCTTCGGACCACCCGGTCCACGTCGACCTCGAGACGGTGGCCGTGTGCGACCTGCGTTGCGGCAGCTCCGAGGAAGACCCGCAGGGCTTCTGCCAGATCTGGACCCACGAGCACATCCGCACCCAGGGCTTCGACGAGCATACCTACCAGCGGGGCTACATGGACCCCGTGCTCTACGGTCGCCTGGTCCAGCAGTGCACGGACCTGGGGGTCAGCTCGATCAAGCTCAACTACCGGGGCGAGCCCTCCATGCATCCCCGCATCGTGTCCTTCGTGCGGGAGGCGGCCGGGCTCGGCTTCCCCGACATCATGATGAACACCAACGGCAACGGCGGCGCGCGCAAGAACCCCGAGCTGTTCGCCCAGCTCGTCGAGGCGGGCATCACCGACCTCATGTTCTCGGTCGACGCCTGCGACCCCGACACGTACCAGCGCCAGCGGGTGGGCGGCAAGTGGGAGGTCCTCCTCCACTCCGTGCGCTCGGCGGTGAAGGCGCGCGCGGAGGGCAAGGGCGCGCCCGACTGCCGCATCCGGGCGTCGGTCGTCCGCACCCACCTCAACGCCGAGGCCGTCGACTCCGGCCGGATGGAGGAGTTCTGGCGGGACAAGATGGAGGTGGACTGGATCTCGGTCTCGGAGTGCTACTCCCCCGCCGGCACGCAGCACCACTGGAAGGCCGCCCACTGGCGCCAGATGACCGCGGACGAGTTCCAGTGCTCGGACCCCTTCCGCCGGATGGTCGTGACCTGGGACGGCCGGCACACGATGCCGTGCTGCCAGGGCTTCACCCTCGAGATCGACGGGGGGCCGGTGGTGCGGCTGCCCCGGCCGCCGCTCATGAAGAGCCTCCGCGAGGCGTGGGCGAGCACCAACTTCGAGCGCCTGCGCCGGGCCCACCGGGAGCGCACCTGGGACGACCCGTTCGCCGGCGAGGCGATCTGCCGGAGCTGCGCGGTGACGAAGGCGCCGACGCGGGTCGACCTCGCCGCCAATCGCCGGTTGGCGCTGCCGGTCCGTGGCTGACCGCAAGCGCGCGCGGCGCGTGCGCCCCGTGAGAGCTTCGGCGGCGCTCCGGGGGCCGGCGGAGCTGGGCGGCGACATCGCGCCCCACGTGCGGGCGGTGCTGGCCGCCATCGGCGAGGACCCCGACCGGGAGGGCCTGCTCAAGACGCCCGAGCGGGTCGAGAAGGCCTTCCGATTCCTCACCAAGGGCTACCGGGAGGACGTCCGCGCCATCCTGAACAGCGCGCTGTTCAGCGTGTGCTACGACGAGATGGTGGTGGTCAAGGACATCGAGGTGTTCTCCCTGTGTGAACATCACCTGCTCCCCTGGTTCGGCAAGGCCCACGTCGCCTACATCCCGAAGGAGAAGGTCGTGGGGCTCTCCAAGATCCCGCGCCTGGTGGACGCCTTCGCCCGGCGGCTGCAGGTCCAGGAGCGGCTCACGGTCCAGATCGCCCACGCCCTCCAGGACGCCATCCGTCCGCGCGGGGTGGGCGTGGTGATCGAGGCGATGCACCTCTGCATGATCATGCGCGGGGTGGAGAAGCAGAACTCCGTGGCGGTGACGTCCTGCATGCTGGGCGGCTTCCGCGACCAGCTCCAGACGCGCGAGGAGTTCCTCTCGCTCATCAAGAAGAAGCACGACGGGCTCGGCTAGCCGGCGGCCGTCAGCGCCGGGCTTCGATCGCGGCGGCGAACCTCTCCGCCACCCACAGGTTCCCGGCCTGGGTCAGGTGGATGCCGTCCACGAAATGCTCCCGCGGGATGCTCGACAGGTCCACCAGGCCGAGGCCGCGCCCTTCGGCGATGCGCCGGTAGGCGTGGTTCAGCTTCTCGATCATCTCGTTCATGCTCCACGGCTCCAGCGGCGCCCCGAAGCCGTTCTTGCCCGGCAGGGTGGCGAGATACACGAAACGGCCCGCCGCCCGGCACTGGTCGAGGACGGCCTCGCACGCCACGAGCGTCTGGTCGAGGGAGCGGTTCTGCTTGGCGTCGTTGGTTCCCGCCCAGAGGCACACCTCGCGCGCCTCCGGGAGCGACAGGAGCTCGTGGTAGTTGCGCCGCCAGATCTCGACCCAGCCGTCGCGGGCCACCGCCAGGTTGACCGTGACCCAGGTCTGGTGGTGCTTCTCGGAGAGAAGCCGGCCGAGGTAGAGCGGATAGCTCATGCCGTCGGGATCGCGCGATCCGTAGGTCAGGGAATCACCCTGACAGGCGATGAGCCCGTAGATGCTGGCGCGTTCCTGCCTCATTCCAGAGCCTCAGTGTCGGGCGAGAGCGGCCATGCGAGCGGCGACACCGGGATCCCGGTCCGATCTGAGCGCTTGGAGGACCGGGAGACCGAAGAAAAGGGCCGCGGGAAATGAAGTTCCCCGCATCGTCAACGCGTGGTGCTCACGCCGCCGGCCGAGCTACCCGGAGCATGATACCAGGGTCCTCTACAGCGAAGCGTGCCGGAGGGCCCGCTCCACGGGCTCGCGCACCCGCTTCCCCAGCAGCGGGCGCAGCTTCCCCCATTGGGCGCGGACGTCCGCCAGCGTATCGATGTCGGGCAGCTCCTCGAGCATCCGGACGCGCAGGCCGAGGGCCGCGGCGCGCTCGGCGGTGGCGGCGCGTACCGACGGCGTGCTCCAGGCGATGCCTTCGAACAGCTCGGGCCGGGACCGGTCGAGGGCGAGCAGGTAGTAGCCGCCGTCCACGGTGGGGCCGATGACGACGTCGTGCTCGGCCAGGGCCGAGAAAGCGCCGGCGACCAGGCGGCGGGAGAGCCACGGCACGTCGCTGCCGATGACGGCGGCGCGGCGGGCGCCGCGGCGGAAGACCTGCTCGAAGGCCTCCGCCATGCGCGCGCCCAGGTCGGTGCCCGTTTGCGGCAGCAGGACCTCTCCCGGCAGCCAGGCCTCCATCGCGCCGCGGGCTTCGGCCGGAGCGAAGAAGAAGAGCCGGCGGTACTCCCCCCGCCGCGGGACCGTGCGGCGGATCTCCTCGTCGGCCAGGGCCCTATACAGCTCGGCGGCGGCCTCCGCGCCCAGCTCCGGCACGAGACGGGTCTTGGCCGCGCCGGGCCGCGGCTCCTTGACGAAGACGACCAGGATGTCGTCACTGCACGGCGCCTTCTCGGGGGCCGAGACTCGCCGCTGCAGCCAGGCCGCGATGCCGACCGCCACGCACGGCCCGTACTCGAGGGCCCGCACCGGCCAGCCGACCTGCCAGCGCTGGCCGGACAGCCATTCGGGATAGACGAGGTAGGCGAGCTGCACGCTGCCCGTGAAGAGAAGGAGGCCCGGCGCGTCCTGCAGCACGAGCAGCGGCAGCAGCCATAGCGCGTACCAGGGGAGCACGTTCGGCGCGAGGAGGATCGAGGCGGCCACGACGGCGAGCGCGGCGGCGGCCGGCTCCGTCTTCCGCGCCGCCAGGGCGAGCGCGAACCCGCCGAGCAGCACGCCGGCCAGCCGCACCCCCTCCTCGTGCCCGCCGGCGAGCGCGGCCAGCGGATCGAACAGCGTCTGGTTGAAGAGCCAGTACCGCCCGTATTTCCCGAGGCTCATCCACAGCCCCGGCCCCGCGGTGGCGTAAGGGATGACCAGGAGCAGCGCGAGGTCCAGCCCGGCCACCAGGTGCCACCAGCGGTAGCGCCGCAGCCAGGCGAGGACGACGAGGGCGGGCAGGAATTTCGTCAGCGCTCCGAGCGCCGCCGCGGCGGCGGAGCCGAGGCCGTCGCCGTGGTCGAGGGCGGCCAGCGACAGCGTCAGCAGGAGCGCGCCGAAAGCGTCGTTGTGGCCGCTGCCCGCGACCTCGACCAGCGCCAGCGGGCTCCAGGCGAGGACGAGAAGCCGCTCGGGGGGCAGCCGGCGCCGGCGGAGGAGGCGGGCCAGCAGCGCCCACAGGGCCAGCTCGCCGACGACGACGAACGCCTTCATGGCGGTGACCGAGTCGCGCAGTCCCACCACCAGCCGGCAGACCATCTCCCACAGCGGCGGGTAGACGGCCGTGTACTCCTTGTGGGTGACCGTGCGCCAGACGCCGTCCCGCAGCGCCTCCCAGCGCGGCGACTCGGGCCGGTCCTCCCAGGCGTAGGGATTCCCGCCGTGGAGCTGGACCCGGCCTTCCCACACGTAGCGGAAGACGTCGTCCGAGAGGAGGGGAAAGGCGGGGACAAGGGCGAGACGCCAGAGCACGGCCATCCCCAGCGCGGCGCGCAGCCAGCGGCGCGACAGGCCCCGCGCGATGTGGAGGGCACCGAGGTACGCACCGAAGGCGACGCCGAAGAGCATCAGGTGGGTGCCGACGCGGCGGGTCTGGTCTCCCTCGACGGCCCACGCGGCCACGCAGGCCGTGATCACGCCCCCACAAACCACCAGCACGACGCAACGCTGCCACCCATCCCCCCCTTCTCCGGCGTGGGGAGGGACGGGGCGGGGGGTCAATGACGCTTGAAATACTGGACGGCCCGCTCGTGGGCCTTGGCCGCCTCCAGGCTGCCGAAGGTCCCCAGGTTCTTGCGCCGGCCCGTCCGGGCGTCCTTCTTCCGCGAGTACAGCCGGTACTTTCCCGACTTCAGCTTGCGAATCATCGTGGCCCTCCCTGCGGGCGCTCCAGCAGGGATTGTCTCCTATCCTTGCCCGCCCAGGGCGTGCCGCGCGATGGTGCCCAGGATGGTGGCGCCCGCCCGCAGGCTTCCCGAGAGCGTGCCGCTCACCTTGCTGCGCCCGATGCGCGGGCGGTAGTCCACCGGCACCTCGCGCACTCGCAGCCCGCGCCGGCGCGCCTTCACCTGCATCTCCACCGTCCAGCCGAAGCCGCGGTCGCGCATGTCCAGCCGCCGCAGCGCGGCGGCGGTGATCGCGCGGAAAGGCCCGAGGTCGGTGGCCCGGGTGCCGATGAGGCGGTTCATGAGGGCCACGCAGACCCGCGTGCCGAGCACCGCGTGCCAGGGATGGGCGCCGGGGGCGCGGCGGCCCAGCCGGCGCGAGCCGACCACCAGGTCGGCTTCGCCGGCCAGGATGGGGGCGAGCAGCGCGGGCAGCTGGGCCGGGTAGTCGCTGTGGTCGCCGTCGAGGAACGCGTACACGTCGGCGTCGGGGGCGGCGGCGAGGCCGGCCAGGCACGCCTGGCCGTAGCCGCGGCGAGGCTCGCGGACGACCCGGGCCCCGGCCGCCGCCGCCCGCGCGGCGGTCCCGTCGCGCGAGCCGTTGTCCACGACGATCACCTCGTCGGCGACGGGAGGGATCTCGGCGAGCACCGGCCCGATGGCTTCCTCCTCGTCGACGGCGGGAATGACGACCACCACCCGCGCCATCCTCGCGAGCCTCCCTCCCGGAATGGTATCGGCGCCCGCGGCGCGTGCCAACTCGGCGGGCGGCCGCCGGGGCCGTGCTAGACTCGCCCTCGCATGCGACGTGGACCGGCCGCGCTCGTCCTCGTCCTCGCCGCCGCGCCCGCCCCGGCCCAGGAAGCGGCCCCCATCTTCCAGCCCGAGAAGGAGTACAGCTTCAAGGTCAAGGCCGACGGGTTCGAGCGGGAGGAGTGGACCTCGCGGATCTTCGACGCCGCCGGCCGCTACCACAACGATGATCGGGCGAGCGTCCGGCTGCGGCCCCGCGGGGAGGCCCGCCTCGACAAGCTGACCCTGGGCCTGGGCTTCAACTTCGCCTACGGCAGCGACCGGAACCACGAGCCGTCGGCCACGATCATCCGCGACAACTACCGCTCGCGGGACGCGCGCGTCGACCTCGCCTTCGCCCGCCTCCAGCTCACGCGCGGGCTCCGGCTCGAGGGCGGGCGCTTCGAGATGCCGGTGGGGCTCACCGAGATGCTCTGGGACCGCGACCTGCGGCCGCAGGGCGGGGCGCTCACCCTCGAGTCGCACGACGAGGCCGGCCGGCCCCGCATGGGCCTGACCCTCCTCGGCGCCCGCGGCAGCCACGTCTTCGACGACGACGGGGCGGGACTGCTCATGGCCTCGGGGGCCGGCTTCTTCGGGGCCGGCGAGCACGGGCGCGTCGAGCTGCGCGCCTCGTTCCTCCGCTTCACCCGCGTCGGCGGGATCGAGGCCCGGATCCGCCGGCAGAACAGCCGTCGGGACGGCCTGCTGTTCGAGGACTACGACGTCGCCGACGCCATCGTCCGCTACCGGCGTGACGGCGGCGTGCCGCTCCAGTTCGTGGCCGATCTGAGCCGGAACTTCGGCGCCAGCAAGACGGCGCGTGCGGCCGGCGAAGCGCCCCAGAAGAACAACGAGGGGCTCTGGCTGGCCGCCGTCCTGGGCTCGACGCAGAGCGCACGCGTGCGCGGCGAGTACACCTTCGCCCGCGTGGACAAGGACGCCACCGTCGCCGCCTACGCCACCGACGACTTCTTCTGGTCGACGGGCTGGCGCGGCCACCGCGGGGACCTCGGCGTGAAGGTGGCCGACCACATGGCCGTCCACGTCGTGGGCCAGCTCCAGCGCTTCAAGGACAGCCCCCGCCCCGAGGAGCGGGGACACTGGGTCAGGCGCTACCGCACCGAGTTCCGCGTAGTCTATTGAGCTGGGGGGCGCTAGCGGCGCGCCCCCCAGACCCCCCGCTCGCTCCGCGCGAGTGAATCGCGCTCCGGTCCTCAATGAGCTGGGGGGCGCTAGCGGCGCGCCCCCCAGACCCCCCGCTCGCTCCGCGCGAGTGAATCGCGCTCCGCTCGCAGCCTGGCCGGGCGTGCTGGCGGCATGCCCCCTGAGAACCCCCCGCTCGCTACGCGCGAGTGAATCGCGCTCCGCTCGCAGCCTTGGCCGGCGTGCTGGTGGCACGCCCCCTGAGACCCGCCCGCGCTACCGACCGGCTCCGGGAGAAGGCTCCGCGCTGGAGGTTGCGGGCCGCTTCGGCGCCAGCGAGTCCAGCAGCTCGTAGGGCACCCGCAGGTTGACGTGGACGCGGGTGTCGTCGGTGGTGACGCTCACCGCCGAGGCCAGCTCCTTCAGCTCCGGGCGCTGGCCGGCCTGCAGGCTGGCCAGCGCGACCAGGCCGCGGACCACGTCGGCCAGGTTCTGGGCGGCCCTGGCGTCGGCCGCCTCGCCCGTCATCTCCAGCGCCACGACCGGGTCGAGGTCGCCCGTCACGACCACGCTCTTGACGGGCGGAATGGCGACCGACGCCCCCTCGCCGCCGGGAGCGGGCAGGCTGAGCGGCAGCTTGGAGAGCACGCTCTGGTCCCCCACCGCCCAGAACGTCGCTCCCGGCTTGACGCCCTCGAGCAACGCCACCAGGCCCGCGTTGGCCCGCAGCGGGGCCTTGCCGCCGGCGTGGTTGCTGATCGTCGCCTCGACGCTCGGCTGCGAGCCGAGCACGAGCGTGTCGTCGTCGAGGAACGCCGCCGCGGCCGCGCCCCGCCGCGAGCCCTCGCGGAACAGATAGACGGTCGTGCCTCCGTGGCTCTTGGTGGTCACGCCCTTGGTCTGGGTCTCGATGGCCCGCGACAGCTTCGTGCGGTCGAAGCGGCCGCTGGCCAGGACGATCCCGCCCTCCGGGCCCTTCTCGGTCCCGCGGCCGGCGACGACGATGCGGTCGACGTCGCGCTCCGGGTTGAGGCCGGTCTTCTCCTCCAGGTCCACGAAGGCCGGGGGCCGTCCGGGGCCCTGACGAAGCGGCGGACGTCGAAGCCGAGGACGAACCGGGTGTCGCTGGGCAGGGCCAGTCCCTCGGCGGGCAGCGGACCCACCGCGGCCCGGGCGGGGTCGAGGTAGAGGGCGCCGAGAGCCCCCACGACACCGACCCCGACCACGACGAGGGACGACAGGACGACCAGACGGCTGCGTGTCATGAGAGCCTCCGGAGGCACAATTGTAGGCCTACTGCTCCATAACGTATTCGCGGGTGGAAAAGATCCAGGCCGCGGCGGCCAGGAAGACGACCACCGCCGCCGCCAGCACCTCCAGGCACAAGGCGGAGGGCAGGACCTGGCCGAAGATCTCCGAGATGCCCTCCTCGGCCGGCCGGTGTCGGACGAGTGATCGCAGATAGGCGGTGAGCGTCAAACGCGGGAGGTAGCCGGGCAGGTTCGCCACCAGCTCCCACACGAAGAGGAAGAACAGCCCGGGGATCACCGGCCGCTTCAGGAGGACGCCCAGGAGAGTGAAGAGGGCCCCATAGACGAGGAGCGCCAGGGCCAGCACCCCCAGGTCGCGCAGCAGGTCCGGCACGGCGCCCCCCAGGCCGGCGCGGCCGCGGGAGGTGAGGAGGATGAAGAACGTCAGCACCACCGCCGGCAGGGCCAGGCTCAAGGTGGTGGCGACGTAGGCCGCGAACTTGCCGGCCAGGATCGCCTCCCGACGTATCGGCCGCGTCAGGAGATAGGTCAGCGTCTTGCCTTCCACCTCGTCGGCGACGAGGGCGGTCGCGTAGAACAATGCCACCAGCGGCAACAGGTTGCGCAGGTAGACGAACACCACCAGCCCTCCGTAGAGCTCGAAGGGCGTGAGTCGCGGTTTCAGTTGAGCGGGCAGAAAGACACGATAGATGATCGCAATGACGACGGGCAGGCCCACCAGGACCGCCATGAGCACGCTGCGCCGGCTCCACACCATGCCCTCGAGGGCGAGGTCGAAGACGCCCCGGGCGGCGCGGCCGAACGGGACCGGCCGCGAGGTGTCCCTCACCTCGCCACCAGGTAGCGGAAGACCGATTCCAGGTTCTCGTCGGGAGAGTACATCTCGGTGACGCCGGACTCTTCGGCCGCCTCGAGCAGGTTGCCGTACAGCTCGTCGGGCCGGGCGGTCTGCACGGTGAGCCACTCGCCCTCGGCGCCGAAGGTCAGGGAGAGCACGTGGGGCAATCCGACCACGGGGCGCGCCAGGGCCCGGGTATCGCGGGCGCGCAGCGCGACGGTGTGGGGATGCTCGTCCATGAGGTCACGGATCTCCCGCACGTCGCCCTCGGCCAGGATCCGGCCGTTGTGGATGAGCAGCACGCGGCGGGTCATCGCCTCCACCTCGTGCAGGATGTGGCTGGAGACGACGACCGTCCGCCCCTCCCGCCCCAGCCGCCGCACGAGGTCCACGACCCGGCGGCGGTTCACCGGGTCCATGCCGGAGACCGGCTCGTCGAGCAGCAGCACCTCCGGGTCGTGGGCCAGGGCCTGGGCCAGCTTCACCCGCTGCCGCATGCCCTTGCTGTACCCGCCGATCTTGCGGTCCTTGGCGTCGAGGAGCGCCACCTGGTGGAGCGCGTTCTCGGCCCGCTGGCGGCAGTCGGCCTCGTCGTAGCCGGTGAGCCGCAGCAGAGCGAGGAGGAACTGCAGGCCGGTGAGCTGCTCCCAGAACGCGTCCACCTCGGGGCAGAGGCCGACGCGGTGGAACAGCTCGGGAGAGCCCCAGGCCGGCCGGCCCAGGACCTTCACCTCGCCCTGGCTGGGGGCGAGCTGGCCGGCCAGGAGCTTCAGGAACGTCGACTTTCCGGCGCCGTTGGGCCCCAGCAGGCCGGTGACGCCGGGCTCGATCGCGGTCGTCACGTCGTTGAGCGCGATCACCTGGCCGTACCAGCGCGAGGCGCGGAGAAGCTCCAATGTCGCGCTCACTGGACGATCTCGACCGCGCGCACCCGCGAGCGCAGGATCAGCAGGCAGGCGATCGACACCGTTACGAGCATCGCGGCCGCGTACGCCCACGGCAGGGTGACCGCGCGCTCGGTGAGCCCGAACAGCGCCACCCCCAGCGAGCGCAGGTCGGCTTGCAGCGAGAGGAGGGCGGTCTCCGGGCGGCGATAGAGGGCGTAGAGGATGCCCCGCGCGACCTCGAGCCCGATCAAGAGACCGAAGAAGCCGAGGCCGGCCACCCGCGCGCTGCGCGACAGCGACGACACGGCGAGGGCGACGAGGCTCATCACGATCGATATCGCCAGCGACTGGGCCACCACCGCGGGCGCGATCCAGGCCAGGCTCCACTTCCAGAACAGGTCGGGGGCCAGTGAGAGGGCGACGAGGTACAGCATCAGGCCGGGAAGGAGCGTCACCGCGAGGTTCAGGGCCAGGAGCACGCCCAGCTTGCCGATCACGTAGTCGCGCCGGGTGAGGGGACGGGAGAGGTAGACGAGGATGGCGCCCGTGCGCAGGTCGTTGGCGACGAGCCCCGCGCCGCCGAAGATGGTGATGAACATCGTGAAGAGGGCCTGCCACGCCAGCAGCTCGCCGAAGAGGCGGCCGTCGACGGGCAGGAACTGGTTCGCCTGCGGGAAGCGCGTCACCACGTAGATGCGGATCACCTGGACCACGAAGGGCAGTCCGGCGGCGGCGAGCAGGGCGAGGAACCACCGCCGGGCGAGGATGAGGCGCAGGGCCTCCCGGGTGATGGGCCAGAAGCGGACGCGCCGCAGCGGACCGCGCGCTTCGTGCCTCCGGTACGTCTGCTCGTAGATCGGCATTTCAGCGCGGACCGGCCGGTCAGCCTTCCGCTTCGTGGCCGAGGGCGCGCAGGAACACGTCTTCCAGCGTCTCCGCCCCCGGGCGGAGGAAGCGCACCTGCACTCCAGCCTCGCGCGCGGTGCGGCCTTCCCGCCATTCGCAGCCGTGGTCCTTGAGGTCGGTGAGGAAGGCGGCCGGATCGCCCTTCACCCGCACGTCGTAGACGGATCGACGGGGCCCGGTCAGGTCTGCGATGCGGCCGGAGGCCGCCACCCGGCCCAGGTTGAAGACGATGACGTTCTCGCATACCTGCTCCACGTCCCGCAGCAGGTGGGAGCAGAGGATGAGGCTCATCTGCCGCCGATCCGAGACGTCGCGGACGAGGGCCAGCATCTCTTCGCGGCCGGCGGGGTCGAGGCCGTTGGTGGGCTCGTCGAGCAGCAGCAGGTCGGGGTCGTGGACGAGGGCCTGGGCCAGCTTGACCCGCTGCTTCATGCCCGTCGAGTAGGTGTCGACGGTGCGGTAGCGGGCCTCCCCCAGCCCCACGTAGTAGAGGACCTCGTGGGCCCGGCTGACCGCCTCGTCGCGCGGCATCCCCGACAGCTCGCCGGCGAAGGCCACGAAGGCGGCGGCGGTCATGCCGGGCAGGTGGCAGTCCACCTCCGGCATGTAGCCGATGCGGCGGCGCACCTCGAGGGGCTGCCGGACGGGGTCGAGGCCGAAGGCGCTCAGCGAGCCGCGCTCCGGCTCGAGGAAGCCGAGGAGGGTCTTGAGCAGCGTCGTCTTGCCGGCGCCGTTGGGCCCGAGCAGGCCGGTGGGCCCGGGAAGGAACGCGCCGCTGACGCCGGAAAGGGCCTGGACCGGGCCGTAGGACACGCACAGGTCCTTGAACTCGACGAGCGGTGCCTCGGCCATCCCCCCCAAGGAACGTCCCTCCGCAACCCGAAGTTCCGCCATTGTGGCAGAAACGCGACGGACCGAGGTAGGCTGAAGCATGGAGGAGACGGGGATGACGGTCGGCTCCTACCGGGACGTGGCCCTGTCGAGCGCGCAGCCGCACAACGCTCACCTCCGGGTCTTGAC
The DNA here is from genome assembly GCA_003223555.1 of Acidobacteriota bacterium. GTDB lineage: Bacteria > Acidobacteriota > Vicinamibacteria > Fen-336 > Fen-336 > AA32. The sequence goes on along the minus strand of QHVM01000021.1, from coordinate 18,170 downwards.
CTTCGAGAGCCCGGCCCTCGGGGGCCGGGGCGAGGTCACGTTGTTCGTGCCGCCGGGGGAGCACGTGCGCATGCCCCTCGTCATCCTGCTCAACGGCGTGTACGGCAGCCATTGGGCCTGGGCCGCCCAGGGCGGCGCCGACCGCACCGCACGGCGGCTCATCGACGACGGCCGGATCCGACCCATGGTCCTGGCCATGCCCGCCGACGGGCGGTGGGCCGACGACACCGGCTTCGTCCCCCACGCGCACGGCGACTACGAGCGGTGGATCATGGAGGACGTCGTCGGCTGCGTGCGGGAGATCGTGCCCGAGCTGGGCCCCGCGCTTCTGCTCGGCGGCCTGTCCATCGGCGGATACGGGGCGCTACGCCTGGGCGCGAAATACGGGGGATCCGTCCGCAGCGTCTCGGCCCACTCGCCGATCACCCGGCTGAACGACATGGAGCGCTTTGCCGAGGAGCCGGGCAGCTACCTGGCCGAGGAGCCGTTCGTCGGGGTGTGGATCGCCCGCCATCGCGCGTCCCTGCCTCCCATCCGCTTCGACTGCGGCACCGACGACCCGCTTCTCGACGCCAGCCGGCGCCTGCACGAGGAGCTCGTCCGCCAGGGCATCGACCACCGGTACGACGAGTTCCCGGGCGCCCACGACTGGGGCTACTGGAGCACCCACCTCGAGGATACTCTGCTCTTCTTCGAGCAGTGCCTCGGCGGGGACGGCGAGCCCTCCGCACCACGTGGACCCGGTCGCTCCGCGGGTTGACGATCCGGCAGGGGGCTCCACGTTCCCCTGCGCTCGCCCGAGCGCCTGGTCCTTCATCTCAGGCGGAGCACGACCTCTCCCGTGGTATCGATCGCCAGGCGCTGGCGGGCCAGCAACTCGCTGCCGCCGCGCCGTCCCCGCAGCGTCGCGATCGGGTCGAGCGGCACCGTCAGGACGACCTCGCGGCCGGGCAGGACCACCGCGGGCCGCCCGGCCGCCCGGAGCGTGCCTTCACCTTCGGCCCATACGGTCACCTCGGAGCGCGGCTCTCGCGAGCGCACGAGCAGCTCCACGACGCCCGCCCTGGCCCGGGCCCGGTTCTCCTCCACGGTCACCGCACCGGACAGGAACGCGGCCGCGCCCGGCCCCAGGCCCATCACTTCCGGGAACCGCGGGCAGGACCACGGCGGCCAGCCCGGCCAGCGCGCGTACCGGCGAGCGGCCGCCTCGACCGGCCGCCGCCCGCCGGATCCAGAGCCCGGCGGTGGCGACGAGCAGCAGCCATACGCCTATGCGCACGAAGAGGCCGGGGGCGGCCTCGCTCCACGTGCGCAGGAACAGGTTGGGGACGTAGAGATTGCCGTCGGCGAATGCGCTGCGGTTGAGGAGCAGGGCGCAGTCGTTGGCAGCGTGGGGGTCGGCCCACAGCGCGGCCGCGAACAGAGCGGTCCAGCCGACGAGCGCGAGGGCGACGGCCAGCACGCCGCGCCGGCGGCCGGCGGCGGCCAGGGCCGCCGCGACCGCCGCGGCCAGCCAGGGCGCTACCGGCATGAAGTAGCGTCCGAGGTTGCACACGGCGCCGCTCCAGTTGTCGGCCGAGGCCACGGTCACGTAGTACGCCGCCATCGCGGGCAGGGCCCACCGCAGGCGTGAGGGTGCCCGGCCCCGCAGGAGCGCTCCGCCGGCGGCGAACAGGTAGACCGGCGCGTAGGGAAGGATCCCGTAGCGGGCGTCCAGGAGGAGACCGAACAGCCCCTGCCCCATGCGGGCCGAGCTGACACCGCCCGGGCCCCAGGCGAGGTAGAGGGCGTCGGGCCGGGCGCTGCCGGTGATGGCGAAGTTGTAGAGGGCGAAGAGATACGCGCTCGCGAGCTGAGGGACGGCCAGCCACAGCAGCGCGCGGAGGCTCACCATCTCGTCGACCGCCTTGACGGCCGCCATCGCGACCAGGACCACCCACACCGGCAGGAACTTCTGGTGCAGCCAGGGCAGGAACGCCAGGAGCGGGCCCAGCCACGCCATCGTGCCGCTCGTCCACCACGCGCCAAAGAGGATCGCCCGCAGGGCGAGCGTCAACCCCAGGGCGCCCAGCATCTCCGGATAGAACTGGAAGAAGTAGAAGAGGAAGGGCGGCGTGAAGGCGAAGCCGGCGGCCAGCGCAGCGGCCAGGGCGGGACGGCCGGTGGCGTCGCGAGCGAGGAGGAACAGCGCCGAGACGAGCGCGGCCGCCAGTGCGTTCCACAGAAGCAGAGTGACGCCGAGCCGTCCCCAGGCGCCGCGCCGCAGGTTCAGCGCCCGGTCGATTCGTAGCGCGGGGGCGATGAGCGCCGAGACTCCAGGGGCGAGGACGTGATACACGCCGCCTTCTTTGCCGCGCACGGTCTGACGGGTGATGCGCGTGGCCCCGATCGCCGAGGCGCCGAGCGCGCGCGGACCGTGGGCCAGCGCCGCGATCATGCGGGTCGACTCCCCCATCACGGTGGCCGCCGCGTCGCGGGCGGAGGCCGCAAGGCCGCGCGTCGGGAGGGCCTCCATCGCCGCGCTCACCCCCTCGACGTCGAGGGTCAGGCCGTGCCCGAGCGCCACTGCCATGCGCAGGGTCTTCGGCTCGTTGCCCGGATGCCCATCCCAGTGCCGGGCCCACGGGGGCGTCACCAGCGCGTAGGCGATGAAAGCGATGAGGCCCAGCGAGGCCGCGCCGGGCGCCGGAAGCCGGAGCGGCGGGACGTTCGCGGCCACCAGCGCGGCCAGCGCCGCGGCGTCCTGCGCAACCGCGAGATCCTGGGTGAGGGCCACCGGCAGCGTGAACCCGTAGGGGTAGGACGGCCGGAGGGCGAGCGCCGCCAGGGCGAGGAGGGTGAGGACGGGTCTCAGGTAGAGCGGCGCGAATCCGCTCGAGGTGGCCGGGAGGGCCGCGGCGAGCGACGCGCCCTCGCGCCGCGAGCGAAGAAGAGCGAGCGTGAGCCAGAAGACGGCTCCTCCGGCCGTCCAGGCCGCGACGTGTCCGAGCAACGCGATGGGGTCGACGAGGCGCAGGGCCTGCCGGACGAAGTCGGGCAGGTCGAGGGTCGAGCGGAGGAGGAGGCCCGCGGCGGCATCGACCTCGCGCGCCAGCGCGTGGGCCGCGAACGGAAGAAGAGCCCGCAGCGCGTCGCGAGGCGAGGGCACGGAGCGGATTGTAGATGCGGACGGAGCGCGGATCCCTCACCCAGGCCCTCTCCCATCCGGGGAGAGGGATTGAAGGATGCGCATCGCGGGACGGAGGGCGCTTCTATGCGATGAGGCGGCGGGCGAGGGCCCGGCGCACGGGCCGGGGCAGGAAGCCCAGGGGCGAGCAGGCGCGGCGCGGGTCGAGCGGCAGCAGGTACCGGCCGCGGTGCGCGCGGCCGAGGACGAGGACGGCGTGAGGAGGCAGGCGGCGCAGGTCGGCGAGCTGGAGCTCCACGCGCACGAACACCACCTCCCGCGTGTGCTCGAGCTGGGCCTTCTCGCCGAGGGCCTGGAGCAGCGCGGCCAGGATCACGGCCGGGCCGTCGCGCGCACCGGCCAGGGCCAGCAGCACGTCGGCGCCGTCCCGGGGGCGTTCCGGCAGCGGCACGTCCATCAGGTGGCTCACGAACGTGAAGACGGACGCCAGACGGCCCAGGCGGTCCTCGAGGGGGACGCGTCGCACGAGGCGCCGGGCGAAGGCGACGAGCTCGGGGTGACGGGCCAGACGGAGGCAAAGACAGTGGAGGACAGCTCGACGTCCCCCCGGGCGGCGGCACAGGACCCCCAGCGGGACCTGGTTCAGGCCCGGTCCTCCAGCAGGGCCTCGAGGATGTTGTTCAGGACGGCGGGCTCCATGTCGCGCAGGCAGCGGGCATAGGCGAGCACCATCTGCACCTGCTCATCAGTGAGCGACTCGAGCACCTCCTGGGTCTTAACCTTCAGCTCCTCGGCCATTTAACCCCTGCCTGTCGCGGTCCGGCCGTACAGTAACGCTACATCTTGTGGTTGTCAAGGAAAATCTGTGGCCTGAGGCCTCAGAAGGCGAGATCGGCCTGGACGGACTGGAAGAGCGTGTTGTTCTTGTCGTCGACGAACTGCACGCCGAGGATGATGCGCAATTGCGGGCGCGGTCCGGAAGCGAGGATCGGGTAGCCCGACACCACGGGCTGGAAGCCGATCCTCGCCTTCGCCTCGAGCCGGTTGGTGCCCGCCTGCCGAGCGACCCAGTCCGATCCCAGCGTGACCTTGCTCTCGTCGCGGCCCAGCGTCACGTTGCGCAGCGTCACCTCCACCGAGTCGATCCGGCCGCCGAGGCCGGCTGTCTCGGCGACCGTGACGGTGGAGTGATCGTCAGCTCGATGTGCGCCGAGGTGGGAGGGGGCGGGCTGGACTTGGTGAGGTCCTTCGCGACGTCGCACCCGGACAAGAGGACGCCGGGGATCAGAAGGGCCGCGACGCGGGGGACGAAGGTCACGCTTTCGCCGTCAGTACCCCCAGGTACGGTCGGGGGCCATTCGCTTGAGGTACGACGCCATCCACGCCACCGCTCGCTCGGCGCCGGCGAGGCGACGGGCGGGCCGGCCGAGCTGTTGCAGCTCCCAGATGTCCGGCGGAGCCGCGAGCTGCTCCAGCGACGCTTCGAGGTCCCCGGCGTAGGGCAGGCCGGCCTGCTCGAGGGCGGCCCGGCACGCGCTCTCCACCGCCATCCAGCAGGCGGTGGCGACCAGGGCTTCCGGCCGGCCCTCGTGCACGAGGAGGCGCGCGATGCCGAGGTTGTTACGGCAGTGCTCCCACCAGACGTCTCGCGGCGCGGGGGAGGCGACGAGCGGCGGCCGGGCGCTGGAGGCCGGGCGGCTCTCTAGCTGCATCCGCTGGTGCTCCCGCAGTTGCTGCACCGGTAGCAGCTGCCGTTGCGCGTCATGATGCTGCCGCAGTAGTGGCACGACGGGGCGTCGGCCTGGCTCCGGTAAGCCGGGCCCCCCGCGGTCGCCCGGGTCGGGGCGCCGCCGGCGGGCGCCTCGGACGGAGCTTGGACCGGGTGCACGCCGACCGCCTCCTGGTGCTCGGCGGAGAGGAACTTCGAGGCCAGCCACCGGAAGATATAGTCCGTGATGCTCTTCGCGTACGGGATCTCCGGGTTCTTGGTGAAGCCCGAGGGCTCGAAGCGCACGTGGGAGAACTTCTCTACCAGCGTTTCCAGGGGCACGCCGTACTGGAGCGACATCGAGATGGACGTCGCGAAAGCGTCCATCAGGCCGGAGATGGTGGAGCCTTCCTTGGCCATGACGAGGAAGATCTCCCCCGGCTTCCCGTCGTCGTACATCCCCACCGTGATGTAGCCCTCGTGGCCGGCGATCGAGAACTTGTGGGTGATCGCCCGCCGCTCGTCGGGCAGCTTGCGCCGGGCCGGACGCGCGTCGGGCGCGGGGGCCGCGCCGGCCGTCTTGCCTTCGTCTTTCGAGGTGCTGAGCGGCTGGCTCCGCTTGCAGCCGTCGCGGTAGACGGCGACCGCCTTCAGCCCGAGCCGCCACGACTCGACGTACGCGTCGGTGATGTCGTCCGGCGTCGAGTCGGCCGGCATGTTGACGGTCTTGGAGATCGCCCCCGAGAGGAACGGCTGCACCGCCGCCATCATCTTGATGTGGCCCATGTAGGGGATGGACCGCTTGCCGCTCGCGGGCGGGAACGCGCAGTCGAAGATGGCCAGGTGCTCTTCCCGAAGGTGGGGCGCGCCCTCGATCGTCTCCTTCTCGTCGATGGCGCGCACGATCTCGTCCACCTGGGCCGCCGGATAGCCGAGCTTGCGCAGCACGCCGGGCACCGACTGGTTGACGATCTTCATCACCCCGCCGCCCACCAGCTTCTTGTACTTGACGAGCGCGATGTCGGGCTCGATGCCGGTCGTGTCGCAGTCCATCATGAAGCCGATCGTGCCGGTGGGCGCGAGCACGGTCACCTGGCTGTTGCGGTAGCCGTGCTGCGCGCCCAGCGCGTAGGCCTCGTCCCATACCGTGAGGGCCTCCCGTAGCAGCTCCTTCGGCACCAGCGTGGAGTCGATCATGTGGGCGTGCTGCCGGTGCTTGTCGATCACCCGCAGCATCGGCTCCTCGTTCCGGGCGTAGCCGGAGAAGGGACCCATGGCCGAGGCGACCCGCGCGCTCTGGGCGTACGCCTCGCCGTGCATGAGGGCGGTGACGGCCGCCGCGTAGGCCCGGCCGGCGTCCGAGTCGTAGGGCAGGCCGCGGTCCATGAGCAGCACGCCCAGGTTGGCGTAGCCGAGACCGAGGGGCCGGTAGTCGTGGCTGTTGCGGTCGATGGCCGGCGTCGGGTAGCTGGCGTTGTCGACCAGGATCTCCTGGGCGGTGATCATCGTCCGGCAGGCGGCCTTGAATGCCTCGGCGTCGAACTCGCCGTCCTCCTTCCGGAACTTCATGAGGTTGAGGGAGGACAGGTTGCAGGCGGTGTCGTCGAGGAACATGTACTCGGAGCAGTTGTGGACCAGCAAGCCGTTGGCTACGAAATGATGGGTCGACCTCTCGGTCAGATCGTAGACGGGCTGCTCACCGACCGGCTCAATCGATGCTACGGCGTCAGTCAGGTCGTCGCGACAAGTGCTGATCTGCCCATTGAGAGTCGCGAGAGCAGCTGCCTTGGGGCTCGAGGGATCGAAGCCGATCTCCCGCTCGAATACGAACCGCCACGAGCGACTGACGCGCAGTGAATACATCTCCTTGACCGGATAGCTCTTCATCCCACCGCGTCCGTCGGGAAGCATCGACGCGGTGATACCTCCTCGGCGGTTGTCGTAGAGCTTGGACTTGACGCCGAAGCCCAGGAGCAGGATCTGCACCTGTCCCAGCAGCTCCCGTGAGGACGAATCGAGGGAGATGTACTGCGACTTCTCGCCGTAGTTCGCGACCGTGCCATCGGAGGTGAACAGCCCGCGAAGCAGCGCCGCCAGCGAGGGCTTGTCAAGATCGAAAACGGCCGGCGTGAAGCGCTTGCGATGGCTACCCTCGTCGAGAACGGCGAACTCCTTGAACAGGTCCACGTCCGGCCGTGAAGAGAAGGCCAACCGAGAGCCGGACTGGCTTACCCTCACTGAGACGCCGTCTGGACGGCCGACCGCGCCCACGGCTCGCCGCAATTGCTTCTCCTCGTTCACGGCACCGGCAATGGAAACCAGCACACCGGCCTCGTTGGCAGCCATGGTCAGAATCACGATTTCCTGGATCCCGTAACGATGGGCGCTACGCACGAGGCAGCCATCTCCGACCGCGACGCCAACGGCCATCGCCAATTGCTCGCCAACCGCCCGCCGACCGAAACCGGGGGCGACCAGCTGCAGCCGCTCGCCCATTCTAAGATCGCTGACCGGAACATCGCCGCGGTCGATCGTCCAGACTTTGTGGTCCGCGGTGATCCGAACCTCATAGCCGGCGCGGGTTCGCAGGCGGTACACCTGCTTCGTGCCGGTCGGGAAGATGCAGTCGACCAGATGCGGCTGGCCATCGGAGCCGATGATCTCCGCCGACCGGCCCACCAACCCGTCAATGCGCCGCCAGCCCTCGGAAGTGGCCACCAGCGTGTCTCCCGTCACGCATGGGTTCGATGCATTGATCCGCGCGGTGCCCGGGCAGGTATGCCAGTCGTTGATCGTGGTGTCGAACTGCAGGCCGGGGTCGCCGCACTGCCAGGCCGCCTCGGCCATCAGCCGCATGAGGTCGCCGGCCTGGTAGGTCTGGCAGGTCTTCCCGGTCAGCACGTACTTCGTCTGCCACTCCTTGCCGTCCACGACCGCCTGCATGAACTCGTCGGTGACGCGGACCGAGTGGTTCGCGTTCTGGAAGAAGACCGAGTCGTAGGCCCCGCCCTTCTCCTCGTCGGCCTTGCTGGTGATGAACTCCTCGATGTCGGGATGGTCCGCGTTGAGGATCACCATCTTGGCCGCGCGGCGCGTCTTGCCTCCGCTCTTGATCACGCCCGCGAACGCGTCGTAGCCCCGCATGAACGAGACCGGCCCCGAGGCGGTGCCGCCCCCGGCCAGCGGCTCCCGGCTCGAGCGGATCGAGGAGAGGTTCGAGCCGGTGCCGGAGCCGAACTTGAAGAGCATCCCCTCCGTCTTGGCCAGCCCGAGGATCGACTCCATCGTGTCGTTCACGGAGTTGATGAAGCAAGCCGAGGCCTGGGGATGCTTCTCGATCCCGACGTTGAACCAGACCGGGCTGTTGAAGGCCGCCTTCTGGCTCACGAGCAGGTGGGTCAGCTCGGCCGAGAAGCTCGCGAGGTCGTCCGCCGTCGCGAAGTAGCCCTGCTTGTCGGCCCACGCCGTGATGGTGTCCACCACCCGGGAGATGAGGTGCCGGACGCTGCCCTCCCTCTCCGGCGAGCCCAGCATCCCGCGGAAATATTTCGAGGCCACGATGTTCGTCGCGGTCTGGCTCCAGGTCGACGGCACCTCGATGCCGTGCTGCTCGAAGACCGCCTGGCCGCGCTCGTCGTTGATCACCGCCGAGCGCGTCTCCCAGCTCACCTCGTCGAAGGGATGCCGGCCGGGCCTCGTGAAATGACGCCGGAAGGAGAGTCCGGGGCGGGCGGCCTGGGGCGTCGTCCGGGCTTCGGCTGTCGTTTTCTCGGGGGGATGGGTCGACATGGAAGACGCCTCCAGCTGATAGATCTGTTTCTATCGCGGCCTGGCCTACTTAAACCGCTTTAGCTCAAGTACTGATCGAATCCGAAGTGGACGGATTATTCGGCCGATGTAGCGGCGTTGTCAAGGGAAAAATATACCACATCTTGGGCTCTCTCCGCCGAGCCCACCAATAGATTGTCATCCAAGGGGTTAAGGCATCTCAATGGCGTACTCCTCGGTCTTGAAGGGGCGGAATCCTCGCGCGAGGTAGTTCGGCAGCGCGGCCGGATCGTCCAGGCTGCAGGTGTGCAGCCATACCCGCTGCGCCCCCCAGGACCACGCCTGCCGGGTCGCTTCGGTGAGCATGTGCTTGCCGAACCCGCGGCCCTTGAACTCCGGGAGCAGGCCGAAGTAGGCGATCTCGACCGAGCCGTCGTCGTGACGCTTCAGCTCGAAATAGCCGGCCGGCGCACCCGCGCAGTAGAGCACCCACAGCCGCACCGTCGGCGAGTCGAGATACGCCCGTGCCTGGTCGGCTCGGTGGAACGAGGTCGGACACTGCTCCACGCGCTCGAGCCTCAAGCGCGGATCCGCGCTGGGAGCGGCCGCGAGATCCTCGGGCCTCACCAGATCCAGATAGGTGCGGGTGACCTGGACGCGAGCCATGGAAGGGTCCTCACGATCATGTCATGGCGGGGCGCCGTCGGGGGTCCGCCCGCCGCGGCGCTCTGCGGGGAACGGGCCGTACCGGCCGTCACATCGAGGCAACGTCGTTGAGCGGGGAGCGCGAACGGCGTGCCCTCCAGGGCCGCCGCTCGCGCTCAGTCCTTCGCTTCCTCCCCGGCGTATTCCTGCTGCAGCGTGTTGCCCTTGTACTCCATCTCCTGGTGGATGCCGATCTCCGAGGTGTAGTAGGCGTAGACGGTCGCACTCTTCAGCTCGCGCCAGAACTTGTCGTCGGCGGAGGTCGGCTCCTTTTCCTTCTCGCTCGCCGCCATGCGCGTGAGGACCGCGACCCGCTGCGCCGGTGAGGCGGCCAGGAACGCGGCGCCGTTCATCTCCCGGCAGAGCGCGTCGACCCGCCGGAGACCGTCCCGCCAGCGCTGCTGCACGTCCTGCTCGACCGGGAGGTATGCCTCCGCGAGCCGGCCGTCGATGAAGGAGGAGACGCCGGCCGCGCGCGCGCCCGGGGAGTGGCTGTCGGCCGGAATGATCAGCTCCGTCAGCTCGTCGAGGACCGCGAGCTCCTCCCGGGTGAAGAATCGCGGCCCGGAGGCGGCCGCCGCCGCCGGAGCGGCCATCGCCCTCGTGAAGAGGGCCGGCGCCGACAGCGCGGCGCCGGCCGCGATCTTGAGCGCGTCTCGCCGGGTCAGGCCCTTCGCATCCGCGGGCTTCACAGGTTCCCCTTTCCCAGCTCGTCGGCCAGGTGATCGCAGGAGCGCCAGGCCAGGGCCATGATCGTCCAGGTCGGGTTCTGGCACGACGCGCTCACGTGGCTGCTGCCGTCGACCACGAACAGGTTCTTCACGTCGTGCGACTGCTGGAACTGGTTCAGGACGGACGTCTTCGGGTCGCGGCCCATGCGCGCGGTGCCCAGCTCGTGGATGGACCAGCCCTCGGTGAGGACGTCCGCGTCCGCATGGAGGACCTCGATCCCCGCCGCCTCGAACATCTCCCGGCCGGTGGCCGCCATGTCGAGGGCCATCTGCTTCTCGTTGTCGCCGAACGCGTAGTCGAACTTCAGCACCGGGATCCCCCACCGGTCCTTCACCGTGGGATCGATCGACACCGAGCTCTCGTAGCGCGACAGGACCTCGCCGAAGCCGCCCATGTGGATGAAGGCTCCCGCCTCGTCGCGCACGGTCTTCTTGAAGTCGGCCCCGAAGCCGGGGGTGGAGAAGGCGCGGCCGGGGATCATGCCTGTCCCTCCGCCGCCCTCGAAGCCGTAGCCGCGGATGAACCTCGGATGCCGCTCCTCGAGGTTGCGGTAGCGGGCGATGTAGAAGCCGCCGGGCCGGCCGTCGTCGAGCGTGCGCGGCTTGCCCACCAGGTCCTTCACCCGGCCCAGGACGCTCGGACCCATCACGTGCTCGCAGAAGTTGTGGCCGACGTGGCCGGACGAGTTGCCGATGCCGTTCGGGTGGGCGCTCGACTTCGACAGCAGCAGCAGCCGCGCGGACTCCAGCGTGGAGGCGGCCACCACCACCGCCCTCGCCTTCGCTTCGTAGTGCCGGCCGGTCTCGGTGTCGACGAAGGCCACCCCCCGCGCCTTGCCGGTCGCGGGATCGACCGTCACCTCGCGGGCGGTGGAGTTGGTGCGCAGCGTCAGGTGCCCGGTGTCGAGGGCGGGATAGATGAGCCCGGTCGGCGAGTCGAACGCGGCGTGGATGTCGCAGCCGCCCGCTCGCCGGCCGCACGCCCCCCGCCCGTAGCACTTGCTGCGGTACTTGTTGTGCTTCAGCCCGTCGGTCGTGACGCCCGCGCGGTAGGGCGTGAGCACCCGGTTCATCTTCTTGAGGCTCTCCCGGAGCAGCACCTCCGAGGGATTGAGCCGCGTCGAGCGCTGGAAGAGGCTGTCGGGCAGGTAGGGCAGGTTCTCCTTGTGGCCGGCGACGCCGAGGTAGAGATCGACCCTGTCGTAGTAGGGCGCGATGTCCGCGTACGAGATGGGCAGCCGCCCCCAGATGGCGGTCTTTCCGCCCAGCAGCCGCGCGCGCACCCATGCGTACTTCGTCCCCGTGTAGGGGTGGTCCTTCTCGTCCACCACGATGTTCTTGCTGTAGTCCGAGCCGTTCCAGCCCTGGACGTACGAGTAGACGTGCTTGTACTCCGTCCCCTGGGCGTAGGGCGGCTGCCGTATCGTGTACTCGTTCCGCGTGATCGCGTGCGAGTCGCGGGGCATCTCGCCCCGGCGGGGGTGGTCGTAGGGCCACTCCATCGACTTCAGCTCGGACTCGATGTCGAGCTTGCGGCCTGCTTCCAGCAGCAGGACGTTCAAGCCGTGCGAGGTGAGGACGTGGGCGGCCATGCCGCCTGCGGCGCCGGAGCCGACGACGACGGCGTCGTAGACGGTCGTGAGATCGGCCTCTTTCGGGAACGGCGGTCGAACCTGGAGGAGCATGGATCGAGCCTCGCGCTATGGGGCGGAACCAGGAGTCTACCGCGGGCCCGGCCGGGTTGCACTAGAATCGCGGCCTCTTCCGATGGGCTTGATGCGCTCGTTGCTCCTGGCCGGCTCCGAGAGCCGCTGGCTGCGCGCGCAGGCGACCCGCCGCGCCTTCGTCCGCCGGGCGGTCTCGCGCTTCATGCCCGGGGAGACCCTCGACGACGCGCTGGGGACCGCGACCGCCCTGAGGCGGGACGGCATCGGTCTCGTGCTGACGCGGCTCGGCGAGAGCGTCACCGACGCCGTCGAGACGGACGAGGTCGCCGCCCACTACGTCGACGCCCTGGAACGCATCCGGGCGGGGAACATCGACGGCGAGATCTCCGTCAAGCCGACGCAGCTCGGCCTGGATTTCGACCGCGAGCGCTGTCACGCCCACCTGCGCGCGCTCGCCGGACGTGCGGCGGCCCTCGGCAGCTTCGTGTGGATCGACATGGAGCAGTCGCGCTACGTCGACGCCACGCTCGAGCTGGCCCGGAGCGTGCGCGCCGAGCATGCGAACGTGGGCGTCTGCGTGCAGGCCTACCTGTTCCGCACCGCGCAGGACGTGGAGCGGCTCCTCCCCACCGGCGCCGGCATCCGCCTCGTGAAGGGCGCCTACCGGGAGCCGGCCGAGGTCGCCTTCCCCCGCAAGAGCGACGTCGACGCGAGCTACCTGGCGCTCGCCCGCCGCCTGCTGGCCGGCGACGCGCGGAAGGCCGGCGGGCGGGCCGTGTTCGGGACGCACGACACCCGCCTCCTGCGCGCGATCGTGGAGCATGCCTCGGCCCTCGGGCGGCCGGCTCGCGACTGCGAGTTCCACCTGCTCTACGGGATCCAGCGCGCCGAGCAGCAGCGTCTGGCGCGGGCCGGCCACACGGTGCGCGTCCTCGTCAGCTACGGGTCGTACTGGTTCCCCTGGTACATGCGGCGGTTGGCGGAGCGGCCGGCCAACGTGTGGTTCGTGGCCCGCAGCCTGGTCCGCTCCTGAGGCAAGGAGGCCGCGGTGTTTCATCTGATCCTTCTGGCAGCGGCCGTGTCGGCGCCGGCGGAGTTCCACCGGCTGGTCGACGAGGAATGGCAGGCGAGGCTCCGCGAAGAGCCGCTGCTGGCGACGTCCGTCGGCGACCACCGATACGACGACCGCCTGCCCTCGGTGGCGCCGGCCGAACTCCAGCGCGCGGCGGACCGGCGGCGGACCACCCTCCAGCGGCTCCAGGCGATCGACCGGGCCGGCCTCGACGTGCCCGACCGCATCAGCTACGACATGCTCGCCCGCGAGCTGAAGGACGACCAGGCGGACCACGAGTTCGGGAGCTGGCAGCTCCCGATCAACGCCGACAGCGGCTTCCATACCGCCTTCGCCGAGCTGCCTCGCTCCATGACCCTCTCGAGCCCGGGGGACTACCGGAACTACCTCGCGCGCCTGCGCGCGTTTCCGGCCTACGTCGCCCAGCAGGTCGCGAACATGCGCGAGGGCCTCCGGACCGGCTTCACGCTGCCGCGGGTGGTGCTCGAGGGCTACGACGTGACGATCCGGACCCACGTCGTCGACGACCCCGAGAAGAGCGTGTTCTATGCCCCCTTCCGCAGCTTCCCGCCGGGCGTGCCGGAGGCGGACCGCGCGCGGCTGGCGGCCGAGGGCCGGGCCGCAGTGATGGACGGCGCGGTGGCCGGCTATAGCACCTTCCTCGACTTCATGGTGGGCGAGTACATCCCGAAGACCCGCACCACGACCGCGGCCGCCGACCTGCCCCGCGGCCGCGAGTACTACGCCCACCGCGTCCGCCACTTCACCACCCTCGACGTCACGCCCGAGGAAGTGCATCGGATCGGGCTCGCCGAGGTCGATCGGATCCGGGGCGAGATGCAGCAAGTCATGCGCCAGGCCGGGTTCGGGGGCGACTTCACGGCCTTCCTCCAGTTCCTGCGCACCGACCCCCGCTTCTATGCGCGCACGCCCGAGGAGCTGCTGAAGGACGCCTCGTTCATCGCCAAGCGCATGGACGGGAAGCTGCCCTCGCTGTTCGGCCACTTGCCGCGCCTCCCGTACGGCATCGAGCCCGTGCCGGCGCACCTGGCGCCCAAGTACACGGGCGGCCGCTACGTCGAGGCCCCCGTCGGCGGCACGCGCGCCGGCACCTACTGGGTGAACACGTATGCGCTCGAGAGCCGGCCCCTCTACGTGCTGGAGGCGCTCACGCTCCACGAGGCCGTCCCCGGCCACCACCTCCAGATCGCGCTCCAGCAGGAGCTGGAGAACGTCCCGGCCTTCCGCCGCGCGGCCGGGTTGGGGGCTTTCGTCGAGGGCTGGGGACTCTACTCCGAGCACCTCGGCCTGGAGGCGGGGTTCTACCAGGACCCCTACAGCAACTTCGGCCGGCTCACCTACGAGATGTGGCGGGCCTGCCGGCTGGTCGTCGACACCGGTCTGCACGCGCTCGGCTGGCCGCGCCAGAAGGCCATCGATTACCTGGCCGCCAACACCGCGCTCTCGCTCCACGAGGTGCGCACGGAGACCGACCGCTACATCTCCTGGCCCGGACAGGCCCTGGCCTACAAGATGGGCGAGCTGAAGATCCGCGAGCTGCGGCGGACGGCGGAGAAGGAGCTGGGCCAGCGGTTCGACGTCCGGGCGTTCCACGACGCGGTGCTCGCCAACGGTCCGGTTCCCCTGCCGGTCCTGGAGGAGCAGATCCGCGCCTACGTCTCCCGCGAGAAGGAAAGGAAGCCCTGAGCGGCCCTCATCTGGACTGCAGCGTTCCCGGGCGGGCAGGAAGGCGGGGGTCGAGCCGGACATAGCGGGCGTTCCGGGTGGCGAAGCGTATCTCGCCCCGTCCGTGGCGCGGGTCCTTCATGAGCGACAGCGTGGCGTCGGCGAGGCTGGCCACGGCCTCGACATCGGTCCAGTGCTGGCCGTCGAGCGACAGGCCCAGTCGTGGCCGCGCGACCCAGTCGGCCTCGTCGACCTCGAAGACGACGGCGTCGATCTGCCGCGCCTCTCCGAGGTCGAAGCCCAGCCCGCTCGCCCCGGCGAGGGCGCCCCGGCCGGGCGAGACGGCGTGGGCCGCCTCCCCCGGCGGCACCGCGTAGATCCTCTCCTCGCCGAAGCGCGCCTGCTCGGACAGCGCCTCGTCCGAGCGCGTCACCACGTCGCTCACCCCCACCGCGCGCAGGAGGCGGAGGGCGTCCGCGGTCAGCGGCTCCTGCAGCAGCTCCATCGCGCGCGTGTAGGGGCGCGGCACGAAACCCGAGTCACCGTTGACCAAAGGCCGGAAGTGGACGGTGCCGTCGAGCATGGCCTGGGTGTCGCCCTCGCCGAGGGGCAACACGGCCACCGCGCCCGGGCGGCCCGCGAGCCAGCGGGCCGAGTCCGGCGGGCCGGCGTACCTCGCGTAGCGGATCGGGACGTTGCTGGACTCGGCGAGCATCAGGACGAGCGCGGCCACGGCCAGCCCGTGCCGCCGCCCCGAGAGCGCGATGCCGGCCAGCACGTCGAGGGACAGCACGGGCAGGAGCGAGAAGCGCGACAGGGCGCGCACGCCGCGGACGAAGACGAGGTTCTCGTGGAGGAAGCGGTAGAGGGCGGTCTGCGGGCCGAGCGAGACGAGGATCGCGAGCGTCGAGGCGACGACGGCCACCGCGCGGTAGCGCCGGGGCGCCACGGCGAGGCCGGCCAGACCGAGCAGCAGGACGGTCAGGCCCGGGAAGAGCGTGTCCTGGACGCGCTCCGGATCGAGGTGCCTCTGTCCGATCGAGCCGTAGAGCCGCGTTCCTCCCGCCGCGTACGACTCGAGGGTGGTGGCGTAGGTGGCCACGTCCGCCATCGACCACTCCACGCCGTAGAACGACCGCATGCGGAGGTAGGGACGGGCCACGGGCAGGAGGAGCAGCGCGGCGAGAGCGGCGCCGGCGGCGAGGCGGAGCAGGTCCCGCGCTTTCAGCCCGGCGAAGAGGGCGGCGCCGACCGCGGCCGCCAGCGCGAGGGCGGTGACGGCCCCGAGGTAGATGGACGCCAGCGCCTGCAGCGCGAGCAGCAGGCCCACGAGCAGCCCGCGGCGCGCCGTCCGCTTCTCCCAGAAGCGATCCAGAGCGAGGAGCGCGAACGGAAGGAAGATCGTGACCTGGGCCTGCAGGTGGGCGAGGCGGATCCAGCGGTGCGCCCCCACCGCGAACATCGCTCCCCCCACGAAGGCGGCGAAGCGGTCGCCGCTCACCCGCCGGACGAGGAGCTGGGCGCCCAGGCCGGAAACGATCATGCTGAGCAGGAGGACCACGTTGTAGCCCAGCACCGGGCCGCCCGCGAGCTGGAACGGCGCGGACAGGGCGGCGGGCACGATGAGGTTCTCGGAGAACGCGAGCGCGTCAGGCAGCGGATGGAAGATCGGCGCCTGGAACAGGCGGGTGGGCTGGTGGCGGAGCGCGTGGACGTCCCAGGCCAGGATCCATGCGTTGAGCCGTCCGTCGGGCCGGTCGGTCATGCCGGCGTGGGCGAGGTCGAGGACGAGCGGCCAGCTCATGAGCGCCACGAGGGCGGCGTGGCCGGCCAGCGAGAGGCCGACCTCGCGCGGCGTCACCCGCGACGGCGCGGGCAGCGTGCGCGGCCCCGCCCACGGCGCCACGAAGACGATCACTCCGGCCAGGGCCGCTATCGCGAGCGCGAGCAGGTCGACGAGACGCCAGCCGAGCCTCCCGCCGGCGGGCCCCAGGTGGCGGGGCGGGATCATCCCGTCGCGCCCGCCGTGCGACCAGCCGAGGCGAAGGCGCGGTCCGGGACCGATCCGGTGCAGGACGACGTCGAGCCGATGCTCTCCCGCCGAGAGGCCGATGTCGCTCCCGGCCCGGAGGGGATCGCCCTCGGCGGCCAGCGCCGGCCGGCCGTCGAGGCTCACCTCCACGCGCCCGCGGCCGGCCACCCAGAGACGGTACGTGCCCGGCTCGTCCACGCGCAGCGGCCCCGCCCACCGGAACGTCCAGCGCCGCACTGGCGGCAGGTCACGCAAGAGCGGCCCGTTCACCTCGATCGGGCCGGGAGGCAGCCGGCCGACGACCGCCGATGCGTCGGAGACCTCGGCGGGCAGACCGGCGGCGGGGCGCAGCCTGACGACGGCGGCCAGCGCCGGCCGGCCGTCGAGGCTCACCTCCACGCGCCCGCGGCCGGCCACCCAGAGACGGTACGTGCCCGGCTCGTCCACGCGCAGCGGCCCCGCCCACCGGAACGTCCAGCGCCGCACTGGCGGCAGGTCACGCAAGAGCGGCCCGTTCACCTCGATCGGGCCGGGAGGCAGCCGGCCGACGACCGCCGATGCGTCGGAGACCTCGGCGGGCAGACCGGCGGCGGGGCGCAGCCTGACGACGAGAGCCAGCGCCGCGGCGCACGCGAAGAGGGCAAAGACGAAAGGACGGATCGGACGCGACGGCCGCTCGCCGGCCGTCAGCGCGACCAGCACCGCCAGCAGCACTGCCGGTCCCGCTAGCGGCAGCGCCCGTACGGGCAGCGGCGGCTCGGCGTAGACGGGCCCCCAGCGGAGCACGGCGAGGACCAGGAGAGCGACGACGAGGGCGAGGACGGCGCCGAGCGCGTCGGAGAGCCGGGAGCCCCGCACTACGGCTCGGGGTCGATGCCCAGGCCGTCGGCGACGCGGTTGTAGTAGTTGAAGAGAGCCGTGATCTGCGCGACGTCGTGGATCGCTGCGTCGCCCAGGCCCGCCGACCGCAGCGCCTGCACGTCGTCCGGCCGCATCGTGGAGGGCGTGCGGGTGAGCTTCACCGCGTAGTCCAGCATCGCGCGGTCGGCCGCGCACAGCTCGGCGCGGCGGTAGTCGGCCTTCAGGGCGGCGAGCAGCTCATCCGCGCCCGGCTGGCCCTGGATCTCGGCCCCGAGATCCTCCCCGTGGGTGTCCATTCAATAATGACAGCCGTTGGCGGCGGACACGACGACCGCGATCATCTCCCGCTGGGCGCGGGTGAGCGCGCCCTCGGGAGCGTGCATCAGCTCGAGGTAGAGCTGCGTCGACGCTCGAAGGACCTTCGGGCGCAGGCTCTGCAGGCGGACGACGTTGAAGACCTTCCCCGCCCGCCGGACGGCCGCGTCGTAGATCTGTTTGAGGAGCCCCTCCGCTCCCGCGGGGTCCACCGTCCGGATCCAGGCCATGGCGTATGCAACAACCGGCGGCGGGACGAGTCAAGGTGGATTGGCTCCTGCGCTCGTCCGAATTCGCGACCCTCGCCAACCGCTGAGGCCAACGAAAGGCCTTGACAGCACGCGCCGGCGCGTGATACTTACCGACCGCTCGGTAGGTCAGGCAATCCCGTAGGAACCAGGAAGAGGGACACGTTGGACAAGGGACAGATCTCCGCTCGCCGCCCCGGCCGCGAGGCGAAGAAGCCGGAGGAAGACCAGAAGGGCCGCCACCGCGCCA
>QHVM01000088.1 GCA_003223555.1 Acidobacteriota bacterium | reverse complement strand
GGCGCCGGCGAAACGCGGCCGCCGCCCTCGTCGGCGTAGCGGAACGGATTGCGGGCCGGCCAGGGCATTCCGGTCTCGGGCACGACCGGAGCGGCGGCCGGCGGCCTCGAGGGGGGCGGCTCGACCGCCCGCGACGCGGGCGCGGGACCGCTTGCGCGCAGGAGCAGTAGCGCCAGGAGCACCGTCAGCGCTCCGGCGCCGGCGAGCAGACCGGCTTTCAACGCGCCGTCCCCAGCCCGGCGGCGTCGACGTCGAGCGCGACCCGGGGCGGCCGGGAGGTGACGCGCACGCGGTCGAGCACGAGACCGCTGCCCGGCCGAGCGAGCTCGCCCGCGAGCTGGATGACGTCGGCGAAGCTGCCCTCCGCGGACAGGCCGACCGCCGCCGAGGCCGGCGGGGCTCCGGGCCTCACGCCCAGCCTCACCGCCGACACGTGGGCGCGGGTGACCAGCTCCACCACCCCGCGGCGGACCTCGCGCAGCCCACCCCCGTGAGCCGAGCGGGCGGCGCCGAGGGCGGCCTGGGCCCGCGCCCGAGTCGCGTTGCGCCGCTCCAGGGTCGCCAGTCGCCGGCGGGCGTCGCGGAGCTGGTCTCGCGCCTGCCGGTACTGCTCGCTGGCCGCGCCCGCCTGGGTCTGCAGCGACATGGCGGCGCCCAGATAGAGGACCCCGGCGAGCATGAGCAGGACGATGGCCGCCCACCGGATCGTCATCTCGCTCCGGGCGGGCGGTACGCCATCTGGATCGACGTGCGCAGCTCGCCGTCGCGGTTCTCCTCCCCCGGCAGCACGCTCGCGAAGAGCGGCGAGCGCTGCAGGCGGTCGAGGAAGAGGTCGTACGAGGAGGCCGTCCTCGCGACGACGTCGACCTGGACGCCGAGCGGCTCGCCGTAGCTCAAGGTCACGGCATCGAGCCGCACGTCGCTCGGCATGAGCGCGGTGAGATCGGCCAGTACCCGCGGGGGGGACGCCTCCGCGGTCAGGAGGCCCCGATACGCCAGCGCCTCCGCCGGCTCCGGGCGGCCCTCCAGCCCCCGCGCCCGCGATTGGGCCTCCTCGGTCTCCCGCCGCGTCTGGTCGACGCGCGCCCGCGCCCGCGCCCGCGCGCTCCAAGCCGCGACGGCGGCATGGCCCGAAAGAAGGACGGCGGCCACGCCGAGCGCGAGCAGCCCGAGGTCCAGCGGACGGGCGCGGCGCGAGCGAGGCCGGGAAGAGAAATCGCGTTCCGGACTCATTCCTCCGCCCTCAACCTGCGGCTCCGCCCAGCCAGGGCAGCTCCGCGGCGTCGACGCCGTTCGCCGGGCCCGCGCTGCGCCAGCCCGGCTCCGCGCTCCCGCCCCGGGACCGCCAGCTCGTGAGCAGACCGCGGGCGCCGGGACCCACGACCCGGATGCGCGTCCCGGCGCCGTCCCCGGCCAGCACCGCCGTGCGCTCCACCTCTTCGGCCAGCCGGCGCGCCTCGTCGGGACCGGGGTCCCGCCGCCGGTTGCGCAGCACGCGCAGCGTCCCGGCTTCGTGGGCGGCGAGGCAGAGCGCGGCGTCGCCGAGCACGACGTCCACCGTCAACCCGCCGCGCGGGCCCGGCTCGCGTAGCAGCCCGGCGATGGCGGCGAGGGGCGTCAGGTCCAGGCGGTCCTGGGTGATGCCGGCCCGCATGGCCGCGGCCTCGTACTCTTCGACGATGCTCCTGCGCACCGCCGCCACCACCGCCCGGCCCGGGCCGAGCGGCATCACGTCGATCACGGCTTCGCCGGCCGGGTACGGCAGCCCGGGCACGATCCGGAAGCGGGCGTACTGCTGCGCCGTGACGTCGGCCGGGACGTCCACGAGGGCGAGGCGGGCCACCCCGTCGGGCAGGAGCAGGCACGCCGGCGCCGCGCCGACGCTCAGCTCGCGGGCCAGCTCGCGCAGCGCGTCGGCCACTTCGGCCGGACGGGCCAGGTTGGCGGCGAACGGCGAGGGCGCGAGGGCTCCGGCCGGGAGGGCCATGCGCGCGTGGGACGCGAACCGGTAGCCATCACCGCTGCGCGCCACCGCGCCGCCCGAGACCGAAGCCGCGTCGAGGGCCACGAACAGGCGCGGGCGTGACGCTCTCACGCGGCCATTATAGACCTCGCATGAGGGCGAGCCCGGCGCGAGGTCGGGCGACCGCAGACCGGGCTCGAGGAGCGAGCGCGGATCCACTCCGCGCGAGCGGGGGTCTGGGGGACCGGAGAGTCCCCCAGCTCAAAGAGCGAGCGCGGATCCACTCCGCGCGAGCGGGGGGTCTGGGGGACCGGAGAGTCCCCCAGCTCAAAGAGCGAGCGCGGATCCACTCCGCGCTCGCGGAGGACCGAGTTATGATCGCTCTTCCCACGCAAGGGCCCGGGAGGTGGCATGAAGGTCTACGACACGCCGAGCATCCGCAACGTGGCCGTAGTCGGGCATGGCGGCTGCGGCAAGACGTCGCTCGTCTCCGCCATGCTCTTCGACATGGGAGCGGTCAACCGCCTGGGCCGGGTGGACGACGGAACGACGGTGACCGACTTCGATCCGGACGAAGTCGAGCGACGGATCAGCCTCCAGGCCGCCCTCGCCTGGGGCGAGTGGCGCAAGACCAAGATCAACCTCGTCGACACCCCGGGCTACGCGAACTTCTTCGCCGAGGCCCAGGCCGGCCTGCGGGTGGCCGACGCCGCCCTGGTGGCCGTGGACAGCGTGGCAGGGGTCGAAGTCCAGACCGAGCGCGCCTGGCAATATGCGGAGGAGCTGGGCATACCGCGCATCGTGGTCGTGAACCGGATGGACCGCGAGCGCGCCTCCTTCCTGCGCACGCTGGACTCGCTCCAGGCCGCCTTCGGGCGCACGGTCGTGCCCCTCGCCATTCCCCTCGGGGAGGAGAAGCGTTTCGTGGGCGTGGCCGACCTGCTCACCGAGAAGGCCGATGTGTACTCGGAGGACCAGAGCGGCAAGTTCCAGGCGGTGGAGCTGCCGGCCGAGGTCCGGGAAGCGGCCTCGACCTGGCGGGAGAAGCTGGTCGAGATGGTGGCGGAGAGCAACGAGGACCTCATGGAGGCCTTCTTCGACAAGGGTACCCTGGGCCAGGAGGACCTGCTGCGCGGCCTGCGCCAGGCCGTCCTCGGGGGCAGGGTCTTTCCCGTCCTCGCCGCCTCCTCCGGTCGCAACGTCGCCGTGCAGCCGATCCTCGACGCGGCCGTCGACCTGCTCCCGTCCCCCGCTGACCGGGGGGAGGCGAGGGGCACCGATCCGGTGAGGAAGGAGCCCGCTGCCCGTCCGCCGTCGGCGAGCACGCCGCTGTCCGCCTTCGTCTTCAAGACGCTGGCCGATCCCCACGCCGGACGCATCAGCCTCTTCCGCGTCTATTCCGGCATGCTGAGGTCGGACAGCACCGTGCACAACGCGAGCCGCGACACCGCCGAGCGCATGGGCGCGCTCTTCCTGCTCCAGGGGAAGAGCCAGACCCCGGTGCCCGAGATCCAGGCCGGGGACCTGGGCGCGGTGGCCAAGCTCAAGGAGACACAGACGGGCGATACGCTGTGCGACAAGGCCAGCCCGATCGTCTATCCGCCGGTCGCGTTCCCCGAGCCGGCCACCACGTTCGCCATCGAGCCCAAGACGCGCGGGGACGAGGACAAGATCTCCCAGGCCCTCCACCGCATCATGGAGGAGGACCCGGTGCTCCGGCTCTCCCGCGATGCCCAGACCCACGAGATGCTTCTCTCCGGGACCGGCCAGCTCCACATCGAGGTGGCGGTCGGAAAGCTGCGCAAGCGCTTCAAGGTCGAGGTCAACCTCAAGAAGCCCAAGATCCCCTACCGGGAGACGATCAAGGGGGCGGCCGAGGGGCACGGCCGGCACAAGAAGCAGACCGGCGGCCACGGCCAGTTCGGCGACTGCAAGATCCGCATGAAGCCGCTGCCCCGGGGGGAGGACTTCAAGTTCGTCGACGACATCTTCGGCGGCTCCATCCCCAAGAACTTCATCCCGGCCGTGGAGAAGGGCATCCAGGAGGCGCGCACGCGCGGACTCGTGGCCGGATACCCGATGGTGGACTTCCAGGTCGAGCTGTACGACGGCCAGTATCACGACGTCGACTCGTCCGAGCTGTCGTTCAAGATCGCCGGCTCGCTGGCCTTCAAGGACGCGGTGCCCAAGTGCCGGCCGACCCTGCTCGAGCCCATCATGAAGGTCGAGATCGCGGTGCCCGAGGAGCACGCCGGCTCGGTCATGGGCGACCTCTCGTCGCGGCGGGGCCGGCCGCAGGGCATGGAGCCGCGGGGCGGCCTCCAGGTGATCCGGGCCGAGGTCCCGCTGGCGGAGATGCTCTCCTACGACGCCGAGCTGACCTCGATGACCGGCGGTCGCGGCTCCTACCACATGGAGATGTCGCGCTACGAGGAAGTGCCCGGCCACCTGCAGGACAAGATCATCGCCGCCTCCCGGGCCGAGCGCGGCGCGGAGGTGGCCGAAACCTGATCACTCGTACCGCAGCGCCGTCGTCGGATCCAGCCGGGATGCGCGGTGTGCGGGAATGGCGGCCACGACGAGAGCCAACACGGCGAACAGGGCGGCGGCGACCACGTAGCTGGCCGGGTCGCCGGGCGTCACCCCGAACAGCAGCGTCGAGACCGCCGCCCGAAGCCCCCGGGCGGCCGCCACGCCGAGGACGAGGCCGGCGAGGGCGAGCCGAGCCCCCTGCCCGAACAGAGCGCGGAACACGTCTCCCCGCGATGCGCCGAGCGCCAATCGGATGCCGATCTCGTGCGTCCGCTGCGCGGCGACGTACGCGAGCAGGCCGTAGATGCCCATGGCGGCCAGGACGACCGCGAGCACCGCGAAGCAGGCCACGAGGGCCGCGTACATCCGCGGCCGGGCCAGCGAGTCGGCGACGTACTCCTCCATGGTCCGGGCCGCCGACACGGCCTGGAGAGGATCCACCTCGTGTATGGCACGTCGGATGGCGGCCGCCTGCGCGCTGGCTTCGCCGTCGGCGCGGACCACGAGGCTCGTGATGTAGCCGGGCGTCTGCGCGTGCAGGAGGAAGACCGTCGGGGCCGGCTCGGTCGTCAGTCCGTTGTGACGGACGTCGCCCACGACTCCGACGATCTCCGCCCACGCCTGATTCGAGGAATACACCAGGATTCGGCGTCCCCGGGCACGCCCTTCGGGGAAGTACCGCCTGGCGAACGACCGATTGACGATCAACACGCGAGGGCTGCCCATGCGGTCACGACGGTCGAACGGTCGCCCGTCCAGCAGCGGTATGCCCATGGCGGCAAAGTAGCCACGGCTGACCAGCGAGCACTCGGTCGGCAAGGCCTGCGACGGATCGCCGCGTGCCTGCCCCTCCAGCCAGAAGCCGGTCCCACAGTTCAGCCCCGTCAACGGCAGGAACTGGATCGTGCTGGCCGCCATCACGCCGGGGAGCGCCTCGACACGGTCGAGGATCTGGTCGACGAGCGCGACCCGAGCGTCATCGGGACGCCCGCCGAGAAACAGCTTCATGGTGATCGTCTGGGCCGGCTGAAAGCCGAGATCGACCTGGACCAGCCGCGAGAAGGTGCGCAGCAGCAGGCCGGAGCCCACCAGGAGCACGACGGCCAGAGCGACCTCCGTCACGACCAGCGCGCTCCGCATCCGATGGCGCCGGCGGTCGGGCCCGGCGCCTCGCGCCCCCTCCCGGAGCTCCGTCCGCGGCTCGACCCCGCTGACCTGCCAGGCGGGGACGAGGCCGAAGACGAGCGTGGTCAAGGTCGCGACCCCGAGCGTGAAGACGAGACAGGCGGCGTCGAGACGGATCGGCGCCGCGCTGCCCACGGTCAGCGCGCCCGTCGTCAGCGCCACCAGCGCACGCGTGCTCCAATACGCGAGGACGAGCCCGGCCGCGCCGGCGAGAAAGGACAGCACCAGGCTCTCGATGACCAGCTGCCGGACCAGACGTCCACGGGTGGCGCCGAGCGCCGCCCGCACGGCGAACTCCCCGCGACGGCGGATGGCGCGCGCCATCAGGAGGCCGGCGAGATTCACACACGCGATGACGAGCACGGTCGTGACGACCGCCATCAGGAGCTTCAATGCCGGACGGCCCTCCCGGACGAGATATTCGTGCAGCCCGGACACGGACACGCCATACCCTTCGTCCATCGGATACTGGCGGGCCAGCGCCGACGCGACGACGGCCATTTCGGCCCGCGCGGCGTCGAGGCTGACCCCGGGCTTGAGCCGGCCGTAGCATTGGAATGAGCGCGACCCGATCGAGTCCGGCTTCGCGGGATCGATCGGCAAAGGGGTATACGCGTCGGGCTCGATCGATCCGATTCGAAGTCCGGGCGGCGCCACGCCGATGATCGTGAGCGAACCGTCGCGGACGGCCAGCCGCCGTCCGATCACCGCCGGATCGCCGCCGAACCAACGCTGCCAGAAGCCGTGGCCGAGGATGACGACGTCGTGTTGCCCCGGTCGTGTCTCCTCCGGGGTGAACGCGCGGCCGAGGACGGGAACGACCCCGAAGACCCGGAACAGCTCGACGCTCGTCTGGATCCGGGTGAGCTGATCGGCGCCATCGGCGCCGATCACGTCGAGCGGGGGAGTCTGCGCCAGCGCGAGCGCCTCGAACGAGGCCGCGCGGGCGCGCCACTCCAGGAAGTTCAGGGGATGGACGGCGACCGTGCCCGCCGAACCAGCCGGCTGCTCGCGCAGGATGACCAGCCGCTCCGACGCGGGATAGGGCAACGGTCGCAGGAGGACTGCGTTCACGAACGTGAATATCGTCGTGTTCGCGCCGATGCCGAGAGCAAGCGAGAGAATCGCGACCGCGGTGAATCCCCGGGTCTTCCTAAGGCCTCGCAGCGCGTATTGCGCATCCTGGCGCACCTCGTCGAGTAGCACCAGGCCGCGCGCGTCTCTGCACTCTTCCTTCCGCTGATCGAGCCCGCCCATCTCGCGAAGCGCGGCCGAGCGGGCCTCCCTCGGCGCCAGGCCGGCGGCGATGTGCTCCTCGGTGAGGCGCTCCACGTGAAAGCGCAGCTCCTCGTCCAGCTCCGCCTCTACGAGGTCTCTCTGGAGCAGCGAACGAAGACGCAGACGAAGCTTCGTGACCCATCGCATGGCGAAACGTCCTCAGGCTCGTCGCACGACCAGCGAGACGGCGGCCGACAACCGCTCCCACTGCGCGGTCTCGTTCTCCAGCGCCTTCCGGCCGGCCCTGGTCAACGTGTAGTACTTCGCCCGCCGATTGTTCTCGCTGGCCGCCCATTTGGCCTCGATCCAGCCTTGCTGCTCGAGCTTGTGCAGCGCGGGATACAGCGAGCCCTGGCCCACGCGCAGCTCGTCATTGGACATCCGCCGGATCCGCTGTGCGATGGCCCAGCCGTGCATCGGCTCGAGCGATATCACCCTGAGGATCAGCAGGTCGAGCGTGCCCTGAACGAGATCGGCTGGTCTGCTCACCCGGCTCCTGTCGCTTACCGACAAGAGCATAGCCGTGTTCCTGTCGGTAATCAAGGGGAGAGAAGGCGACCAGGTTGACCGGCGCCGCGAACGCCGGGTGGCGGTCGCGCCCGGTTGAGAGGCCGCCGAGGCCCGGTCGGCGCGAGCGGACGCTTCGGCTAGACTGTGGCCATGAGCCTGCGTCCGGCCTTGATTCTCCTCGCCGCGTTGCTCCTCGTCCCCCCGCCCGGGATCTCGCAGGAAGCGCCCGCGAAGATCGCGGGCGTCGACGTGCCCGCTCCCAAGCGAACCAGGTCGGTCCGGCCCCAATATCCCCCCGAGGCCCAGGCGGTCGGGATGCGCGGCATCGTGATCCTGGAGCTGCTCGTGGGCCCCGACGGCAAGGTCGTCTCCGCGCGCGTCACGCGCAGCGTCCCTCCCTTCGACGAGGCCGCGCTGAGCGCCGTCCGGCAGTGGGAGTACGAGATCACCAAGGTCGACGGCCAGCCGGTGAGCGTGCTCATCACGGTCCCCATCGAGTTCAAGATGAGCCTGCCCGAGATGGCGCGGGAGGAAGGCATCCCCGAGCTGCGGCAGGGCGTGGCGCCGGCGTTTCCCGCCGGGGCGGAGGCGGAGAAGGCCGCCGTGACCGCGGAGGTCACTCTCGAGCCGGACGGGCATGTGGCCGAGGCCCACATCAAGAGCGGGGAATCGCCGTGGGCGGAGTCGGTCATCCAGGCCCTGCGGACCTGGCGCTTCACGCCGCTCGAGGGAGAGGGCGAGCTCGCCTTCGAGGTTCGGGTCGCCTTCACGACGGGCGGCAAGGGAGGGCCCCATGTGGACCTTCACCTCGGCGGCCCGCGCCGTGTCGAAGCACCCGTCGCCGCCGCCTCTCCTTCGCCGGCGGCGGGTGCGTCGCCTTCCCCCGCTCCCCCGGAGACCCCGCCCCCCTCGCCCCTGCCCACGCCGGCCGCCAGCGTCCCCGCGACGCGTCCGCCCCAGCCGGCGGCCCCGTCGCCCGCGCCGACGCCAGCACCCTCGCCATCGCCCTCCCCGGCGCCGGCATCGCCTCGGCCAACTCGCCCTCCCGAAGAGCTGATCCGGAACCCGGCCGGGGGCGCTCCGGCCCGTAGTCTGCCGCCGTCACCGGCATTGCCCTCGCCGGCATCGGGAGCGCCGGCGACAGCCGCGACGCCCGCCGCATCCCCTGTAGCACCCCCGCCGCCGTCCCCGGGAGTCTCCGCGGTGCGGGACGTGACACTGGCTCCCGGCGTGCCGGACCTGGTGCGGGGACGGCGGCCGGTGGTGCCGCCCCTGGCCCGGATGCAAGGGCTCTCGGGCACCGTGGACGTGCGCTTCGCGGTGGACGCGGCGGGGGTCGCCAGCGTCCGGGACGTCGCGGGCCCCGAGCCGCTGAAGGAGGCCGCGCGGCAGACGGTGGCGTCGTGGTCCTTCCGGCGCACCACCCCGGAGAGACTGTTCCTGGACGCGACGTTCACCTACAAGGGCGACGCCGCCGCGGCGGCGGTGAAGCCGCAGGAGTAGGGGCGGGCTACTCTCCGTTGAGCTGGGGGGCGCTAGAGGCGCGCCCCCAGACCCCCCCTCGCTTCGCGCGAATGAATCGCGCTTCGCTCGCCGGCTAAGCCTCCGGCTCGGGCTCGCCCTTGCGGCCGGACGGCTTCCGGCCAGCCGCCTTCGGGGCCGGCCGCACCTTGCCCTTGGCGGTGCCGGCCTTGGCCTCCGGCTTCGCCTCGCCTTCCGTGGGCTTGGCGGCGCCCTTCTTGCCCTTGCCGTCGCCCTTCTTCTCGGGCTTGTACTCGGAGCCGATCAACTCCACGATCGCCATCTCCGCCCCATCGCCGTGGCGCGGGCCCAGGCGCAGGATGCGCGTGTAGCCGCCGGGCCGGCCGGCGAAGCGGGCGCCGAGGTCGTCGAACAGCTTCTTCATCACCCGCCGGTCCTGGAGCTCGCGGGCGGCCAGCCGCCGCGCGTGCAACCGGTCGTCGTCGCGCCGGGCGAGGGTGATGAGCCGCTCTGCGTACGGCCGCAGCTCCTTGGCCTTCATCAAGGTGGTGCGGATGCGCTCGCGCTCGAAGAGGGCGGTGGTGAGGTTGCGGAGCAGCGCCATGCGGTGGGGCGTGATGCGGCCGAGCTTCCGGTGGGCAACGCGGTGTCGCATGGTCGGCTATCGGCCGGCGTTCTCGCCCTGGGCGGCCGGCCAGTTGTCGAGCTTCATCCCCAGCGAGAGTCCCATGCCGGCCAGGATCTCCTTGATCTCGTTCAGCGACTTGCGGCCGAAGTTCTTGGTCTTGAGCATCTCGCTCTCGGTCTTCTGCACGAGCTCGCCGATCGTCCGGATGTTGGCGTTCTTGAGGCAGTTGTAGGACCGCACGGACAGCTCCATCTCGTCGACGCTCTTGTTCAGCTTCTCCCACCACACCTCGCGGTCCTGCTCGGGCAGCTCGGCCGGCTCCTCGGCCTCCTCCTCCTCCTCGATGTTGATGAAGATCGTCAGGTGGTCCTTCATGAGCTTGGAGGCCAGGCCCACCGCGTCCCGGGGGCTCACCGCTCCGTTGGTCCAGACCTCGAGGGTGAGCTTCTCGTAGTCGGTGGCCTGCCCCACCCGGGCGTTCTCGACGAAGTAGTTGACCTTCTTGATCGGGGAGTGGACCGAGTCCACCGGGATCCAGCCGATCGACAGGTCCTCGTCGAAGTTCTTGTCCGCGGAGACGTAGCCGCGGCCCTGCTTGACCCGCATCTCGACCGAGAGCGTGGAGCCCTGGCCCAGCGTGGCGATGTAGGCCTCGGGGTCGAGGATCTCCACGTCGGGGTCCGGCGTGATGTCCTTGGCCCGCACCTCGCCGGGAGACGAGGTCTTGAGCAGCAGGGTCTTGGGGTGCTCCACGTGCATCTTGAGGGGCACCCGCTTGAGGTTGAGGATGAGGTCGGTCGTGTCTTCCATGGCGCCGGGGATGGGCGAGAACTCGTGCAGCACGCCTTCCACCCGCACCGCCGTGATGGCCGCTCCTTCGATGCTCGAGAGCAGCACCCGGCGCAGGGCGTTGCCCACCGTGGTGGCGAACCCCCGCTCGAAAGGCTGGGCGGTGAAGCGGCCGAACGTGTCGGTCTGGTCCTCGCGGTCCACCTCGAGGCGCTTCGGTTTCTGGAAGCCTTTCCACAGCATGTTTTGTCTGGTCCTCCGGTTACTTCGAATAGAGCTCGACGATGAGCTGCTCCTGGATGGGGAAGTTCACGTCGTCGCGGGCGGGCATCGCCAGCACCTTCCCCTTCATGGCGGTGGCATCCAGCTCCAGCCACTTGGGCACGCCGCGGCCCTTCACCGCCTCCACCGACTGCAGCACGAGGGCGTTCTTGGCCGCGCGCGGGCCCAGGCCGATGACGTCGCCCCGGCGGACCTGGAAGGACGGGATGTTCAGCTTCCGGTCGTTGACGCGCACGTGGCCGTGGCGCACGAGCTGGCGGGCCTGGTCGCGGGAGCTGCCGAAGCCGAGGCGGTAGACGACGCTGTCGAGACGGCGCTCGAGCTTCTGGAGCAGCAGCTCGCCCGAGACGCCCTTCTCCTGGGTGGCGCGGTCGAAGGTCAGCGCGAATTGCCCCTCCATCAGGCGGTAGAGCCGCTTGGCCTTCTGCTTCTCACGAAGCTGCAGCCCGTAGCCCTGCAGCTTGCTCTTGACCCTCGCGCCCTTGCCGTGCTGGCCGGGCGCGTAGTTCCGCTTCTCGATCGCGCACTTCTCGGTGAAGCAGCGGTCGCCCTTGAGGAAGAGCTTCATGCCCTCGCGCCGGCACAGCCGGCAGACCGGACCCGTGTATCTGGCCACGCCTTCGCTCCTAAACCCGGCGCCGCTTGGGCGGCCGGCAACCGTTGTGCGGGATCGGGGTCACGTCCTTGATGGACTTGATCTCGACCCCCGCCGCCTGGAGGGCCCGGATGGCGGACTCGCGGCCGCTGCCCGGCCCCTTCACCCGGATGTCCAGCGAGCGCAGCCCCGATTCCTTGGCCGCGGTGGCGCAGGCCGAGGCCGCCTGCTGGGCGGCGAAGGGGGTGCCCTTGCGCGAGCCCTTGAATCCCAGCGTCCCCGCGCTGGACCAGGTGACCACGTTGCCCTCCAGGTCGGTGATCGTGACGTGGGTGTTGTTGAAGGAGGCATGCACGTGGGCGATGCCGTGGACGACGTGCTTTTTCTCCTTCTTGGCCTTCTTCCCCGCCGGCTTGCGGGCGGGAGCGGTCGGCGGGGTGGGGACGGCCGGCTCGGACATGTCTCAGGCTCCTGGCTTGGGCGGGGCGGGGGTGGCCCGCGGGCGGATGAGCGCCCGGCGCGGGCCCTTCCGCGTGCGGGCATTGGTATGGGTGCGCTGGCCGCGCACGGGCAGGTTCCGCCGGTGACGCATGCCGCGGTAGGAGCCGATCTCCATCAGCCGTTTGACGTTCATGGCGACGTCCTTGCGGAGGTCGCCCTCGACGCCGCCCTCCATGTCGATGATCTTGGCGATGCGGCTGGTCTCCTCCTCGGAGAGGTCCTTGACCCGGACGCTCGGGTCGATGCCGGCCTTGCCCAGGATCTTGTTGCTGCGCGACACCCCGATCCCATAGATGTAGGTGAGGGCGATCTCGACCCGCTTCTGCCGGGGAAGGTCGACGCCCGCGATGCGTGCCATGTCCTACCCCTGCCTCTGCTTGTGCTTCTGGTTGCTGCAGATGATGCGGACCACGCCCTGCCGGCGCACCACCTTGCACTTCACGCAGATCTTCTTCACCGATGACCGGACCTTCATGACCGGCGAGCCTTCATGACCGCCTCACCCTCATCTCGGAAACTTCTCATTATACACCATTACGCCGTCCCACGATCCGGCCCCGGCCGGGATCGTACGGCGACAGCTCCACCTCGACGGTGTCGCCCGGCCGGAGGCGCAGCAAGCCGGACTCGCCTCCGACATGGGCGGTGACCTGCGGCCTCCCCGGTGACGCCAGCTCGACCCGGTACAGCGCGTTGGGGAGCTGTTGGACCACCCGCCCGCCGACCCGGGCGCCCTCAGGCATGCGCTTCCCTTGCGGCGTACGGGCAGGGCTCGGACAGCACCCACGGGCCTTCGGGCATGATCGCAACCGACAGCTCGAAATGCGCGGACAGGCTGCCGTCGGTCGTCACCGCCGTCCACCCGTCGTCGAGCACGCGCACGTCGGACCGGCCGGCGTTGACCATCGGCTCTATGGCCAGGCACATCCCGGGCACCAGGCGCTCGCGCCGGCCCGGCGGTCCGTAGTTCGGCACCTGGGGGTCCTCGTGCAGGGACGTCCCGATGCCGTGCCCGACGAACTCCCGCACCACCGAGAAGCCTTCGGCCTCGGCCCGGCGCTGGACCGCGTGGCCGATGTCACCGACCCGGTTGCCGGGCCGGCACATGCTAATGCCGGCGTGCAGCGCTTCCTCGGTCACGCTCATGAGCCGCCGCGCCTCGTCGCTCACCCGCCCCACCCCCACCGTGCGGGCCGCGTCGCCGTAGAAGCCGTCCACCACGCAGCCCAGGTCCAGGCCGACCACGTCGCCGTCCTGCAGCCGGCGGTCGCCCGGGATCCCGTGCACCACCTCCTCGTTGACGGAGATGCAGAGGGTCGCCGGATAGCCGCGGTAGCCGAGGAAGGCGGGCCGGGCGCCCGCCTTGGCGATCTGGTCGCGGGCGATCCGGTCCAGTTCCTTCGTGGTCACTCCGGGCTCAGCGGCCCGGGCCAGGACCTCCAGGGTGTCGACGACGATCCGGCACGCGCGGTGCATCTTCTGGAGCTCGCCCCACGACTTGCTTATCAATGAAGGCGTCCTCGCTCCGCGCTTCGCATCGGCGAGCGCCTCGGCGCGAGTAGATCGCGCCTCGGCGGCAAATGAGACGCTCCGCTGCGGAAAACGCCGCGTCCTCGCTCCGCTCTTCGCATCGGCGCGCGCTTCGGCGCGAGTAGATCGCGCCTCGGCGGCAAATGAGACGCTCCGCTGCGGAAAACGCCACTCACTATGCGCGGCCCTCCGCGATCCGCGTCAGCTCCTGGAACACCGCGTCCGGCGGGCGATAGCCGTTCACCCGGAAGAAGCGGGAGCGGCCGCGGTAGTAATCGATGAGGGGAGCGGTGCGCTCGTCGTACTCGGCCAGGCGGCGGGCGACGGCCACCTCCTTGTCGTCCTCTCGCTGGATGAGCTGTGCGCCCTCGCGGTCGCAGAGCATGTCCGCGCGGGGAGGCTTGTTGTCGACGTGGTAGGTGGACTGGCAGGTCGGACACCAGCGCCGGCCGGAGAGCCGCCGGAGAAGCTCCGACCGCGGCACCTCCACGTCGAAGACCAGCATCTCCTCGGTGAGATCCCCCCCGACCATGGTCTCGAAGCCCTGGGCCTGGCGGAGCGTGCGCGGGAAGCCGTCGAGGATGTATCCGTTGCGGCAGTCCTTCCCGAGCAGGCGCTCCTGGATGATGCCGATGAGCAGCTCGTCGGGAACGAGGCTGCCTTTCTCCATGAGGGGACCCACCTGCCGGCCGAGGTCGGTGCCGGCGGCGATGGCCTCCCGGAGCATGTCGCCGGTGGAGACGCGCGGCACCTTGCCCCATGCGGCGAGGCGCGCGGCCTGGGTGCCCTTGCCTGCTCCCGGGGGCCCGAGGAAGATCACGCGCAGCCGCGGCGCCGGCCGGACCTCCGGCCTAGCGTCGACCACGGATCCTCCGGCCCTTGCCGGGGCCGCTGAAGCCGTCGTAGTGCCGCATGATGAGCTGGGCCTCGACCTGGGCCACGGTGTCCATGGCCACCCCCACGATGATCAGCAGCGACGTGCCCCCGAAGTAGAACTGCAGATGCAGGCCCTCGGTGATCCACCCCAGGTTGTTGTCGTTGAGGAACAGGTCCAGGGGAGGTCCGATGACCGGGATGGGAGCGACCTTGAGGCCAGGTAGATCGCGCCCCCGAAGGTGATGCGGCCGAGGATGTGGTCCAGGTATTCGGCGGTGCGCTTGCCCGGCCGGATGCCGGGGATGAACCCGCCGTACTTCCGCATGTTCTCCGCCACGTCGTCGGGGTTGAAGACGATGGCGGTGTAGAAGTAGCAGAAAAAGATGATGAAGGCCACGTAGAGCAGGTTGTAGAGCGGCATTCCCCATTGCAGCTGCTCGGACACCGCCTTCATCCAGGGGTTGTTGGCCTGGAAGAAGCTGGCGATCGTCTGCGGGAAGGCGATGATCGAGGAGGCGAAGATCACCGGGATCACGCCGCTCGTGTTGACCCGCAGCGGAAGGTGGGTGGACTGCCCGCCGTACATGCGCCGGCCCACCACCCGCTTGGCGTACTGGACGGTGATGCGCCGCTGGCCCCGCTCCACGAACACGATCGCCGCCACCACCAGCACCATCATGGCCACCAGGAGGATGGTGGCCAGCAGCCCCAGCTCGTTGCGCCGGATCATGTCGAGGGTGCTGATCATGCCGCGCGGGAAGCCGACCACGATGCCGGCGAAGATGAGCAGGCTCATCCCGTTGCCGATCCCCCGCTCGGTGATCTGCTCCCCCAGCCACATGATGAAGGCGGTGCCAGTGGTGAGGGTCAGCACGGTCATGAGCTTGAAGGCCAGGCCGGGATGCTCGACGATCCGGAACTGCTGGTTGACCGTCATCCGCTCCAGGTATACCGAGATGCCCAGCGACTGCACGATCGAGAGCATCACCGTCCCGTAGCGGGTGTACTGGGTGATCTTCCGGCGGCCGAGCTCGCCTTCCTTGGACAGCTTCTCGAGGTACGGCCACACCACGGTCAGGAGCTGGAGGATGATCGACGCCGAGATGTACGGCATGATCCCGAGCGCGAACACGGTGACCTTGGCCAGGTTGCCGCCCGAGAACATGTCGACCAGCCCGAACCAGTTGGCCTTGTTCTGCTCGAAGAAGTCGATGAGGGCCTGGGCGTTGATGCCGGGAGTGGGGATGTGGTTGCCCAGGCGGTACACCGCGAGGAGGCCGAGGGTGAAGAGCACCCTCTTCCGGAGGTCGGGGACGTCCCAGATGTTACGCAGGCTCTGAAGCATCGGCTACCTCTCGATGATTTCCGCCTTGCCCCCCGCGGCGGCGATCTTCTCCTGGGCGCGGGCGCTGAACTTGTGGGCGCGCACGGTGAGCGCCTGCTTCAGCTCGCCCTCGCCCAGCACCTTCAGGCCGTCGCGCAGGTTCTTGACCATCCCCCGCTTCAGGAGCAGCTCCGGGGTGACGATCGTCCCCGCGTCGAAGACGGTCAGCTTCTCGAGGTTGACCGCGGCGTACTCCTTCCGCCACTTGTTGTTGAAGCCGCGCTTGGGCACCCGGCGGTGGAGCGGCATCTGGCCGCCCTCGAATCCCTCGCGCTGCCCGAAGCCGCTGCGGCTCTTCTGGCCCTTCTCGCCGCGGCCGGAGGTCTTGCCGAGGCCGCTGCCCGGCCCCCGGCCTACGCGCTTGCGCTCCCGGACCGCGCCCGGGGCCGGCCTCAGATCGTTCAGAGCCATTGAAATCTCCCGGCGTTGAAACCCTACGGTTCGACGATCTCGACGAGGTGAGGGATCTTCTTCACCATGCCGCGCACCGCCGGCGTGTCCTCGCGCTCCACCACCTGGTGCAGTCGCCGCAGCCCCAGACCACGCACGGTGGCCCGCTGCTTCTCCGGACAGCCGATGACGCTGCCGATCATCCGGATGCGCAGGCGGCCGGCGCCCCTGGCTTGTGTCTTGCCCTTGGCCATGGTCGCGTCATCCCTCCGTCGGCGGCACCGGAGCCGGCTCGGCGGGCGCCGCGGCGGGAGCGGGCCGGGCCGGACGCTTCCCGGCCGGCTCGATGATCTCCGACACGTCCTTGCCGCGCAGGCGCGCCACCCGCTCCGGCTGCTTCAGCCGCAGCAGCGCGTCGACGGTCGCCTTCACGACGTTGTGGGCGGTCGTGGAGCCCAGGCTCTTGGTCAGGATGTTCTGGATGCCGGCGGCGGTGATCACCGCCCGCACCGCTCCCCCGGCGATGACGCCCGTGCCCTCGGAAGCGGGCTTGAGCAGCACGGTCCCGGAGCCGAACCGGCCGGTGACGGTGTGGGGGATGGTGGAGCCCTTCTCGGTGATCGGCACCCGGACGATGTTCTTCTTGGCCGCCTCCACGCCCTTCTTGATGGCGGAGGAGACCTCCCGGGCCTTGCCCATGCCATAACCCACGTGGCCGCCGCCGTCCCCGACCACGACCAGGGCGCTGAAGGAGAGGTTCTTGCCTCCCTTGACGACCTTGGTCACGCGGTTGATGGCCACGACCTGGTCCTTCAACTCCAGCCCGCCGATATCAATCTTGTCCAGTCGTGATTCTGGGGGGTGCTGGCTCACGAATGCACCCCCCAAACCCCCCACGTCGCTCGCTCGGAAGTGAATCCCTCGCTCGCTGCTGTCTTCATTAAGTCGCCCCCTCTGTACTCTCTGCGGCCTCTGCGCGTGCCTCTGCGGTCTCTGCGTTAATCCGTTAGAACTTCAAGCCGCTCTCGCGGGCGGCGTCGGCCAGCGCCTTCACCCGCCCGTGGTACTGGAACCCGCCGCGGTCGAAGACCACGGCCTGGATGCCCTTCTCCTTCGCCCGGCTGGCGATGAGCTGGCCGACCTTCTTCGCCGTCGCGACGTTGGCCCCGCGCTTGGCGCCGTCGCCCTTCAGCTCCTGGTCCAGCGAGGAGGCGGCGCACAGCGTGCGCCCGGCCTCGTCGTCGATCACCTGGGCGTAGATGTGGCTCTGGCTGCGGAAGACGGCCAGGCGTGGCCGCTCGGGTGTGCCGGCCACCCGCTTGCGGATGCGCCGGTGCAGGCGGTACCGGATGTCCTCTTTCGTCTTGACTTGCATCTACTTCCCTCCGGCGCCGGGGCCGGCCTTCTGGATGCGCATTACTTGGCTCCCGCGCCGGTACCGGTCGCGCCGGCCTTGCCGGCCTTCTGTTCGTCAATTCGGGGGGGTACGACCCGCGAAAGCACCCCCCCGCGCGCATTCGCGCTCCCCCCCATGTCGCTCGCTCGGGAGTGAATCCCTCGCTCGCTGCTGGCGTCACTGATGTGCATCTACTTCGCTCCGGCGCCGGTACCGGTCGCGCCGGCCTTGCCGGCCTTCTTCTTGAGCCGCTCGCCCACGTAGCGGATGCCCTTCTGCTTGTAGGGGTCCGGACGGCGCAGGCCGCGGATCTCCGCCGCCACCTGGCCCACCTGCTGCCGGTCGATGCCGGACACGACCACCCGGGTCTGCTTGTCCACCACGATCTTGATCCCCTCCGGGATGGGATAGTTCACGGCGTGCGAGAAGCCCAGCGAGAGCACGAGCTTCTTGCCCTCGACCAGCGCCCGGTATCCCACCCCGACGATGTCCAGCTCCTTGGAGAAGCCCTCGGTCACGCCTTTCACGGCGTTCTGGGCCAGGGCCCGGGCCAGGCCGTGGAACGCGCGCTGCTGGCGCTCGTCGTTGCTGCGCGCCGCGCTCAGCTGGCCGTTCTCGAGCTTGAAGGAGATCCCCGGCGGCACCGGCGTCGTGAGCTTGCCCTTCGGCCCCTGGACCTGGAGCGACGAGCCCTCGATCTGGACCTTCACGTCCTTGGGGATGGCGATGGCCTTGCGTCCGACCCGAGACATGTGCGCTCTCCCTCTCGCTGGCTACCAGACGTTGCAGATGATCTCGCCCCCCACCCCCTCGCGGGCGGCGGCCCGGCCGGTCATGAGGCCGCGGGAGGTGGAGAGGATGTTGATGCCCAGGCCGCCGTAGACCCGGGGGATGCGGTCCTTGCCGCAATAGATGCGGCAGCCGGGGCGGCTGACCCGCTGAACGTCCGTGATCACCCGCTCCATGCCCGGGCCGTACTTCAGGTAGATGCGCAGCACCCCCTGCCGGCGGTCGTCGCTCACCTTGAAGTTGGCGACATAGCCCTCGTCCTTGAGGATGCGGGCGATCTCCACCTTCAGCTTGGAGGACGGGATGTCCACCTTGGGAAGCTTGGCCCGGACCGAGTTCCGGATCCGGGTGAGCATGTCCGCGACGGGATCGGTCATGTTCATGGGGTCGCTCCTACCAGCTCGCCTTGATCACGCCGGGGACCTCCCCGGCCAGGGCGTACTTCCGGAAGCAGATGCGGCACATCTGGAACTTCCGGAGGTAGCCCCGGGGCCGCCCGCAGTTGCGGCACCGCGTGTACTTGCGGACGGAGAACTTCGGCTTGCGCTGGGCCTTGGCTATCAGGGACAGCTTCGCCACTACTTGGCCTCCTGCTGAGTGCGGAACGGCATGCCCAGGTACTGGAGGAGCAGGCGCGACTCCTCGTCCGTCCGGGCCGTGGTCACGAACGTCACGTTCATCCCCCGCAGCTTGTCGACCTTCGCGTAGTCGACCTCGGGGAAGATCAGCTGGTCCCTCAGCCCCAGCGTGTAGTTGCCGCGGCCGTCGAAGGCGCCCGTGGACACGCCGCGGAAGTCGCGCACCCGGGGCAGGGCCACGTTGAACAGCCGGTCCACGAACTCGTACATCCGGTCGCCGCGCAGGGTGACCGTGGCCGCGATGGGCATGCCCTTGCGCAGCTTGAAGGCGGCGATCGACTTGCGCGAGCGGCGCACCGCCGGCCGCTGGCCGGTGATCCTGCCCAGCTCGTCCATGGCCGCGTCGAGGAGCTTGATGTTCTGGGTCGCTTCCCCCACTCCCATGTTGACCACGACCTTCTTCAGCCGGGGCACGGCCATGACGTTGGGGTAGCTCCGCTCCTTGATCAGCCGCGGCACAACGTCCTTGGAGTACTGCTCTTTTATCCTGGCGCTCATCTTACTTGTCCAGCACTCCCTCGCACTTGCGGCAGATCCGGGCCTTCTTGCCGTCGGCCAGGGTCTTGGAGCCGATGCGCGTGCGCTCCCCGCACTCGCCGCACACCACCATCACGTTGCTGGCGTGGATGGGGGCCTCGCGCTCGGCGATGCCGCCCTTGATGTTGCGCTGGGGGTTGGGGCGGGTGTGCTTCTTCGTGAAGCCGACCCCCTGCACGATGATCCGGTTCTTCTCCGGGATGACCTTCAGGATCTTCCCCTGCTTGCCCGCGTCCCGGCCGGCGATGACCTGGACGACGTCGTTCTTGCGCAGGCGCATGCGGGTGCGAATCGGCGGGGCGGCGTGGGCGGCCATGGCTCTACAGGACCTCCGGGGCCAGGGAGATGATCTTCATGAACTTCTTGTCGCGCAGCTCCCGGGCCACCGGCCCGAACACGCGCGTGCCCACCGGCTCGCCGGCGTCGTTGATGAGCACGGCCGCGTTGCGGTCGAACCGGATGTAGGACCCGTCGCGGCGCCGGTGCTCCTTGGCGCAGCGGACGATGACCGCCTTCACCACCTTGCCCTTGCGCACCGGCTCGGGGGCGTCGGGGGCCGATTCCTTCACGTTGGCGGTGATGATGTCGCCCAGGCCGGCGTAGCGCCCGGTGGACCCGCCGATGGGCAGGATGCAGGAGATCTTGCGCGCCCCCGAGTTGTCGGCCACCTCGAGGATCGTCCTCATCTGGATCATCGCCCGGCCTCCGGGACCTGGACGTCGGCGGTGTCCTCGACCGCCACCGCCCGGCCCAGGATCTCCGCCACCCGCCACCGCTTGCGCTTGGAGAGCGGGCGCGTCTCCACGATGCGCACCTTGTCGCCCTTCCGGGCCCCCTTCTCGTCGTGGGCCATGAAGGTCGAGGTGCGGCGGATGGTCTTGTGGTAGACGGGATGCTGGACCAGCCGCTCCACCGCGACCACCACGCTCTTCTGCATCTTCGCCGAGACCACCACCCCGACCTGCTCGTGGCGGCGGCCGGCGCCGGGGGCCCGGGCCCCCTGCTCC
Organism: Acidobacteriota bacterium; assembly: GCA_003223555.1. Taxonomy (GTDB): domain Bacteria; phylum Acidobacteriota; class Vicinamibacteria; order Fen-336; family Fen-336; genus AA32. The sequence continues at coordinate 6,627 of QHVM01000088.1, read as the reverse complement.
TTCGCGCTCATCTCTTGGCCTCGGCGCCCTGCGTCCGCGCCCGTTCGATGTCCCGCTGCCGGATCACGGTCTTGACCCGCGCGATGTCGCGGCGGGTGTCCCGGATCTTGCCCGCGTCGTCGAGCTGCCCGATCGACTTCTGGAAGCGCAGGCGGAAGAGCTGCTCCTGCAGCTCCCTCTCCTTGCTCCGGAGCTCATCGGCGCTCATCTCCCGGACCTGCTCGGGCTTCATGAGGTCACCTCCGACTCCAGGCGCTTCACGAACCTCGTCTTGATGGACAGCTTGTGGGCGGCCAGCCGGAGGGCGTCCCGCGCGTCCTTCTCGGGGATCCCCTCCATCTCGTACAGGATGCGCCCCGGCTTCACCACCGCCACCCACTGCTCGGGGGCGCCCTTGCCCTTGCCCATGCGGGTCTCCTGGGGCTTCTTGGTGATGGGCTTGTCGGGGAAGAGCCGGATCCAGATGCGCCCGTTCCTCTTGATGAAGCGGGTGATGGCGATGCGGCCGGCCTCGATCTCGCGGTCGGTCACCCAGCCGCACTCCAGGGCCTTCAGGCCGTAGTCGCCGAAGGACACCTCGCTGCCGGTCCAGGCCTTGCCCTTCATCCGTCCCCGCTGCTGCTTCCGGAACTTCACCTTCTTGGGCATGAGCATCGTCAGTTACCTCTTAACGCAGAGGTCGCCGAGATGGCAGGAATAGCCCGAGGACGCAGAGACATCATGGATGTCCCGACGTCTGGCGGATCGTGAATCCCCTTCTTCACCTCTGCGTCCTCTCCTCCGTCCGTTCTCCGCGTCCTCTGCGTTGATCCGTTACAGCCTTCGTTTGGCCCGCTAGAGGCCACGGTTGGGGCGGAGCGCGTCCTGCTCGCCCTTGAAGATCCAGCACTTCACCCCGATCGTGCGCGCCTCGCTCATCCCGAAGTCGATGTCGGCGCGCAGCGTATGCAGCGGGAGCTGGCCGTGCAGGTACCACTCGGAGCGCGCGATCTCGGCCCCGTTGAGGCGGCCGGAGACGCGCACCTTGATCCCCTTGGCCCCGAAGCGCAGCGCGGCGTCGACCGCCTTGCGCATGGCCCGCCGGAACGCGATGCGCTTCTCGAGCTGGAGGGCCACCGACTCGCTGACCAGCTGGGCGTCCAGCTCCGGCTTCAGGATCTCCTGGATGTTGATGAAGACCTCCTTGCCGGTCTTCTTCTGGATCTCCTGCTTCAGCTTGTCCACCTCCTGCCCCTTGCGGCCGATGATGATGCCGGGGCGCGAGGTGTAGATGCTGATCTTCAGCTTGTTGGCGGCCCGCTCCACCTCCACCCGGGACACCCCGGCGTGGGCGAAGCGCTTCTTGAGGTCCTGCTTGAGGAGCACGTCCTCGTGGAGCAGGTTGGCGTACTCCTTCTCGGCATACCAGCGGCTGCGCCAGGTCTTGTTGAACCCGAGGCGGAACCCGGTCGGATGTACCTTCTGTCCCATCAGTTCGTCTCCCGTTCGGCCACGCTCACCGTCAGGTGGGTGGTCCGCTTGATGACCTGGTAGGCGCGGCCCATGGGGGCCGGCCGCACCCGCTTCTGCGAGGGACCCTGGTTCGCGTAGCAGGCGCTCACGTAGAGGTCGTCCTCGTCGAGGCGCCGCTTCTGGTTGCGGTCGGCGACGTGGACGGCGTTGGCGATGGCCGAGCGCAGCGCCTTCTCGATGTCCCGGGCCACGGACTTCTTGGTGAAGCGGAGGATGGAGAGGGCCTCGCTCGCCTTCTTGCCCCGGATCAGGTCCATGACGAGGCCGGCCTTCTGGGCCGAGGTCCGCACGTACTTGGCGGTGGACTTGACTTCGAGCGCCATTGCGTCAGCCCTGCTTGCCGGCCGGCGGCGCCGCGCCGGCGCCCGTCCCGCCGCCCGCGGCCGGGGCGCCCGGACCGCCGGGCGCGCCGGGGGCGCCCGCCATCTTGGCCACCTTCTCCACCTTGGAGGAGTGGCCCTTGAACTGACGGGTGGGCGAGAACTCCCCGAGTTTGTGGCCGACCATGTTCTCCGTGATATAGACCGGGATGAACTTCCGGCCGTTGTAGACGGCCAGCGTGTGGCCCACCATCTCGGGCGTTATCGTCGAGCGGCGCGACCAGGTCTTCACGACCTTGCGCTCGCGGGACTGGTTCATCGCCTCGATCTTCTTGAGGAGGTGATCGTCCACCCACGGACCCTTCTTCAGCGAACGTGCCATCTATATCCTCGCGGGTCTCATGAGCGATCGCGCCATTACTTTCGCCTCTTGACGATGAACTTCTGGGTCCGTTTGTTGTTCCGGGTCTTGAAGCCCTTGGTCGGCATGCCCCAGGGCGTGACCGGGTGGCGACCGCCGGAGGTCTTGCCCTCCCCGCCGCCGTGCGGGTGGTCGACCGGGTTCATCGACACCCCGCGGTTGTGGGGCCGGCGGCCGCGCCACCGCGTGCGCCCGGCCTTGCCCACCGACACGTTCTTGTGGTCGAGGTTGCCCACCTGGCCGATGGTGGCGTGGCACTCCACGCCGACCATCCGCACCTCTCCCGAGGGCAGCTTCACCTGGGCGTAGTCGCCCTCCTTGCCAACGAGCTGGGCCGCCCCGCCCGCGCTGCGCACCATTTGACCGCCCTTGCCGGGGCGCAGCTCGATGTTGTGGATCATGGTCCCGGCGGGGATCATCTTCAGGGGCAGGCAGTTGCCGGGCAGGATGTCGGCCGCCTCCCCCGCCACCACCGTGGCCCCCACCGCCAGGCCCTCGGGCCAGAGGATGTAGCGCTTCTCGCCGTCGACGTAGTGGAGGAGGGCGAGGCGGGCCGAGCGGTTGGGATCGTACTCGATGGCCGCCACCTTCGCGGGCACGTCGCGCTTGTCGCGGCGGAAGTCCACCACCCGGTAGCGCCTCTTGTGGCCCCCGCCGCGGAACCAGATGCTGATCCGCCCGCGGTTGGTGCGGCCCCCGGTGCGGTGCAGCGGCTCGGTGAGGTTCTTCTCGGGCTGCGACTTGGTGATCTCCTCGAAGGTCAGCGTCGTCATGAACCGCCGCCCCGCCGAGGTCGGATTGAACTTTCTCAGTGCCATCCTATGCCTGCTCGAAGAACTCGATCATCTTCTCGCCCTTCTTCAGGACGACGTAGGCCTTCTTCCAATCCGGGCGCCGGCCGACGTAGCGCCCCTGGCGCTTCGTCTTTCCGTGCACGTTGGCCACCCGGACGTCCTCGACCTTCACGTTGAAGAACTGCTCGACCGCCTTCTTGATCTCGGGCTTGGTCGCGTCGCGATGGACCTCGAAGCAGAGCGAGCGCTGCGTCTCCTTGAGGGCGGTCGTCTTCTCGGTGATGAGGGGCCGCCGGATCACCTGGTACAGGGATTTCATTTGATCTCCGTGTCCTCGCTCGGACGCTTCATCGAGCTTCCGCCCTCGCGCGAGTGAATCGCGCTCGGACAAGAGGAGGTCCTCGCGGCGGGCCTCATGGCGTGAGCTGCTCCTCCAGCTTGCCGAGGGCTTCCTGCGACACGAGCAGGTTCGGGCAGTCCAGCACGTCGTAGACGTTCACCTGCGAGGGGTCCACTACCTTCAGCCCCGGGATGTTCCGGCCCGACAGCAGCAGCGCGTCGTCGGGCTGGTGGTCCACGAGCAGCGTCTTGCCCTCGACCCCCAGCCGATCGAGGAGTCCCTTCAGCACCTTGGTCTTCGGCTGGTCGATGCCGAAACGGTCCACCACCCGAAGGCCGCCGTCCTTGTAGCGCCGGGTCAGCGCGGAGCGCAGCGCCGCGGCGCGCGCCTTCCTGGGCATCGCGTACGAGTAGTCGCGCGGCTGGGGGCCGAACACGGTCCCGCCATGGCGCCAGAGCGGGGTGCGGATCGCGCCCACGCGGGCGCGCCCGGTGCCCTTCTGCCGCCAGGGCTTGCGGCCCGAGCCGGAGACGAGGGCCCGGTTCTTCGTCATGTGGGTGCCCCGGCGGGCCGACGCCCGGTACTGCTTGACCGCCTCGTAGAGAAGGTGTTCGTTGACCGCGACCGCGAAGACCTCGGGCCGGAGAGTGTGCTCGCTGAGCTTGCGGTTCTCCGCGTCGACGATCGCGACCGCGCCCTCGGCCGCGCCGTGGACGGCCGGCGCCGGCTTCTCTTTCCTGGCCGGGGTCTCGCGCACGGGCCGCGCCTCGGCCTTCTCCCGGACGGGACGGGCAGGCGCCTTCTTCCGGGTCGGCGGGTGGGCCCGGGCCCGGTGGGCGGGGGCCTTGTGCGCTGGGGCCTTGTGGCCGGGCGCCTTGCCCGTGGCCTTCGCCTTGCCGGTCTTGTGCGCCGTCGTCTTCTTCTCGGCCATCGTCCCTTATCCCTTCCGGATGACCACGTACCCGCCGCCGGCGCCCGGCACCGAGCCCTTGACGACGAGCGTGTTGCGGCCGGCGTCGACGCGCACGACGGTCAGGTTCCTGGCGGTGACCCGCTCGGAGCCCATGTGGCCGGCCGCCCGCAGGCCCTTCAGTACGCGGGAGGGGAAGGCCGAGGCGCCGATGCCGCCCGGGGCCCGGTGGAACATCGAGCCGTGCGTGGCATCGCCGCCCCGGAAGTGGTGGCGCTTGACCACCCCCTGGAAGCCCTTGCCTTTGCTCACGCCGACGACGTCCACGACGTCTCCGGGGGCGAACAGATCCACCGACACCTTGTCGCCGACCTTCAGCTCCTCCCCGTCGCCCACCGTGAACTCACGCAACACGCGGCACGGGGGCAGGCCCGCCTTGTCGAAATGGCCCTTCATGGCCCGGGTGACGCGCTTGACCTTGCGGTCCTCGACGAGGCCGAGCTGCACCGAGGAGTAACCGTCCTTCTCCTTCGACTTGCGCTGGACGACCACGCATGGCCCGGCCTGGATGACGGTCACGGGGATCGCGCGCCCGTCCTCGGCGTAGACCTGGGTCATGCCGACTTTCTTTCCGATGATGCCTTGGACCGCCATGGCTACTTCGTGTGCTCCTTGCCGAAGGCCTTGATCTCCACGTCCACCCCGGCCGGCAGGTCGAGCTTCATGAGGGCGTCCACCGTCTGCGGGGTGGGCTCGAAGATGTCGAGCAGCCTCTTGTGGGTCCGGATCTCGAACTGCTCCCGGCTCTTCTTGTCCACGTGCGGAGAGCGGTTCACGGTCCAGCGGTTCCTCACCGTGGGCAACGGGATGGGGCCGGCGACCCGGGCCCCCGTTCGCTTGGCGGTGTCGACGATCTCCGTGGTGGACTGATCCAGGATGCGGTAGTCGTACGCCTTTAGCCGTATCCGGATCTTCTCGTTCAACATCATTGCCGATTACCTTTCAACGCAGAGGCCGCAGAGAAAGGCAAGAAAGGCTCGAGGACGCAGAGACATCATGGATACGGCCCACGAAGTCACGTCTCGTAATCCCTTTTCTCACCTCTGCGTCCTCTCCGTTCGTTCTCTGCGCCCTCTGCGTTAATCCGTTTCGCTCGTTACTCGATGATCTCGGTCACGGTGCCGGCGCCCACGGTGCGGCCGCCTTCCCGGATCGCGAAGCGCAGCCCCTTCTCCATCGCGATCGGCGTGATCAGGTCCACGCTCATCTGCGTGTTGTCCCCCGGCATCACCATCTCCACCCCCTCCGGCAGCGTCGACACCCCCGTCACGTCCGTCGTCCGGAAGTAGAACTGCGGCCGGTAGCCCGTGAAGAAGGGCGTGTGCCGGCCCCCCTCCTCCTTCGTCAGCACGTACACCTCGCCCTTGAACTTCGTGTGCGGCGTGATCGACCCCGGCTTGGCCAGCACCATCCCCCGCTCCACGTCCTTCCTCTCCGTCCCCCGCAGCAGAACCCCGATGTTGTCCCCCGCCTGCCCCTCGTCGAGCAGCTTCTTGAACATCTCCACCCCCGTCACCACCTTCTTCGGGATCTCCTTCTGCAGCCCCACCAGCTCCACTTCCTCCCCCACCTTCACCTTCCCACGCTCCACCCGCCCCGTCGCCACCGTCCCCCGCCCCGAAATCGTGAAAATGTCCTCGATCGGCATCAAGAACGGCTTGTCGATCTCCCGCGGCGGCAGCGGCACGTACTTGTCCACCGCCTCCATCAGCTCCAGGATCGGCTTGGCCGAGTCGTCCTTCCCAGACCCCTCCAGAGCCTTCAGCGCGCTCCCCCGCACCACCGGAATGTCGTCCCCCGGGAACTTGTACTGCTTCAAAAGCTCCCTCACCTCCAGCTCCACCAGGTCCAACAGCTCCGGGTCGTCCACCATGTCCACCTTGTTCAGGAAGACCACGATGTACGGCACCCCCACCTGCCGCGCCAGCAAGATGTGCTCCCGCGTCTGCGGCATCGGCCCGTCCGAGGCCGACACCACCAGGATCGACCCGTCCATCTGCGCCGCCCCCGTGATCATGTTCTTGATGTAGTCCGCGTGACCCGGACAGTCCACGTGCGCATAGTGACGGTTGGCCGTCTCGTACTCCACGTGCGAGGCGTTGATCGTCACCCCCCGCTCCCGCTCCTCCGGCGCGTTGTCGATCGTCTCGAACGACCGGAACTGCACCTTCGGGTTGTGCGCCGACAGCACCTTCGTGATCGCCGCGGTCAGGCTCGTCTTCCCGTGGTCCACGTGCCCGATCGTCCCGATGTTCACGTGCGGCTTGTTA